>NZ_JBHSKT010000002.1:0-554007 GCF_042657365.1 Adhaeribacter terreus | reverse complement strand
GGATGATGCATGCAAGGCGTCTGAATAAAGATTATGAGAAGAACAGAATGAACAGCCAATCGATGGTATATATAGCAATGATCTCAGTAATGCTTAAACGTTGCTAATGGCTTTTAAAACAGTTTCTAAGAACTTAACTGATCAAAAACTAAGGCAAAGCCGGCATTCCCATTTCGATCCACTCTTCTTTGGAAGGTCCGTAAATGCCCGGAACTTTTAAACCTGCCTGGCGCATGAGCACCGTCATTTGGCCGCGGTGGTGCGTTTGGTGGCGGATCAGGATTGTCAGGACATATCCTTTTTTCCAGTTATCGCTGTACATGGGTATCTCATCTTCCAGTTCATCGTCGTTCCAGGCAGACTTTACCGCAGTTTTCACGGCCTCGGCATCGCGTTTATAAAGTGCAATTACGGTTTCCAGGGTCAGGCTTTCCGGTTCCGGGTTCATTTCATCTACCGGCAAACCAGCGCGGTGCATCATTTCGCCCAGAGAATGCGTGATATGCCATGCCAAACGGCCTAAAGTGCGGTTATTGGTATGAAATGAGTGGTTCAGGTGTTCTTCCTTCAGGTTCTCAAAAACTTTTGCCGTCATTTCAGATTCGTATTCCCAATCGCTTAAAAAATCTTCTATCTTCCGGTACATAGTTTGCGGGTTTTTAGGGTTAAAAGGATAGCGTTTTCTGTACTATTATTGTATACGCAACCATTTCTGAAATATCTTTTGCTGGGCTGCAGTTTGCTCCGGCATTTTTTCGATCTTGAAACGAACATTCGGATTTTTCTGCATGGTCAGATCTATGGAAAGCAAGCGACCGTCGCGGTTCACGATCAGGTTCATCTTTTCGCCTTCCGCACGGCCGGTAACCGATTTATTCAGATCTTCTGTAATACGGTAACCGTTCAGGGCAATAATTTCATCGTTCACATTCAGGCCGCCATTCCAGGCACTGCCGTTGCGCACTACATTGGTAACCACAATTTTTCCGCCTTGGTTCGCTGTAGTAGCTCCTAAAGCAACTTCCTGGCTGTTCGCATTCAGATTGGTGAATTTCAGGCCGGCGTAAGCAAAATATTTCGCGTAATCGGGCGTAACAGTTCCGTAAATGTAATCGCGGAAGAAATTATCGAGCTTTATACCAGCCACTTTTTCAAGTTCTTTCTGCATCTCTTCGTCGGTAAAACCACGGTCGAGCTTTTTGTAATATTTCTGATACATGTTCTGCATCACATTGTCCAGCGTTTCTTCGCCTTTGGTCTGGTTCATTATTTCCAGGTCGAGCAGCAAACCAATTAAAGCGCCTTTAGAATAATACGAAATTTCGGCGTTCCGGGAGTTTTCATTCGGGCGGTAAGACTTGATCCAGGCATCAAAACTTGATTCGGCCAGCGATTGTACTTTCACGCCGGGCGTATTTTCTACGTTATTAATGGCGCTGGTAATAATATCGAGGTAACGTTCCGGGCTGTAAAAACCAGCACGGCGTACCAGATGATCGTCATAATAACTCGTTAATCCTTCGGAAACCCAAAGCAGATTCGTATAGTTTTCGGCATCGTAGTTAAATGGTCCCAGTGGTTTTGGGCGCAGGCGTTTCACGTTCCAGAGATGAAAATATTCGTGCGCTACCAGGCTCAGAAAACCGTTGTAGGAATTTTCCGGCTGATAACTCCAGCGGGCCACCTGCAGCGTAGTAGAATTTAAATGTTCCAGACCGCCGCCGCCGTTCAGAATGTTGTGAATAATGAAAACGTACTTGCCTTTAACCGGATGCTCGCCAAATACTTTCGTACATTCTTCCACGATCTTTTTCATATCGGCCACAACTTTCACATCGTCGTAATTGCTATCGCCAAACATGGCTACTTCATGCTGCACGCCGGATGCTTCAAAATTCAGGATCTTGTGCGTACCTATTTCCATCGGTGAATCGGCCAGAATATCGTAGTTGTCGGCTTTCAGTTTCCATTTGTTGCCGCCAATAATTGGTAAGCTGGTTGAGATCTGATTCCAGTTGCCGTAAGGTTCCACCGTGATTTCGGAAGGCAGATTCTTATATTTATCCGGATACATAAAAACACTGGTCCCGTTCAGGTAAGCGTGCATTTCATCTACAAAACTGGTGCGAACTGTAAGCTCAAAAGCATAAACTTTGTAGTTCACCTCCACATCGCGGCTTTTATCTGTATAGACCCGCCAGGTGTTTTTATTAATCTTTTCGGCTTTCAGTTTTTTAGAACCGGAAGTTGCCGAAAAACCTTCAACATGTTTTGGAAATTCGCGGACAAGGTAAGAACCCGGTGCCCATACGGGCATTTTAATATCCAGGTATTTATCTTTAAAATCCTGCAAATGCATTTCCACTTCAAAGTAATGGGTTTGAGGTTCGGGCATAGCAAGCTTGTAGGCCAGTTTTGGGGCAGCCTGCAAAGCAAAAGCAAAACACGTGAATACGAGGAGTAAAAGTAACCTGGAAGGAAGAAAGGTACGGTTGGCCATGAAATGAACTGTATGCGTTAAAAACATGCATAATACAGTTATTCGGCCGGAAATCAAAATGCAAAGGTTTGCTTACTACCGACTTTTAGGGGCCGGAACCATAGCGTTTTTCATGTAGAATTTCAGCTAAGTAGGCTTACTATCAAACTCTTACTGCTTTTATAACGAAAAATAATTATCGGTACTGGTCTGGTTTCCGAGCCAACGGGTAGCTTTCGGGCTGGAGGTGAAGGTGTTCATTTTTATAAAAGAATTATAGGTCTGCAAACCGATCTGCCCGGCTTCTTCCATCATCTTTTTATAAGTTGGTTTTGGCACCACCATGCCTATATAATTGTCAGGACCTAAAGCGATCATCAGGCTTGGGAAAAAGCAGGTATCGAGCCATTGCTGATCTTCCTCGGTGAGTTGGTAATGGCCCGAAAAATCGAATAACCAATGCTTCACTTTGTTCTTTTCCGCAAACTGCAGGGCTTTACGATAGCAGATCTTGAGTTCTTTTGATTTGATATTTCCGGTGCAGGTAAGCTCGATCTGCTTCTTCGCTTCCTGGTATTGCACCCGAATAATATCGGATTGGTAAATTAACATAAGTTTGGATATTTAGAGGTTAGTTAAATATAATACTTTGTCTTATAAGTACCAAGCTATTAACAAATTAGTTGCTTTTCTCTTAGTAAAAAATACAATTTAAGGGGTAAACGTATTTGTTATTGATTTAAAGGATTCTGGGGATTTATGGCATTTTACCGATTTTCACGAACTAAAAACCATAATCTGTGCGTTAAGATAAAACTGAACCGTAACCAAACGCATACAATTATGAATAAAAACTGGAAACGATGGACTTTTGCAGGAATTACACTGATCGGAATATTAAGCGGGAGCAAACTGCTGGCTATTTACGAAACAAAAGCTCCTTCGCTGAAAGTAAGAAAAACTATAGAAGTAGCCCGTTTAAAAGCGGAAACCAATAAAGCAGTACGCGATTCAGCGGCAACAGAACGGAGAGAGTTAGCAAATGCGCTGATTCAGGCCGGCTTGCAAAGAATTGGTATTCCGTACGTTTATGGGGGCACTTCTAATAAAGGTTTCGATTGTTCAGGTTTCGTTTATCACACCTTCAGCGAATTCAATATTAAAGTACCCCGTTCTTCTCAATTATTGGCTGATGCCGGCAAACCGGTAGCCACTGCCAAAGCCCGCCGCGGCGATATTCTGATCTTTACCGGCACCAACCCTTCCGTCCGGAAACCCGGCCACGTAGGCATCGTGATCAGTAAGATCGGCGAACCACTGGAATTTGTGCACGCTTCTTCGAACGGTGGCGTGAAAGTAAGCAAAGTACCCGGAACCAATTACCAACGTCGCTTCCTGGAAGTACGTCGGGTTTTCTAAAAATACCTGGATCCAAAACAAAAAAGCAACCTGAATATCTTCGGGTTGCTTTTTTGTTTATTTATGCACCGCAAAATCTTAGCGAAACTTAGGTGTTTTATACGACTGATCTAATATATAATTCAGCGTGAAACCGGTAAGAATGTACCAATCGTTGCGGGTATGGTCTCCACGCTGCTGGCCGGCATTACTGATATACGTTGCCGGATACACCTGTCCATCGCTGCCAGTGATCGTAGTTTGTTTATCAATAAAGTCAGGCAATTCAATAGACCGGTCTGATAACACCCAGGCTTCTTTTCCGTGAGCAGTATTAAGGTCGCCTTTATCGGCATATTTGGTACTTACATCATCCAGGTAATCGGTAAAGGTTCGGCGCCAGCCCACTTCAAAACCCAGGTCGAAATTCTGGTTCAGCCGGAAACGGGCACCAAAACCAAACGGAATACTGAATTGGACTTTACTGTATTTTACACCTTCGGTTTGCAGCGGTTGTAATGCATACCAACCCGTTTCGAGCAAATTGCCTTCGTAATAAGCTTTGGGATTGTGATGAAAAACAGCTACGCCGGCAAAAATATACGGCGTGAATTCCGGGCGTTTAAAAAAGGTATTGTAATTGGCTTTAAGATCGTAAATGGCTACCGCTGAAAGTTCCTTAATATCGTTGCGGAAACTCAGGTTGCGTTCCCAGCGGCCAGCATCTTCGGTTTCAAATTTCTTAGCGCTTTCAGCATCGTCCCCACGCAACCGGCCATACGATAAACTCACACGGGCGCTCCAGTTCGGGTAAAATTTGCGCTGGGCATATATTCCCACGTTATAGCGAATCAGTTTAGGATCTGTACTCAAAATGGACGGTCCCGGAGTAACGTCGCCATAATAACCTGCAGCCATCGCATTGACGCCTAAAGTGGTATAACGGTTTCGCTTGGTAAATTCCTGAGCCTGCAGATCTGCCGCCAGTATAGATGAAAATAAGAGCGTACTAATAAGTAGTTTTGACTTCATAGATAACCTTTTAGTAAAGTGAGTAATCCTTTAACAGTCCGAAACTTATATGAACCTCGCTAAAAATATATATTATGCTATTACAAACAAAACTACTAAACCTCAATACTTTAATAGTTCAAGGGTTTCTTATAATATTAGCATTATTTATTACTAAAGACCTTCAGGCAACTATAAAAAAAATACCTGACTGTTTTCATTCCGAAGAAATCTAACAGTCAGGTATAGAATCCTTTAAAATCTTACCAGGCGACGCGGGTAATTATTCCAACCCGAAGCATCGCAATGCGATCTTAAAGAGCAACGTTGCAGTGTAACCGCAAACTTATAGTGGTGGTTACACCAGTTCACCTTTAAAGTGAACACCATTACTCAGGCCTGATAAGATTCGTTGGGGATTAGACATTTTTACCTCCTTTCTTTAAGTCCGACATAACCGGGAGTAAAGCGCAGCCATTATTTCAAAACAACTGTAATTTAAACCGGGCCGCAGCACTCGCTGCATTTGATAAAGTTAAAACGCGGCAACTTAGTTCCAAAGTATTTTACTGTTTTTTATTTTTTTTCAGGTTTCTTTTTTACCCTCATCTTCCGCCGGCCTTTTGCAGATATACCACCACACCCACAACAAGATCAGCAGTATTTCAACGGCAGCATCGGCCAGGTAAACGGGCCAAATCACGTCTTTCAGCACATAATAAATATCTACGAAACTGAGAAATGCAGCAAAACCAATAACTATCAGAATTACATCGGGTTGGGGTTTCTTCCGGAACGATGCGGCCAACATCCCGATACTGCACGCCGTAATAAGCATGCCAACTGTTTTTACAAGCCAGATGTCAGTTTTAGGACCGGTTACTGCCATAAAGCTTACAATATCAATTAATGGCCAAAGACCGGTTATGAAGTAAAAAATACTGTTGAAGCGTAGTAAAAAACGGTAGGTTTTCATAACAAAAAAGTATGCAATTAATTACGCATGCATCTTCTTACGGTTGATTATTGTATGTAAGCAGATTAATTTGTATATTTCGTATTCATCAACCTCTTTAAAGTTTTTTATGAAAAAGTGTTTTTTAGCTTTTATATGCTTTCTGGCGCTGAAAAGCGTGGCGCTGGCGCAGAGCCTCTCGCCGGTAGGTGTCTGGACGAATCAGGAAAAAGAAGCCCGCTTTGAAATTTATAAATGCGGCGACAAACTTTGCGGTAAAATTACCTGGCTCGCTGAACCAAACCGCAATGGCAAACCCAAAACCGACATCAACAATCCCGATAAAAAATTGCAGAGCCGGCCTCTGGTAGGCATGATTTTCCTGCAGGGTTTTGAATACGACGAAAATAATAAATGGGATGATGGCACGATCTACGACCCGAAAAGCGGTAAAACGTATTCTTCGTACATGCAAATGAAGAATAAGAATGAAATAGAAGTAAAAGGTTACATTGGTATTTCGCTCATTGGCCGGTCGCAGAACTGGACTCGGGTGAATTAAAAAACGGTATCCTTTTTAAGCAAAAAACTCCTGCATAACCTGCAGGAGTTTTTTTATGCTAACCGGAATGCCGGCTTAATAAATATTCTTGATCGTGTATTGTTTGTCGCGCATCGCGAAAGATTCGCCTTTGTTCTTGCCGGCCATAGCTTTAAAAAGCGGCGACATAGCCGAAATAGCGAAGTACGTTTTATCGGCCACTTTTATGGCACCTAAACTTGCGGAAACAAAAAAATCCTGCGTATCGGTTTCTACCACGGTGCCCAGCATAATTTCAGAATTTTCCTTCATCGAGTTAATGCGTTTCAGTACATGATAAACGCCCATGGCTTCATCAAGCTGACGGGCAAACATATCGCGTTGGATCTGGCAAGCTTCCCGGAACGATTCAAACTTATCTTCCATGGCACCGTGATGTTCGTTGGCACTTTCCTGAGCCTCATCCATAGCAGTTTTAGCGGCGCTTATCTGTTCGTTCTGGATCCGGAGGCACTCTTGTAGTAGTTGTCGTTTTAGTTCGGTCTTATTTTTAGCCATAAAAAACTAAGTGGTTGTTTTTCAGAATTTTAATTAATAATAAAACACTGAAAGGATGGTGAATTAGCTTGAAGTAATTGGTTAAATATAGATAAAGTCTGCTAAAAACGAAATATCTCCGAAATTGTTTCTTAAAAAGAAAACCGGCCTGTATTTTACAGTGCCGGTTTTCTTTTTGGGCCGAAAACCCTACCGTTTTCAATTTAATTATTGCTTCTGAAACGGTTTGGTAATTACGTTGTCTGCATTTCCTACTTTCAGCAAATAAAAACCGTCGGCCAGGTCGCTTACTTTTATCTTAGAATCGAAACCGCTGGCTTTCACATTTTTTACACAACGACCGGCCGCATCGTAAACCTGAATAAATTGTGGCCGGAAACCAAGATCAGTAATAGTTAAGAAAGCGGAAGACGGGTTTGGATAAAGTGTAATTTTTGGCGAAGCTAATTCCGAAGGCGTACCGTTTACCAGATTTGCATCCTGGGTAATTACGCCGTCCATATTCAGGATCCACTGGTTCGGATCAATTTCAATGCTGCTTACCGTGCCACCTACTTTCAAAGAAAAAAACTCGTTTAACTCATCCTGACGCACTTTTACAATGGTATCGCCAATGCTGCGGACCAGTTTAAATTCTACATCGGTTTCAAAAAGTGGGGTAATACCGCCTACCGAAGAATTCTGAATGCTATTGATCAGCAAGTATTTTCCGGTCTGATTCCATACAAGGTCAAAAGTCGGGTAACCTTCGCCGTAAACCCACTGGTTAAAGAAAGGCGTTAAGTTTTTGCCCGAAGCATTTTCCATTACCTGTTTGAAATCTTCTGTTTTTGCAGTGCCATCTTTAAATAGCTGCTGGTAGGTTCTCAGCGCAGCGAAAAACAAAGAATCGTTATTCATTTCAAAACGCAGCATATGCAGAACCGCCGCACCTTTATTATAGGTCAGGCGACTGCTGAATATCCGGTTCACGTTCATAGAATCTGCTGCCGGAACATGAACGCTGCCGTTTGGACTGGAAAGTACGCTGGCATGCGTATCATCCATCCAGGTGCGTTTCTGCGTTGGCCGCAAATGTTCAAGCGCTATATATTCCGAATAACTGGCAAAGCCCTCGTTCAGCCAGATATCGCGCCACGAGCCGCAGGTAACGTTATCGCCGAACCACTGGTGTGCCAGTTCGTGGGCCGTTAACGTAAATTCAAAAAAGCCCTGCGTGGTCATGGTCTGGTGTTCCATACCGCCGGAAAGCGGCGCCATGCTATGCCCGTATTTTTCTTTGTGAAACGGATACAATCCGTACAGCTCCGAAAATTTTACTAGCATGGGGGCCGTATTATTTATTTCAGCCTGGAATTGCGGAAGTGTGCCGGGATTATTATAAATGTAATTTACGATCGGGATTGGATTTGGCGCCCCAACCGGATTTGCATAAATGGTATACTCGTTATATTCAGCAACTGCCACCGAGATCAGATAATAATCGATCGGGTAACGCGATTTCCATTCGTATCTTTTCTTACCGCTCGGCAAGGTAGTAGTTTGCTTTAAAATACCGTTCGAACCAACTTTATTGGAAGCACTTGTTGTAACCCAAACTTCCACAGAATCGGCTTTATCGGTTAGCACTTGCTTGCACGGGAACCATTCGTAGGCAGAAAAAGGCTGGCTCAGGCTCCAGGTTACACGGTTACCCCAGCTTGGCGAAGTGGCGCTGCTCATTCCCTCCCCTATTGCTGCCGAACCGGCTGTTGGCGGCGTTCCTTTATAAAAAACTGTAGCGTTTAGAGGCGAATTAGCCGGAAGTGCGGGTAAAAAGCGCACATAGGTCATGCCAGCCTGGCGGGTGAACGTGCGTTTTGCGCCATTAATAATTATGGAGTCAATAGTCAGGTTCTGGTGCAGTTCGAAGGCAAAAGTATCGAGCGGAGCAGTTTTGGTACGGGCCTGAATTATTGCATTTCCGGCAATGTAAGTGGAAGTTCTTTCCAGTGCTACGTCCAGTTTATAGAAATTGATGTCGTATTTATTCATAAGCTTCTGCTGGTTGGCGGTAGCAAGCGCAGTGCGCAGATTTGGTTTGGTGCGCACATGGGCACACGCTTGGCTACCCTGCGCTACGGCTTGTTCAGCCCATACAACAGCCAGTAAAAACAAGCCGGTAGTAAATTTTTTAAGCATAGAAAAAAGATTGCTGCGTAATGTTGCCGGATTTAGATCCGTATTTACAAACATACTGAATTTCAGGCAGGTTTCCTTTTGCTTAAAACAGTTTTATTGTAACAATTGTGGCTAAAAAAGGAAGAGGAAAACGAAGTATAAAGTAAGCCACAGCGCCCCCATAAAATGCCAGTAAGTAGTAAGTAAACCAAGCTGCAGTTTCCGGAACGGATCGCGGATGTAAACCAACGTACGGATAGGATCTACCGAAGAAAAAAAACTTTTGAAGTACATGTAGATCAGGAACATGATGCCAGCAACAACGTGCAAAGCGTGCAACGCCGTAATGAGATAAAGGTAAGAGCCGTAGGGTTTTCCTTTGAAAACGATACCGTTTTTAGCCAGTTCGTACCAGCCGCCAACCTGCGACAGCAAAAACGCAAAACCCAGGGCCAGCGAAATACCCAGGTAACGCGCCATTTTGGTAAGGTTATCTTTGCGGTAAAAGCGGTGAGTGCGCAATAAAGTGTAACTACTGACCAGGATCAGGACGGTGCTCACGCTAAAAAATTTCGGAAACCTCACCTGCACTTCCTGCAACATGGCAACTTCGGTGCGGGCATACGCAAGCAGCAGGATCAGGAAAATGGTACCAATACCTACCAGGCAAAGGTACAGCAGCATTTTAACCGGGTGTATTTTATCGATCCGGGAAAGGGAAGATCTGTGAGTTGCCCCGATTTTATTTTTATTATCCGATTTCATGCTTTAGCTCCTGCCAGAATGTACGCCAACCTTTTGATTTCCTGTACCCTTGCATACGATTTTTAGCCGCATGTTGGTTATAGAAAAAAATTTCCGGCGCAAATTTTCTTTTGCGTAAAGCCTTAAAAACAATAGGGTTTTGAGCTAAAAAACTCAGTACTTACCCAAAAAAGAAGGTTTGCATTTTAGCGTGCAAACCTCAAAGAAATATCATAAATCTTATCTGCTAAAGAACGAGCCAACAATGCCAAACAGGGCGGCGGCTTTGATCTTTGCTGATTTACTGCTGCCCAGTTCAATGTACGATTTATTATTTACCCGCACATCTACCACCAGCCCAAGCTCCCGGACCTGATCGTTTACCTGTTGCAGTTTTTTCAGCGGTCCGCCGGAAGATATTTTTTCCCGGATATTATTACCATTGCTATTCCCGGAATTACCATTTCCAGTGGGTGCTAATTTTTTCATGTTTTCCAGCGCTTTAAAATCCGGAAAATTCACGATGATGTAATGGTCCTGAGCCACCAATACAAAATTGGTATCGTTGGCCGAAACCACCAGTTGCGCGTCAATATCGAAGTTTTGTCCTATCAAATTACTGCTGGTTTTTAGTGCCTTTAGTTTTAATGCGAAGTGTGCCGTTCAGGCGGAATTTATTTTCAGGTTCTGCAATACTTTTCCCCGGCATTTGCAGTTCCATATTCTCAAAATCGAAACTGAATTCGGCGTTCATACCGCTTAATTGGTTCAAAATAGCAAAAGCCATATCGGGTAAACCGGAAGTATTTTTGTTTTCGTTTTCCATCGTATTTTTCAGTGGTAATATTCGAAATAAGTAAAATAAACGCAGAAAGGCACTATTACGGCTAAAATTACCTAAAAAAAAACGGTATGTTTAAGCAGCGAAAAAGTAAAACCCGTTGTCTGTCTCCAAAGGAAATTACTTTTCCACTAACAACTATCACCAATAAAATGTAAATTTCAGCCTCGGCTACCGGATCATGCACAGCAGTAAAATAAAATTTACTTACGATGAAAGATCATTCACCTTCAATTACCTGACCTTCAAAACCGGTATAACTTTCTAAAATATTTAAAACATTTCCAAATTGCCTTTTTGTAATTGAAGCCGCTTTTAAAACCCGAATTACTTTTCTAAATTGGTAGCTTCATTCACCATTCACTTAACATGAAAAAAATTCTTTACCCGGCTTTAGCCTGCAGCATTTTAGCGTTTGCAGCCTGCACCAAATCGGAAACAAAAACCGAAACCACCGAAATTGAAAAGACCGAAACTTCGGTAAATGGCGGCAAAAGCTACGGCGAAAAAATAACGCCAGATAACGCCATTGCCGTAGCGGATCTTGTAAAAAACATGGCCGGAAAAGACAGCATGGAGGTTAAGATTTCGGGTGAAATTGAAGAAGTTTGCCAGATGAAAGGCTGTTGGGTAACCATTAAAATGCCAACCGGCGAAGCTATGCGCGTAATGTTTGGCGAAGACGATTATTTCGTTCCGAAAGATGTTTCCGGCAAAAACGCCATTATGGAAGGGGTAGCATATCGCAAGATCATTCCGGTAGATGAGCAGCGCCATTATTTAGAAGATGCCGGCAAAAGCAAGGAAGAAATTATGGCTATTACCCAGCCTGATACAACGCTTACCTTCGACGCCAAAGGCATTATCATTCTGTAGATCAGCACTTTTTTAGTGTAAAACCCTACCGTTTAAGGCTGCCTTTGGGTGGCCTTTTACTTTTTACCCCGAAAATGATACCGTTTTTTCGGCCGTGCTTCTGCCCTTTTTCGTACTTTTGTTTCTGCTGAAAAACCGCATTACTTTACCATGACCGAGACCCAGGCCGCCGAACGCATAAAAGAACTTACCCGCCTCATAAACCACTACAATTTCCAGTATTATCAGCACGCCGTTTCCGAAGTTTCGGATTATGAATTCGATATGCTGCTGGAAGAACTCATGAAGCTGGAAAAGGAATTCCCGGGTTTGCAAGCCGTCAACTCTCCTACCCAGCGCGTGGGCGGCACCATTACCAAAACTTTCCCGACGGTTTACCACACCTACCCCATGCTTTCGCTGGGCAACACCTATTCCGAAACGGAGCTCCGGGAGTTCGATAACCGCGTGCGCAAGGTGCTTGAAGGCGATTTCGAATATGTTTGCGAATTGAAATTCGACGGCGTGGCTTTGAGTCTGACTTACGAAAACGGTGAATTGGTACGTGGCGTAACCCGCGGTGATGGTACGCGCGGCGACGATATTACGGCCAATGTACGCACCATTAAAAACATTCCGCTACATTTACAAGGCGCTGATTTTCCGGCAAAAATGGAAGTTCGCGGGGAAGTTTTCATGCCTTTATCGGTTTTCGACCAACTGAACAAAGAACGCGAAGATATTGGCGAAGCGTTGTTGGCAAACCCAAGAAATGCCGCATCCGGAACGCTAAAAATGCAGGATTCTGCGGTTGTAGCCAAACGAAAACTAAGCTGCTATGTGTACAGCATGCTCGGCGAAAAACTTCCTTTCGAAACGCATTCTGAAACGTTGGAAGCCATGAAAAAATGGGGTTTCGATGTTTCACCAACCTGGCGCAAATGTACTACTATTGACGAAGTTTTAGCATACATTAACGAATGGGAAACCAAGCGTTTTGAACTCCCGATCGGCACCGACGGCATTGTAATTAAAGTGAACAATTTCGCGGAGCAGGAAGAGCTTGGTTACACGGCTAAAAGTCCGCGCTGGGCCATTGCTTATAAATACAAAGCCATGAGTGCCGCTACGCCGCTGCTGGGAATTAAGTATCAGGTGGGCCGCACGGGTGCGGTTACGCCGGTGGCTTTGCTCAAACCTGTACAACTGGCCGGCACTACCGTAAAACGCGCGTCGCTGCACAATGCCAACGAAATTCAGCGCCTCGATATTCACGAAGGCGATACGGTTTTTGTAGAAAAAGGCGGTGAAATTATTCCAAAAATTACCGGCGTTGATGTTGAAAAACGTATAGCCGGAAGCCAGCCAGTAGCTTATATCGATCACTGCCCGGAATGTAAAAGTCCGTTGGTAAGAGCCGAAGGTGAGGCGAATTTCTATTGCCCTAACGAAGATGGCTGTCCGCCGCAAATAAAAGGCAAACTGGAACATTTCATTTCCCGCAAAGCCATGAACATCGAAAGTTTAGGCGAAGGAAAAATCGAACTGCTTTTCGACCGCGGCTTGGTACGTACACCGGACATGTTCTATGACCTGACATTTGAGAATTTATTCGGGCAGGAAAAAGTTTTTGAAGACGAGGAAACCGGTAAAACCCGAAAAGTAAGTTTCCGCGAAAAAACCGTGGAAAACATGCTGAACGCCATCGAAAAATCGAAAGAAGTTCCTTTTGACCGCGTGCTTTTCGCTTTGGGAATTCGCTTTGTTGGTAATACGGTTGCACAAAAATTAGCCGCCCATTTCCGCAGCATCGACAACCTGAAAAAAGCAACGCTGGAAGAACTGGTTTCCGTTCCGGAGATCGGCGACCGCATTGCGTTTTCGGTGCAGCATTATTTCAGCAAACCCGAGCATCTGCAAATGGTAGAAAAACTGCGCGAAAAAGGTTTACAAATGGAGCTGCCGGAAAAAGAAGAAACCGGCCCGGTTTCCGAAAAACTAGCGCCGCATACTTTCGTCATTTCCGGCGTTTTCGAACAGTTCAGCCGCGACGAATTGCAAGATTTAATTACCAGAAACGGCGGCAAAATTGTAAGCTCCATTTCCAAAAAACTTTCCTATCTAGTTGCAGGCGATAAAATGGGGCCATCTAAACTGGAAAAAGCCAACAGCTTCGGGGTAAAAATTATTTCCGAGCAGGAATTTTTGAAAATGATTGATTAGTTGTTGGTTGTTTGTTGTTGGTGATCTGCAAAAGCTAGGATTTCGAGGCCAAAAACTAAAATGAACAGACCAAAACGGTAGGGTTTTCTAACAAAAAAGTAGCACTTTAGCACATTAAAAAATTAGCACATTAATATCATGGATAAATTTAAAGGCACCGGCGTTGCGCTGGTAACTCCCTTCAAAAAAGACTTAAGCGTAGATTTCGATGGCCTGAAAAAGCTGGTTGATTTTAACATTAACGGCGGTGTAAATTACCTCGTGATCAACGGCACAACTGCCGAATCAGTAACGACCACTACGGAAGAAAAAAAGCAGATCCTCGATACGATCCGCAACCATGTAGATGGCCGTGTTCCGTTGGTTTACGGCATTGGCGGCAACAATACGCAGGCAGTTTTAGATACCATAAAAGCGACCGATTTCCATGGCATTTCGGCCATTTTATCTGTAAGCCCCTATTACAATAAACCTTCGCAGGCCGGTATTTACCAGCATTATGTAGCCGTTGCCGATGCTTGTCCGGTACCGGTTATTTTATACAACGTACCTGGTCGAACCGGTAGCAATATGACCGCGGATACAACCCTGAAATTAGCACATCACGATAATATTATCGGCATTAAAGAAGCATCCGGAAACCTGGAGCAATGCATGCACATCGTGAAAAACAAGCCGGAAGGTTTCCTGGTGATCAGCGGTGAAGATATTCTGACTGTTCCAATGGTTTCTTTCGGAATGGACGGGGTGATTTCGGTTCTGGCAAACGCATTCCCGGAAAAATTCAGCAACATGGTGAAACTGGCGCTGGAAAATAATTTCGCCGAAGCCTCCAAACTCATGTTCGATTTTCTGGAACTGAACCCGCTGATGTACGAAGAAAGCAATCCGGTTGGTGTGAAAGCCGTGCTACAGCTCTACGGAATCTGCGAAGACAGCGTACGCTTACCACTGGTAGAAGCTTCCGCCGGATTAAAAACGAAGATCCAAAATTTGCTGTAAAAGCAGTTTTCAAGCCTGATACGATAGCGTTTTAAAACAGAAAAGCCTTCATGATGTATGAAGGCTTTTTTTATTGATTCTTTTACAACGAAAAAAGAGAGATAAAACGCTATGCTTTCAAGCTAAAAAACTACCAGCCACTCGCCAAAACATCAGCAATGTGCATTACTTTCATATCGATCTTATTCTTTTTGATATAAGCATCAATGTGCATTAAACACGAAGAATCGGTGGAAACAATAACAGAAGCGCCTGTTGCCAAAGCATTTTCTACTTTTTGCTGCGCCATCGCCACCGAAATAGCATCAAATTTTACGGCAAACGTACCGCCAAAACCGCAACAGGTAGAAGTTTCTGCCATTTCAATTAACTCCAAACCTTCTACGTAATGAAGTAAGGCACGCGGACCGGCCGCAATTTTACATTCACGCAAAGCACTGCAGGAATCGTGATAGGTAGCTTTGGCATCTAACTTGGCGCCCGGAATTTTCTCGATGTCCAGAACCTTGGTCAGGAATTCGGTAAACTCGAAGGTCTTCTTTTCCAGGCCGCGGTAATTGATAAAACGCGGCGAAGTCACGAACATTTCGGCGCAGGCACCGCGCACGTGGCCCACGCAACTCGCCGACGGACTTACCACGTAATTGCTTTCTTCCGAAATAAAATCGTCGAGAAATTTATTGGCAATTTCCAAGCTTTCGTTGTAAAAACCGGCGTTATAAGCAGGTTGTCCGCAGCAGGTCTGGTTGGGGTTGTAACGCACCTCGCAACCAACGCGCTTCAAAACCTTCACCATATTCATGCCCGTTTCCGGCAGCAGCTGGTCTATAAAGCAAGGAATAAAAATATCTACAATGGGTTTACGCGCCATATTCTAATGCAAAAACACGGAACCAGCTTCGGCAAATGCTTCGGCAAAAGCGGCTTCGTTCAAATTCAAATCAACTCCAACATTCCGGAAATATTGCACCAGGTTTTCGGTGGCCATATTTCCCACCAATTCATCTTTCGCCATCGGGCAGCCGCCAAATCCTTTCATCGCGCCATCAAAACGACGGCAACCGGCCTGGTAAGCAGCTTCCACTTTTTCCCGCCAAGTATTGGGATTGGTATGCAAATGCGCGCCAAACTCAATGTGCGGAAACGCCGGAATTAAACTCGAAAACAAATAGCTGATATTCTCCGGATTGGAAACGCCGATGGTATCGGAAAGGGAAATAATTTTCACGCCCAGCGCATCGAGTTTTTGGGTGAATTCCCCTACCGTTTCCGCGCTCCAGTCATCACCGTACGGATTTCCGAAACCCATGGAAAGGTACGTTACCAGCTCTTTATTATTTTTCACGCAAACTTCCTGAATATTTGCAACTTCCGTCATCGCTTCGGCAATGCTTTTATTGGTATTGCGCTGCTGAAACGTTTCGGAAAGGGACAAAGGGAAACCTAAATACCGGATCTCCTGATGCGAAGCAGCCTGTTCTGCGCCGCGCAAATTGGCAATAATGGCCAGCAGTTTCGTTTTGGTTTCCGAAAGATCGAGCTGCGCAAGCACTTCTGCCGTATCGCGCATTTGCGGAATGGCCTTGGGCGAAACGAACGAACCAAAGTCCAGCGAATCGAAGCCGACTTTCAGCAACGTATTGAGGTAGTGCACTTTGGTTTCGGTGGGAATAAATTCCGTAATTCCCTGCATGGCATCGCGCGGACACTCGATAATTTTCATGGCAATTCTTCAGAAATAACGGCGTAAATATACGCATTCGTAAAGTAGAAACGCGGCAAAAACGGTATCAAATTGCACCAAAAAACTCCGGATCGCGAAATTAAAACTTAAACAAGGTTTCGGCAGTAAACCTACCTTTGCACAGATATAGCATTTTCAGAATTCTTACTTTTCTATGACCCGGATCTTTTTGCTGCTTAGTTTTTTATGCTTTTCTCCTACCGTTTTCGCTCAGAATGATCCTTACCCGGTTTACCTTTTCGGCAACACCGCCACCAAACCGCTTTCCCCGGAAAGTTATACCTTGCTGAAACAGGAAATTGACAAACAAAAAAATCCGTTCACCATCATTCACCTCGGCGATATTGCTTTAAATAAAGGCTGGCCCGAAGAACCTAAACCGGAAGATGCCTTGCGCCTGGAACAACTCGTGAACCTGGTGAAAGACAATCCCAAAGGAAAAATCATATTCATTCCCGGCGATAAAGACTGGAACAATTCCGGTAAAGATGGCCTAAAAGCGGTGAAACGGCTGGAGAAATATTTGCAAAGCCGCCTGCCTTATAAAAACGGTTTTGTGCCGGGAAGCGGCTGTCCGGGCCCGGAAGTGCTGGATGTGAACCCGTTCCTGCGCATTGTTGCTATTAATTCGAGCTGGTGGATGCACCCTTTCGATAAACCTGAAGTTACCGATACCGATTGCAAAATACTGACCCGCCAGGAGTTTGTGGAAGAATTGCAGGAAGAAATTACCGAAGCTGAAAATCGCAACGTGCTGGTGGTCGGGCATCATCCGGTAATTTCCAACGGGGTTTACGGCGGCCGCATGACGCTCATGAAACACATCTTTCCGCTTTCCGATAAAAACCCGCGCAACCGCATTCCCTTGCCTGTTTTCGGAAGTGTTTATGCCGCTTATCGCCAGAATATCGGTACGCCCCGCGATATGAGTAATTTCCGGTACGAAGCTTTTCGGGAGCAAATGGTTAAAATATTTAAACAAAGCCCCGGCCTGATCTATGCTTCGGCGCACGAATACAATTTACAACTGAATTATTCCGATGAAACTTACCACCTGATCTCCGGAAGTTTAACCGAAAAAGAACCCGTTGGCAAAAGCACAGAAACTATTTTTAAAGCTGCCAAAACCGGTTTTACCAAACTGGAATATTACCCGAACGGCGAAATACTGGCTTATTTTTACAAATTGAATGCGGCGCGTTTGAACCTGTTGACCGGTAACATTCTATTTTCCTCCCCGTGCTCCGCTAAAGAATCTGCCGACTCTGCTTCCACGCCGGTAAACCGTTTTTTTATTCCCTGCACCGCGCCCGATTCCGTGCCTGAAACTTATATGGAAATTCAGAACGGAAAAGTGACTGTAGTTCCGGGACCGCAGTACAAAGCCAACTGGCTGAAAAGGATCTTCTTTGGCCGGCTTTACCGCACCACCTGGACTACTCCCGTACAAGTTCCGCTGCTTGATCTACGCAAAACCTACGGCGGTTTGAAGCCCGTGGGTCGTGGCGGCGGAAGGCAAACCACTTCGTTGCAATTCCGCGCCAGGGATGGTCGTGACTTTGTATTCCGTTCCGTAGATAAAGACCCGGTAAAAGCCCTGCCGCTAGCACTTCGCGAAACCTTTGTGACGAATGTGCTCCGCGATATTACTGCCACTGAACAGCCTTATGGCGCGATCATCGTTTCCGCTTTGCTCGATTCTACGGATATTCTGCATGCTCGTCCGCAACTTTATGTATTGCCCAACGACCTGGCTTTAGGACCTTACCGTGCACAATATGCCGGTTTATTTGGCATGCTCGAAGACCGGCCGGTTGATCCTGAAAAAGAAAAAAAAGGTTTTGCCGGCGCCGATGATGTGATCCGGACTTACAGCCTTTTCCGGAAACTTTACGACGATCATGATAACCGCCTGGATGCGTATGCTTTTGGTAAAGCCCGCGCGTTTGATATCTGGATAGGTGATTTTGGTAAACACGATGATAACTGGCGCTGGGCAGGTTTCAAAAACAGCAATGGAGAACGAATTTATAAACCCATTCCGCGCGACCGCGACCACGCTTTTTCCCGCTGGGATGGCTTTTTTCCCTGGCTCGCCGATCAGCCATTTGGTGTAAAAACCATTCAGAATTTCGGCTACGATTATCAAGGTATAAAAAGTTTAACGCACCCGGCACGGCACCTGGACCGGGCTTTGCTGCAAAACTTGACCCGCGAAGACTGGCAGAAAATTGCCCGCGAATTACAAGCCGAAATGACCGAAGCCACTATCGACAAAGCCATTCAGGCCGAACCCGCCGAAGTGATTCCGGTTTCCGGAAACCTGATCGCTTATAAACTGAAGAACCGCATCAAAAAACTACCGCAGGCTTTAGATGAATTCTATGAAAACCTGGCGCTGATAGTAGATGTGGTGGGGTCGAATAAGAACGAATATTTTAAAGTAGAGCGCCTGCCCGATAATTCTGTGCGCGTGCGTCAGTTCGAGAAAGATAAGGAAACCAACGACCCGGAAGGCGAAGCGTATTTCGACCGTATATTTTACCCGAAAGAAACGCAGGAGATCCGGATATTTGCGCTGGATGGCAAGGACGTTATCGATATTTCGGGCAGCAGCGAAACCAGCATTTTAGTGCGCGTAATTGGTGGCGAGGGCGCCGATATCATCCGCGATAATTCTTCCGTGCCCGGTCGCAAACATTATACCCGGGTGTACGACGTAACTAAAACCGAAAGACAGCTTGGAACTGAAGCGAAAGACCTTACCTCCAATGCTCTGCATATCAACGATTATAACCGTCAGGAATTCCGCTACAATTACATGTCGCCGGTTCCCGGTTTGGTTTATAACCGCTCCGATGGACTTGGTGCCAGTTTAACGTTGAAATTCGGGCGTTATTTATTCCGCGAACCCGAAGAAAAACGCATCTATACGTTCGATATCCGGGGAACAAATAAAGGTGCTTTTCAGCTTACCGGTGGGGGTATCTGGAACAATGTGTTGGGTACCTGGAGTGTGGGTGGCGAAGCTTCTTACGGCTCGTATTTCCCGCATTACAATTTCTTCGGCCTGGGCAACAACACTCTTAAAAACGAAACCCTTTACGACGAAGATTTTTATCGTTCGCGCTACAAAGGGCTGCGCATGAATGGTTTTACGCAGACCAGATTTTTACGCAAAAGTTTTTTCCGTTTCGGACCTTTGTATGAATACCTCGTTTCCAATCCGCAAAACGGTACCATTTTAAACGAAGAAACTGCCCGTGAATTAATTACCGGAAAAGAAAGTTTGCTGGGCGGCCTTGCCGAACTCGATTTCGATCTGCGCGATAATGCCAGTTTTACGACCAGAGGTTTGCGTTTCAAATTCAGCCACACCACTTATCAGCGATTATCGCGCGAGAAAAATTCCTTTGGTTTAACACAGCTTTCCGGCCAATATTTTGGCACGGCGCGCATTAAAATTCCGGTTACTTTAGCCCTGAAACTTGGCGGAGCACGCAACTATGGTCACGATCTGCCTTTCTATAAATACACCTCTCTGGGCCTGAACGATAACCTGCGCGGCTACGTAAACAACCGCTTTTTCGGCGACCGTTCTGCTTATCTAAATACCGAATTGCGTTTCCATCTGGGCCGTGTGCGCACGTCTGTTCTACCTTTTTATTACGGTGCCGTAGCATTTTACGATCAGGGAAAAGTTTGGTACCAGGGCAGCGATGCGGGTGGTTTTCATAAAGGCTATGGCGTTGGTTTTTATATTGCGCCTATTGAACACCGCTATGCGCTAAACGTACTATTCGGGCATTCTGAAGAAGAAGCCTTACTGCTGCAATTCTCCCTCGGTCTGGTTTTGGATCGTTAAAAACGCTATCGTTTCAGGCTGAAAAAGTCTGTTCAGAATTTCAATTTATTCCATAAAAAAACGCTATGGTTTTCGGTCTGAAAACCATAGCGTTTTTTGCTTTTATTTTCTGGGTTTAGCGCGTTCGTATTGCACCGGCCACTCAATTTCCTGCCTTAAATGCGTGGCCGCGGTTAATCCAAAATACGGATCCCGCAGAAATTCCCGGGCTATTACTACCATATCAGCCTGTCCGGTCCGGATGATGTGGTCGGACTGGTGAGCAGTAGTTATTAATCCTACGGCGCCAGTAAAAATTCCGGTTTGCTTTTTTATTTCCAGGGCAAAAGGCGTTTGGTAACCCGGCCCCGGTTTTATTTTCTGCACCGGCACATTCCCTCCGGAAGAACAATCTACCAGATCCACACCCTTCGTTTTTAGTATTTTAGCCAGTTCTACAGATTGATCCAACGTCCAGCTTTCCGGCGCATCTTCTACCCAATCCGTCGCAGAGATCCGCACGAACAAAGGCAGATCTGCCGGCCATTCTTCCTGAATTCCGGCCAACACTTCCAGTAAAAACCGCGTCCGGTTCTCAAAACTTCCGCCGTAATTATCGGGGCGGTGGTTGGTAAGCGGCGACAGAAATTCGTGCAACAAATACCCGTGGGCTGCATGAATTTCAATTACTTTAAAACCAGCCTGCAAAGCTCTTTTCGCAGCATTTTTAAAATCCTCAATTACTTTTTTTATCTGCTCCAAAGTGAGTTCCAAAGGCGCCGGCGTTTCATCATTCACCGGAATCGGACTGGGAGCGTAAATTTCTTCCCAACCACCTTCTTCCGGAGTTAAATGCATATTACCGAGCCAGGGCGCACTTTTACTAGCTTTTCTTCCGGCATGCGCCAGTTGTATGCCCGGAATTGCGTGTTGGGCGGCAATAAAACTGGTGATGCGCCGCAAAAATTCAAGGTGTTCATCTTTCCAGATACCCAGATCGCCGGGAGAAATACGACCTTCCGGCGAAACTGCGGTAGCTTCCGCAATAACCAAAGCTGCTCCGCCAACCGCCCGGCTGCCTAAATGCACCAGATGCCAGTCGTTGGCAAATCCATCTTCGGCAGAATACTGGCACATGGGCGAAACCACAATGCGGTTTTTAAATTCCAGGCTTTTGATTTTGAGTGGCGAAAAAAGATGTTCCATATAAGAATAACAGGTTAAAATAAAGGTTGCGGTAATGTAGCGCAAATATCCGGGATAAGTTGCCGTACCCAACCTGATTTTCAGTTTTCTATTAAAATCAGAAGCACTTTTTCAGCCCAAAACCCTACCGTTTTTCAAAATAAACCGGCATAAATAACGTGCGCAACCTGAAGAGC
Organism: Adhaeribacter terreus; assembly: GCF_042657365.1. Classification (NCBI taxonomy): domain Bacteria; kingdom Pseudomonadati; phylum Bacteroidota; class Cytophagia; order Cytophagales; family Hymenobacteraceae; genus Adhaeribacter; species Adhaeribacter terreus. The sequence goes on along the minus strand of NZ_JBHSKT010000002.1, from coordinate 532,270 downwards.
AGACGTTTTATAAAGTCATTTGTGAGCGAATTGTTAAATTTGGGAAACTACAATTTTTTGAACTAAGGCTGATATTTCATACCTTTGCACCATAATTACCAATTCTTTCCGAATTCTGATGCTAAGAAAGCTCGCTACTTACCTGTTAATATTTGCTACCACGTGCAACGTGGCCGGCTTTTATGCAGCGGCAGCTACGCTCAATGCCGCTTCGTTTTCGGTTTGCCAGATCACAGTAGAGCCGGGCGCAAAAGCCGAAACCACGGTTAAAAAAGCTTCTACCGATGTGGTAATTGTTACCACGCCGCTCATAAAAGAAGGCGAAGACAAAAGTCTGAAGTTTAACCTCGACTTCGATTACGCTCTCACCGAAATTCCTTATTTTCTGCCGGTTTTACGGGCGGGCCCTTCGGCGAATTATGTAAATTTATACGCTTTAGCTAAAGGCAAAAACGCCCCGCTTTTCCTGCTGAACTGTAATTTCCGAATTTAGTTTTCTTTTCTGCTGATGCCGTAACTGCGCTTTTTAAAAGCTGCGGGCTACGGCATTTCTGTTTCCGATCCGTTTCAGGTTTCCCATTTCCGGGCATTTTTCAATGCACCTGAAAAACCTGTAACCTCCTGTCAGTTTACTTTCCTGAATGCTGAGATTACCTGAACCTGCGGTTTGTTTTTAAAGCTGGCAAAACGCTATGGTTTCAGGCCGGAAAAGTCGTACTCTCACCGGCTTTTTCTTTCAGAATTTTTTAAAGTGATCCCTGCTCCGGGAAGCCAGTTCCGTTTCCCGGAGCAGCTGGCAGGCGGAATTTCAACTTCGGAAAAAGCAGCATTTCTCCGCATTTCATTCATTTCCATTCAATTTTATTATAAATCTTTAAAGAACCCCATGAAGCGTATTTTCATGTTTTTGGGCCTGGGTTTAAGTTTAATAACCGCAGGCTGCGAATCCCACAAAGAAAAGGCAGAACACGAAACCAAATTTAAGGTTACCAGCCCTTTAGTGAAGGACACCACCCTTACCGAAACGTTCGTTAGTCAGATCCATTCCGTTAGTCACATTGAGTTGCGGGCCCAGGAAAAAGGCTACCTGCAGAAGATTTTTGTAGATGAAGGCCAGCACGTTAAAAAAGGCCAGTTGCTGTTCCAGATCATGCCGAATTTGTATGAAGCCGAACTGAAAAAAGCCCAGGCCGAAGTAAATTTTGCCAATATCGAATACAAGAATACCGCTTCGCTGGCCAGCCGCAACGTGGTAGCCAAAACCGAAGAAGCCATGGCCAAAGCCAAACTGGAAAAAGCCAAAGCCGAAGCCGCCCTGGCCAATGTGCACCTGCAATTCACCGAAATCAGAGCGCCTTTCGACGGCATCATCGACCGGTTTCACGTGCGGTTAGGCAGTTTGCTGGAAGAAGGCGAATTGCTCACCAACCTCTCGGATAACAGCAAAATGTGGGTGTACTACAACGTGCCGGAAGCACAATATTTAGATTACAAAAACCAGGAAAAAACCGGGGCCAAAGCGAAGGTAAAACTACAACTGGCTAACAGCCAGATTTTCCCGCACACCGGCGTGGTAGAAACCATTGAAGGCGATTTTAATAACGAGACCGGGAACATTGCTTTCCGGGCCACTTTCCCGAACCCGGATGGTTTGCTGCGCCACGGCGAAACCGGCAACATTCTCATGACCATTCCGCTCAAAAACGCTATGCTTATTCCCCAGAAAACTACTTATGAAGTGCTGGAGAAGAAATACGTGTACGTGATCGACAAAGACGGCAAAGTAAAATCGCGGGAAATTACCGTAGCTGCCGAGTTGCCGCACATTTACGTGGTACAGAAAGGCCTGCAACCCGACGATAAAATTCTGCTGGAAGGCTTACGCCAGGTACGCGAAAACGAAAAGATCCATTCTGAGTTTGTAGCACCGGAAAAAGTGATGTCGCAGTTAGAGCTATACGCGGAATAATCTAAAATTCAAGAATCAGAAAACATGTTTAGTAAATTTATAAGAAGACCCGTCTTCGCGATCGTTATTTCCATTATGATCGTGTTTGTGGGCACCCTGGCAATTAAAAAGTTGCCCATTTCCCAGTTCCCCGACATTGCACCAACCACGGTCAATATCTTCATTGCTTACCCGGGTTCCAGTGCCGATGTACTGGTAAAATCCACTTTAATTACGCTGGAGCAAGCCATTAACGGCGTGGAAGGCATGCGCTACATTGCTTCCGATGCCACCAGCGCCGGCGAAGCTACTTTGCGCATCATTTTCGAACCGGGCACTGATCCAAACGATGCGGTAATTAGGGTGAAAACCCGTGTGGACCAGGTAATGCCGCTGTTGCCGGAACTCGTGCAGCGCGAAGGGGTAATTATCACGCCGATCCAGCCGAGTATGCTCATGTACGTGAACCTTTACTCCAAGGAAGAAAGCATGGATGAAAAGTTTCTGTTCAACTACGCCACCGTAAAAATGATCCCGGAAATCCAGCGGATAAAAGGCGTGGCGCGGGCGCAGATCTTAGGTAGTCGCCGTTACGCCATGCGCGTTTGGCTGAATCCGGATCGGATGCGGGCTTACAACATTTCGGTGGAAGAAGTGATGGAATCACTGGCTGAACAAAGCATTATTGGTCGCCCGGGAAGAATAGGGCAAAGCTCCGGTATTGCAGCGCAATCGTTGGAATACGTGCTGACTTACAAAGGCCGCTACAACAAACCCGAAGAGTACGAAAACATCATTGTGCGGGCCAATTCCGAAGGCGAGAGCATTCATTTGCGCGACATTGCTAAAATAGAACTCGGCAGCGAATTCTTCGATATTTATTCCAACCTCGACGGGCATCCATCGGCGGCGATCGTGCTGAAGCAGAACTACGGCAGTAACGCTTCAGATGTAATTGCCGAAGTAAAAACCCGCCTCGACGAAATGAAAGAAAACTTCCCGCCGGGCGTAGATTACAAGATCAGCTACGACGTTTCGCAGTTCCTCGATGCTTCTATTGAGCAGGTAATTCACACGCTTCGAGACGCCTTCATTCTGGTTGCCATCGTAGTTTTCATATTCCTCGGCGACTGGCGTTCTACTTTAATTCCTATTCTGGCGGTGCCGGTTTCATTGATCGGAGCCTTCTTCGTTATCCAGTTTTTCGGACTTTCTATAAACCTCGTTACGCTTTTTGCTTTGGTGCTCGCCATTGGTATTGTGGTAGATGATGCCATTGTCGTCGTGGAGGCCGTGCACGCGAAGTTTGAGGAAGAACCGCACATTTCGCCTTACAACGCCGTGAAAAAAGTGCTTAGCGAGATCAGCGGGGCCATTATTGCCATTACCATGGTTATGGTTTCCGTGTTCCTGCCGATCTCGTTTATGAGTGGTCCGGTTGGTACGTTTTACCGCCAGTTCTCTATTACCATGGCCAGTTCCATCGTGATTTCGGCGGTAATTGCGCTTACGCTTACCCCGGTGCTCTGTGCCATTTTGCTCAAAAACCACCACGGCCACGAACGGAAAAGAAACCTGCTTACCAGAGCCTTGGATAGCTTTAACCGCGGCTTCGATAAACTGACCGGCCGCTACGTGGCGTTGCTGCGCCGCATGGTGAGCCGCAAATGGCTGACTTTCGGAATTCTGTTGCTGTTTGGCGCGGGTATTTTCTGGGAAAACCAGATCCTGCCGGCTGGCTTTATTCCGAACGAAGACCAAAGCACCATTTACGCCATCATTCAAACGCCGCCGGGTTCAACCTTAGAAAAAACGAACCAGGTTTCGCAACGCCTGCAGAAAGTTTGTAAGGAAATTGACGGCATCGAATCAGTTTCATCTTTGGCCGGTTACGAGATCATGACCGAAGGTCGTGGTTCCAATGCCGGTACCTGCCTCATCAACTTAAAACCGTGGTCTAAACGGAAGCACAACGTGAAAGAGATCATGGAAGAGTTGGAAGAGCATTCCAAAGGCCTGGGTGCGGTAATTGAATTCTTCGAGCCGCCGGCAATTCCGGGTTTCGGTTCTTCGGGTGGTTTCTCCATGCGCTTGCTCGATAAAAATTCCGAAACCAATTACCACGAATTCGACAAAATAAACCAGCAATTCATGGACGATCTGGCGAAGCGCAAAGAGCTTTCGGGCTTATTTACTTTCTTCGCAGCCAATTACCCGCAATACGAATTGGAGATCGACAACAACCTGGCGATGCAGAAAGGTGTTTCGATTGGCAAGGCCATGGAAAACCTGAATATTCTGATTGGTAGTACCTACGAACAAGGCTTCATTAAATTCAACCAGTTCTTCAAGGTTTACGTGCAGTCCGATCCGCAATTCCGTCGCCTGCCTTCCGATATTCTAAAACTTTACGTGAAGAACGATGCCGGTGAAATGGTGCCGTATTCGGCTTTCATGCGCCTGAAAAAAATGCAGGGTCCAAACGAAATTACGCGCTTCAACTTATATAATTCGGCTTCTATCCAAGGGCAGCCGGCTAAAGGTTATACCACCGCCGATGCCATCAAAGCCGTGCAGGAAGTGGCCGAAAAAACTTTACCGAAAGGCTACGACATTGCCTGGGAAGGTCTTTCTTACGATGAATCGATCCGCGGTAACGAATCGCTTTACGTGTTTTTGATCGTGCTGGTGTTCGTGTATTTTGTTCTGGCGGCGCAGTACGAAAGCTTTATCATTCCGCTGGCAGTAGTATTTTCGTTGCCGGCCGGGGTGTTCGGGTCATTTTTGTTGCTGAAACTGATGGGCCTTGAAAACAACATTTATGCGCAGATCGGTCTGATCATGCTGGTTGGTTTGCTTGGTAAAAATGCGGTGCTCATCGTGGAATTTGCCGTGCTGAAACGCCACCAGGGTTACTCTATTTTCGAGGCAGCCATTGAAGGTGCTAAAGTACGTTTCCGACCTATCTTGATGACTTCCTTCGCATTTATTGCCGGTCTGATTCCGCTTATTATTGCTACCGGCGCGGGTGCTATTGGTAACCGCACCATCGGGGCTTCGGCTATGGGCGGCATGCTGTTCGGTACCATTTTCGGGGTAATTATTGTGCCTGGTCTGTACTACATTTTCGCGCATCTCGCCGATGGCCGACAGCTGATCCGCGACGAAGAAGAAACTTCCCTGACCGAAGATTACGTGCACGCCATAGATGCTTTTACCGAAACTGAAGAAACTGAAAAATATGTTCATTAGAAAAATAAAAAACTGGTTAGGGTTTACTTTTCTGGCCCTTTCCTATAGCGCTTGCGTACCCACGCTGGTGTCAAGAACACCGGCCAAGATCCTTCCCACGACTTTTACGGCCCAAAAGGATAGCGTTTCTACGGCCACAATTAACTGGAAACAATACTTCACCGATCCGAACCTGGTAGCCCTCATCGATACGGCTTTGCATAATAACCAGGAACTGAATATTACGCTGCAGGAACTCGAAATTTCCCGCAACGAGATCAGGACCCGCAAAGGCGAATATCTGCCCTCGGTAAGTTTAAGAGCCGGCGGCGGCGTAGATAAAGTGAGCCGCTATACCAACATCGGGGCCATGGAAGCTACCACCGAGATTGAGCCAGGAAAAGAAATGCCGGAGCCGGTAACCGATATGTTTGTAGGCGCTTATGCAAACTGGGAAGTGGATATCTGGCACAAACTCCGCAACGCGAAAAAGGCCGCCGTAAACCGGTATCTGGCTTCTATAGAAGGCCGGAATTTTATGATTACCAACCTGATCGCGGAGATCTCGAATTCCTATTACGAATTATTGGCGCTCGATAACCAGCTGGAAATTGTGCGACAAAATATCGGCATTCAGACCAACGCATTGGAAGTAGTGCGGTACCAAAAACAGGCCGCTAAAGTAAACGAACTGGCCGTGCGTCGTTTCGAAGCCGAGGTGCTGAAAACGCAAAGTTTGCAGTACGATATTCAGCAACAGATCGTGGAAACTGAAAATCGCATCAATTTCCTGGTGGGCCGTTATCCGCAACCTATTGTAAGAAACGCGAGTGCTTTTAGCAGTTTATCGCCGGCAGCTTTGAAAACCGGTGCACCTTTGCAATTACTCGAAAACCGTCCCGATATAAAACAAGCTGAACTGGAATTAGCTGCCGCCGATCTGGACGTGAAAGTAGCGCGCGCTAATTTTTATCCTTCGTTGGGCATAAATGCGGCGGTTGGTTTACGAGGTTTGAACCCAGGTTATTTTGTGAAAGCGCCGGAATCGTTGCTGTACTCGCTGGCCGGCGATCTGGCGGCACCGCTGGTTAACCGGAATGGAATAAAAGCTACCTATTACAGCGCCAATGCGAAACAGATCCAAGCGGTTTACAAGTACGAGCAAACGGTTTTAAAAGCGTTCCTGGAAGTAATAAACCAGCAAAACCGAATCGAAAACCTCGGTAAAAGTTACGACCTGAAATCGCAACAAGTACAGGCTTTAACGGAATCGATTACCATTTCCAACGACCTGTTCCGTTCTGCCCGCGCCGATTACATGGAAGTTTTATTAACGCAACGCGAAGCCTTGGAATCGAAGTTTGAACTGATCGAAACCAAAATGCAGCAGCTGAACGCATCAGTGAATATGTACCAGGCGTTGGGTGGTGGCTGGAAATGATAGCAGCGCTTCCGCATAAAAGAATTAAATCTGAACCAACCAGGATAGGGAATAATGATTTGAAATTCTAATCCTGAACAGTTTGTCTAAAGCCCGGAATAATATTCCGGGCTTTTTTTGGTCTATTCATATTCAGGCTCAGACAATTGAACTTCAAAAAGCATTGCCAATAAAAATGCATTTCCCGTACAAGTTATAAACTCAGATGCTTTCCGCAACCTGCTAAAAATTAATTAAAAACACGCGCTGCAAAACGCTATAAACCGATGAAAACGGTATGCTTTTGCAGTAAAAAACTATAGTCTCTGAAACGTGGCCGAAGAACCTTCCAACAACGAAAAAAAAGGCAGCAAACCGCCGCCCCAGCCACAACGGCCGGCAATTCCGTGGATGTATCTGATGCTGTTGGGCCTGGTGCTTTTTATGTGGCTTAACAATTCTAAAACCGCTTCGGAGCAAACTACCTGGCTGGCCCTGGAAAAAGACATGCTGCCCCGCAAAGCAGTGAAAAAGATCGAAGTAATAAATAACGAAAAAGCGCTGGTATATTTAAAAGAAACTTTTGCCGATTCGGTGCCCTTTAATACAATTCTGAAACCCGACGGCAAAACCCTTAATCCCGGTCCACATTATACTTTTACCATTGGCTCAGCAGAAACTCTGGAACGCAAACTGGATGAAGCGCAGAAAAATGTACCGCTGGCCGAACGCGTGGACGTAAGCTACAAGAAAGAAAGTAACTGGCTGCTCAATATTTTAAGCTGGATCTTTCCGTTAGCGCTGCTTTTCTTTTTCTGGAGTTTTATGCTGCGGCGGGCAGGTGGCGGCGCGGGCGGCGCGTCCATTTTCAGCTTCGGTAAATCGAAGGCAACGCTCACCGAACACCAGGATAAAGACGGCGTAACGTTCCGGGATGTAGCCGGTTTGGAAGAAGCGCAGATGGAAGTGAAAGAAGTGATCGATTTCCTGAAAAACCCTGAAACATTTACCAGATTAGGTGCCAAAATTCCGAAAGGGGTGATACTGGTTGGCCCGCCGGGAACCGGTAAAACGCTGCTGGCCAAAGCCGTAGCCGGCGAAGCTGAAGTGCCTTTTTTTTCCATGTCGGGTTCGGAGTTTGTGGAAATGTTCGTAGGCGTAGGTGCTTCGCGGGTGCGCGATCTTTTTAAACAGGCCAAAGCCAAAGCGCCCTGTATTATATTTATCGACGAAATTGACAGCATCGGTCAGTCGCGCGGCAGAAGTGCTTATTTTCAGGGTTCCAACGACGAGCGCGAAAGCACTTTGAACCAATTACTTACCGAAATGGACGGCTTTGAAACCAACAGCGGCGTAATTGTGCTGGCAGCAACCAACCGTGCCGAACTCCTGGATCCTGCCCTGCTCCGCCCCGGCCGTTTCGACCGCCATATTTACCTCGAATTACCGAATCTGCACGAACGCGAAGCCATTTTTAAAGTACACCTGCGGCCCATAAAATATGACGAAAGCATTGACGTAAGTTTTCTGGCTGCGCAAACTCCTGGTTTTTCCGGCGCCGATATTGCCAATGTTTGCAACGAAGCCGCGTTAATTGCCGCCCGAAGTAAAAAAGAACAGGTTAGCCGCCAGGATTTTCTGGATGCGCTGGATAGAATAATTGCGGGACTGGAAAAGAAAAGCAAGATCATTACGCCCGAAGAAAAAAAGATAATTGCCTACCACGAAGCCGGGCACGCGGTGGTAAGCTGGAAACTGAAAACCGTAGATCCGCTGGTAAAAATTTCGATCATTCCGCGCGGAAAATCGTTAGGCGCTGCCTGGTATTTGCCCGAAGAGCGTCAGCTGAAATCTTTTACGGCTTTTAAAGAACACATGGCTGCTACGCTCGGAGGCCGCGCCGCCGAAGAACTGATCTTTGGGGAAGTAACTTCCGGCGCCTTAGACGATCTGGAAAAAGTTACCAAAGAAGCGTACATGCTGGTGGCATTTTACGGTTTCGATAAGCAGATCGGCAACATGAGTTTTTACGATTCTACTGACCAGCAGCAAAACCAACTGGTAAAACCTTACAGCGAAGAAACCGGGAAAATAATAGATGCCGAAGTCCGAAAACTGATAGAAGAAGCGTACGAACTGGCAAAAAACACTTTAAGTCAGAACCGCGATCTGCTGGAAAAACTGGCCGGAAAACTGCTTGAAAAAGAAGTGGTATATAAAGAAGATCTGGAAGCCATTTTAGGAAATCGTTTCAATCCCTGATCAAAAGTACGTTTTTATTTGCAGCCGGAAACGCTGTGTTTTGAAATTCAAAACGATGGGCAACTAATTTATTCACGCATTCAGAAGTCAGCATGCCCCTTTCACTTTTCCCTTTTTAAATTAAAACAGTTCTGCCCGGCAGTTGTTCTCTCTCATAATAGTAGTTCGTTAACATTATTGAACATGGAAAAACCTTACCAAAACAAAGTAGCCATTGTAACCGGCGCCAGCTTTGGCATTGGCCGCGCCACCGCCATTATGTTTGCCCAGCGCGGCGCCAAAGTAGCCGTGGTAGACTGGAAAGAAGACCCGGAAACGGTGAACACCATAAAAGCCGCCGGCGGCGAAGCGGTCTTTATAAAATGCGATGTTTCCAAACCTGCCGATGTGAAAAATATGGTGGAACAAACCGTAAAAACTTTCGGCCGCCTCGACTACGCGTTCAACAATGCGGGTATAGAAGGCGAATCTGCTCCCACCGCCGATTGCACCGAAGAGAATTTCGATAAAGTGATCGGCATTAACTTGAAAGGCGTGTGGCTTTGCATGAAATACGAAATTCCGGAAATGCTGAAAAACAGCAAAGGCTCCATTGTGAATTGCTCTTCCATTGCCGGCAAGATCGGATTCCCGGGAATTCCGGCCTACACAGCTTCTAAGCACGGCGTAATTGGCCTAACCAAAGCCGCCGCCCTAGAATACGCCACCACTGGCCTGCGGGTAAATGCCGTTTGCCCCGGCGTAATTCAAACCGCCATGATAGACCGCTTTGTAGAGAAAAACAAAACCACCAAAGAAGCCATGATCAGCGCAGAACCAATTGGCCGCAGCGGAAGGCCCGAAGAAATTGCCGAAGCTGCCATCTGGCTCTGCTCCGATGCCAGCTCGTTCACCACCGGCCACGCTTTGGTTGTAGACGGCGGCTGGATAGCGCAATAAACAATATGGTTTCAGGTAGAAATACTGCTCAGGTAATTTCTAAAAAAGTCTCCCTTGGAAGGGGTTGGGGGGGAGGATTTTCACATTATCTGATCATTATCCGAAATGCGTGAGTCCTCCCCTACTTCCTCCAAAGGGAGACAAAAAACGGAACTACTCTTTTAGATGCTCTTCCGGATCTATAGATTCGGAAGCAAACTGTGGCGGGTCTATTGATCCGCGTTTGCCACTTAAATGCCCAATCACGCGGATTGACAAATCCGCTACAGATACGAAGCCATGAACCTGGCCGCCCTCTGGCAGGTCCCGGTGCTGTTCGTCTGCGAAAACAACCTTTACGCTATGGGTACCGAAATTCACTATACCCACGCCAATACGAATCTGGAGCAAAAAGCGGCGGCGTATGGCATTGCAGTAACTTCAGTAGACTGCATGGATCTGAACGCAGTTTTACAAGCCGCCCACGAAGCGACGGAAACTATCCGAAAAACCGGTAAGGCTTACTTTTTGGTCTGCAATACCTACCGTTTCCGGGCGCACAGCATGTTCGATGCCGAGCAGTACCGCGACAAAAAAGAGGTGGAAACCTGGAAACACCGTGACCCTATTCCGGCTTTCACCGACTCCCTGCAAAAGCAAAAAATTCTTTCCGAAAAAGACCTGAAAAAGATATCTGAAAAGATAGAAAAAGTGGTGCAGCAGGCCGTGGAATTTGCCGAAACCTGCAGCTTCGAACCGGTGGAGGAACTGGCAAAGTTTACGTATAGCGAAAAAGCAAACCAAGCCTATGGAAAGCAACCTGATAACCTACCGCGAATGCCTGAAGCAAGCCCTCCGGGAAGCTCTGACGGCCGACGAACTGGTGTTTATGATGGACGAAGACGTGGACCATTACGGGGGCGCTTTTGCCGTCAGCAAGAACCTGCTGCAGGAATTCGGCCCGGAACGCATCATGGACACGCCGCTTTCCGAAGCCGGTTTTACATGCACGGGAATTGGTGCGGCGTTAGGCGGTATGCGGACTTTCGTGGAGATCATGAACATCAATATCAGTTTGCTGGCGTTGGATCAAATTGCCAATAACGCGGCTACGCTGCAGCACATGTCTGGCGGAAAACTGAACGTGCCTTTGGTGATCAGAATGAGCGCCGGGCTTGAGCGTCAGCTAGCTGCGCAGCATTCGCACAGTTTGGAACCGCTTTTTGCCCATATTCCTGGCTTAAATATTCTTTCGGCCGGCACCCACGAAGATGCCCGCCACCTGCTCGGACCCGCTTTGGCCGATCCTGATCCGGTCATTATTTTCGAATATACTTCTTTGCTGAACCACGAAAAAGAATTGCCAAACCCTTCGGAAACGGTAGACATAAGCAAAGCAAAAGTGCGGTGCGAAGGCAAGGATATTTCCCTGATACCCTACGGAACCGGCGTGTATAAATGCCTGGATGCGGCAGCAGAATTAGCATTAAACGGCATAGATTCGGAGGTGATTGACCTGCGAGTTTTGCGGCCTTTGGATGATGAACCCATCATGAATTCTGTGGCCAAAACCAACCGCGCTTTTCTGGTGGAAGATGCCAGCCGGAGTGTGAGTATTTCTTCGGAAATAAGCTCCCGCATTTCTGAAAAAAGTTTTTATGACCTCGATGCGCCGGTACAACGGCTCTGCGGCGTCGAAGTCCCGATCCCCTACCCGAAGCACCTGGAAGATGCGGCGGTGCCCCAACCTGAACAGATCGTACGTGCCATCAAAAAAATGCTGAACCATGCCTGAATTCCGAATGCCCAGCCTCGGCGCCGACATGGAAAGCGGCTTCCTTCAGGAATGGCGCGTAAAGCCCGGCGACCAGATCAAAAAAGGCGACATCATTGCCGAAGTGGAAACCCAGAAAGGCATCATCGAGATCGAGTGTTTTGAGGAAGGCATTATTGGCAAACTGCTCATAAAAGAAGACGAAAAAGTGCCGGTTGGCTCCATTATGGCAACCATCATTTCGCCAAGTGAAACTGCCCCAAATCTTCCTTCCGCCGGAAAAGAAGAAGCATCTGCAGTTGAGGTCGAAAAAACAGCAATTTCTGAAACTGAAAAAGAAGCTGAACCAACCCCAAAAATTCAGAAAGGCTGGGTGAAAACACACCACCTCCGTGCGTCGCCGCTGGCCCGGAGAATTGCCGCAGAAAAAGGGATCGATATGGCTACTGTGCATGGAACCGGTCCGGAAGGCGCCATTGTGCGGGAAGATGTGGAACATGCCATTGCGGCCCAAACTTCTCCAAAAGCTAAACCGGAGACAGCTCCGCCAAAGGCACCAGCGCAACCCGAAACACAGCCGAAAATTCAACCGGAAATCGCTACGCCGGAAGCCGGAAAAACTGCCGTAGCTGAACCACAAAACGATATCATTCCGGAAGAAAAAACTGGCGAACCCGAAGTGAAAAACGCTATTGTTCTAGAGGAAAAAACTCAAAAACCTGCTACCGGATTTTCGCCGGAAACCATTCGCATGGCTGTAGCCGCGGCTATGAGTAAATCGAACCTGGAAATTCCGCATTATTACCTCGAAACGAAGATCGATATGACCAAGGCCCTGGCCTGGCTTTCGGAAAGGAATAAACAGCGGCCGGTAAAAGAACGCTTGCTGCCGGCAGCCCTGCTTTTTAAAGCCGTAGCCCAGGCCCTGAACGACGTACCCGATCTGAATGCAACCTGGGAAAACGGCCTGCAGCGGCAAAACAGCATCCATATAGGGTACGTGGTGAGTTTGCGCACCGGAGGCATAATTGTGCCTGCCATTCACGATGCCGACCTGAAAACCTCGGATGAAATTATGCAGGCTTTGAACGACCTTATTCCAAGAGCAAGAGCCTTACGGTTGCGCAGTTCCGAACTCGCTGACTCAACCATTACCGTTACCAGTTTAGGCGAAGTGAGCGTGGAAACCGTGTACGGCGTAATTTATCCGCCGCAGGTCGCGCTGGTAGGTTTTGGCGGCATTACGCTGCAGCCCTGGGCCGAAAACGGCATGCTGGATGTCCGTCCCGTTTTAACCGCAACCTTAGCCGCCGACCACCGCGCTTCCGACGGCAGTACCGGCAGCAAATTCCTGACCTTCCTGAAAAACTATTTACAGCAACCCGAAACCCTATGACCGCCGAAGAAATAAAACAAACCATGGTGCAAAAACTCAAAAGCATCGCCCCCGATACCGAACCCGAAAAGCTGCAGCCCGACGAAAATATCCGCCAGAGTTTAGGAATAGATTCTTTCGATTACCTGCAGTTTATCGTAGCCCTGGATGAACAATTCGGCATACAAACCCCGGAGAAGATTACGGGAAGATTCAGACCATACAGGAGCTGATGACTTACATCGGAGAAAGGTTACAGAAATAGCAAGGTGACAGAACCGGAAAGGGAAGTTGCCGGGATCGCTGCAAAACAGAGCTTTAAAATGAATTTAAGGAAGACAGGGTTAATTTTATTTTCTTTACTGGTGTTGCCTTTAAGCAATCATTCAAACTCTATGCAGCAAAATTCTTCGGGTATTTCTTCGCAACCTGCTTCTGCTATCACCCTGTTTTTAGCAGGCGATGTAATGCCCGGCCGGGCCATTGACCAGGTTTTGCCAAATTCCGTCGACCCTAAGCTTTATGAGGATTATGTAAAAGATGCGCGGGAGTACGTAAAGCTGGCGGAAAAAGTAAATGGCCCCATTCCCAAACCGGTACCCTACAATTATGTGTGGGGCGATGCCTTTGCGGTGTGGCAGAAAATGCAGCCGGACATGAAACTAATAAACCTCGAAACCAGCGTTACCACTCATCCGGAACCCTGGCCCGGGAAACCGGTGCAATACCGCATGCATCCGGCCAATATTCCGGTGCTTACCCAAGCCGGCATTGATTTCTGCAGCCTGGCCAATAACCACACGTTAGACTGGAGCCGCCCCGGTTTGCTGGAAACGCTGCAAACCCTCCGGAAAGCAGGCCTGCCTTTTGCCGGCGCCGGAGAAAATATTCAGGAAGCTTCCAAACCTGTTGTTCTGAAAGTGAAACAAAACCGGGTTCTGGTTTTTGCCTACGGCTCTCCGGGCAGCGGCGTACCGGCAGACTGGACAGCAACCGCAAATCGATCCGGTATTAATTTCCTGCCGGACCTGAGCGAAAACATGGTGCAGCAAATCAAAGCGGAAGTCCGGAAAGTGAAACAACCCGGCGATGTGGTGGTTTTTTCAGTGCATTGGGGAAGCAACTGGGGCTACGATATTCCTCCGGTCCACCGGCATTTTGCGCACCGGCTTATTGAAGAAGCAGGTGTAGTCCTGATCCACGGCCATTCATCGCACCACCCACGGCCGCTGGAAATTTATAAAGGCAAGCTTATTTTGTACGGCGCCGGCGACCTGATAAATGATTATGAAGGCATAAAATCGAACGACGATTTCCGCGGCGATCTTTCGCTGATGTATTTCCCTACCCTGGATCCGGCTACCGGCAAACTTTTATCGCTTAAAATGGTGCCCATGCAAATGCGCAGTTTCCGGTTGCATAAAGCTTTGAAAGAAGATGCAGCCTGGCTGGCAAAAGTGCTGCAACAAGAAAGCAGCCGGTTCGGAACCCGGATTGTGCTGGAAAAGGATGGCACGTTATCGGTTCAGAAATAAGTGAATGGCAAAGGCTTTTGCAGCATAAAACCTAAGGCCAGCACTTTTCAAGGCAAAAACCCTATCGTTTTTCTGAAAAAAAACTTAAAAGCTACTCCATTACCAACACCGCCGCGCCCTGAAATTTGCCGTTCCGGAGTGCTTCCAACGCTTCGTTGGCCTGCGCAAGCGGGAATAAATGCGTTTCGGTTTTTACCGGAATTTTCGGGGCCAGTTCCAGAAACTCCAACCCATCCTGCCGGGTTAAATTGGCAACGGAACGGATCGTGCGTTCGCCCCAAAGGTCTTTTTAAGGAAAACCCGGAATATCGCTCATATGAATGCCGCCGCAAACCACCGTTCCGCCTTTGTCTATGTCTTTCAGAGCTTTGGGAACCAGGCTGCCGACCGGTGCAAAAATGATGGCGGCATCGAGCAACTGCGGCGGCGTGTCAGTTGAATTTCCGGCCCAGGTGGCGCCCAGGTTCAGGGCAAATTTCTGAGTAGCAATATCGCCGTCGCGGGTAAAAGCAAATACATTTTTCTTCCGATAAAGCGCCAGCTGAATAACGATATGCGCTGCAGCACCAAAACCATAGATCCCTAAATTTTTGGTTAGTTCTCCCGCCATTTTAAAAGAACGGTACCCGATTAGTCCGGCGCAAAGCCAGGGCGCTGAAGAAGCATTGGCAAACGCAGCTTCGATCGGGAAGCAATATCGCGCATCGGCAACGGTATATTCGGCATAACCGCCATCCAGGGTATAACCGGTGAATTTGGCATTTTCGCACAGATTCTCCTGGTTCCTCAGGCAATATTTGCAGGTGCCGCAGGTATAACCAAGCCAGGGAATGCCCACAAAATCACCTTCCTGCAAACCGCTTACTTCTGCACCTTTTCGCACCACTTTTCCAATGATCTCATGCCCCGGAATTAAAGGGAGTTTCGGCTCAGTAAGTTCGCCATCCAGCACGTGCAGATCGGTGCGGCAAACCCCGCAGGCCAGCACTTTTACAAGCACCTGCCGCTCCGTTGGCACCGGCACCGGAACCTTTTTCAGAATTAGCGGCTGACCCTGCTTTTCCAGTACCATAGCCCGTATATTTTCCGGTAATTCCATTGGCAGAAACGATATAGATTTTCAATAAAAAAGTACAATATCAAGTAATATGGTCATAAGCTATACAACCCAACCTGTCCTTCTCGGATTGGTGCATCCCAAAAATATTCGGTGAAATTTATTGGCTGAAAGCACAGAAGTACAAGTTCCTTTCTGAATGACAGCAGTAGTTAATAAAGGTTATTTAATTCCATTACCCAATAACCAAAAGAAACGCTGTTTGTTCTAAAGTAACAGCCTGCCCTAGGTGCCGGATAAATAAATTTATGTAGCCGTGAATCTTACTTCCGATAGTATTGAGCAACTTTTTGAACAGCTCCACTCCGGTGCAGAAGGCCTTTCTGCCGCCATGGCCAGGCAGCGAATAGCCGCGCAAAAAAGCAGAGCCAATATCCAAAGCAGGTTCCGGCGCGAGTTTAAAATGTTCCTCCGGCAGTTCAGCAATCCGCTTATGCTGCTGCTCATAATCGTTGTGATCCTCTCGGTCTTTCTGGGTGAAACTTCCGATGCGCTTATCGTTTTTTGCATTCTGCTCATAACCGGTCTGCTGAGCTTTCTCCAGGAGCTTCATGCCGGCCGGGCGGTAGAAAAACTGCTACAGATCATAGAAGTAAAACACCTGGTTATAAGGGCCGGAAAACAGGTAACCGTGGCGGCGCATGAAGTAGTGCCCGGCGATGTGGTAGACCTTAACGCCGGCGACCTGATCCCGGCCGATTGCCGCATTATAGAAAGCAACGAACTGCACGTAAACGAAAGCACCCTTACGGGAGAAACTTTTCCGGTTGCCAAAGCAGCCGCTATTCTTCCCGAAGAAACGCCGCTAAGCAAGAAAAGCAATTGCCTGTGGCAGGGAACCAGTATAGTGAGCGGCACCGCCCGGGCGCTGGTCATTTACACCGGCGGCAATACTATTTTCGGGAAAATGGCCCACAGTCTTACCCAGTTTTCCCCTACCGCTTTCGAAACCGGCCTGAAAAGTTTTGGTTACTTTTTACTTCGCATCACGGTGCTGCTGTCGGCTTTTATTTTAGTTACGAACCTTTATTTTCACAAGCCCTTTTTCACTTCACTCATGTTTTCTCTGGCCCTGGCCATCGGTATGGCGCCCGAACTGCTGCCCGCCATCATGACCTTTGCCATGTCGGCCGGCGCCCGGCGCATGCGGGAAAAGAAAGTGATCGTAAAAAGGCTTTCATCAATCTTTAATTTCGGCGAAGTTAATTTGCTCTGTACCGATAAAACCGGCACCATTACTGAAGGCTCGGTTGAGGTCTTTGACATGGTAAATACGGCCGGAAGATCTTCCCCTGAAGTAAAGTTATTTGCTTTCCTGAATGCCACTTTTCAGAACGGTTTTACCAATCCGATTGATGAAGCAATTAAAGCCATGCCGCAAGATGCTGCCGGTTACGAAAAAACTGATGAGATCCCGTATGATTTTATCCGGAAACGGCTTACCATTTTAGTTAAACACAAAGCGGAATATCTCCTCATCACTAAAGGCGCCTTGCTGAATGTACTGGAAGTTTGCAGCTTCTACCAACACGAGAACGGGAGTCAGCACCCGCTGGAAGAGAAGCAACGCCGGTTATTTCAGGAAAAACTGGAAACGTTTAGCCAGGAAGGGCTTCGGGTACTGAGCCTTGCAACCAAAACTACCCCTAAAGCCGATATCACGGTTGCAGATGAACAACACCTGGTTTTCAGAGGATTTATTCTCCTCCAGGACCGCTTTAAAGAGAACGTAGTTGCTTCCATAGAACGGCTGGAGAAAATGGGCATAAAGGTAAAGATCATTACCGGCGACAATCGTTATGCAGCCATTCATGCCGCCAAAACGCTAGGGATGAGACCCTTAAAACTCATAAGCGGCCCCGAACTGACCAGCATGTCGCCGGAAGCACTGGTGGTAAAAGCTGTCCGGACCGATGTTTTTGCCGAAATTGAACCTTACCAGAAAGAGCAGATCGTACGGGCTTTGAAGAAGTCTAAATTCCGGGTGGCATATCTAGGAGATGGCATAAACGACGTGGCCGCGATCCATGCCGCCGATACCGGAATTTCCACGAACAATGCCGTAGATGTAGCCAAAGAAGCTGCCGATTTTGTATTGTTGGAAAAAGACCTTGCCGTGCTGGCCGATGGGGTGCATGAAGGCAGAAAATCTTTTTCAAATTCTATGAAATATATTTTTGCCACCACCGGCGCTACCTTCGGCAATATGTTCAGCGTGGCCGGCGCTTCGCTGCTGCTGCCGTTTCTGCCCATGCTTCCTAAACAAATTCTGCTTACCAACCTCATCACCGATTTTCCTTACCTGGCCGTAGCCTACGACCGGGTAGATCAGGAACAATTAAGCAAGCCGCTGAAATGGAATATCAGCTTAATTCAGCGGTTCATGCTGATTTTTGGCCTCCACAGTTCTTTCTTCGATTTTGCTACCTTTTTCGCGCTGCATAATTATTTCAAACTCCCGGAAAATGCTTTCCAGACCGGCTGGTTCCTGGAATCGGTCATAACTGAGCTCATAATTGTTTTTATCATCCGAACCCGAAAACCGATCTTCCAAAGCCGGCCCGGGAAACTGCTTTCAATAGCGGCAATTTTAGCGTTGGCTTTCACTGTCTTGTTACCGGTTTCGCCGCTGGGGCCTTTACTCAGCCTTTCGATCGCGCACGTTTATGAAGCTCTGGCCATTACTGGAATGGTACTGCTTTACGCAATAACCGCCGAACTACTAAAACGCTGGTTTTTCCGGGCATCGCGGTTCAAGTAATTTCAGCCTTGTGGCTGTCTATTTACAGGTAATACCGGCCGAACCCCAAAAGCTTCCCATTCTTAAAACGCTATAATTTAGGCATAAAAAAGTAAAGCCTTGGCCTTCGGTTTATTTATCAAAATTGCCGGAATTAAACAAAAATTTCCTGCCCATTTTTAATCCGTATAAACAAATAATTACCCAACTGAACACGCACAAAAGGGGCAATCCAAACAAAAAACGATAGGGTTTCATGCGCAAAAACTCCCCATGCAGGCACCATGTACCAGATCCTGAAATGGATGCGCTGCCGCCTGTCCAGAACCTGACCTTATTGGTATTAAGCTTGGTAAAGCCATATTACAAATGGCTCCTCATCATTTTTGCTGCCATGCTGGCCGAAACAGCCATGAGCCTGGCAACGCCCTGGCCTCTGAAAGTAATTATAGACAACGTGATCGGCGACCATCGCCTTCCAGACTGGCTGGCCTGGATTAAAGGAATTTCGCTGGAAGAAAACAAAATGCGGCTGGCGGCAGCGGCAGCCATAGCCATGATCGTGTTTACCATTTTAGGCGGACTGGCCAGTTATATAAACAGTTATTTTACCGAAAGTGTGGCGCAATACGTAGCCAACGATCTCCGCCGGAAAATGTACCTTCACCTGCTCCGGCTTTCCCTTTCTTATTACGATACGCACCAGGTTGGCAAATTGCTCAGCACCATTACTTCCGATGTATCTACCATTCAGGATTTTGCTTCCGAAACGCTGCTGAGTATTCTCATCGATGCGCTTACTATTTTGGGCATGCTCGGGCTGATGTTTTACCTGAACTGGGATTTTACGCTGATGCTGGTCGGGGTGTCGCCGTTCCTGCTATTGTTCGTGATCCGGTTTAAAACGGCCGTAAAAAAAGCCACCCACGAAGTAAGAAAAGACCAGGCCGTAATGGTAGCGGTTCTGCAGCAAGGCCTGGAATCGGTGCGTGCCATAAACGCTTTCGGAAGGCAGGACCTGGAAGAAGACCGGTTAAAAAGAATTAGTTACGAAACCATTATGGCCGCATTAAAAGCCCGGAAAGTAAAATCCATCATATCGCCGGTTGTAACCTTAACCGTTTCTGCCTGCACGGCTTTTGTGCTCTGGCGCGGGGCAAGGCTGGTAATCGGCGGCGCCATGACCATAGGGGCTTTAACGGTTTTTCTTTCCTACCTGAATAAATTTTTCAACCCGGTAAAGAACCTGGCTAAAATGACCACCAACATTGCGCAGGCAATGGTAGCCCTGGAAAGAATTCAGCAGATCCTGGAAACCGATAATGTAATTAAGGAAAAACCAGGCGCCACCGAACCCGGTCAGTTAAAAGGAAATATCGTTTTCGAGAACGTAGCCTTTGCTTATGTTCCAGCTAATCAGGTTTTGAAAGATATCAGTTTTTCCATAGAAGCCGGACAGCATATTGGCATTTGCGGCCCTACCGGAAGCGGAAAAACCACCATTGCCAGCCTTATTCCCCGCTTTTATGAACCCGATGCCGGTCGCATCCTGATAGACGGCAAGGATATTAAAGATTACAAACTCGAAGGGCTGCGCATACAGATCAGTTTTGTGCTGCAGGAAACCGTGCTTTTCTATGGCACCATCCGCGAAAACATTGCCTACGGACGGCCCGAAGCCACGGAAGATGAAATCACGGAAGCTGCCGGAAAAGCCAATGCCCACGACTTCATTTGCCGGCTGCCGCTGGGTTACGATACTTTGGTAGGCGAAAGAGGCATGACGCTTTCCGGCGGCGAACGCCAGCGCATTGGCATAGCCCGGGCCATTGTGCGCAACTCCCCCATCCTGATCCTGGACGAACCCACCGCCTCCCTCGATACCGAAGTAGAAAAAAGCGTAATGGATGCGCTGGAAAATTTAATGAAAGGTCGCACGGTTATTACCATCACCCACCGGCTCTGCAACCTGGTAAAAGCCAATAAAATTCTGGTTATAAACAACGGTGTAATTGCCGAAGAAGGAACACACGATGAACTCCTAAAGCGCGGAAAGCTCTACGCAGAACTTTATCAGATTCAGGAGGAAGGGAATAAATGATCTTAATTTAATGGTATCTTCTAACTAAAAGAAGCTTAGGTTTGAAAAGTGGATCAATGCGCCGGCCCCTACTTTTCAGGCTTAAAACCATATCGTTTTCAACCCAATATTTTATGATCTTCCTCCGGAAAAGGCGGCTTATTATGCAGTGCTTTTTCAGCTTTCACCATATTCTTCATGCCTTTTATAAGCGCATCGGGGTTAAAGGAAACGCTGTCTATGCCATGCTGCACCAGAAAACTTGCATACTCCGGATAATCGGAAGGGGCTTGTCCGCAAAGGCCGGTTTTGGTGTGCGTTTTTTTAGCTTTTTCCAGCGTCATCACGATGAGTTGCTGCACCGCCGGGTCGAATGGACTGAAAATATCGCAGAGCAATTCTGAATCGCGGTCGGCGCCTAAAGTTAGCTGCGTAAGATCGTTGGAGCCAATAGAAAAACCGTCGAAGTGTTTGGCAAATGTTTCAGCTAAAAGTGCGTTGCTCGGTATTTCCACCATCATGTAAAGTTCCAGGCCGTTTTCGCAGCGCTTCAGCCCGAATTTTTCCATCAGGGCTATTACTTCCAGAGCTTCTTTTTCGGTGCGGCAAAACGGTATCATGAGTTTGATATTGTTGAGGCCCATTTCTTCCCGCACTTTTTTCATGGCCCGGCATTCCAGCTCAAAACCATCCTGGTAAAGCGGATTGTAATACCTCGAAGCACCCCTAAAGCCGATCATCGGATTGGCTTCGGTAAATTCAAATTGCTTTCCTCCAATCAGGTTTGCGTATTCGTTTGTTTTGAAATCGCTCATGCGCACAATTACATCTTTGGGGTAAAATGCGGCCGCGATCTGGGCGGTGGCTTCGGCAAGTTGCTGCACAAAATACGTTTCCTTATCCGGAAAATGGTGCGTTAATGCTTCTATCTGTTTCCGGGCTTCTGCATTTTCCAGCTTATTAAAATGCTTCAGCGCCATGGGGTGAATCCGGATGGTATTAGCCACAATAAATTCCATGCGCATCAGGCCTACGCCATCGTTCGGCAGAAAAGAATATTTGAAAGCCTGTTCCGGATCGCCGAGAATAAGCATGACTTTTGTGCGCGGTTTTACTACCGTTTCCAGATCGGTGCGGGTTTCGGTCCAGGGCAGCTTGCCATCATACACAGATCCGGTTTCGCTTTCGGCAGTACTTACCGTTACAATTTGTCCATCCTGAATACTTTGCGTGGCATTTCCGCAGCCAACCACTGCAACCGCTCCTACTTCACGGGCCACAATAGCCGCATGGCTAGTTCTTCCGCCCTGATCAGTTATTATGGCCGTGGCTTTTTTCAGGATCGGGTCCCAGTCGGGGTCGGTTTTATGCGTTACCAGCACTTCACCTTGTTGCAGTTTATTGATTTCCGAAGGCGCATGTAAGATCCGGGCTGTTCCGCTCACGATCTTGTTGCTCAGCCCTATACCTTTGCATAAAAGTTGCCCCTTATCCTGCAGTTTGTATTGTACAAATTCAACTTTGTTTTTTTGCTTGCTCTGCACCGTTTCCGGCCGCGCCTGCACCATAAAAAGCTGGTTTGTTTTGCCGTCTTTCGCCCACTCCAGGTCCATTGGCCGGCCATAGTGTTTTTCAATCAGGCAAGCCCATTCCGCCAGCTTCATTACTTCTTCATCCGAAAGACAGAATTGTTCCCGTTTTTCTGAAGAAGTAACTTGGTTTACAATAGCTTCGGCAGGATGAAAAAGCGTATTTCCCTGCACATCGGCATATACCATGGTTTTGGATTTGCTGCCCAGTTTTCTAGAAATGATGGGTTGTTTCGCTATGCCAAGCATCGATTTGAAAACCATAAATTCATCGGCATTTACGTGGCCTTGCACCACGTTTTCTCCCAAGCCCCAGGAACCCGATATCAAAACGATATTTTCAAAACCGGTATCCGGATCGAGGGTAAAAATAACGCCGGAACTTGCCAGATCGGAACGCACCATGAGTTGCACGCCAATGGAAAGCGCCACTTTAATGTGGTCAAAACCATTATCGACACGGTATTTTATGGCCCGGTCGGTAAACAGTGAAACGTAACAATAATGGCAAGCCTGCAGCAGATTTTCAATGCCCCGAACGTTCAGAAAAGATTCCTGCAGACCCGCAAAACTGGCATTTGGCAGATCTTCGGCGGTGGCGCTGCTGCGTACGGCAAGCGTAAAATCCGGACCATAGTTTTTCTGCAGATAAGCATAGCCTTTTCGAATCGCATCGCTGATATTATCGGGCAGAATACAGTTCAAAAGCAGTTCGCGGGCCTGTTTTCCCACAGTAGCCAAATTGCTGAAATTCACCTGATCGAGTTTTGCTAAAATCTGCGCTAGAGGTTCACTTAGCTCGTTCTGCTCCAGAAATTCCCAGTATGCGCGGGAAGTGGTTGCAAAACCATCGGGCACGTTTATTCCGGCCGGCGCGAGCTGGTTGAACATTTCACCCAAAGACGCATTCTTTCCGCCAACAACTTCCAGATCTTTCAGCCCTATTTCATTCAAAAACTTGATATAATGCATGGTCTTGCGGCTTGAAATGATGGTTAAATCCGGCTTTTCATAAAAACCTGAAGCAGTTAGCCGGGCATAATTCAGCCATTTTCTATACGCTTTAAGAAGTTGAAAAGCCTGTTTTTCGCTAAACAGTTCAAGTGCTTTACCCGAAAAGCACGTTTCGAAATTCAATGGAAAGTTATATTTCGAAAATAAAACGCTATGGTTTTCACCCAAAAAAGTAATTACCTCAGGAACAATGTTGTTCAAGAACCAATTGGCAAAAACAATAACAACACAATAAACTATAAAACAGCAGAAAAACGCTATCCTTTCAGTTAGAAAAACTAATTTTGAGTTCAATATTCCAGCGTGCTAATAGTTACCCAAAACCGCTTTGCTGCCGGGTAATTTTGGGACGGAAGTTTATTTAGATTTTATGGAAATTCTCGGATACTTTGCTGCTTTGCTGATCGGACTCACGCTGGGCCTAACCGGTAGCGGCGGCTCCATTTTAACCGTACCGATCCTGGTTTACCTGATGCGTCTGAACCCGGTAATTTCTATGGCCTATTCGCTGTTTGTAGTTGGAACTACTAGTCTGGTAGGCAGTTATAAATTTTATCAGAAAGAACTGGTAAGTTTCCGAACCGCTTTCCTTTTCGGGGTTCCTTCCCTGCTCACCGTTTTTCTCACGCGCCGGTTTATTGTACCGGCAATTCCCGAACATATTGCTGCGATTGGTTCCTTTAATATTACCAAAGGTTTGCTGCTTATGGTCTTGTTTGCAGTGCTGATGATCTTTGCTTCTATGAGCATGATCAAAAAGCAAAAATACATTGTGAGTACAGCCGAGCAGGAAGATCACATTCCAAACAAACCTGCTTTATTGATTCAGGGCGTATCGGTTGGTTTAATTTCGGGCATGGTAGGCGCTGGCGGCGGATTTTTAATTATTCCGGCGCTGGTGCTTTTCAGCAAGCTCGATATGCGCATGGCCGTGGGTACTTCCCTGCTAATTATTTCAGCCAATTCGCTGTTTGGTTTTGTAGGCGATATTTTCAATTACAACATCGACTGGAGTTTTCTGGTTGTATTTTCAGGACTTTCGGTTGTTGGTATTTTTATAGGTTCTGCACTCTCCCACCGCATTCATGCCGATAAACTGAAAACCGGTTTCGGCTGGTTTGTGCTCCTGATGGGGGTTTATATTATTCTGAAAGAAATTTTCCTCCATTAACGGCTGCGTTACCAAAGTCAAAGGCAAGCTTCCTTTACTACAGATCATTCCAAAATAAATTACCGCATTGAGCTACAAAAACGGTAGGCAAAAGCATGGAAAAAGTCGAAACTGCTTAATAGCTTTTCAACTGTATTGTACCATTGCTGCATTATATTTTAGCTGAAAGAAAAACGCTATGCTTTGGGGTCTAAAAACTCATTCCGGCAGAATTTACTCCTTCCGCATAAAATACAAACTAACAGACAAAGTCAGAATGATGGCCGGAAGCACCAATGCATTCCACTCCAAACTATCTAAACTGACACCTTCTTCCGCAGTTGTATTCACGATCATGGAAATTGTAAAAACCACCAACGTTACCATAATTGTTTCCCAGAGCAGAATTTTCAGGTCTTTTAAAGAACTTATCTGGAGCCAGGCCGGCAGGTCTACAGCCTGATCGTTTTTTACATAAAATAGTTTCCAGATACCTAAACTGAAGATCATAAATACAAAGGCTACAAGAAACCTATCCAGCGATTCCATAAAATAAACGCCAATTAAAATTTTCTCACCGCTCCGGAGCTTTCTGAAAAATATCTCGAACCCATGGACGGATTCTATTACGCCTGAAATCAGAAAGAAAATTGAATTTAATAAAGTGAAAACCACCGCTATAATATATACATAACGGATGCGGAGTAAATTTTTCATCTCTGTAAAAGTTAAATATTCAATTCCATTTCACTAACAGGCTCAGTATCAAAAAACAAGTATCTTATTGCAAATACACTTCATAAACACTTCATTACCAGCAATATTTAAGGAAAAAGCGGTTCAAATATGCTTTCAAACAAAAAGCCTGATAACATGCATTACACTAAAAACAATCTATAAAGCTTCCTTTCAGCACTTTACGCATTTTTCATATTGCAGGCTAAGAAGAATTGAAATATTCTCAGGTAACTTCAAACCAGGACCTTATCACAAGTATTTTAACTTTTACAAAACGCTATCCTTTTCTGCCTTAAAACTGGTTCGGATCAAAAATCACCCAGGAACACTTCTTCACGACTATATGTTCAGGCTGTACCAACTCGTTAATAATCATTAAATTCGGGCTTTAAACTCTAAAACTGCATAAAATTATGAAACCGATCTGCTTAATATTTGCCATTCCCTTGATCTTTTCGGCCTGTAACCAGGAAGCAAATAAGGCAACTTCTGCCGCTTCGATAACTACAGAACAGACGGAAAATGGTATGGTTCAGGCCGTAAAAACTATTGATACCGATGAGGCAAAAGCCTTGCTGGAAAAGGAAGAAGACCTGGTAATTTTAGATGTGCGCACGCCGGAAGAATATGCTGGCGGTCACCTGAAAAATGCCGTGTTGCTCAATAAATACGATGCAGATTTTGAAACCAGGATCCAGGATCTGGACCGCGAAAAGCCTTACCTGGTATATTGCGCAATGGGCGGCCGCAGCGGTGAAACGAAAGCGTTGATGCAGAAGCTGGGTTTTAAAAAAGTGTACGATACCAAAGGTTTTGAAGATCTGAAAAACGCCGGCCTACCCGTAGAAAATTAAAGCCTCTGTTTTAGATTTTGAAGTCCACCCAATTATTCAGCCATGGAAAAATACTGGAACATATTTACTGCATCGTTCTCCGATTACGGTGGCTACCTGTGGCGGGAAATTCTGAACCCGCATTGGGGAAATTATTTCTACTGGCTGCTTGGTTTGTCGCTGTTTTTCTGGCTGCTCGAAATTGTTGCTCCGTGGCGTCAGCACCAGGCCCGCATCCGGCAGGATTTCTGGCTCGACGGTTTTTACATGTTCTTCAACTTTTTCCTGTTTTCCCTTATCGGTTTCAATGCCATTTCCAACATCGGGGTTCAGGCTTTTAATGATTTCCTGGCGCTTTTCGGCATACAGAATTTAGTAGCTTTTAAGGTGCAATCATGGCCGGTTTGGGCGCAATTACTTACGCTTTTCATCGTCCGCGATTTTATTCAATGGAATGTTCACCGTTTGCTGCATCGCTCCCCGTTTCTCTGGAAAATTCACAAAGTACACCACTCGGTTCAGCAAATGGGTTTTGCCGCGCACTTACGCTTCCATTGGGGCGAAACAATAGTTTACCGGGTTTTGGAATATATTCCGCTGGCCATGATCGGTTTCGGAATTCAGGATTTTTTCCTGGTGCATATTTTTGCAACTTCTATCGGCCACTTTAACCATTCCAATTTCAGGTTGCCTTTGGGCCCTCTGAAATACGTTTTTAATAATCCGCAAATGCACATCTGGCATCATGCCAAACACATGCCGCGCAAATACGGAGCAAATTATGGTATCAGCTTAAGTCTCTGGGATTATTTGTTCGCAACTGCTTATATGCCGGAAGATGGCCGCGATATTGAGCTTGGTTTTAATGAAGTTGAAAAATATCCGAACTCGTTTTTACAGCAACAATGGTATCCTTTTAAAGAGAAAAACTCTGGCGAAAATGTTACCGAACCGGAATTACACGCTGCAGAAACAGATCTAAACGATCAGGAAAAATCCGGATTAGATGGCGCTATCAGTGTTTAGTAAGTATCGTAATTTCAATTACAACACTTTCACTTATACTATTAAAAAGGCTGCTCTAAAACGACAACGCATGCATAAAGATAAGTTTTCTATAAAAAGCATACCCGGCTGGGTTTATACGCTTATCATTTTCGGGTTTCTATACCTGACCGGTTTGCATACCGAAGCCATCGGCCAGGTGCAACGGGCTTTGTTGGCTACCGGCATTATACAACCAACGTTAAAGCCGCAAAATGAAAATACAGCACCCATAAATGTAAATGCACCAACAGTCGAACCATTTTCAGAATCTGTATTTCAGGACTTTCTTTTGCAGGACCTGAACGGTAATGTAATAAAATTTAGTACCCTGAAAAACAAAGTGATTTTTCTGAATATTTGGGCAACCTGGTGCCCGCCTTGCGTAGCCGAAATGCCTGGAATTCAGGGTTTGTATGATAAAATGAAAGGGAACAAAAACATTGCTTTCGTAATGCTTTCTGTAGACGAAGGAGGTATTGCAAAAGTGAAGAAATTCATTGCAAAGAAGGACTATACATTCCCGGTTTATATGCCGGCCGGCAGCGTTCCGGCAATGTTTCAAACACAGACAATTCCAACCACTTTTATTTTAGATAAGAACGGTAAAATTGCTACCCGCCACGATGGT
Organism: Adhaeribacter terreus; assembly: GCF_042657365.1. NCBI lineage: Bacteria > Pseudomonadati > Bacteroidota > Cytophagia > Cytophagales > Hymenobacteraceae > Adhaeribacter > Adhaeribacter terreus. The sequence goes on along the minus strand of NZ_JBHSKT010000002.1, from coordinate 504,871 downwards.
ATGGCAGATTACGACACAAAAAAAGTACAAGATTATCTAAACAGTTTAGCAAGATAATTTCGAAGAAGTTGTTAACCCTTTTGGTAAAAAACGCTATAAGAATCAGCATAAAAAACCATTTTCTTCATTTTTGCGTTTAACCTTAATATTAAATCAATTACACAAAAAGCGTACGGGCTTTGCCGGTACGTTTTTTGTGTTTTAAGAGCTATCTGTTAGTTTTAATGCAAAAAAGATAGCGTTTTTATTAATACTAAAGTCCTTCTTCAACCCTACCACCAGCACCAGATTTTTGTCTCCGAATAGAAGAGCAGATTCAAGCCAATTGCCTGAAACTATCTAAAATCAGATCCGGTATTAAATTAATTGGAATTATATTATTGAACCGCCAGCAAACCTTTTTTAGCTGTAGTTGATTGTGGTTTAGCGTTCTTTTTGGCAACCATTTGTTGCGGTTTTACTTTGCCCTTTGCCGCCTGACGCTTATTATACGCCACATAACGTTTATACACCGAGGCAGAACTTACCTGGTTATTATTGAACCGGAAATTAAATTTTGTTAATGGCTTATATTTATGACCTTCGGCTGTTCTCATGGTTGAAGAACAAGCAGTACCACTTAACATCAAAACGGCTGAAATTGCTAAAATTACTAATGACCTGAACATAATTGAAAAAATTAAAATGTAAATAATTGATTTTGTAATAAATGCAGATTTAATCAGCATTTACAGGCAACAGGTTTTAGTAAAATTGTTATCAAATTATCAGCTTTATGTCCTACATATACACTTTATGCAAGAAGGGTGCCTATTAGAAGGTGTTGCAGCTTTTTTTATGATGTGATATATTAAGAAGGCAGTAAATCAATATTAAAAACTGCTTCAGAAATAAATTAAAGCCTTTTTTTACCATGAAAAAAAAAACAAAAAAAAATTTCACCAATGTGCGAAGGTTTATCTTATCACCAAATGGTTTGAACTTTCTAAGCAATATATGATTGATTTATTTCTCAAGAATAAAACTGAACCTCTAAAGTTCTACAATTGCACTTTACCAGATGTAGAAATAGAATAGATACTATTGACTTAGTGTTGAATATGACGCACTGATATTAATAGAAAGATTATTGAAATGCTGCTTCATATATTTCAATTATTGCTGTTTATTCAAATTCAGTAATAGCATTTGCTTAGCCATCAAAAAAGCCTTCCATTTTAGTATGGAAGGCTTTTTTGAGCATATAAGTAATTATCAAACTCACTTACAAAAGTTAAAAAAGAACATATATTCTTATCAAACGATTAAGGAATCAGATACATAAACTGGTTCTAGCTCAACTTTAGTTACCAGATTCTGATCTTTCAAACCAGGCTTTGCTTCTATTAAAATAACGGAGGCATCTGGAACCAATTGAATAAGTTGCTGTAGTTTCTTCAGACTAATATATCCAACAAGATAGCCGGTTTCCTGGCTCCGATACGATTCTTCTACTTTATGAAAATACGTGAAAAGCACCTGCGTTTTGGTTTCCCGGCTGCTCAGAAAAACCTTTAGTACCAGCTCATTATTGATCGTTAAGATTTCTGCCTGATTCAGCTTTTTATACTCGTATCTGTAATCGTAAGTCAAGGCTGAAAGATCGGATAGAACAGCGGAAGCCGTTGGAAATGCGCCAGCACCTTTGCCTACAAAAAATTGCGTATCGGAGAAATTGTTCTGGGTAATTATGCCGTTAAATACATCATCTATGTCAAAAAGTTTGTCGCCGGGTTTTACGAATTTGGGCAATACAAAACAGCTAATGCTTTGGTTTTCGTTTTTGAAAGCCTGCGCCACCAACTTGATCTTCAGGCCTTTTTCCTTAGCGAATTGCAGGTCGAGGTCTCTGAGTTTGTTTATTCCGAAGTTGAAGATATCCTGCGGCTTTACAATTTGCCCGAAGGCGTGCGCCAGCAGCAAAAGCAGTTTGTACTTCGCATCAATTCCCTGCGTATCTAAACTCGGATCAGATTCCGCGTAACCGTTTTCCTGGGCTTCGCGCAAAGCTGTTTCATAACTCAGGTTTTCCGCAAACGTTTTGGTCAGAATGTAATTGGTAGAACCATTTACAATACCTTCAATACTTTGCAAAAGATCCGTGTCGTAATATTCTTCCAGGTTCCGGATGATGGGAATACTAGCGCAGCAGGCCGCTTCGTACAGCAAAGGCACCTGGTATTCGCGCTGCAAATCCAGCAATTCCTGAAAGTGTTCCGCGATCATTTTTTTGTTGGCCGAAACCACTGCTTTACCGTTTTTCAAAGCTTCGGAAACAATTTCAAAAGCCACCTCCGAATCGTCTATCAGTTCTACCACCACATTAATTTCCGGGTCCGAAAGGATAGTGTTTTTATCGAAAGTAAAGTTTGCGGCCGCAATTGGCCGGGCTTTTTCCGGATGCTTTACGCAGATATTTTTGATGGTGGTTTTCAGCCCCGGCGTTTTGTGCAGCACTTCATACAAACCAAAACCCACGCAGCCAAAGCCAAAAAGGCCGATCGTTAAATTCTTTCTTGCCATGGTTAACTTAGTTTTGAGTGGATGTTTGTGTGAGTTTTTTCGTCTTTTCCCCTACCGTTTTAAAAACAGTTTTCAAATCTTCGATCAGGTCTTCGGCATCTTCCAAACCAACTGATAAACGAATCAAACTATCGGTTACGCCGGTATTGTAGCGCTTTTCTCTGGGAATGGATTTATGCGTCATGGTAGCCGGGTGGCACAGCAAACTTTTCGCCCCTCCCAGACTTTCTGCCAGTTTAAAAAGCTTGGTGGAACAAACGATTTCCGTTGCTAATTCTGCCGAATCAACTTTCAGATCGAAGGCAATTACGCCACCAAAAAGCCGCTGCTGCTTTACTGCAATTTCGTAATTTCCATGGTCGATCAAACCCGGATAATACACGTTTCGGATTAGTTCGCAGTTTGTCAGAAACGCAGCAATTTGCTGTGCAGATTTACTGTGACGCTCGAAACGCAGTGGCAAGGTTTCGATGCCCCGAATGGTCAGCCAGCTATCGAAAGGGCTTAAAATAGTGCCGCACGCATTTTGAATGAATTTGATTTTTTCGCCTAACTCCGGGGTCTTGGTAACTACAATTCCGGCGATCAGATCGGAGTGGCCACCCAGGTATTTCGTAGCGCTGTGCACCACCAGATCTGCTCCTAAATTGATCGGGTTCTGGCCTACCGGCGAAGCAAACGTATTATCCACGCAAAGCAAACAATTATTGGCTTCGGCAATTTTGGCGATCTCACGGATGTCGGAAATTTTCAGCGTTGGGTTAGTCGGACTTTCGAGCCAGATCAGCCTGGTTTTCGGCGTGATCGCATCGACAACGTTTTCAACTTTAGTGGTATCGGCGTAGGTTACTTTTATCCCGAATTTCTGGAAAATGTGCGTGAATTGCCGAAAAGCGCCGCCGTAAATATCATCTACGGCCAGAATTTCGTCGCCGGCTTCGAGCACCTTTACTACGGCATCGATGGCAGCTAAACCACTTGCGAAAGCGTATGCGTTACTACCGTCTTCCAGAACCGCCACTAAATCTTCCAGCACTTTGCGGGTTGGATTGTTGCTACGAGCATAATCGAAGCCCTGGTTTACGCCGGGTGCTTCCTGCACGAAAGTGGAAGTCTGGTAGATCGGAACGGAGATGGCGCCGGTTAACGGATCGGCTGGAATGCTGTGTAAAAGGGTAGTTGTGGTTTTCATTTCTTTCTGAATTTTTATGGTTGAACGGTATAATTTTTTAAAACCACTTATCCAGAAAGCTTACCGGAAAGGCATAAAAAAAGCTCTTCTGATAAGACAGAAGAGCTTGTATTTTTTAAATACAACAACTTGCTCGATCTTGCTTATCTTCCCCCGCATTGCTGCGGAGCAGGAGTTAGCACCTTTACTCAAGAGTTAGGTTGCCAAGGTATCTTAGGGCCTGTCCCTCCACCTTTCTGGATAAGAATTTTACTGCGACAAAGGTAAGCGCACATTTCCGGAACTTCCAAATTATTTTTAAAAAATATTTTTTTAACTTATTAATAAACAAACATTTGCAAACCTATTAATAAGGTATCGGTAAATACTTTTTCTGCCCCAAACCATACCGTTTTAATTTTCCTGCCGGATTGGAACTACTTTGGAAAGCGGGTTCGATAAAATTTCCGGCGAAACAATTCCTGAGGAAAACTTCCAGCAAATCGGGTTATAAAACGCTATCGTTTCATGGCGAAAAAGTAGACTTGAAAAATAAATTTGGATAATTGTAAGATTCAGAATTATATTTGCCCTACTTATCAAGAAAGACCGAGGGATTGGGCCCGATGACGTCTTAGCAACCTTGTTCCGACTTGGTGCTACCTCCCTCCTTGCCACACCTGGTAAGGGAAGATAAGGATTGCAGCCTCTCCATAGCGGTTGTCTTTCTTGATAGGTTTTGTTTTATGCCTGAAGAAAGAAACCAATGAAAAATCACCCAATCTATAAATTACTGCAAGAACGCGTACTTGTGCTCGATGGCGCAATGGGTACCATGATCCAGCGTTACAAGCTTACGGAAGCAGATTTCCGGGGCGAACGTTTCAAGGCTCATCCAAAAGATTTAAAGGGAAATAACGATCTACTTTCCCTCACCCGCCCGGATATTATCCAGAACATCCACCGCGAATATTTAGAAGCCGGAGCCGATATCATTGAAACCAATACCTTCAGCGGTACCACCATTGCCATGGCCGATTACGCGCTGGAAAGCTTGGTGTATGAGCTGAACTACGAATCTGCCCGCATTGCTAAGGAAATCGCTATTGAAATCGAAGCAAAAACTCCGAACAAACCGCGCTTCGTAGCCGGTGCCATTGGCCCGACCAACCGCACCGCTTCCCTTTCCCCGGATGTAAACCGCCCGGGCTACCGCGCCATTTCTTTCGACGAATTAGTTACCGCTTATTACGAACAAGTAAAAGGCTTAACCGAAGGCGGCTGCGATCTGCTTCTGGTTGAAACCGTTTTCGATACCCTGAACTGCAAGGCTGCTTTGTTTGCCATTCAGCAATTTGTAAACGATGGTGGTAAGGAACTTCCGCTCATGATTTCCGGTACCATTACCGATGCCAGCGGCCGTACTCTTTCCGGACAAACCGTAGAAGCTTTCTGGAATTCCATTTCGCACGCACCAGTGTTGAGCGTTGGCTTTAACTGTGCTTTGGGTGCCCGTCAGTTAAAAACCCACATCCAGGAATTATCCCGCATTTCCGTTTCCTACATCAGCGCTTATCCGAATGCCGGCTTACCAAACGCTTTCGGCGGCTACGACGAATCGGCGGAACAGATGGCCGAAATTGTGGAAGAATACCTGAAGGAAGGCCTGGTAAACGTAGTGGGCGGTTGTTGCGGCACTACGCCGGTGCACGTAAAACGCCTGGCCGAATTGGTTGATAAATACCCGCCGCGTAAACTGCCTGAAATTGCGCCGTTACCACGCTTCTCTGGTTTGGAGCCACTTACTATTTTCCCGGAAAGTTTATTCGTGAACGTAGGCGAACGCACCAACGTAACCGGCTCCAAGAAATTCGCAAAGCTGATTTTAAACGAACAGTTTGAAGAAGCGCTTTCGGTAGCCCGTCAGCAAGTGGAAGCCGGCGCGCAGATCATCGACGTGAACATGGACGAAGGCATGCTGAATTCCGAAGCGGCCATGACCAATTTCCTGCACCTCATCGCTTCCGAGCCCGATATTTCCAAACGCCCGATCATGATCGATTCTTCGAAATGGAGCGTGATAGAAGCCGGTTTGAAATGCGTGCAGGGCAAATCCATTGTAAACTCCATCAGCTTAAAAGAAGGCGAAGAAAGTTTCAAAAAAGTTGCCCGCAAAGTGCGTCAGTACGGCGCCGCCGTGGTGGTTATGGCTTTTGATGAAACAGGTCAGGCCGATACGCTGGAGCGCAGAAAAGAGATTTGCGAACGCAGCTACCGCATTCTGGTAGATGAAGTTGGTTTCCCGCCGCAAGACATCATTTTCGACCCGAATATTCTGGCCATTGCCACCGGCATTGAAGAACATAACAACTACGCCGTCGATTTCCTGAAAGTTATTACCTGGATCAAAGAAAACCTGCCGCATGCCTTGGTGAGCGGCGGCGTAAGTAACCTGTCGTTCTCTTTCCGAGGCAACTATGCGGTGCGTGAAGCCATGCACACCATTTTCCTGTACCACGCCGTGAAAGCAGGTATGGATATGGGCATCGTGAACGCCGGTATGCTGGGCACTTACGACGAGATTGAACCGCAACTAAGAGACCTGATCGAAGACGTAATTTTCAACCGCCACCCTGATGCCACCGAAAAATTGGTAACCTTCGCGGAAACCATTAAAGGCAAAGGAAAAGCGGCCGAGAAAGAAGACGATGCCTGGCGCCAGGCTCCGGTAGAAGAACGCTTAAAGTACGCTTTGGCAAAAGGAATTGTAGAATTTATCGACGAAGATACCGAAGAAGCCCGTCAGAAAGCCACCAAAACCCTGGACGTAATTGAAGGTCCGTTAATGGCCGGTATGCAGGTGGTTGGCGACTTGTTTGGCGCTGGTAAAATGTTCCTGCCGCAGGTAGTAAAAAGTGCGCGCGTAATGAAAAAATCGGTGGCCTATTTGTTGCCGTTCATGGAAAAAGAAAAAGCCGGTAGCGGTAGAAATGCTGCTGGAAAGATCTTAATGGCAACGGTTAAAGGCGACGTACACGACATCGGCAAAAACATTGTAGGCGTAGTTTTGGCCTGTAATAATTACGAAGTGATCGACCTGGGCGTAATGGTTTCGCTGGATAAAATCCTGGCCGAAGCCGAAGCGCAAAAAGTAGATGTTTTAGGTTTGAGCGGATTGATCACGCCTTCGTTGGACGAAATGGTTTACGTGGCTCAGGAAATGGAACGCCGTGGTATGAATATTCCGCTTTTAATTGGCGGCGCTACTACTTCCCGCGTACATACCGCCGTGAAAATTGCGCCGCAGTACAGCGGACCGGTAGTGCATGTGCACGATGCTTCGCGCAGCGTAACTGTAGTAAGTAACTTATTGGGCAGCAACCGCGAAACTTACATTCAGGAAATTAAAGCCGAATATGCAGAGCTACGCGAAGAACATTTAAGCCGCACAAAGGACCGTCAGTATGTAAGCATTGAAAAAGCCCGCGCTAATAAATTCCCGATTGAATGGAAAGCGGAAGACATTCAGAAACCAAACCTGTTAGGCACCAAAACTTTCCGGAATTACCCGCTGGCCGAGCTGGTGCCATACATCGACTGGACACCGTTCTTCCACGCCTGGGAATTAAAACGCCAGTTCCCGAAGATCTTAACCGACCCGGAATACGGCACCGAAGCCACTAAACTTTATAACGATGCGCAGGAGATGCTGCAGGAAATTGTAGCCAACAATTTGCTGGAAGCCCGCGCGGTAGTTGGTTTCTTCCCCGCCAATACCCAAGCCGACGATACGATTGTAGTGTATCAGGACGAAGCTAAAACCGAAGAACTAACCCGGTTCCACACGCTGCGCCAGCAAGGTAAAAAAGGCGCGAACGTTCCAAATTTAGCGTTCTCCGATTTCATTGCCCCGGAAGAATCCGGCCTGACGGATTACGTGGGCGGGTTTGCGGTAAGCGTAGGATTTGGCATCGAAAAACTTCTGGCCGAATACGAAGCCGCCCACGACGATTACCGCGCCATCATGTTGAAGGCCTTGGCCGACCGTTTAGCTGAAGCTTTCGCCGAACACCTGCACGAAAAAGTACGGAAAGAATTGTGGGGTTACGCGCCGGAAGAAAAGCTGGAAAACGAAGAACTGATCAAGGAGAAATATCAGGGCATTCGGCCGGCGCCGGGTTACCCGGGCTGCCCGGATCATACCGAGAAAATGACTTTGTTTAACCTGCTAAATGTGGAAGAAGAAACCGGAATCAAGCTAACCGAAAACCTGGCAATGTATCCGGCGGCATCGGTGAGCGGTTTGTATTTCGCGCATCCGCAAAGCCGGTATTTTGGTTTGGGGAAAATTGGCGAAGATCAGGTGGCCGACATTGCCGAACGCAAAAACATGCCTAAGAAAGAACTGGAACGCTGGTTATCGCCGAACCTGAATTATGACCCGAAACCAGCGAAAATACTGGTGTAAAACGGTAGGGTTTGGATCGTAAAAAGTGTTTTCTATAACTTTCGTAGCGTAGGGTTTAAACCCTACGCTACGAAAGTTATTTGGTCATCTCGACGTCAGGAGAGATCTTCCGAATAAAGTAGAAAAGCTAGATAAAGGCTTCTGCTAACTAGATGAGATCTCTCCTGACGTCGAGATGACCAAATAAAGTGAAAGCATAAGGAAAAAACCCTATCCAAACACCTCAAAAACTCCGGGCTAAATATCGAATAACGAACAACGAAAAAACGACAGACGAAAATAAATGAAAGTTACCGAGCATTTTAAGAATGCCAAAGACACACTTTTCTCCTTCGAGATCCTGCCGCCATTAAAAGGCCAGACGCTTAAAGGGCTTTTCGATCACATCGATCCTTTGATGGAATTCAAGCCGCCGTTTATTGACGTAACTTACCACCGCGAAGAATATGTTTATAAGCAGCGCGAAAACGGCTTGCTGGAGAAACGTTCCACGCGGAAACGCCCGGGAACGGTGGGTATTTGTGCGGCCATTCAGAACCATTACAAAGTAGATACCGTGCCCCATTTGATTTGCGGCGGTTTTTCTAAGGAAGAAACAGAAAATGCGCTGATCGATATGCATTTCCTGGGCATCGATAATGTACTGGCGTTGCGCGGCGATTGTGTGAAAAGCGAATCGCGGTTTGTACCGGAACCGGACGGTCATCATTACGCCAGCGATCTGGTGAAACAGATTGACGATATGAACAAGGGCCGGTATTTAGATGAAGAACAGATAGATTGCTGCAATACCGATTTCTGTGTGGGAGTAGCTGGTTATCCGGAAAAGCATTTCGAAGCGCCCAATGCCAGAGCGGATCTGCGCTGGCTTAAAAAGAAAGTAGATCTGGGTGCCAAATACATTGTAACACAAATGTTCTTCGATAATAAGAAGTACTTCGATTTTGTAGCGAATTGCCGCGAAATCGGGATTGATGTGCCAATTTTACCAGGCTTAAAACCTATCACGACCAAATCGCAACTAACCTTACTTCCCAGCCTGTTTCATCTGGAAATTCCGGACGAGTTGGCCAGTGCCTTGGAAGCCTGTAAAGACAATAAAGCAGCTGCAGAATTAGGTATAAACTGGGCGGTGCAACAAAGTAAAGAACTGATGTTGGCGGGCGTGCCTTGCCTGCATTTTTACTCCATGGGAAAATCGGACTCTGTACGGAAAATTGCGGAACAGCTTTTTTAAGGTGAATCACATATTTAAAGTGAAGTTATTAATGGGAAAAAACAGGCGATTTGAATCAGTTTCATGGTTATGAAACTACTTTTTGCGCAAACGAAATAAACCCGTCAAAAAGCTTGCTCCACTGTATTGTTACGGAATTAATCAGGAATTCCCTATATTTAAGCCTTACTAATTCCCACGCATGAATCAGAATCCGGAACAGATAGCCCGCGACAAAACCAGCCTCGACATCACCTGGCTCAAAGCCCAGTCCCTCGCTGATTTGGATAACCTCCCCGATCCGGATGTTTTGGCAGAGGACATTATCGAAAATCTGGGAGCTGGATTGGAGAGTTTTAGAACGGTTTTGGCGGCTTTGGAGAAGTAAGCGAATAACTTAGAAAGTAAAGAAACCAATCTTTAATAAGCTTTTTAATCTTCACCTAAAGGCAAGTAACAGGCCCTTAGAAGACTATCTTACTGAGATATTTGCCTTCTGCCTGGATTCGGATAAAGTTTTCAGAGAGCGGTTTTTGAATCTGTTGAAGCTTGTGAATAAAAATATAGGTTCAGCTACCGTTGAAACTCAAAGTATTTATGCTGCCCAGAAAAGGCGAACTGACCTGGAGATTAATTTGGGTCACTCTCACGTGATTATTGAAAGCAAGATAGCATCAACAGAGGGAATTGAACAATTAGATTCTTATGCAAAAATACTAGCCGAAAAAGGTGCGGATTTTAAGCTTTTGGTTTTCCTTACTGCAAAACGCGAAGATAAATTCAAGTCATTCCCATCAGGTATAAATTTTCAGCAACTCAGGTGGCACGATATAGGGCTATGTATTAAAGCGGCATTCCTGGCTTCGTTTACATATACCCAAGTACGGTAAAAGCCTCCGAAATTGTTGATCACGGCCACCATAAATTCCAGCGGGAAATGCACTTTCAGGTACAAACTCTGGTAGCTTTCCACGGCAAAAGAGGAAGAATGCGTTTTAGAAAACGAATAACCAGCAAACGATTCTACCTGCCGCCAGACTTCTTTGGTAATGGCATCCGGATAGCCTTTTCCGCGGCAATTGTTAAAGAACTTATCTACCAGCTTCTAATACTCGTTTTGTGAACGGTATTACCCACTCAACTTCCGAAAACGGTAGCATTTTTAAATAAAAAAGGGAAGCTTGCTTACGAGCTTCCCTTTTTTAGCATAACTTGAAAAACTTAACTCTGTTTCCACTTAATGGTGCAGCCAATGGCTTTGGTTGCCGATTGCGAAATTTCCTTACCGGCAATCAGTTCATCCAGAGCATTTTCAAGGTACTTTTTCTGCACGTTCTCCGGTTCCCGCGAATTATCATCTATGGCGCCGATGTACATTACTTTCAAAGAATTATCGGGTTGTTTTTGCAGCACGTACATATGCGGGGTGCGGGTAGCGCCGTAAGCTTTGGTAATTTCCTGGGTTTCGTCCTGCAGGTAAGCAAAGTTGAATTTCTTTTCTTTAGCCCGCTTCTGCATATCCTTAAAAGAGTCTTTCGGAGAAACGGTTACATCGTTCGGGTTGATGGCCACTACCGGGTACCCCTGCGGTTCATACTTTCTCTGCAGCGCAATAATGCGGTCTTCATAAGCCACCGAATACGGACAAGTATTGCAGGTGAACGTAACAATAAAGCCCTTCGCTTTTTTATTATCCACCAGCGATACCATTTTGCCGTCCACGTTTTTCAGCTTAAAATCAATGGCGGTGTCGCCCACTCTGTAGCCTTCGTTTTCGGCAGGACGGGCAGCAACCAGCAAACCAATTACGGCCAGACAGGCTACATAAATTAAAGAAAGTGATCTTTTCATAGGTTCATTTATTTTTTAGCATTCAATTCATCGACCAGGCCGTAGAGTTCGGCTTCATGAAATTCCTTTTCTTCAAACCGGTAAAGCTGCTTTTGGTTATTGAAAAAAATAGTTGCCGGAATCGCCCCCGACCATTTCAGTTCCAGTTTATCGATCCAGGAATTGGCATCGGGTTCGTCGAGCAGGTACAGGTCCGATCTCAGGTTTCGCTTTTTTACAAATGGCAGCACTTTGGTCTGCAAGTCCTTTTTAGAATCCATGCTTACCAGCATTACTTTTACCGGCTGGCCTTTATATTTTGTATTGATAGCTTCAAAATAAGGCAACTCTTTCACACAGGGCTTGCACCAGGTAGCCCAGAAATTCATCACAAATAAAGTATCCGAAGGATTGTTTCGCAAAGCCTGCAATTCGGCAAATTTTATAACCTTCACCTCCTGCGCCCGGACAAAAAGACTTCCGGAAAGGAAAATTAAACTCAGCAAAAACAGTTTTAACCAGCTTTGTTTCATGCCTCCAATTACGTTTTTCATGCTCCTTTAACGAACTCCAAATTAATAAATTATTTCGAAAGCAATAAGCTGATTGGCGACAGTCGGCAGGAATACACTACGTAGTTATCCGCTGAAAAAAAAATTCTTGGTTCAACTTTTCCAACGAAAAAACCAAGTTAGGCAAAATCAAAAATTACAGCGAAAATCTGAACATATAATTGTTGAAACAGGATTAAAAAAAGCCTGCAACAGAGCTGTTGCAGGCTTTCAATTTCTAAACCTTGACGCAAAAATTACTGCTGGCTAAACCGCCCCAACACATCCTTAATCCCCATCAACCCACCAGAAATTTGCTCCATCTGCTCCAGCACCTGCCCTACCTGGTTATTCTCCCCAAAGCCTTTGCGTTTCAGATTCTTTACGTAAGTAGCCTTAATAGCATCCCAACGCTGACTTTCTACCTCCGAAAGCATACCGTTTAGCTCTCTGAATTTCAGCATATTCGCTTCGGCGCCGGACGTTAATGTTTGAGCCTCCCCTTCGTAATGCGACAAGATCAAGGTTTGCAGTTCTTCGTCGTTCATGATCGGCATTACTTTTTCGGTGAGCTTGTTCATGTTACGGTAAGAGCCTTGTAACTTGAACGGCGGTTCAGTACGGTATTCTTCGGCCTGCGCCGCAGAACGGATATATTCCAGATTTACCCGCAAAATAATGTCCCGGATGCGCAGCAATTTCTTCAGCACCGAAGTGTATTCGTTCAGTTCTTCCGGCGAATGATTGCCTTCAAATGAAATACCTTCCTGGCTTCCGCTTTCCGTGAGTTTAACCAGCGCATAAACATCCTGCTGACTTTTAGAAGCCAGGTTTGCCAGCACTTTGTTCGAGGTCAGCGCATTTTCCAGGTAACTTAATTTGAAGGCTGCTTCCGTATTACCTATGATGTCGCCGAGATTGTAAATATCGGCGCGGTTGGCCAGCATATCCGGGATGCGGAATTTTTCGCCGGTTTCAGTATAGGGGTTTCCGGCCATCACCACGCACACTTTTTTACCCCGGAAATCGTAGGTTTTACTTTTGCCTTTGTAAACGCCTTCTATCTTCCTCTGAGCATCGCAAAGCGAAATGAATTTCTGCAAAAACTCCGGGTTACAGTGCTGAATATCATCCAGGTAGATCATCACGTTGTCGCCCATTTCGAAGGCCAGGTTTAGTTTTTCCAGCTCTTCGCGGGCGGCTGCATTCGGCGCTTCGGCTGGGTCTAAAGCCGTAACCTGGTGCCCCAACGCAGGACCGTTGATCTTCATAAAAATAATGCCCAAACGGTTTGCCAGGTATTCCATAATGGTGGTTTTACCGTAGCCTGGCGGCGAAATAAGGAGCAACATTCCCATCAGGTCGGTGCGTTTATTTTCGCCGGCCGTGCCGATCTGTTTGGCTAAGTTCGCTCCGATCAACGGCAAATAAACCTGATCCAGCAATTTATTCCTTACGAAAGAAGACAGTACCCGCGGCTTGAATTCGTTCAGGCGCAGCTCTTCTTCAAACTGGTGCGTCAGTTGCTTTTTCAGCTCCGAAAAACGGTTAAAAGCCGGCACAACCGTAGCTTCGTAATGCCGCAGCCGGTTCATATACGAATTGAAATGCAACTGATAATTTTGCTCCTCAATTAAAGAATGCGAACCCCGGAAGCCGGAAAGTTTTTCCCGCAACGAAACCGAAATTACCCGGTCCGGCTGGTAGGCATGCGTGAATAAAAGCACCGCCGCTTCGGCCACATAATCGCCTTTATCTGCCTGCTCCGATTGCCCCGCAAAAGCCTTCACCCAATTCTGAACCAGCGCAAACTGCAAAGCCGGATTTTGCTCCAGCGCTTTCACCGAAGCCTCGTAAGTTGCCTGCACTTTATTGTTTCTCAGGAAATCCAGGAAAGCATTGTAAAGTGTGGCAGCCTCCAGATCGATGACGAAATGATCGCCGCGGGTGAGTTCATAAAACAAGTAAGCCGCAGCATCCGTGGTGTCCACACCTTCGCATAAACTGGTTTCGGAAATGAAGGTTTTCAGTTCCTCTTCCAGGTCCGTTTTAATGGCATCGAACTGGTGCGTGTTCGGGAAAACCTGTAGAATTGCGCCTACGCCTTTTAGCTGGTGGTTAAGATCATTTTTGCGGTTTGCCGGCGCGAAGGCTTGCCAGTACAAAGCGGCACAAGCCCGGGCATTTGCATCGAAACGCAACAGATCGGCGGTTTTGGTTAAGCGCACCATAGCTTGTAAAATAAGTGCAGCGTCATGGTCGTGCACGCCTTTCACGTAACCTTCGTTGAAGCGCGTTGCCATGAACTTTTGCACGTAATCCGTCAGCTCCGCCAAGCTCAAGCGGTACAGCTCTTCGATGGTTAAATCCAAAAAATCGTCGGTGGCGGCAACGTTTTTTTCCAGCTTCGCTTTGGCTGCTTCCAGCACTTTATAAGCCAGATATTCGCCGCGGTAAACGGTATCATTTTCCGACACAAAAGTCTGTTCCCAAACTTCACGGTAACTTAAGAATTCCTGGTCTGTAATTTTTTCGAAGAAGTTGGTGCCGGTGAGGTGGAAGAACATTTCGCCTTCCTTGTTCACAATGCTGAGCGCCAGCGGCTGCGTGTTTACGGTAAAATGATGGTCGCCCAGCTTTAAAATATCGGTGCCGTTCACGAATAATTCCTGCCGGTCTTTCAACTGCCGAACTGCATCTTCCCGCACCGTTTTCAGGCGGCTCTGAATGGTATCGGCTTTTACCGGATCGCCCAACTGCAGCAATTCTTCGGTAATGTTCCGCACCTTTTCGATCATCAGATCCGATGCAAAATAGCCGTTTATCTCGTTTACGGAGGTAAGTTTGGCTACCCGACTTTGCACCACTTTCAATATCCGGTCGGCGGATTGCTGCAGGCTGTTAGCGCGTTTGTTGCGGGCTTCCTGCAGGCTTACTTTTTTGGTTTCGAAGGTGTTGTAAATTTCCTCCCGCTTCACGCTGATCTGGTCCACAAATTCTTCGAAATCCGGAAACTTACCTTCCAGTTCTTCCAGCTGCACCATTAAACGGGCCAGGTATTCTTCGCACTTTTGCGGCGTATCGCAGAGGTCCAGGAAATTGATCACACCCTGGCTGATAAGCTTTAGCTGCGCGCTGAATTCGGCTTTTCCTTCTACGCTCAGCAGCGCTTTTTTCTTCCGTTTCAGCGCCGCTTTGGTTTGGTTAAATCCGGAATAAATGGCTGAAATAGCATCGATAATGCTGGTAGTTTGAGTGGCATCCTCGATCTTCAGGTTGCTAACCACTTCGATCAACATTTCCAGTTCCGCCGATACCGCATTTATTTCCTTCTCCGTCGCATCGATCTCCACGACTTTTTGCGCCAATTCGATACCGTTTTCCAGGTTTTTTACTCTCACTTCATAAGGCTGCAGCGCGTCTTGTTTCAGCAGGAAAATCACGCAATTATTCGAAACTTCCTGCGTGGTTTCCGCCAACTTATTTTCGCAGGTTGCCACTTTTTCCAAGTCCGCGTAACGCAATTCTTTCAGCGAAATTACTTCGCCGCGCAAGGCACGCAATTCCGCCAGGTATTTCACAAACGTATTGATCTCGGCCGCCTTCTGAATTTTAATGCTTTGCACCAGCGCTTCCGCTTTGTCGAGTACCAGGTTTATTTGCTTTTCGGTATTCTTTCGGATGCTGACAACCTTTTCAAATTCATCTACCGCCGCCGTAGCCGTTTGCCGGATCGCGACCAACGGTTGCGCCAGATTAAAAATTTCCTCCTTCGAAAGCCAGTGATAACCATCCAGAATATCGGTGGTACGTTTGATCAGGTCGAGGTACAAATTGCTGTAAGAATCGTCTTTGTTCAGCAGCGTAAGCAGCTCGGTACTTTCGGCCATGGCCCGCACAATATCTTTGTTGCCGATCTTGTACACATACGATTCCTGCGTAACCGGCAAGGTATAATCCGGACTCACGTAAGGCGTTTGCCACACCTGAATGGCGTGGTTTTTCTTCGGTTCGTTATCGGCCCGGAAAAAGCATAATTCGCCGTTCTCGAAAATGGCGTACCCGTGGCAAACGATCGGATTTTCGATCTTCTGGCTGATCAGGTTGTACGACAGCAGCAGGTAGGTTCCGGCTTCCTTGTTGTAGAACACGTACAGGAAATCCTCCCCGTTCGGAGATGCGATCCGTTTTTCAAAGATCATGTCCCGAAGGTTGTTCTCGAACTGCTTGAAATCGCCGGTCTGCAGGTAGTAGCCGTAAGCGTAAATAATGCCTTGGTTATCGGGCAGCATAATGCAGCATTCTTCCAGCGCATCGATGCGCCGGGCCGTGTGCATTTTAGAATTGTAAACGATGTAGCGGTACTTGTTTTCGCGGTACGGCCGGATCTTCAGAATAATAATGTTGCCGATAATGGCGTAATAAATCTCGGAGTCGTCCAGGGTCTGGTCTTTATCTTCTACTTCTTCGGAATAAATTCCCTGGCCGCTTTCGGTATTGTCTTCAATTTTAATGGTCAGGTCGCCGCCAACGGTTTCCACGAACACTTTATCTTCAATGGAAACGTGCGGATACTTGCCTTTCCGGTGTGCCTCCCGCGTGGGCCGTTTCCAGGAAAAATCATGCTGCGTGGGGTAAACAAACTCGTGGTCGCTGCGGTTATCCAGGTAAGTTATAGAATCGCCGTTAATAACCCACTTAAACGTTTTAATATCGTTCACCCCCTTCCCGATCCGGAAAACCATGAACAAATTGGTACCGGTTATGGCGAATTTTACGAACTGAGTATTTTTGTAATACTTGTAAAGCTTCTTAAAATCTTCGGCAAAAACGGTATCGTTTATCAGCTCCAAACCCTTCGGATGAAACGTGCGGTCCGCATACCCATACACGCTGAAAACGTCCGCCAATTCGATCTCACTTTTCAACCCGATCACCACGTTGTAACCAAACAAAAACGAAGAACCAACCGGCACCATATCCCAGGGAATGCAGTTGTTTTCCGTCGTGATCCGTTCAGTACCCAACAGCGCCGTTTCAATGGCCCCGAAAACATGCTTCCGTTCCTGGTTCAGTTGCTCCATGCGCTGCTGCAATTCCCGGCTGTTCTCCTGCAAACGTCCCCGCAGAATTTCGTAAGTTCCGCTTTCCAGTTGCACGTTGGAAGTTGTTGTTTCTGCCGCAGTTGAGTTGGTATTCATAAGGTAAAAACGATAGGGTATTTAGGGTAAAAAGTCAAAGTAAAAGCGGAAATGAGGAATTAACCCCAACGGCTTTTCAGTAGGGCAAGATCATTGTCAAACAGCGCATTAATGGCAGCCAGCGCATCTGCTTTGGTTTGGCTTGTTCTATCCGACACAAAGTTTTCATCCATTTTCTGAATGAATCCGAAGAGGTATTTTCTAATTTCAGGCCGTTTATAAAAGATGTAAAATTCCGGTTCATCTTTCCCATCTACAACTGAAATGGACAGTCCATTTTTATTGCTTCTGTTCTCAACTTCCAAAGAAGGCGAATAGTGAATATCCTTCCCGGAAACCGAGTTTTCAGCTTCTTCCATTTGGTGCAACATTTCTTCCCAGGGAAATTCATGGAAAACCTTTAAAAAGCCTGCCTTATCAATTGATCCTTTTTCAATAATTTCCGGAGAGAATGGATCGCAGATACTATAGCGGAAAGTGGACATTTAAGAAATATTTAAGCAATTGAAAATCAACCACCCTACCCCACCTTGTTAAGGAGGGGAGCTTTTGGTTCACTGTTTTTAGCAGACTTTTTGAGCGAAAAAGCATACCGTTTTCTGCAGTCAGCTATAAAAAAGCAAACAAAAGAACTTAGCATTTTCCAGCTCCCCTCCTTTTCAAGGAGGTGTTGGGGGTGGTTATTTACATTAGTCGATACTCTCCCCTTGAGGGGAGCCGGAGGGGTGTTTACATGTTACCAAAAACGCTATCCTAATTCAAACCAAAACTATGTACCGCTTTATCAGCAATTCCCATCGCGTTTGCAGTAGAAGTTAATTGTTTCAAAGCAGCTTTAGTAGAATCATCGGCATTGGTCATCATCTTCAGCAATAAGGCGGAAACGCTGAGGTTGCGAACATCTTCGGAGTTCATGCCGAACTGGTTGATGAAGCGCTGCAGGTTCATTTTGAAATCTACTTCTCCGTTGCCATTTACGTGGAAGAACGTATCTTTTACAGACCCTAAAACCTCGGAATTCCCAACCAGACGATCTACCTGCTTGCCTTTGGTAATCGAGCCTACGATCTGGTCGAAGAACATCGTTTCGCCACCCACAATATCGATCTTCGCAGCTTTCAGGGCTTCGGAAATAACTTCGGCCTGCGCGGCGGCAATGTCTTTCTGAATGTTGATCTGCGCCAGTTCAATAGACTTGTCTTTGTCCAGACGCAGTTTGAATTCCTCGTGCTCTTTGCCAACGCCGTCCAGTTTTTTCATAGCTTCGGCTTTCTGCTCAATTCCTTGCGCATCTACAGTAAATTTCTCGCCGATTACGCGGGCTTCGGCCAGACCTTTTTTCTCGGTAGCAGCAGCTAAATTCTCCACCACAACAGCTTCAGCAATACCTTTTTCTTTCGTAATCTTAGCCGCTACCATTCCTACTTTTTCGTCGGCTTCGGCTTGCGCTTCGGCTTTTACTTTGGTGGCTTTGGCAGTTGCAACGGCCTGCATTTCAATCACTACGGCTTCGGCTTCGCCTTCTTTCTGATGTGCTTCGGCTTTGGCTTCCATCACACGTGCTTCCGATAAACCGATAGCAGCGGCTTGAGCAGCTTCCGCTTCGGCCATCATTTTTATGGCCTGGGCTCGGTTGTTCGCAGAAGCTTGTTCCGCTTCCGAATCGATGAGCAATTGCTTGGCTCTGAACTCGGCGGCCTGACGGGCAGCTTCGGCACTCTTAATTTCTTTCACCAGCGCTTCTTCGGCTTCCTTTTCGGCGTTTTTAATGGCCACTGATTTGGTACGTTCTGCTTCGGCAAAAGCTTTGGTATCTTTGATACGCTCTTCCTCTTCTACCGTAGCTTTTTCAACCACCACACGCTCGCGGATAATGGCCTGAATATTCTTGCGTTCTTCTTCCAGGGCTTTGTCTTTTTCTATCTGGGCCAAGGCCACAATACGCTCACGTTCATTTACTTCCAGCATGCGGGCTTGCTCTACGCGCTCGGTTTCTACGGCATCGGTGCGCAGTTTACTTTTCTCAGCCACCAGGATCTGACGTTCTTTATTCTGCTCGGCAACTTTAATTTCTTCGTCGGCGGCAATGCGGGCTTTTTCGGCTTTCAGGCGTTCTTCGTAACGCACTTTTTCCATTTCGGCCATTTCGCGCGATTTTATGTTGGCAATTTCACGCTTCTGCTTTTCTTCGTTTTCGGCAAGTTGGCGCTCCAGTTCCAGAATGGTTTCCTGCGCTTCAACGTCCTGCTTTTTAATGGTTTTCTGCTTTTCGCGCTCAATTAAATTGGCCTGGACTTTCTGCTGCGCCGTGAGGTCGATGATCTTCTTGATACCTTCCGCATCCAGAATGTTGTTTTCGTTTAGCGCGGTAAGCGGTGTTTGCTCCAGATAATCTATTGCGCAGTCGTCTAAAACATAGCCGTTCAGATCGGTGCCGATGGCTTGCAAAATTTGGCGTTTAAATTCGTCGCGGCTTTGGTACAGGTCCACAAATTCAAAATGCTTACCAACCGTTTTCAAGGCTTCGGAGAATTTCGCATCGAACAAACCTTCCAGCGCGTGTTGGTCTGAAGCACGTTTACAGCCAATAGCTTGGGCCACCTGCATGACGTCTTCCGGGGTTTTGTTTACGCGCAAAAAGAAGTTCACTTTAATATCGGCGCGCATGTTGTCTTTACAAACCAACCCTTCCGAACCCGTACGCGAGATCACGATGGTTTTCAGGGTAATGTCCATTACTTCCAGCTTGTGGATGATGGGTATTACGAAGATGCCGGAAAAGGAAACTTTGGCGTCGCCGAAACCGGTTCGTACCAGCGCCTCGCCCTGAATGGCCTTCTGGTACATTTTTACGACGATGGCAATGAGGCCGAAAAGTATTACCGCCAGCATGCCAACGATAGTCCAGGATAATTGTGCAATCATAGATTAAATTGTTTCGTAAGGTTCTATTAAATAAAGCTGTTTTTCAGGAAGATAATCGATTACCAGCGCCGTATCGCCTTTTTTCAAAGTAGCACCGCGAGTGGTTTTCACGTTCAGAATAAGCGGCGCCGCATCGGTTTTCACGGAAGCCTGTCCCATTTCAGTTGAAGTTGCCGGCAACAAAACCGTACAAACTTTCCCGATGATGGTAACCGTGCTGTCGTGTTCTTTTTCTAGCGCCGCAAACATTTTCACGAAAGGCGTAGTAAGTGCTTTGGCAATAAAAAGGCTCAGGAATAAATTCGGAATAAGCAATAAAAACGCGATGCCCGCCGGCAGAAAAGGTGCGTAATGTACGGTAAGAATGGCCAGCACCCAGAACGGCAACACCAGGAAACTCATGAACACCATAAACGGTATCCTTCCGAGGTTGAAAAATGCCAGCACATTGTTGAGCCAGGCCACCGAAAATTCATGGTGCGCATCTACGTGGGTATCAATGTGAAAATCCTTTTCGATCTCAATATTGAACGCTTGCAAATCCAGCAGGCCAATAATCACCGAAACCCAGTACATTATAATAAGCACCATTAAGGTGGTAGGAATGATGTTTGCCGGCGCCACGGCAGCTTGTAAAAGTTCGGTCATAGGCAGTTGGGTAATGATGAATTTTTAATGATGAATTATAAATTCTATAGTTGTTTTTCTTAAATGTTCACTAGACTTTTTCCTTTAACTTAGGGTTATTACTGCGAACTCTCTCCTTGAGGGGAGTTGGAGGGGTGTTTTGCCTGCTCATCGGAAAAATGCTTCTTCAGAACCAGAACCTGTTCCCAAATTTCATCCAGCACCCACCGCAAATTCCGCTTCACATCCATATCATCAAAACGCATGAATATTACACCGTAAGCCTCAAGTTGCTTTTGACGCAGGTCATCATATTCCATTTTATCGTCATGACTTTTACCATCAATTTCGATAGCGATTTTTAATTCATGCGAATAAAAGTCAACAATGAAATCAAGCATGGGTACTTGCCGGTGAAACTGCACGCCATCCATTTGCCGGTTCTTGATCTCGTTCCAAAGCAGGATTTCCGACAACGTGCTGTTGTTCCGCAATTCTCTGGCTTTGGCCCGCAGATCCTTCCGGTATGGGATGATTGGATTCTTCATTATCTGAAATGTACTTGGTAGCGTGAAAACACCCCTCCGGCTCCCCTCAAGGGGAGAGTATCGGCTAATGTGAATCTTCAATACATTATTATTATAAGTTTTAGATTACTCATCGCGAAGATTCTCCCCTCGAGGGGAGCCGGAGGGGTGTTTTCACGCTACCATAAACGGTATGCTTTCAAGCCGAAAAAGTCAAAGATCCGGTTTATTCCGAAGCTTCCGTTAAACCTAACTTAGCTTTCAAAGCGGCAACATTATCAGATGTAGAACGGGACTGGCTTTTTTCCAGCGCTTTCTCAATTTCCTGATCGATGGTGCGGCTTTCGTTCGCAATTTCACCGTAGCTTTCGGCCAAAGCTTCTTCCACGGCTACTTTTTCTTTCATGCGTTCCAGCAAGGCTACTGTGCCCGAAGAATCGATCTGGGCCAGTTGTTTGTTAATGGTTTGCGTGGCTTTACTTACCATAACACGGCTTTTCAGGGTTTTCAGTTCGTTTTCCCATTTGCTTAAAGTGCTGCGCAGGGTTTTAATGTTCTGATCCAGCTGCTGCACCGATCTTTCAAACTTTTCTTTATCGGCGGTTGCCTGTTCGGCCAGTTTCAGGTTTTCTTCTTTTTTTACCAACGCTTCGCCGGCCAAACGGTCCGCTTCCGAAGTTTCCAGATCGCCTTTATGCGCACGCTGCAACAGCAAAATAGCTTTGTGCTCGTAATCATCCGATTTGACGCGATAAGCTTCGGCATCGTTGCGCGAACGGATGGCCATGGCTTTTACTTCGGCCAGGGCGCGCAGGCTTTTTTCCAGGTCTTCTTTCATATCGCGGATTCCCTGCTCGGTCATTTTGATCGGGTCTTCCAGCTGATCGATGGCGGAATGAGCTTCGGCCTGGCCTATTTTAAATATGCGACGGAATATGTTCATAGCTGTTTACTTTAATTTTTGAAAATTCAATTAATTGTTCAGAATACTCGCTCAGCAGCAACGCCAGGGAATTAAAAGAAGCCTCGATTTCACAGAGGTCCAGTTTTTCCAGTTGCAGCGTATCGCGGAAGATCAGTTTGCGACCGGTTTCGTCGAGCACAAAAGCGCCGTGAATAATATCGCGGTTCTTCTGCAGCAGACTTTGCAAAACTTTTGTTGTTAAAACCGGCAGATCCAGAATGTGCTGTTCCATAATAAGCAGCGGATCGGCGCAACCAATTACCAGGTTCTGAATGCCAGCTTCGGGTTTATCTACCACCAAAACGCCATCAGTCGGGTTCTCATGCGAAATATGAAAGTGCAGGTCCTGTAAATAAGCCTTCACTTTGGCAAAGTAAGGATTGTTCATGCTTGAAAATTTTAAAGGTTCGGAACACAAATTCCCATTCCGGGAGGTGGCAAAATAAAGTTGCTGCTTCTTTCTCTCCCCTTGAGGGGAGCCGGAGGGGGCGTTATCACGATTGCAATTTACACCCCTCTAACTCCCCTCAAGGGGAAAATCATCGCAAGAGCGAAGTCAGTTCTATGAGCATTTTCGCTTCCTAAGATAAGAAAGAAAATGTAATTTCATGTTAACTTTTTAGCGGAAAGAGCTAAAAAAGCGCTGCAAATTTTTTAAGCCGGGCCCGTGGCTCAAAAAAGTAGCGAATGCTTCAGGTATTGTCCTTTTATTTCCTACATTTACATTGCAATTATACTACAAAAAATAGATACGCTCAAAATATTAGCAGGTTTTATTTTTTATGTCTTTTATTGGAAAAAATATCAAGAAGATCCGGACGGTCAAAAATTTGAGCCAGGCGGGTTTCGCGCAGCTCTTCAACCTAGCCCGTCCCAGCGTGGGAGCGTATGAAGAAGGCCGTTCCGAGCCCAAAATGGAAACTGTAGTGCAGATCGCGCGGCATTTCGGCGTTTCTATAGACCTGCTGCTCACCAAAGAACTGACCGTAAACGAGCTTTATGGCTTCGACCTTTACAAGCAGGAATTAAAAAATGCGCCGTCGCTCATAAAAGTAGCATTTACCAGCCTCGCTCCCGAAACCGTGCTGGTAAATGCCGAAAATATCCAGGAATATATTTTCCACCGGAATGAAAAAACGTTCTTAGAGCAACTACCGGTAGTTCATTTTCCGGTAACGTTTAAAAGCATTGGCCGGGCCTTTGAGCACACCGGTTCCGAAATGCAATACCGCGAGTGCGGCATTTTTAACGGCGATCTGTTACTGGCAGAATTGGTCGAACCGTCTGCTTATGATGCTTTAATGCCAGGCTTGGTTTATATTCTCGTGTTACAAAGCAGCTTTTTGGTAAGAAGACTTCAGGAAGTTACGGCCGAAGGAAAATTAAAACTTAAAGCCGATAATCCGGATTATGGACTGAGCGAAATACCGTTTACCGAAATTCTGGAGATATGGGAAGTGCGCGGCGTTTTCAGTACCCGTTTAAAAGCGCCGACGCAGCTCGAAGACCGCCTAAATATGCTGGAGCAAACCGTAATGCAATTAAATAACCGCCTAAAAGCCTTGGAGCAATAAAGATGTTTTCCGTATTCAAATCTTCAAAAAAAGCCATCAACAAAGCGTATTTCAGCCCCGGAACCGATTGTCAGCAAGCCATTATTTCTGCCATCGAAAACGCGCAAAATTCCATCAAGATCTGCGTCTTCACCATTTCCGATGACCAGATCACGAACGCAATTCTGAAAGCGCACTGGAAAAACATCAACATCAGAATCCTGACCGATAACGAAAAACTCTTCGATCTTGGCTCTGATATCCGGCAACTGGCGCAAGCCGGAATTGCCGTGCGCACCGATAACACGCGCAACCACATGCACCACAAATTCGCCTTAATAGATAATGAATTACTGATTACCGGAAGTTACAACTGGACCCGCAGCGCCGCGCTCTACAACCATGAAAATGTGATCGTAAGCAACAGCAAAGAATTGGTTCAGGATTTTCTGGTAGAATTCAATAGTCTATGGCCGGAAATGACTATTTTCGAGAGTAATTGAAACGACGATTGAATTTCCCTGAAAAGTCGAAGTTGGATTTAGCGATTTGAAAAGTTCACTCCCTACAAATTCATGATGAATATAAGCCAGCAAAAACGCTATGGTTTTAAAGCAAGAAAATCCTGTAAGCAGTAACTTACAGGACTTTCTAATTTCAGCAGAGAGGATGGGATTCGAACCCACGATACCCTTTTGAGGTATACACACTTTCCAGGCGTGCTCCTTCAACCACTC
This sequence comes from Adhaeribacter terreus, assembly GCF_042657365.1. Lineage (NCBI taxonomy): Bacteria > Pseudomonadati > Bacteroidota > Cytophagia > Cytophagales > Hymenobacteraceae > Adhaeribacter > Adhaeribacter terreus. The sequence goes on along the minus strand of NZ_JBHSKT010000002.1, from coordinate 480,539 downwards.
GGACACCTCTCTGTTTAATAGGCTGCAAAGAAACGGATAAATTTTGTGCGCTGCAAGTTTTTAGGCTTAAAAGTATAGCGTTTTCTGATTACAAAGAAATTTCGCCCCGCAGGTTATCCCGCAACATTTTTTTACTTTCCTCCACCGTCAGATCTTGCCCCAATACAAACATCAATTTGGTTATGGCCGCTTCGGTAGTTATATCGGCACCGCCAATTACACCCATTTCTTCGAGGTAGCGGCTTGTTTCATAGAGGCCTTGCTTTACATCACCTTCATCGCACTGGCTTACATTCAGTATGATCAAACCGTTGGCAATGGCTTCGCGCAATAATTTCAGGAACCAATCAGCGGTTGGAGCATTGCCAGAGCCGTAAGTTTCCAGCACTAGGCCACGCAGATTGCGGTTACTCAACAAACAGCGGACAACCATTTCTGAAATGCCGGGGAAAAGCTTGAGAATGGCAACACGGTTATCGAGTTTCCGGTGGACTTTCAGCGGTTTTTCAGGATTGGGAAGAATATGAAGTGGCTCAAATTCCAGTTCAATACCGGCTACAGCCAGCGGCGGATAATTATCGGATTTAAAGGCATCGAAATGGCTGCTTTCTACTTTCTTGGTACGATTGCCGCGCAGCAAAACATTATCGAAATAAATGGCAACTTCCGGCACGTGCGTACTACCTTCTACCCCACCCTTGGCCGCAATTTCCAGCGCCGAGATCAGGTTGAAACGAGCATCGTTACGCACTTTGCCTATAGGCACCTGCGCGCCCGTTAAGATTACTGGTTTGGCCAGATTTTCGAGCAAATAACTCAGTGCGGATGCCGTGTAAGACATGGTATCGGTACCATGTAAGATCACAAAGCCATCGTAAAAATTGTAGTGTTCCTCTATAATATGCGCCAGTTCCAGCCAATGCTCAATGGAAATATTCGAGGAATCGATCGGTTCGTTGAGCGTTAAAACGGTGAGCAACACGTTTATCTGCTGCAGTTCCGGTACGCGGTTCAGGATCTGGTCGAAGTTGAACGGAATGAGGTGCTTGCCCGAAATATCGTAAACCATACCCAGCGTGCCGCCCGTGTAAATTAACAAAACGGACGCCTCCGGATGCAGCGGCGCGGCCGTGTGCACATCTAGTTTAGTATAATTCATCATGCTTGCAAGCCAAATAATTTCTGCGCGTTAGCAGTGGTAATTTCCGCCAGTTCGTCAACCGAAATATTTTTAAGCTGGGCCACTTTTTCAGCCACCAGTTTTACATAAGCGGGTTCGTTACGTTTGCCGCGGTGCGGAACGGGCGCCAGGTACGGACAATCGGTTTCCAGCACCAATCTTTCCAGCGGAATTTCGGGTAGAATTTTGTCGAGGCCGCCGTTTTTGAAAGTAGCTACGCCGCCAATGCCGAGGTAAAAATTCAGATCGATGGCTTTTTGGGCTTCTTCGGCGGTGCCGGAAAAACAATGGAATATGCCGGTCAGATTTTCGTGCTGATTGCGGGCTATAATTTTGTAGGTTTCGGAGAAAGAATCGCGGGTATGTAGAATTAAGGGCAGCTTGAATTTAATTGCCCAATCTACCTGAACCTGAAGCGCTTCCTGTTGCTGCGCCAGAAAGGTTTTATCCCAATAAAGATCAATTCCGGTCTCTCCTATTCCGATGAATTTGCGCTTGTTCAGCCAGTCTTCTATGCGGTATAATTCCTGGTGAAAATCTTTCTTTACCGAACACGGATGCAGCCCCATCATAGCCAGGCATAAATCCGGATTTTGCGCTTCGGTTTCGAGCATGGCATCTATGGAAGTATGGTCAATATTCGGCATCAGTATCTTGGTTACACCTTCCTCCTGCGCGCGACGCAAGGTTTCGCGCTGATCAGTTTTAAAATCGGCGGCGTAAATATGCGCGTGGGTATCTATTAAATTCATCTTTACAAAAAGCGGCTTCCTGATTTTAACAAGCCAATTCCATTTAACATATTTATCTAACTTTTACCCCTGAAAACACTAGGGTTTTTCATGTAAAAAGTCAGGCTGCAAATTTGGTTAATATTTCCGGCCTTTCCAGATAACTTTCAGCGGAAGGAAATAAAAAATAAGCAAGGCCGCCGAAATAAAAAGCTGATATCCTTCAAAAAAAACCAGGTCTTTTAAAGTCGCTTTGCGGTTGAGTTTTTTCAGACAGATCACTAAAAAACAACTCTGAAAAAGCCATTTCAGCAACAGCACCGCGCAAGCGACACCCACCGGAACCAGCCAAAAAAATGGTACCAAAACCACATAAAAAGAGGCGTATAAAATAAGCACCAGTTTCATGTAAAGCGGCAAATGCATGGTGCCTTGCATCCAGCGTTTACGTTGGTGCAGCAAAGTCTTGAAGTTTTCCGGCGGCAAAGTTTCTGCGAGCACTTCTTCAGAAAACAGGTTTTTAAATCCGTAACCTTGTTTCAGAACTTCTCTGAACAACTTAATATCCTCGGTAACCGAAAACGGAAAATGCTCATAGCCGCCGGTCTTTTCGTACGCTTCGCGGGTAACCAGCATGTTGTTGCCCATAGCCGTAACCGGCAAATTTAAATCAGAAACCACCTGGATCAACCCTAAAGCATAGAGCCAATCCAAAGCCTGCATCCGTTCCCGTAATCCATTTCCGCAAATGGTGGTAATGCCGGTAACGATGCCGGTATCAGTTTTTCGGGCCGAAAGCATAGCGTTTATCCAATTTTCAGGTACAGCCACGTCGGCATCAGTAATAAAGAAGAAATTGGAAGTTGCTTGGCGGGCTAAATGCGCCAGCACGTTGGCTTTGCCGCGGGCTTTTCCAAGGTTTTCGGTTATGGAAATGAGTTTGAAATTCGGTTTGTTGGCAATAAAACCAGAAATAACCTGAAAAGTATTATCGGTAGAAGCATCGTCGCCGATCAAAACTTCGATCAACTCCGGCGGATAATGCAGATTCTGAATGGCAGTTAAGCAGCGTTCTATGGTGTGTTCTTCGTTGCGGGCCGCAATTAAAATACTAACCGGCACTTTTTCCGCAGAAAACCCTACCGTTTCCGGTTGCTTTTTCCGGAAGATCCACAAGCTCAGCACTAAGGCAAAAACGCTGAAATAAACTGCAAAATACAGTACCGAAACGATGATCATAATGCCTGAAAACGGTAGCCCTGGCGGTGAAAAAACTCGAGGTAACGCGGCAGCACAAACTCCAGGTTCCGGCGGGCCTTCAGACTATCGTGAAAAACCACAATGGAGCCGGAGCGCGTAAGTTCCAGGCTTTTAGCCAGGCAAATTTCGGGTTGCAACGCCTGGTCGTAATCGCAGGTAAGCAGATCCCACATAATAATGCGGAATTGCGACTGCAGGTGTTTGATCTTGCTCAGGGAAATTTGCCCGTAGGGTGGCCGGAAAAGCGGTTTTTCTGTTTCAGAAATAAACGGTTCTAAAACAACATCGCACTTTTTTATGTTTTCCAGATACGGTTTGGTGGCGGTTTTCCAGGCTTTTAAATGGTTGAAAGTATGGTTGCCTAAACGGTGACCTTGTTCTAAAACGCGCTTAGCAATTTCGGGGTGTTTCTGCACGTTTTCGCCAACGCAGAAAAAAGTACCTTTCGCATTATACTTTTCCAGGGTGTTCAAAACAAAATCAGTCACTTCCGGAATTGGCCCATCGTCGAAGGTCAGGTAAATGATCTTTTCCAGCGCATTTTTACGCCATTCAAGTTGCGGTAAGAGCGTACGGACGAAATCTGGTAAGCGGTAAAGCTGCATCAGTTTGGTTTAGAGGCAGATTGAACGGCTTTACTCAACGACTCGCTAAGTTTTTCAGCACTTTTATCCCAGGAAAAACGCTGGAGATTTTTCCGGCCTAAATAAGCTAACGAAATACGCAGCCCATGATCTTTCCAGATATCCTGCATCGCGCCGGCAATTTCATTTATATTGAACGGATCTACCAACAAAGCCGCATCGCCGGCTACTTCGGGCATAGAACTTACGTTCGAAGTAATTACCGGGCACGCACATTTCTGCGCTTCTACGATCGGAATTCCAAAACCTTCCAGCGTAGGCACGTAAACATTGGCCAGCGCCGAGCCATAAAGCAAACGCAGATCTTCGTCGCTTACGCGGCCGGTGCAGATCACATCTTCCTGAAATTCAAGCTGCTTAAAGGTATCTGAAATTTCCCCTGCTTTCCAGGCTTTACGGCCCACAATTAAAAGCTTGGCTTCGCAGCGGCTTTGCCTTTTAAATTTATCGAAAGCTTTATACAGATTTACCAGGTTTTTTCGCGGATGCAAAGCTCCTACAAATATGAAAAACGGTTTGCCGTGGCTGAATTTCTGCTTCGTTGTCTTCTGTTCTTCTTCCGTAGCCGGTTGAAAATTATCGCTGGCATCGTTATAAACTACATCAATTTTCCTGGCAGGCACGCCGTAGGTTTTCACCAGGTCTTGTTTCGTAAATTCTGAAACGGCCACGATCCTTTCCGAAGCTTTTGCAAATTTAGGCGTATAGTGCTGCAGATATTTCCGTACTATAAAACCCAGATCCTGCGGATAATGCTCAAAAGCCAGGTCGTGCATTACGGTTACGCGCGGAACTTTGGTGCAAAGCGTAGTCAGGCCGTCGGTAGACAAAAACACATCGGGCTTAATTTTTTTTAGCGCGCGGGAAACACTCCATTCGAACCAGATATAAAAAAGGAACGGGTGGCGCGCCGGCGGAGAAAGTACGATGGGTTTTACGTTCGGCCCAAAAATAAATTGCTTATCGAAAGGCCGGTCGAAAAAAAAGTAAAATTCATGTTCCGGGTGGTTGGCTACCATCCGGCGGAGGGTTTCAAAAGTAAACTTCCCGATGCCCTCGAGGCGGCCGGCAAGTAAAAAACGCGTGTTAACAGCTATTTTCAAGAGCAGGTGAGATTAAGGTCTACGGTTTAGCAATTGCCGTATTTGAGCTAAACTAATAATCTGCAATATAAAAACCAAAATTAAAAACCCTGCGCCGGCCAATATTGTATTCAGCCACCACAAACCGGAGAGATAATTTAACCCAAAAAACAGCCCACCAAGCAAAACAGTCAATAAAACCAGTTTTAAGAGCAACGCATAAGGTAGTTTTATTTTCACCTTGCGCCCAACCATTATAAAGTACCCTACAGATACGAAAACCGCACAAAAAAGGGTGTTCCAGGCGGCTGCCAACGAGCCATATTCCGGAATAAAAATAACGTTGAGCGTCAGGTTTATAACAATACTGGCCGCTACCAGCTTGCTTACCGGTTTTTCAAAATTGCTCGAAGTTAAAAGGGTACTGTAAATGGCAAAAAAACCATGCACCAAAACGTTCAGAAATAAGATCTGCAGGTTGCGTACCATGGCCGCAATTTCGGCCGGTGTGCTGTTGCTGAACTGAAAAAAGAAAAGCTCGCCGTAGAAAAATGAAAAAACGCAGATAAAAATAATGGGCAAACTCACCACTACCTGCCCGAAATGCAACAGTTTTTCCTGCTCTTTTTTATCCTGTATGGTCAAGGCGAATTTGGCGAAAAATATGGGCAGAATGGTCCAGAGATACATCATTACGGCATCTACCCAGCGGTACGGTCCGGCGTATAGACCTGCTTCTTTGGCCGAAGAAAGCCGTTCCAGCATTACAATATCCACGCGTTCGTTAATGCCATAAACCAGCGTAATAAGGGCAAACGGCAAACTGTCGCGCAGCAATTCTTTTAAATGCACGCGGTTTAGTTTTATGCGCAGCCGGCCGTATAATTTCGTGATCAGGAAATAAAGCGCCACAAAAGCCAGCCCGGTTGCCAGCGCGCGCGCATACACAAAATTCTCCAGCGTAAGCCCCACGGGTAAAAGGGCGAGCACAAAAAACACCAGCAGGAATTTATCGGCCACAGAACCTACGGCATCCACGTTAAAATTCTGGTTGCCCTGCAGCGTTGCCCGGAAAAACAAAATGAATTGTGAAATTCCGAAGGTAAATGCTATGAAAAACAGCAGATAAAGTGTGTGTGCGTCGTAACCTAAAATAAACCCAAGCGCCAGCATTAGAAGCGGAAACAACAGCGCCAGCAGAATCTTAATGGGAAAAACGGTAGGAAAATAGGCTTCAAAATAGCTTTTATCGGCGGCAATTTTCTTGGTAGCCAGCTGGCTTATTCCCAGATCGGAAAGTACGGCCCCTATGGTTGCCAGCGAAAACAAAGCACTGAACAAACCAAAAGCCTCGTGACCGATCCGGTCCTGCACCAGGTTTTCTACCACAATGCCAATGGGTTTCACCAGCAGGTTCAGCAGTAGAATAAAACTTATATTTCCGAGTAGCTTTTTAATAAACGGTAGGGTTTAGCGCCTGCAAAGTAACGCAATAAATAGGCAACCTGCAGCAAATATTCCCAACTTTCGGGCTCCTTTGTTTTAGGATAGTTTGAGTTTTTTGGCTAATTTTGAATGAATATTCTTTACCATGAGCGTTACGCAAACTATGTCTGAACGTCCGAAAAATCTCCTCGGATTGGTGCCTGTTCTGAATCGTTGGAAATATCCTATCCTGGTGCTTAGCATTCTTGCCATGCTGGGCAGCGCCGGCGTTTCCCTGCTGCTTACCAACGAATACCAGTCTACAACCATTATTTACCCGGCCAATATCCTGAGCGTAGATCCGGACCGCATTCTGCAGGGCGATAAAATTGAAGTAACCGGCTCTTCCGTAGAACTGGACCGCTTAACGACCATAGCCACTTCCGAGCAGCTGGCTTATTTCATGATCTACAAGTATAAACTTTACCTCGACTACGGGTATCAGGACATGGAAAGCGACATCAATAAATTTGGCGCCATGAACATGTGGTACACCAACCTCGATGTACGCCCCAACGACCGCGACGCTTTGGAGATCAGCTTCATCAGCCACGATAAATACAAAGCCGCCGCCATTGCCAACGACATTGCCGCCCGCATCGATGTGCTGAACCAGGAACTTCCGCTCGAGAACCGCAAACGGGTAATGGAAATTTACAAAGACCAGTATAATTATTATTCCAAAGCCTACCTTAACCTGCGCGACAGCCTGAACGAAGTGCGTAAAAATTACGGCATTTACGGCCTGGCCGACGAAGGTTATCACTTAAGCAAAAGCGTGATCGAAACCCAGACCGAACTGGCCCAAGCCAAAGGCGAACTGGAAGTGATGCAGCAAACCGGCGGTAGCACTACGGCCCTGAAAGCTAAAATAAATGGTCTGGAAAAAGCGCTTACTACCCTTACCAGCTCCGGTTCCGTTTATAATTTAGATAAATATGCGGCCGGCCTGAAAGCTACCAGAGATCTTGATTCCATTCAATCGAATATGCTTTCGCGCTACATAAAAGCCAAAGCTAACTACGACAACGCTAAAATTGCACTGAACGGCAAGATCTCAACTATTAACGTAGTACAGAAAGCCGAAGCCGCAAACCGCAAAATCAAACCGATCCGTTGGCTCATCGTGGCGGGTTCAACCATTGTAACATTCCTGTTATCGGTAATTTTCGTTTCGCTTTACGAATTATTTAAGCGCGAAAAGTATCGTTTTGAATAATGAAGTTCGTAAAAGCACACCTGCCGCTTCCCGAAAAAGTTACTGAACAGCTTATTTTCTGGGGTTTTGGCAGCTTAATAGTTGGTTCCGTTTGCTGGGGTGTTTATAAAAACACGTCGGTTTGGCTGGGTATTCCGGCCGGAATTTTACTATTGCTTTTGCTTTTAACTAATTACCGCGCGCTTTACTACCTGCTCATATTCAGCCTGCCGTTCTCTATGGAGTTCTTTATTCCGTTTGGTGGGCTGCGCATGGATCTTCCGGCCGAGCCGCTCATGCTTCTGCTCACGGGTTGTTTCATGGCTTCGTTGCTCATTGGTTTTAAACCTGACAAACGTTTTCTGTCGCACCCGCTCGTGGTGCTCATCGGGGCTACTTATTTGTGGGCGCTTTTGGTTATGCCTTTTTCCGTAGATCAAACCAAATCTATAAAATATCTGCTGGCCAAGGTTTGGTACATCGTGCCGTTTTTGCTGCTTACTGGCTCCATAATCCGCGATGTAAAAGACATTAAACGCATTTTGTGGTTCTTCCTGGTTCCGCTTATCGGTCTGATCCTTTTTTCGCTTTTCAAACACGCCCTCAAAGGGTTTGCTTTTCACGCAGTGCACCGGTCGGTTACGCCGTTCTTCATGAACCACGTGATTTATGCCACGGTCGTCGCGTTTTTCATTCCCTATGTATTCACTTTATTGAAAGGCCGGAAAGGTTGGGTGAAGTTTTTTCTGATCTGTAGCCTGCTTATTATGGTGGCTGGTGTAGGCTTTTCTTACACGCGTGCTTCCTGGCTTTCGCTGCCTATTGCCGGATTTTATTTTCTGGCCATCCGGTTTAAGCTTACCAAACTTATGGTAATCGTTGCTTATCTGGGAGCCGCATTTGCCTTCTATTTCTTCCTGAACAATGAAAATTATCTGAATTACGCCCCTAAATTCGAGAAAACGGTTTTCAACCGCGATAATTTCGGCAAACACTTACAGGCTACGTACAAGCTCGAAGATGTTTCGGGAATGGAACGCGTTTACCGCTGGGTTGCCGCCATGCACATGGTAGCCGAAAAACCATTTACCGGTACCGGCCCAAGCACATTTTACCCGGAATATAAACGCTACACCGTTAAACGCTTCCGGACTTACGTAAGCGATAATCCTGAAAAATCTACCGTACACAATTACTTTTTACTGCAACTCGCCGAGCAGGGCATTATCGGTTTGCTGCTTTTTTTGGCTCTGATCGGTTATATGCTGATCTTACCGCAAACGCTTTATCATCGCACCAAAGATCCGGAAACGCGGGCCGTAATAGTTGGCACAGCGCTTTGCCTCATCATTATCATTTTTCACCTTACCCTCAACGAACTGCTGGAAGTAGATAAGATCGGTTCGTTCTACTTCATTTCCATTGCCTTCCTGATAAAACTCGATATCTGGACAAGGGAGAAAAAGCAAACGGAAGCGTTGAATTAGTTTTAGCTTCTAGTTAAAAGCGAATCTCCGTTTCAAAACGCTATGCTTTTGTGCTTAAAAACTGCTTGTTTTTACTGTAATTGAAACATGAAAGGCAAGGTATAACGGGTATCTACCGGTCGCCCATTTTGCCTGCCTGGTTGCCATAAAGGCATTTTACTAATAATACGAAGCGCCTCCTTATCAATACTTTGCGAAACGCTCCGCACAACTTCAGGATTGGTTATTCTACCTTCTTTCGTTACTACGAACTGCACGATTACCCTGCCTTCCTCTCCGTTATCCCGGGCTTCCTGCGGATAGATCAGGTGCTTGTTTATAAAGTTTATCAGTTCACTTTCGCCACCCGGAAAACGCGGCATTTCTTCTACCATTACAAAAACCTGATCGTTTGCCGGAACCTCAGTTTTACTATTTACAGCAGCTGCCGGCGTACTTTTACGGGTGCAGGCAAAGTTGCTGCAAACGGCCAGCATTGCAACGCAGATATAACGTTTCTTCATAAAACTCAACAAAAAACGGTAGGGTTTCAGCCTCAAAAAGTCGGAATTGATTTACTTAAAACGGCAGCTTAACAGCGTGATATCATCATCAAAACCGGCGGCATCGTTATAGATTCGGATATCTTCCAGCAATTCGCGGTGCAGCACCTGCAGGTTCATGTAACGGGAATGTTGCAGGAATTTAATGGTATTTTCCAGCCCGTATTCATCTTCATCCTTGTTGAAAACTTCCGTTAAACCATCGGTATAGCAAAGCAACATCGATTTTTGCGGGATCAGCACCTTGGTTACCGACATGAACGGCAATTCTTCAAAAATACCCAGCATCGTACAACCTTCGTTCAGTAAATGGCAGGTATTGTTTTCGTACAGTAAAACGGGTGCGTTGTGGCCGGCATTCACGTAGTGCAGTTCGCTGGTTTTCCGGTTATAGATTGCAAAGAAACTGGTAATGAATTTCTCCGCGATCGCGTTCCGGTATATCAGGTAATTCAGCTCTGAAACTACCGTTTCCAGATCGGAGGTCTGGCGCAGAATGGTACGCAAACCGGCCTGAAAATTACTCATCAGCAACGAAGCCGGCACGCCTTTACCAGATACGTCGGCCACGCAAACCAGGAACTGATCGTCGTCAATTTTAATGTAATCGTAATAATCGCCGCCTATGGTAGAGTGAGGAATGTAACTAGCATGTATCGCTACGTCTTTATCATTCGGCAAACTCTTCGGAAACAGCATAGCTTGCACTTCTCGCGCAATACGAATTTCGTTGCGCATAGCTTCCTGGGCCAATCGTTGCCGGGTCATTTTCCGGTTTTCCATTGCCACGATCAGAATATTACTCAGCGTCTGAATAAACGATAAAGCCCCAAGGTTGGAATAATACGGATGAATATTCCCGATCAGCACAAAAGCCAGCACTTTCCCATCCTGAATTACCGGAATAGCCACGTCGAAATCGCGCCAGCGTTTATCCAGGTTCAGGTTATTGAGTTTGGTAATTTCGCGCAGGTTCCGGATCTCTTCCGGAAAGTTCTGTTTCACAAAATCGGTGGCAGTGCCAAAACAAACCTTGCATTCCCAGGCTTCGTCCTGCACAAAAAGCGTGAGCCGGTTAATTTTTAACTGGGCCAGTAACGTGAAATGGTAAATTTTATAAAGCGCTTTTTCCGGAAGGTTGCTGTTAATTGCCTGCGTAATTTCAAGCAACGCTGCCAGTTCCAATTCCTTCAGATTTAGCTCCTGCTGTATATTCCTTTCCACGGTCTCAGGCATTGGTAACGATAATTTTAGGGTCATATGCGTCGCGTAGCCCGTTTCCGAGCAAATTAAAAGCCAGCACCAGCAAGCTTATACATAAGCTGGGCAAGATAACTAAAAACAAACTGTTCCGGGAGCCAATTAATTGAAAGCCTTCATTTACCATCATGCCCCACGAAGGCGCCGGCGGCTGTACTCCCAGACCCAGAAAACTCAAACCGGCTTCCATTAAAATTGCCGAAGCAAAATTAGCGGTAGCTGTTACAATAAGCGGCCCTAATAAATTGGGCAGCAAATGCTTTAAAATAATGCGTATTTCGGGTAAACCCGCAACTTTTGCTGCTTCAATATACGTCTTTTCTTTCAAACTTAAAACCTGGCCGCGCACCACCCGGGCCACATCTACCCACATGGTTAAGCCCACCGCCACAAACGAAACCCAGACACTTTTACTGCCCAGCGCCAGACTAATGGCTATTACCAGCATAATGCCCGGCACGCTCCAAACCACCGTCATCACAAACATAATGGCCTTATCTACCCAGCCACCGGCGTAACCAGCCAAAGCGCCGGCCAGCAAACCAATAGTTACCGAAATTAAAACCGCCAGAAACCCGATTCCCAACGAAATTCGGGTACCAAGCAACAACCGACTCAGCACATCGCGGCCCGCTTTATCGGTTCCCAGCCAGTACGTTCGGGTTTCAATAGCAGTATCTTCAATTTGCTGCGTTAAACTTCCCTTTTTATGCAGAACTGTTGAAGCCGGTAATAGTTTTTGCAAAGGGAAACGCATTTCGGCAGTATCCAGTCCGGCGCCGGAACGGTAGGGTTTTGCCACTAAAAAGTCGCGTTCAATTTTATAATTGTCTATCGGAATACTTTCGAAAGCAACCGGTGCTCCGAATAACCACTTTTCAAAATTGTTCACTTCTTCCGGCTTTTCAGCTTTCGGAACGCGCAGAATTTTAACCGTAAAACCAGCCGGTTTCTTTTGCAGCGCCACAATGCCATCGTTCGCATTCGTAGTAGAATCTGGCAGCAATAAATAGCCCGAAAACGCTATGAAAAATGCGATCAAAACTAAGGTTAAGCCCAGCATAGCCGGCCCGTTCTGCAACAATCTTTGCCGGATATAATAACCGGGCGAATGAAAAACCTGGGTCTGCATTACCTGCGATGTGGTAGCCATTTATCGGGAATTATGCGCCAGCAAACCAGCTTTGGTAGCCAGAAAAAAATACGATGTACAATTGGCTGCAAACGTTTCCGGCACCAAATCTATTTCGGTATCCGGATCCGGAAAAAAGCATTTTACATAGCCTTGTTCTACCAACGCCTTCAGATTTTCACAAAGAGTTTCTGCATCCAGGTTCAGGGTTTGGTCAAGCGCTTTAAAAGAAGTTACAAAATATAATTCGTCCAGAATATCAGCTTCCGTTTCCGTCATTGTTTTTCAGTGTTCGGCCTTTCCAGCGGTACGTTCCGGCCAACCCGGCCAGAGCAGTTAACACCACGTAGGGCATATAAACCAGCTGTAAAGGAAAGATGTAAATAAAATACTCGGTTCGGCCTAGAAACTGCAAAACCAGCCCTAAAAATACAAAATCGACAGTTGTTTTCAGCAAAAAAGCCGGCCAGAAAATATTACCCGCTAAATAGCCTGTTAACCAGAAAATTAGCGCTACCGGCAAAATAAGATTCACCCCGAAAACCAGCAAAGCCAGTAATTGTGCTGCCGGGTTTTTGTAATGTTTCCATTTACTCGCCCAGCGAATGCGTTGCGCTAAAAATTGCGGTAACGTTTCGCAGGCAGCCGTAAAAACCGTACCGCCCTTCGCTTTCAGAAATTTAACTTTCCCCGGAAAAGCAGCCTGAATTTTATGCATCAGGAATTCATCGTCGCCGGAAGGAATTTTCTCGTTGCCGGCAAAACCATTTACCGCATAAAATGCCGCTTTTTCATAAGCCAGGTTTGCGCCGTTGCACATATTAGGCTTGCCCAAGCCCATAGAAGCCGCACCGCTGCCAATTAAAGAAGCAAATTCCACCACCTGCATTTTCTGAAAAAGGGAATTCTGGGCCGTTAAACAAACCGGCCCGCTAATAAATTTAGCCCCTTCCGAAACATACACATATTCCAGCAATTTCAGCCAGTCGGGTTGCAGCCGGCAGTCACCATCCGTTTGCACGATCAGTTCACCATTCGCTTGTTCCAGCCCGAAAGCAATAGCACTTTTTTTGCCTTTTCCCCTACCGTTTTCCAGCCGCAGCAACCGTAAACTCAGATCCGTTCCGGCTATAAAATGCTTCACAATTTCAGCCGTTCTGTCTTTAGAATGATCATCAATAATCAAAACTTCAAGTAGGTCTTTCGGATAGTTCTGCGCCGCCAGATCCTGCAGCAGAAGCCCAATATTTTCAGCTTCATTCCGCACGGCAATTAACACCGAAATTTTGATTTGAGGCTTGTAACTTTCTGGCAATTCCGGCGATGGTAAACGCAGCCAGCCAATTATAGCAGCTACTATAAAAACGCTATACCCCAGCACCAAAGAAGTCAGCAACGCGATCATTCCGATACTTTCTTAAATTTCAAACGCGCAACGAAGATCAGCCCTAAAGCACTCGGCACTACAATGTTCAGGAACCACAAACTAAGGCTTGCGCTCAACACGTTCAGTTCCGGTTCATCAAATAAACTAAAAAAATGCATCGCCGAAACTTCGCGCATCCCAATATCGGTCAGGGCACTGAAACTCGGCACAATAGATTTTAAAAGAAAAGTACTGCTAATACCGCTCACATATTGCAACAACGAAAGCTGTATGCCAAACGCACTGAGCAACAAACCAAACTGTAAACCAAAAACGGCATACCTCGCAGCGGCCAGCAAAAGCGTATAACCAAGTTCTGAAAAATTATACCGCGCCAGCACCCGCAAATAAGGTAAAAAGCGGCGCGCCGGCGGAAAAGAAGCCATCATGGCCAGAATTAAGGTTGCCCGGAAAAAAAACAAAAAGCAAAATGCATTACCGGCCAGCAAAAACAAACCAATGCTCACTTTCGCCCAGGGAAATTCAGGCCAGTAAAAATGCCAGAAAAGATAAAAACCGCCTAAGCTACCTGCCATTACGGTAACCACAAGCTGCGCAAACCGGCCTAAAAAAATAGCCCCGATCGCATGAATTCTGCGGCGGCTCCGCATTTCCAGGATACGGCCGGCATAATCTCCCACCCGATTCGGCGTTATAAAACCAAGCGTTAAACCTACCATCACCGAACGGAACGCTCTTAAAAAAGAAACCGTTTCGATCTTACGGGCCAGGAACCACCATTTCCAGGCTTCCAGACCCCAGTTTACCGGAATAAGCGCCGCTGCCATAAAAACCAGTAACCGCAACCGGGAATTATCATGTTCCTGAAAAAGCGCGAACCAATCGGTGCGGCCTTGCACGGCGCGGTATAAATAAAAGCTTGTAAGCCCAAAAACCAGGAGTTTAAGTGCCAGCCAGCCGCTACTTTTTAAAACTACAGTCAAATTTTGTTTGTAATTTTGCAAACCTTATGATTAAAACGCTCCCCCTTGTTCCTTCAGAAAAAATTATTTTGGGTATAGATCCTGGTACCAATATTATGGGCTATGCTCTGCTCGTGGTGAAAGGCTCTAAAATGCAGGTCCTTAAACACGATGTCATCAATTTAAAGAACATTACCAACCACGCCGTAAAACTAAAAAAGATCTTCGACCGCACCCAGGAACTCATCACCGAATATTTACCAGATGAAATGGCAATTGAAGCGCCTTTCTACGGTACTAACGTGCAATCGATGCTGAAACTTGGTCGCGCACAGGGTGTTGCTATTGCCGCTGCTTTATCCCGCGATATTCCGTACGTAGAATATGCTCCCAAAAAAGTAAAGCAATCTATAACCGGCAACGGAAATGCTTCCAAAGAACAAGTAGCTCAAATGTTACTGCAAATCTTTAAAATAGCCGAAATGCCGAAGTTATTTGATGCCACCGATGCTTTAGCCGTTGCCCTTTGCCATCATTACCAACGCGGTAATAACAGCCAGGCCGGCGCCAAATCCTGGAAAAGTTTCCTTACCGATAATCCCAACCGCATTTCCACCAAGTAACCGTACAGGAAATATTCCAGAAGCGAAGAATACCTTTTACTTTTAAAGCCCAAAACCCTAGCGTTTTTAACTGGAATTCCGGTATAAAACGCTAGGGTTTTGACTTGAAAAAGTGCTTCAAAAGCTAAAGTTCCTTTCGGATCTTTTCGGCAATTGCTTCAAATTCCTCCGGCTTTAACTTTAATTTCGGGTTGCTGAAATTCATGTCGTGCATCTGGTTTATTGGAATAAGGTGAATATGCGCGTGCGGTACTTCAAACCCGATCACACAAACCCCAACTCTTTTACAGTTCATGGCTGGTTTTATAGCCTGCGCTACTTTATAAGCAAACTTCTGAAGATCGGCATACAGATCAGCATCCAGATCAAACAAATAGTCGGTTTCCTGTTTTGGTATCACGAGCGTATGGCCTTCCATCAGCGGATTTATATCCAGGAAAGCCAGAAAACGATCATCTTCCGCCACTTTATAAGCAGGAATTGTACCGTCCACAATTTTCGAAAAGATAGAAGCCATAAACTAATATAAAAAGTATTAACGCGAAATTTCCAGGATCTCAAAACGAAGCTTACCCGCCGGAACCGTTATTTCCGCCACATCCCCTACTTCTTTTCCCAGCAAGCCTTTCCCGATCGGCGATTTCACCGAAATACGGCCGGTTGCCAGGTTCGCTTCCTCTTCCGAAACCAAAGTATAATCCAGCACCATATTATTGTTCAGGTTCTTGATCTTTACTTTAGAGAGGATCAGAGCTTTGCTCAGGTCCAGGTTCGAATCATCTATCAACCGGGCATTACCGATCACTTCTTCCAGTTTTGCAATCTTAAGTTCCAGGTGGCCCTGCGCATCTTTAGCAGCATCGTATTCGGCATTTTCACTTAAATCACCTTTATCACGAGCTTCAGCAAGTTGCTTCGCTATGTCAGACCGGCCTTTTACTTTCAGTTCCGCCAGTTCATCTTTTAGTTTCTGCAGTCCTTCCGGGGTGTAATAAGAAACGTTTGCCATTACTTTATCTTTTTTAATCGGGTTTAAAAACAAAAGAACGGTTATGCCTGCGCTAACCGTTCTTTTGTAAAGGTAGTAAAATTTTTAAACTATAAGCCTACTTTTATTCCTACACTGTGTGTTCCGCTCCATGGGTTAGATGAACGGTAAGAATAATCCAAAGCAAATTTCTTGTCTAAATCAGCACCAAAAGGCAACTCTACAGTAGCACCGGCAGTCGGGCCATTGTGCGCAAAATTACGGCTGTCGCCGAAAATACCTTTCTGGTAATCGAAACCGGCACGCACCATAAACTTCTCGGTAAACGCATATTCTGCACCAACCTGGAACTGGTCGTTACTGGCTGTGTTCGATACAAAGTTACCGGCTAGTGTAAGGCGGCTTTCTTCATTCATGTTGAAATCATACGCTAAGCCAATGTTCAGCAAAGCTGGAAGTTCGAAAGAAGAAGAACGCTGTTCCAAAGCCTGAACAACTGTACCATTCTGAACAATACCACGGTAAGCAAGGCCGTCGCCTGAGAAAGTCATTTCCGGGCCAACGTTACGTAAGCTTACACCAATGTGCAGGTTATCTTTAGCCAATTCGCCTTTACCAAGTGAAGTTACATATTGCACCCCACCATCAAAAGCAATACCAGTAGCACTTGCATCCGGAATAGATTCGTTAATTACCCGAACCGTGATACCACCCTGAATGCTGTTGGAAAACTTTTTAGAATAACCTAAGCCCAGGTTAATAACCGAAACATTGAAATTAATATCCTGGTCAGGAGCATTTTCGGTAGTCTGCTTAAAGTTCCCCATGTCCATCGACATTAAAGAAAGACCTAAAACGCCGCCATTTTCACCAAGCTGCTGACCAATACCCAAAGCATTGATATTAATATCGGTGCCGGTTAACCATTTAGTGCTGGTAAACATTATTTCGGTACCTTCAATGCTGGATAAGCCACCAATATTCTGGTTCATAGACTCTACTCCCCGAATGCGGGCAGTATTGGAGCTGGCCATACCCGAGCTGCGGGCCCACGGATTGATCTGCAATTCCGTAGCACCTACCTGGCCTCTTTTTTGGTCATTACCGGCGAGCGCTGTGCCCGCCAGTAATGATGCAAAAACCATACATATAACTGATTTTTTCATTTCTATTCTCCGCAATTAATTAAAACGACTCTAGATCTATCGGTCTCATTATACCGAACCATTTCACCACTTTGCTGCCAATGTTGCCAGCATCCACATGAATGATATACACACCCGAAGCGATCGGTAAGTTGTTATCATTTTTCAGGTTCCAGTCTAAGAAAGTCTTAGAATCATCTTTGTTGTAACTTCTAACCAGAGTACCGTTTACTGTATAGATCGTGATCTTACATTTGCGCGGCAGGTTGGTGATCTTCACAATATTGTCCAGCTGGCGCTGCTCGTATTGTGAGTAAGCATAGTAAGGGTTAGGTACTACACGGATCAGGTCAAGACCACTTTTCGCAATGCTGGTTTGTTCCACTTGTGGCACCAGGCTATTGGTAGAGAAGTTATATTCAGGGTTAAAGTTACGTTTATAGGTAGTCGGTTTATTATCGCTGGTTACATTATACTGCTCATCAGTTGTATAAGATGTAAAGTAACGATTCACACGAAGCTTAACGCGGGCATCGCTGGCCAGTTTAGTAGCACCCTTCGCTAAGCGCGGATAGCCAACCCACATTGCATTGGTAAAAATAGCGCTCTGCGTAGCCGACTGGAATTGCGCAGCCTGGTTAGGGTAACGTGCAATGATCTGGTCGAAATCTCTGGCAAGCTGTGCACCTTCATCATAACGGGTTGTCATAACGTAAATAAAGTTTCTGCCGCCATCAATATCTGAAGTAGGATCCCAGATCAGGTCACTGCCTTTACCATCCTGCGTAGCAAATTCCGAGAACATCATGTTCAGACGAACACCACGGTCCAGGTCAATCGCATAACCAGGGAACCAACCCATACCGGTCGGGCTTGGAGCATTAGCATCCGGATTACCATTCACGTCTACAGACTGAGCTGTGCTACCTCTCTTGGTCAGTTCAAATGCAGAGCTTGCACCGGAATTACCTTGCAACACAACTACCCGCGTCCATTTAGATTTATCGCTTGTAAATACAACATCCACATTCTGAAGATCAGAGATTTTCCGGTTAGTTGCACTTGCCGCGTTATATGCAGGACCAGGAAGAATAGCAGTAACGCCATATGGTGCCCAGGTTCCATTCAACACGTTCATATACACATAGTTCGGATCAATACCATCAACTTCTGAAGGAACTGTAGTAGTCTTTTTAGCTACTAACCAAGGCTGGAAAGTCGGGTTCTCTGCCGTGCTACCATTCGAAACGCCTTCCAGCCATCTTGGAGCAGAAGCAAACGTTAAAGAAGCTCCCTGGAATCCATTCAGTGAATTTGCATTAACAAGGTAACCTGGGTCAGTTGCATGCTTAAATTCAAGTGCAATACCGAATTCAGGTACCAGTTGCTCATTGAAAATACTCACCGGCTTGTCAGCGAAAAGCGTTTCCCCGCCTGGTTTCGTAATTTTCCATAAGTCATTCTGTACATATTCAGATGCAACAGCAGTAAAATTAGAATTCAAAGAGCGGAATGGTCTGGTCTCAGTTTTATAACCGAAGAATACCACAGTCTGATTTGGCGCTGTACCGGTAAGTTTGTTCTCATCGATCTGCACTGTAAATCGTCCGTTCAGGTGGTCATTCAGCATTTCAATATCCAGCGTAACCAGGGAATCGCCAGCAGTTGTACCACCTAAAAGAGGTTCTACACTTACAATTCTCCGCACAATAGCGCGGCCCGGAACCTGTGGATAAGATAATGTATTCGGGAAATTAGTAGCGTCATAAGCATCCGGACGGGTAAAGTTACCGGTTGCCAGAATTGTATCGTTCAGGTTCAGTTTGCCTGATGCAGAAGATTTAGCGTATACCAGTCTGCTCGACATTTTAACGGTAAAGTCACCGCCTACAACTTTCTTAGGATCGTAAACTTTAACCGTGAATGGCGCATGACCACCCTGGTAAGTTATTCTCTGCTTGCTGTTGTTCCGTACAATGTCCTGCTCATCTTCAGGCATAATTTCAAGTACATTACCGCCATTACCTACACCAAAAATACGGGTAATACCAGCAGCAGTACCATAAGCAGCGGTTAACAAAGTACCACCATTTTCAACCTGTGGCTTGTGAGGAATACCGGTACCAGAGCTCGTAACGCGTCCTTCCAGATATTTATCATTTACGTTAACAGAGTCACCATTGTAAGCATAAGCAACAACCATGAAATGGTAAGACTTGAAGTTCACGATTCTGTCGTTACCGGTAGCGAACTGGTCTGTAGTTACGTTGATGGTGTGGAATAAACCGTTATCTGCACCACGTACCTTTAGTACACTCTTAAAGTCGTTAATGTCAGCATCAAACTCACGGTTAACGATTTCAGTAACGCCGTTTTTCAGGTCAGCCTGGGCTACTAAACGGGCACGGTCAGGGTTATTCAGTTCAGAAGAAGTTACAGTAGGATCTTTTAGCTGGTAAACTTTATAACCTTCAAAACGATAGAAAGGATCTTTAGCGCCGTTTGCTTCTAAGGTCTGGTTCTTCTCAAAATAAGTTTCCGTTGTAACCTGATCGTCGTTAGAAGTAAGGAACTTCTGCGGAATCAGGGTAAGCACTAACTGCTGATCTAACTCTGAAATGGCAAGTTCAGGAGCATTCGGGCCTTGTGGTAATTTAAAGTCGTTATCGAAAAGGCTTTGTGCAATGTCATCAGCATTTTTCAGGAGACCTAAAGAGCCTTTGGCACCACCTGAATTAGCACGCGCCCAAACAACACCAATGGTAAGTTCGTTAACTGCTCCTTGATCCAAAGTAAACGGTCCGGCAGATTGCAGGAAACGACGGTCAGCAGGGGTATTAGAGCTTTGGCCGGAAGCCTGCGTTTTAGTTTCAGACCAGTTAAATGCAGGTTGCTCGCTTCCTGGAGGGTTGCTGAAGCCGTATCCTTTAGGGTCGGTATCGTCAGAGAACATAAACTTATATGGCTTGGCAGATTGGTTTGTACCATCGCCGCCAAAAGTAATTTGTTTACCATCTCTCCAGATCGCCTGCAGATAATTGTAAAAGTCAGAAGCTCTGCTTGGGTTACCGTTTGTCGGGTTGCTGTCGTTGTTGTAATAGATAAAGCTCGACATGATGATCTTCTCGTTAGGCTCATCAATTGTGCCATCACGGTCGTTATCAATACCATCGCCTGGATCCGCGGTTGGTCCCTGGAAGAAGTCAACACCAATAGCAGGTGGATTCAGGCCGTAACCGTTTGCACCTTCGTCATCGTTATCGCCGTTATAGCAGATACCTAAACCACGGCCAACATCACAGCCTACAAAATCGTCGTTATAGAAACCAAGATCCGGGTCAACCCACTGGCCAAGGTAAGTATTTTCCAGGGTGTTAGGGCCTTTATTGATCAGCTTCTGCTTATAGAAGGTCATATTGTTGATCAGGTTGTTCGTCTGGAAAGCAAACGCCAAAACCTGTAACTCCAAACCAATAGTGCTCGATAGCGGCTCTTTTACGTTACCCGCATCGTTCATTACCCACCAGATACCCTGGTCACCCCGGAAATCAGGATAGTCACCATCCAAAGGATTATATTCATCAGCCGGACCGCCTTTATCAACAAACGGAGCCAGCTCATGATTCATATCCGTATTAGTAATATGCGGATTCTTCTTTGCAGGCCAGTCTCTGATCGCTTTTGGCAACAGGTCCGGATTTCTGTCATTATATAATCCCTTGCCAAAATCCTCGCGGAATTTATCTACTACGGCTTTATCAATTTTAGCATGATAATTCCAGGTAGCGCAATCTGCCTGGTCAATATTACCGGTATTATCCAGTGGACCCGGCCAGTATCCCGCATCTGCAGGAGCACCCTGGCGGTACGTCTGAGCTGCCAGATAAAGGTTATTCTGAGCATCTCTACCCCCGATCCATACAGCACCGGCAAAAAGAGAGTGTCTCTTCGGTAAGTTCGGATCATCTACTTTAGGTACTTCATATCGCGGATCTGAAAGGTTCCACCACATATCGCCACCATTCAGAACCATGGCGCGAACGTTATTTATATCCAGCGAGGAAGTTGACGAGCTGGTAAGGCAGGCCGCCGCAATTTTATTATTTCTTCCGCCGTTTTTCTGGCCTCCGGCATTTGCCGGAACATCAACCCGCTCACGCGCCGAAACATTCAGCGCGCAGCTTAGGCCTAGTGCCAGCAGCATTCCAGATAGTTGTTTATTACGCATATATCTCAGATATAAAAATTACAGTATTAGAATGAAATCACACAGCCGATCTGGGCACGGCGTGGTAATGAATAGTTAGATGGGTTACTTGTATTATTATCACCATTCAGTAAGCGAATCGTGTAAAGATCCATCAGAGACTGATTTGCTTCGCTACCAAATTTCTCGCGGTATGTATCCAGATAACCATCATCAGATGCAGAACCAGTGTAACGGTACACATTCAACACATTCATAGTGTTAAACAGGTTCTGCACCCGGAAATAAACGTTCAGAGATTTTACAAAAGATTTTCCGTCTTCGCTTCCTTTAATATTAAAGTCTTTATCCAGACGCAGACCTACCCGGAAGTTAGCAGGCAGGTTAGATCCGTTCAGGCTACCTTCCAGTACCGGACGACCAATGGCGTTGATAAAGTTGGTGATATTGGCCTGACGCGAATATGGAGTTCCTGATGCAGCATTCAGGTTAAAGTTGATACCGGCATTCTGGAAGATTTTGTTGTCGAACAATACCGGGCCTTCGTTATCTCTGAAACGGAAGTCGAAGTTCACTTTAAAGTTATGACGCTGATCGAAATCTAATGGAATCGGCGTACGCAGGTTTGGCTGGCCCTGGCTTACCAGGTTGTAACCTGATGTTGCGCTTGAACCTGTACCTTTTGCAAACTGCAGGGTATAGCTGGCATTCATCGAAACATTTTTGGTTCTTCTCAGGTCATACTCCAGTGTCATACCTTTCACAACACCAAAATCGAGGTTGCTGAAAGTAATATAATCCTGCGGGAAAGCACCGGTGTATTTCCGGAAAGAGATCTGATCGCGGTTCTCAGAGTAGAAAGCTGAAATTGTTAAGCCGGAAGAGCGGGTTAAACGCTGCTCAAAACCAACTTCGTAGTCAATTTTCTTCTGTGGTTTCAGATCCGGGTTGTTAATTTCGTTCCGGGCGTTAATTGAACCAAGCAGGAAGTAATAATCGCTTGGCAGGGTACCGTTACGTTCCGGACGCTGGGAAGTAATGTCGTAATGGGCAAAGAAAAGAGCATCTTCCGAGATCGGGAAAGAGAATGAGATACGCGGCATAATAACGAACTGCGGCTCATAATCTTTAAATGCTCTAACTGATAAACGACGGTCTGGTAAATATTCAGAGCCTACTGTACCTTGCAATGCAGGATCGAACAGTGGGAAAGTACCATTCTTCTGAATTTCTGCTAGGTTATCGGTTGGGGTTCCGTTCACATCATAAAATACATCGCCTTTGCGGTAACCTACCACACCAAAGTTAGAGGCAGATGTCTGGTTCTGCTGGAAATCAGCAGAGTTTTTGTTTACATAAACTACATAGTCGTCGCCGATGTTAGACGGAATAGCATAGTTATCTGCAAAACGCAGGTCACGTACATTTCCGGCTTTAAGCGTTTCAACTAATGTATAAGGGTCTTTTAATACTTTCTGGTTTGCATCGAAACGGTCAACACGAACACCTGCACGTAAAGTCAGGTCTTCGATCTGGAATTTATCTTCGATGAAAGCTGCGGTATAAATAGGACGAACAGCATCCTGCGGACGGTTAGCTACATCGGAGAAATAATCGTTGAAGGCAACTTTCTTGGTAGAACGTTTACCATCGTAAGTATAACCCTGGTAGCTTACTAAACCTGGCGTAATCAGTTCATCGGCAGAGAACATGCTTGTTGAAAGATCTTCCGGGCTTACTGCATCTATATTAATAGGTTGGTTTGCAGCAAGACCTAATTTCTTGCGCAGATTTTGAGAGAAAGTGCTCTGAGTAGCATTTGGCTTATAAGCAAAATCAATGAAGGTCTGCTCAATGCCGTCAACGTCGCGGGTAGAAACAATGTAATTATCTTTATCAAGACCGTTCATATCGGTGCTTAATAAACCACGGCTCCAGTTCCACAGGCCGCTTGCATTTACGCCATAGTTCGTTTCTACGCGCTGTTCGAATTCAAAACCAAGTTTAAAAGTATGTTTACCCCACTCAGCAGAACCCAGAGCCGATAAACGGAACTGGTCGTTGTTCAGTAATTGATACGTTGAGTACATTGTACCAACGTTTGAATACATAGAATAAACCGGGAACGGGTTCTGACCATTCAGCAAACCACCCAGGATCTGAAGTTCGATCAGGTTCGAAATTTCGTTACCCGCTTCGAAACGGTCATCAATTATCTGCTTGGTATAATTCGCAGTAATCGGATTAGAGTTTTCATCTCTTGAGAAAGTTACACCAGTGCTGATATCGCCACGATCAATCATTGCATCGCGGTAAACAGTAGTAGTAGTATCGTTCGGATCGTTCGGATTACTTTTTACACGAACCGTGCCTGGTGAATAGAACGCTTCAACAGTCTGATCGAATTTACCCAAGTATCCATAACGCCAGATATTATCTTTCAGACGCTTGTTTTGAATTGTGCGGTCATATTTAGAGTAGTCGACCTGGATCTGATAATAAGCATTTTTAAGCGGATTAGCAGAAGAGTCACCAACAGCATCTTTAAAGTTCTGCGTAAAACGGGCATAAGCCATCCAGTTATCGAGGCGTTGCTCCGGGTTGTTGTCTGAATTGAAAACAGAATATCCTAATTGATACAGATCACGCTGTGAGTGGTTGATATTACCACCGAAGCTGAACATCATATTATCTTTCGGCTGGAATTCCAGGGAAGTGTTAACCGAAATGATGTTGTTCTTTACATTCGGACGCAGTTTACCTTTTTCAAAGTCGTTCAGCGTTAAAGTTTGAGCCGTGTAAGTATAGCCACCCTGCGGATCGGCTACTAATGGTTTATCTTCCAGGCGGGCTTTAACATCATCTTTTAATGTATAGACACCTTGAGCAGATGGGTTATCGTCGCGGGAACCCTGATACTGACCTGCCAGGAAGAACCCCAGGATAGTACGGTTGCTTGTAAAATCTGTAGTATCTACGCTTTTCTTCTGAATAAGCGGACCGGTCAGGTTAAAGTTAACCAGGTTGTTATGGTATTTGTCAAATGGAGCAGAAGTTTCAGCTTCAATTCCACCCATAAATTTGCTGGATGGGGCAGTTGTTGTAATGTTTACAACACCACCGGTCTGGTCACCGTATTGAGCAGGCACACCTCCAGAAATTACCGTCATCTGGGCAATGGCACTGGTTGGCAGGTTTGGTGCTACTAACTGCTTTACACCATTCACATAGTAAGCAGTACCTGAAGGACGCTGCCCTTTGATACTTACAGCTTTGCCATCATCGGTTGAACCTACGTTGGAAGCAGTTTGTACGAGCGTGGTTACTTCGCGGGTAGAAACTTTCATGATCTGCTCTTTGGTCAGGGTCTGACCAACTTTTTCAGGACCGATAATCGGAACTTCGTAAGCAGTGATCTCAACTTCGTTCAGTTGCTGCACGTTTTGAGAAAGCTCAATGTTAAGGCTGGTAGTTTTATCTACCGTTACCTCTACCCCGCTGATAACTCTGGTAATGTAACCAACGTTTGGTACCTCAACGGTGTAAGCACCCGGCGTAAGCGGAGAAATAGAATAAAAACCGTTGATATCAGTCTGGCCATAGCCTTTCTGCGCACCATTCAGCTTCACAACAACGTTACCGAAAGGAATCGGCTCGCGGGTTGTTTTGTCAATCAGCTTTCCGGCCAGTTTACCCGTTTGGGCGAGTGCCGCCCCATACGTGAAACCTAAGAAAGCGAACAGTAGTAAAAGTTTTCGCATCATACTGGGTTAAAAAAAGAATGAAATTATTGGTAGTGGGTATAATTCAAAGCATTAAAGGTACATCTTAAAAAAATAACTAGCAAAATCTTAAACCTTTTTTTCTTGATCAGCGTAGGCCATCTTTCTGATAATGAATAGCTTTAATCTTTTGTACCAAAACTTCATTGATTTTCTGATAGGATTGGTGCGTCCATCCGGCAATATGCGGGGTAAGAATTACGTTGGGGGCCTGGGCCAGGAATTCAAAATTTACCTGTTGCCGGGCGTTCAACGTGCCAAGTTTTTCATTCTCAAGCACGTCTAAGGCTGCGCCTTTCAAACGCCCGGCCTGTAAACCAGCCACTAATGCCGTATAATCCATTATTTCGCCTCTTGCCGTGCTTAATACCCATACCTTTTTTCTAAAACTCCTGAAGAATGCAGCGTTAGCAAAATGGTAATTTTCGGGCGTGTAGGGAATATGAAAACTCACTACATCGGCCTGCTCAAAAATTTCGGAGAGGGAAACCCGCTCCGCATTTTCATCAAAAATTGCATCGTTGAAGGTATCGTTGGCAATTACCCGGCAGTTGAACCCCAACAAACAACGCGCGAACGCTTTCCCCATGTTGCCGTAGCCAATTATACCGATTGTCTTACCAAAGATCTCTTCCCCGCGATTCTCCTCACGGTGCCAAATATGTTCTCTTACTTCCTTGTCGGCTTTCACAATGTTCCGGAACAGTGCGAGCAACAAACCCACGGTAAACTCCCCTACCGCGTCGCGATTGCCTTCGGGTGCATTTACCAACTGAATGTTGCGCCGAATGAGCGCGGCTTCATCTATGTTGTCTACGCCGGCGCCGGCGCGTGCTATGATCTGCAGTTCATCGGCTTCCGAAAGAAGTTCTTCCGTAATGTGTAGCTTACTACGGACCATCAACACCCGGAATCCTTTCAGCGCTGCTTTTACCTCGTCGGGTTTAATTTCCGGGCGATATGAAACAGTGAAACCGGCTTCTTCCAGCAAATCGATTATACTGGGGTGCATCAGGTCGACAATGAGGCAATTCGGTTTCATGTTTCGGCAAGCGCGTCGGGTTAGGCTCGAAAGCTTTTTCCGGCAGATGAAAATTTGTTTGGTTAAGAATCTACTCTATTATATATAGTGTAGATGAAAGATTTGGAAAACGCTACAGTTTTTGGTACCAAAACCCTACCGTTTTCCGGCCTTCAGATATATGACAAGGCAAATGCTTAATTCGCTGCTTGGGATTTAAAATTTTCTATAATTTTTGTCAATTCTATGAAATCGTCCACCGAAAGTTGCTCTGCTCTTTTATCAAAAACGGGCATAGCGCTTGTTTCAGGCGGTAAATTATAGGTCTTCAGGCAATTTCTTAATGTTTTGCGGCGGGTAGAAAAACTTTGCTTTACTACTTCAAAAAATAAACTTTCGGAGCACGGAAGCTCTTTCACTTCGTTCCGCACCAAACTAATTACCGCAGATTTTACTTTTGGCGGCGGATTGAATACGTTTTCGTGAACCGTGAAATTATACGTGATATTGTAATAAGCCTGCAAAAGCACGCTTAAAATGCCGTAGGTTTTAGAGCCCGGAGGCGCAGCAATGCGTTCAGCCACTTCTTTCTGCAACATACCCACTACCTCCAGCACCTGGTTTTTATGCTTTAGAACCTTGAAAAAGATCTGGCTGGAAATATTGTAAGGGAAATTGCCGATGATGGAAAATTTGCCCGGGAAATATTTTTCAAAATCGAGCTTCAGAAAATCGGCCGATAAAATGCGGTCTTCGAGCGCCGGAAAATGATGTTGCAAGTAAGCAACCGACTCTTTATCAATATCAATTACCGTGGTTTTATATTCCTGGTGTTCTAATAAATATTGCGTGAGCACGCCCATGCCCGGTCCTACTTCCAGCACATTTTTTATTCCGTCAGGAAGCGTGAGCTGGTCAACAATTTTCCGGGCAATGTTCAGGTCGGTAAGAAAATGCTGACCTAGGTGTTTCTTGGGGCTTACTTTTTTATCCAAAAACGGTATCGTTTTAAGGCTGAAAACTCATTTTAACTGCTACAAAATTACGCCTTTTTTACGAGAATATTTTACCGGCGAATTTCAGGACAAAACATCCTACTAAACATAATTTTCAAACCAAGATATTTATTATTATTAAATTCAGAAACTGGCCAGGCTTTTAATTCAAAAGTGCTATCGTTTCGGGCACAAAAAGTCCCATGAGCGCATGCGCGTGGCACGTTAATCATAAAACTCAGAAAAATCTCGCGGCTTCAGGTTCCAGCAAACTCCTGAAGACCTTCGGATCGCAACAATTTTGGTCTGGAAATGCGAAAAAAAACTAAAGACTTGCGACTAAAGGCTTATGTCTGAAAAAGCAATTTGCTATATTGCGCGCCGAACTTAACCGTTTTACCACGATGCCAACGCAATTAAAATATAACGCTTCCGTAGCGGAAAACACCGACGTAGTTTACATTATTCAGCCTGCCGATCTTGGTCTGGTGCCGAACCTGAGCGATGCAGAGAAAAATTTCGCGCAAAGTCAGCTCGATTCCAAAGGCAAAATGATCTTCATTAACCGCTATACTTACAAAATTTACATTGTAGTGGTGCCTGAAAAGAAAACGATGGCGGGTTACCAGGAAGAGCTTCGTTTGGCCGGCCACGGCTTGCAGAAAGTATTGAAAACCGATAAAGTAAAAAACATTGCCATTTCTGACCTTACCGCTTCCAATGCGGCGCGTTTTGTGGCAGTTGGTATTTTCCTGAGCAATTACGAATTCCTGAAATACAAATCGAAGTCAACACCATCGGTTTTAGAAAGCATTTTAATTACCGGCGAAGAATATACCGAAGCCGAAGTTTCTAACCTGAACCACGTCCTGAACGGTGTTTTCCTGACCCGCGACTTGGTAAACGAACCACACAATTTCCAGAGCGCCGAAAACTTAGCCGAAGAGTTTGTAAAAATTGGCGAAGATGCTGGTTTCCAGACCGAAGTTTTGGAAATGACGCAGATCCAAAGCCTGAAAATGGGCGGTTTATTAAGCGTGAACCAAGGCAGCATCGACCCCCCTACGTTCACTATTATGGAGTGGAAACCCGAAAACGCGCAGAATAAAAAACCAATTATCCTGGTGGGCAAAGGCGTAGTTTACGATACAGGTGGCTTAAGCTTAAAACCAACGCCAAACTCCATGGACCTGATGAAATCGGACATGGCGGGTGCTGGTGCAGTGGCTGGTATTATGTATGCCGTTGCTAAAACCAAATTACCGCTGCATATTATTGCACTGGTTCCGGCTACCGATAACCGCCCGGGTGGCCGGGCTTACGCGCCTGGCGATGTAATTACGATGCATAGCGGCAAAACCGTGGAAGTGCTGAATACCGATGCCGAAGGCCGTTTAATTCTGGCTGATGCGTTAAGTTTTGCCAGCAAATACGATCCGGAACTGGTAATTGATTTTGCAACCCTGACGGGTGCCGCAGTTCGTGCTATTGGCAAAGAAGCCATGGCCATGATGGGAACCGCTAGCGAGGAGGTAAAAACCCAACTGAAAATTGCCGGCGAACATACCTACGAACGCATGATCGAATTCCCGCTTTGGGATGAATACGGTAAGCACATAGAATCAGATATTGCGGATATTAAGAACATTGGCATGGCCGAAGCCGGTCATATTTCCGCTGGTAAATTCCTGGAGCATTTCACCAGTTATCCTTGGATCCACCTGGATATCGCCGGAACTGCTTTCTTAACGGCACCAGATTCTTACCGCGGCAAGCACGCCACCGGTTCGGCCGTGCGCCTGATCTACGATTTCCTGGCAGCCAAAGTAAAAAGCAAAAAAGCTTAAATTATGGCTGAAGACCTCACAGGTTTTATAAATCTGTGAGATCTGATATTTCCCGAAAACTGCTCTGAAACGCTATGGTTTTCGGGCGAAAAACTCGTGGCAGCAAACTGTTTCAGACTTTAGAAGTAAATTCTTCCATTCATCAGAAATAAAGCCTGATACTTTCGTCTTAAAAAAACGGTATGCTTTTGCCTTCAAAAACTGATTTCATTTAAATGGAACATAAAATAAAACCGCGGTTAGGCATTTCGCTTGGCGATTTCAACGGCATTGGTCCGGAAGTAATTCTGAAGACCCTGGCCGATCACCGTATTCTAAACTTCTGTACCCCAATAATTTACGGTAACATACAACTACTGAACAAAGTTAAGAAACAACTGGCACTGGAGAATTTCCATTTGCAGGTTATTTCCGAAACGGTAGGCTCTGACGCTAAAAAAGTAAACGTAATCAATTGCTGGGAAGAAGACCTGGAGCTAACCGTAGGCAAACCAACTACCGAATCCGGACAAAGTGCATTAAAATCGTTGCAACGCGCCGCCGAAGACCTGAAAAACGGCAAAATAGATGGCATTGTAACCGCCCCGATCGACAAAGACAACATTCAATCGGAGAACTTCCAGTTTCCCGGCCATACTGAATTTCTGACGCATTATTTCGAAGCACCGAACAGTTTAATGTTCCTGGTTGGCGGCGATCTGCGCGTGGCAACGGTTACTGGTCACGTGCCTTTAAAAGACGTTCCTGGTAAATTAACCACCGAACTTTTAATTCAGAAACTCACCATTTTACTGGAAAGCCTGAAGCACGATTTTCATATTCAGAAGCCTAAAATTGCGGTGTTAGGCCTGAACCCACACGCCGGCGAAAATGGTTTACTGGGCAACGAAGAAGGCGAAATCATCGCTCCGGCCATTCAGCAAATGAAGGAAAAAGGCAATCTGATCTTCGGTCCTTTCCCGGCCGACGGCTTTTTTGGCACGGCGAGCTACAAACATTTCGATGCTGTTTTATCGATGTACCACGATCAGGGCTTAATTCCGTTCAAAACGTTGGCCTTTGAAAATGGCGTAAATTTTACGGCAGGTTTACCGGTTGTAAGAACTTCTCCAGACCACGGCACGGCCTACAATATTGCCGGTCAGAATGTTGCGCAGGAAAGCTCTTTCCGTGAAGCCCTTTTACTGGCCGTAGATATTATCCGGAAACGCCGTTTCAATGCCAATCCGCGCAATTAAAAAGGTTTAATATATTTTTAATATCGGAAATAAGTTGCTAATTTTGCAGCTTGCGATAAATCCTGAACAGTGAAAGCCCTGCATACATTCGACATCGGTCTTGACAAACTAAGCAATAAGCAGCACGAATATGATTTCGAGCTGAACGATGCTTTCTTTGCCCAATTCGACCAGAACCTGGTGAACGGTGGCAATTTAAAAGCTCACGTTACGCTTGATAAGTCGGAATTATTGCTCAATTTCACGTTTCATATTACCGGTACCGTGCGCTTAACCTGCGACCGGAGCCTGGACGAATTCGATTACCCGATAGACACTACGCAGGTTCTGCGCGTGCGCTACGGCGACGAAGAAGCGGAACTGGATGAGAACATTCTGCAGATAAAGCACGGCGCGCAGAAATTCAATATTGCCCAGCATTTGTTCGATTTTATTGGTTTGCAAATTCCAATGAAGAAACTGAAGCCCGAATTCCAGCAGGAAATAGATGAAGACGATTCGGATGATGATATCCTGATCTACACTTCTTCTACCGAGCCGGATAACGATTCGGACGATGATGATGACGAACCGGCTGACCCGCGTTTTGCAGCTTTGAAAAAGATTAAATAGTAATAAATTCCAAATAAGTAAATAAATAGTTTTTAAGTAAGATGGCACATCCTAAACGAAAAATCTCCAAAACCCGTCGCGACAAAAGAAGAACTCATGACAAACTGACTCCAAAAGCAGTTGTTACTTGCGCTACAACCGGAGAAATCCATTTATTTCACCATGCTTACGTGAGCGAAGGTAACCTGTACCGTCACGGCAAAATGGTGATCGAGAATTATACTTCCGTTGCCTAATTTCAGCTTTGCTAAATAGCCTTGCTGTTTTAAACTGAATGTGTAAATAACCCACAAGCTACATACATGAAGATAGCCCTGGATGCAATGGGAGGCGATTTCGCCCCTGGTGCTACGGTAGAAGGAGCCATACTGGCAGCGGAAGCGCTGGCCGGAAAAGCTGAAATCGTGCTGATTGGTGATGAATCTCAGATTCAGGCCGAACTGCAAAAAAACGGATTCTCTTCTTCCAGGATCTCTATTATTCATACTACGCAGGTAATTGAAATGGGTGAGCATCCTACGAAGGCGCTCACCCATAAACCTGATTCCAGCATTGCCAAAGGCTATGCTATGCTTAAAGCGAAGGAAATTGACGCTTTTGCCAGTGCCGGAAACACCGGAGCCATGCTGGTTGGAGCGCTTTTCAGCGTGAAAGCAGTAGAAGGTTTTATGCGCCCCTGCATTGCCAGCTTTGCCCCTAAATTGAACGGCGGCATTGGTGTAATTGTAGATGTTGGCGCCAATGCCGACTGCAAACCAGAAGTGCTCGAACAATTTGGCGAGATCGGCTCAATCTATGCGGAAGAAGTTCTGAAAATTGACAACCCGAAAGTAGGCTTAATGAGCTTAGGCGAAGAAGAAGGCAAAGGAAACATGGCCACCCAGGCTGCGCACCAGCTTCTGAAAGCTAACACCAATATTAATTTTATTGGCAACATTGAAGGCCGCGACCTTTTCAACGACAAAGCCGATGTGATCGTTTGTGACGGTTACACCGGTAACGTGATTCTGAAAATGGCCGAGTCTTTCTACGACATTCTGAAAGAGAAAAACATCTCCGACTCTTTTATTGACCGGCTTGATTATGAAGCAGTTGGCGGCACTCCTATTCTGGGAATAAACGGCAATGCCATTATCGGCCACGGAGCATCTTCGCCGGGCGCAATTTGCAATATGCTGAAACAAGCATACCAGATGGCCAGTTCCGACGTTTCTGAAAAATTCAAAAAAACTCACAGCGCTTAACGGCGCTTTTTTTACATAGTACCCGTTTTAAAACTATGACAAAAATTACGGCTGCCATTACCGGCGTTAGCGGTTACGTTCCTGACTACATTTTAACGAACAAGGAACTGGAAACGATGGTAGATACCAACGACGAATGGATCACCTCACGCACCGGTATAAAAGAGCGCCACATTCTGAAAGGCGAAGGTTTAGGCACATCCTTTATGGCGGTAAAAGCCGTAAACGATCTGCTAAAAAAAACCAACACCACCGCCGAAGAAATTGACCTGCTGATCTGCGCGACCACCACGCCGGATATGGTTTTCCCGGCAACGGCTAACTTAATTACGGAAGAAATTGGCGCTAAAAATGCGTTCGGTTACGATATTCAGGCGGCTTGTTCGGGTTTTATCTTTGCGTTGGCAACCGGCGCCCAGTTTATTGAAACCGGCAAATACAAGAAAGTGGTAATTGTAGGCGGCGATAAAATGTCTTCCATTATTGACTATACCGACCGCGCAACCTGCATTATTTTTGGTGATGGCGCCGGCGCAGTAATGCTGGAACCAAATACTGAAGGTTATGGCGTACTGGATTCTATTCTGAAAGCCGATGGCTCCGGAGCTGCATATCTGCATCAGAAAGCTGGCGGTAGCCGCAAACCGGCAACTATGGAAACTGTGCTTGCTAAAGAACATTTCGTTTACCAGGAAGGCACTACCGTATTCAAATTTGCAGTAAAAGGAATGGCTGATGTTTCCGCGGAAATTATGGAACGCAACAACCTGACCGCTGACGATGTAGCCTGGTTAGTACCGCACCAGGCCAATAAGCGCATTATAGACGCTACGGCGCAGCGCATGAACGTTGGTCCGGAGAAAGTAATGTTGAATATTCAGAAATACGGCAATACTACGAGCGGTACCATTCCGCTTTGTTTGTGGGATTATGAAAACCAGCTGCACAAAGGCGATAATTTAATTATCTCGGCATTTGGCGGTGGCTTTACGTGGGGTGCGCTTTACGTAAAATGGGCTTATGACCCGAAATAATTTAGCTTGAAAATCTATAAATCCGGAAAATCGACTATCTTTGAAGCCGGTTTTCCGGATTGACTTTTTTAGTCTGAAACGATACCATTTTTAGTAAAAAACTTACGAATCAGGTCCAAAAGCCTGATTTTTAATTAAAACCCAATGGCAACTACAGCTGATTTTAAAAACGGATTATGCCTGGAATACAACGGCGAATTGTACGTAATTACTGAATTCCAGCACGTTAAACCTGGCAAAGGCCCGGCTTTCGTTCGCACCAAACTGCGTAACATCAAAACCGGTAAAGTAATCGACAATACCTTTAACGCCGGCGTAAAAGTTACGACAGCGCGCGTAGAGCAACGTCCGCACCAGTTCCTTTACAAAGACGATATGGGCTACACGTTCATGGACAATAATACCTTTGAACAAGTAGTTTTAGACGAGAAAATGGTACCGTTTGCCGATCTTCTGAAAGACGGTCAGGAAGTAACCATCCTTTTCCACGCCGAAACCGAGCAACCGTTAACCTGCGAGATCCCTCCGTTTGTGGAATTAGTAGTAACTTACACCGAGCCAGGCATTAAAGGCGATACGGCTACTAACGCTTCTAAGAAAGCAATTGTGGAAACCGGCGCTACCATTAACGTACCTTTGTTCATAGAGCAGGACGAAAAAATTAAAGTTGACACCCGGACATACAGCTATGCCGAAAGAGTTAAATAACGAAAAGAAACAGCCCATGAAAGCGAAAGAATTACAGGACCTGATTGACTTTATTGCTAAATCAGGTTTGAATAAAGTAAACATTGAAACCGAAGAGTTTAAGATCAACATCACCCGTGATGCTAGCCAGAAGGTAAGCTATGTAGCTGCTCCGGCTGCTGCTCATGCTCCAGTTGCTGCCCCTGCTCCAGTTTCAACTCCGGCTGCCTCTCAGGCTCCCGCGGCTCAGGCTGCGGCCCCGGCTCCTGCTGCTGAAGGTGGTAACTACCAGGCAATTAAGGCTCCAATGATCGGTACTTTCTACCGTTCTTCCAGCCCGGAAGCTGCTCCTTTTGTAAACGTTGGCGACGAGGTGAAAAAAGGTCAGGTAATCTGCATCATCGAAGCGATGAAACTTTTCAACGAAATTGAAGCAGAAGTTTCAGGACGTATCGTGAAAGTAATGGTAGACAATGCTTCTCCGGTTGAATACGACCAGGCATTGTTCATGATCGATCCGAGCTAATTTTGAAATGAATTAAAAATTAGAAATTAGAAATTAGAAATGGAAGAGTTTTTAACCTGAGAACCCTATCGTTTTACTTTAATTTCTAATTTCTAATTCCTAATTTCTAATTAAGAAAACTGTGTTTAAAAAAATACTTATTGCTAACCGGGGTGAAATTGCGTTACGCATCATCCGGACATGCAAGGAAATGGGCATTAAAACGGTAGCGGTTTACTCTACTGCCGATAAAGAAAGCCTGCACGTTCGCTTTGCGGACGAAGCGGTTTGTATCGGTCCTGCGCCTAGCTCCCAATCTTACCTGAACATCCCGAACCTGATTGCCGCAGCTGAGATCACCAACGCCGATGCGATCCATCCGGGTTATGGTTTCCTTTCTGAGAATGCCGAATTCAGCCGTATTTGCCACGAAAACGGTATCAAATTCATTGGTGCTTCTCCGGCCATGATAAATTCCATGGGCGATAAAGCTTCGGCTAAGGCGACCATGAAAAAAGCCGGCGTGCCTACTATTCCGGGTTCCGAAGGGCTTTTAGATTCGGTTGAACAAGGCATTAAACTGGCGAATAAAGTAAAGTACCCGGTTATTCTGAAAGCTACTGCCGGTGGTGGTGGCCGTGGTATGCGTATTGTGCGCAACGACGATGAATTTCAGAAAGCCTGGAACGATGCCAAAACCGAATCGAAAGCTGCTTTTGGCAACGATGGTTTGTACCTGGAGAAATTCGTAGAAGAGCCACGTCACATCGAAATTCAGCTGGTTGGCGACCAGGACGGTCGGGCCTGCCACTTATCGGAACGCGATTGCTCTATTCAGCGCCGTCACCAGAAACTGATCGAAGAATCTCCTTCGCCGTTCATTGACGAGAAACTGCGTGAAGCGATGGGTAAAGCGGCTGTTGCCGGTGCAAAATCCATTGGTTACGAAGGCGTAGGTACCATCGAATTCCTGGTTGATAAAAACAAGGATTTCTACTTCATGGAAATGAACACCCGTATTCAGGTTGAACACCCGGTTACGGAAGAGGTTATCAACTACGACCTTATCAAAGAACAGATAAAAGTGGCAGCTGGTATTCCGATTTCAGGTAAAAATTATTTCCCGGAAATGTGCGCTATTGAATGCCGCATTAATGCCGAAGATCCAGCCAATGGTTTCCGTCCAAGCCCGGGCAAAATCACCACGCTGCATATTCCTGGTGGGCACGGCATACGGGTAGATACGCATGTTTACGCAGGTTACACCATTCCGCCAAACTACGATTCTATGATCGCAAAGCTTATTTCAGTGGCACAAACCCGCGAAGAAGCGATCGTAAAAATGAAGCGTGCTTTAAGCGAATTTGTAGTTGAAGGCGTAAAAACCACCATTCCTTTCCACCTGGCAATGATGGATGACGAAAACTTTAAATCAGGTAATTTTACTACAAGCTACCTCGACAACTGGAATTTTA
This sequence comes from Adhaeribacter terreus, assembly GCF_042657365.1. Taxonomy (NCBI): domain Bacteria; kingdom Pseudomonadati; phylum Bacteroidota; class Cytophagia; order Cytophagales; family Hymenobacteraceae; genus Adhaeribacter; species Adhaeribacter terreus. The sequence continues at coordinate 444,786 of NZ_JBHSKT010000002.1, read as the reverse complement.
ACCAGCTTAAAGGCTAAAAAACGGTATCGTTTTAACATAGAAAAACCCCGATCAAATTGGTCGGGGTTTTTCGTTTTAAGAAAAAATTAGCCGGACAAATTAAATAACAAAGGAATTTAATAGTTTTGCATTTCAATTCGCTATAAGTAATGCTCAAAAGATTATTATTTCTTCTCCCCTCTCTGTTTGTTGGGTTCACCGGATTCTCGCAGGAGGCGGGCTACGACGATATTTTATTTAACGGCCGTTTCAGTTTAAATCAGAACTCAGATAAACACGCTGGTATGCTTTACCGGCAGCGCGGTTTAGAAGATAATCAATCCATATTCTACTATTCCCGAATGGATAGCTCGCTGGCTACAACTTCCTCGGTCCTGAAACTTCATCGCCGGAACGTTGCTTTAGCTTCCACAGGAAACGGTCATTATTCGGCCCACTTATTTCAGCGGGTGGGTTATGATTCCGTTCGCACCATTATTCTGGGAAAGGAAGGGGAAATAATCAGCAAGAAAAGTAGCTACCGCGGTTATGGAAAACCTAAACTAATTACTCTTAGTAAAGCAGATAACGACAGCACTTTTCTCTTGGTGTATGCTACTAAATCACCGAAAGGGTATGTAATTCAGAAGATCGATTTAGGGCAAAATGTGCTTTGGGAACAGAAAATATCGCCGGAAAAAGGCGCTCAGTTTTTGCAGTTGTTGGTAAACAATGCGCATATCTGGGCAATTGCGGCTACCAAACCAGGCACCGGAAAAGTTATTCAAACGATTTACTGCCTCGCAGGAACAACTGGAAATATTATTGGCCAAAGCAAATTAAATCAACCCACAGACAGACGCGAGATCGGGGCAATTGGCTTTGGCCCGGATCAGGAAATTGCTATAAATGGCCGCTGGTTCAATAAAATGAGGACTTCACCGAACAAACCTGGCCAGATGTTCTTTACCCGCATCAGCCCAACCGGTCAGCGTCTGGCAGACGCAACCGGAACTAACGCCGGCAGCATGTTAGCCTTACAGAAACAAAAAGTATTGTGGGAAAAACTGCAATATACGCCAGATGGTAGCTGGCATTTAGTAGGCGAAAGCTTCAAAAGCACTTCGTACATGGCCCATTTGCTTCCACGCATAGCTCTGGGTATTGTTACTTTTGGGTACGTAAATATGGGCTTTTCTACTGTCCGGACGCAGGATCTGCTTCATTTAACGCTTTCACCGGAAGGAAAACTTGAAACTTTTAACAATTATCGGCTTCCAGTTACCAGTTATACTTTTCCGAACTGGATCCCTCCTTACCGGTTAGCAACTTTAGCCTTTGGTCAGGGAATTTTTCGATACCGGGGTCACTTTTCCAATCCTTTTTCCGTGATCATAAAAACGCCGGAAGAAGTTAAGATCGTAAATACGCAAAACCACCAGATCTCCACGCTTACTTCTTTAGATAAAAACACGAATGAAGATGTTTTCGGGGTTTTGGGCAATAAATTATTGATTTTCCGAGGCACGAGAAAAGAAGTGGGCATGTGGCATGTAGAACTTCCTTCAGAAATACTTCCGGCTAAAGCCGAAATTCCGACAGAAAAATAATAAAAAAAAGTAGCGCAGGGTTTAAACCCTGCGCTACTTTTTTTACTTTTTGCCTGAAAACTATACCGTTTTAGCTTTCGCTTCTTCTTCAACCAGAGCATCCAGTTCGTTGTACCAGTTTTCGCCGTATTTGCGCACCAGCGGCTCTTTCAGGAATTTGTACACCGGAACCCCTAATTCTTCGCCGAAGCTGCAGGCGGCGCTGCAAATGCCCCATTTATCATAGTTCAGCGCTTCGAAACCATCGTACTTCGTGATCCGGATCGGATATAAGTGGCAGCTGATCGGTTTTTTCCAGGAAATTTTACCATCCAGATAAGCTTGCTCGATGCCACATTTCAGGGTTAGACTTTCGTCGTAAATGGCATAAGCACACTCGCGGTTTTTAATGGTTGGGGTAGAAAAATCACCTTCCCAATCTTTAATGTAAAGTCCTTGCTCTTCAATGGCTTCACGACCTTTCCGGCTTAAATACGGCTTAATTTGTTCGTAATTATCCTGCAGGATCTGCAATTCGGCTTCTTCTAAGGGCGCGCCCAGATCGCCTTCCACGCAGCAGGCGCCTTTGCATTTCTCGAGGTTACAAACAAAAAATTTATCGCGAACGTCATCACTGATAACGGTATTCTGCAAAACAATCATAATTCAGGAATTTTCTAAAAGACAAAGTTACGGAGAAAATAGTTTGCACCTTCGCGAAATAGCTTTTCATCAATTCGCTGAACAACAGAAAGAAAAACAAATCTACTTCAGAAGTTCTGAAAAACGGTAGGGTTTTCGGCTCAAAAAGTCAAAAGAGGCTTACAGACACAGGCAACAATTCCCCAGTTTCCCCGAATTCACGCCCCAATTTGTAGAATTTTTCTACAACCTGCATTTTTAATGCAAGCACAACAAAACACACTAACAAATTGGTTTTCTTTTAGTTACAAAGCAATCAAAATTTATGGCACAGCCTTCGCAAAAGCCCTACCGACAAAACATTCAATCATATATAAAAAATTACTACCATGAAAAAAGTATTTTTCTCAGCACTCGCATTTGTAATGTTCGCCTCGGTTGCTACTAACGCCCAGGGTACTAAAGCACCTGCAAAAACTGCCGCTCCTGCGCAAACAGTGGCTCCAGCTGCTACCGAAAATAAAACCAAGATTACGGCCGAAGAACTTCCGGCTACAGTTAAAACTACATTGGCAACCGACGCTTTTAAAGACTGGAAAGTAGCAACTGCTTATGTTGTTAAAGCTGAAAAAGAATATTATGAGATCGAAGCGGTAAAAGGCGAAGAAAAAACTACCCTGAAATTCGACAAAGAAGGTAACAAAATGTAATAATTGCCTTTCCGAAAGCTATAAAATTCACTTATGCTCTCACATCAAAAAGCCGGTATTTATGCCGGCTTTTTGTATTTTTACTTTTCCGGACACCCAAAACTGGCAGCATGATTAGAATTTTACTGGTTGAAGACGACCTGACTTTTTCCCTGATCCTGGAAAGTTTTCTGCAAAAGCAGGGCTTTGCGGTAGAAGTTTGCCACCAGCTCAAAGATGCGGAAAAAGCCCTGTCGCTCACCAAATTTAACCTGCTGCTGCTCGATTACCGCCTCCCCGATGGTACCGGTCAGGAACTGCTCGAAAAAGTACGCCTGCAAAACCCCAAGCTTCCGGTGATCATCATGACCAGTTTCCGCGATGTGCGAACCGCCGTGCAGGCCATGCGTAGCGGCGCCTTCGATTACATTACCAAACCCGTAATTCCCGATGAACTTTTGCTGGTAGTGCGGCAGGCTTTGCAGAAAAAAAACGATACGGTTTCGGAAGCAAAAACTGCTGAAAAACCTGCTTTCATTAAAGGCTACAGCCCGGTTTCGGAGCAATTGCACCGGTACATAGAACTCGTAGCCCCAACCGAAATGTCGGTAATTATTCAGGGCGAAAGCGGTACGGGAAAGGAAAATGTAGCGCGCACCATTCATGCTTTAAGTCAGCGGTCCGATGCACCGTTTGTGGCCATAGACTGCGGCGCGCTTTCCGGCGAACTGGCGGCCAGCGAACTTTTCGGGCACGTGAAAGGCGCTTTTACCGGTGCTTTGCAAGATAAAAAAGGATTGTTCGAAACTGCCAGCGGCGGCACCGTTTTCCTGGATGAAGTGGGCAACCTGAGCTACGAAATTCAGGTGAAACTTTTGCGCGCTTTGCAGGAACGCGTTATTCAGCCGGTGGGCAGCACCAAAACCATAAATGTAGATTTCCGGCTCATTACAGCTACCAACGACAACCTGCAACAAAGTGTGAAGAACGGCACGTTTCGGGAAGATCTTTTTCACCGGCTCAACGAATTCAGCATAAAAGTGCCAGCCCTGCGCGAGCGTGGCGAAGATCTGCAGGAATTTGTACAGTTTTTCATAGCACAAGCCAATGCAGAGCTGGACCGCAACGTGAAAAACGTAAGTCCGGAAGCAGCTGCTTTGCTGCTACATTACGACTGGCCGGGAAATTTACGCGAACTGAAGAACGTGATAAAACGCGCCGTACTTTTAAGCCCCAGCGAAACCCTGGAAAAAACCGCTTTGCCCGCCGATATGGAACAGGAACTGCAAACCACCAAACCCAGCGGTCCGGATCTGAAAGCAGCCCAGGAATTCACCGAAAAAGAGCTGATAAACAAAACCCTGCAGGAAGCGAAATTCAACAAAAGCAAAGCTGCCCGCCTGTTGAACATAGACCGGAAAACGCTTTATTTGAAAATGCAGAAATACGGTATTGATCCTTAAAAACAGCACAAGTACAAAAGGCCGTTTAAACTGATTGTAATAACTATTTTAAAGAAGACAGGTTTAAATCCTTAACGAAAAAGGGAAGGCTTAAATTAATAATTCAACAACTAAACAAGATTGTATGATTCTATTCCAGAATGGCTTAATTAGTTTAAATTACGAACCATCTACAGATATTCTATTCGTAAAATGGCCTGATTTTCATTCGGTTTCTTTACCGGAGGTTAAAGCTGCGCTGAAAAAACTAATCGAGAACATCCGGAATTACGACGTAAAAAAACTGTTGATCGATTCAACTAAACCGTTGTTGCCGTTAGCGAACAGGATCATACTGAGATCATGCTTTATTTTATCAGCGAGATAGGCAAAACCCGCCTGCAGAAAGTTGCCCGCATCAAAACCGCTGACAAACTCCGTGAAAATCAAGCTACTAAATTACAAAATCATGCGCAGTTACATATTTCTTTTCAGAATTTCAAAACCCGCGCTGAAGCTGAACAATGGCTTTTGCAATGATTTTGAAAGCTGAATACGGGTTTTTAAGCCGTTTCCCCTACCGTTTTTTCCGCTTCGGCTAGCAGGATCATCTGGTTTATTGCTTCCGAAACAGACTTGATTTCCGGTTTCAGGTTTTCAAAAGCAATTTCGCTGCGGAGTTTATTTTCTAATTTCCGGAGCTTTTTTGAGAGTTGCAGATCGCCCATCTGGCCGGTGCGCGCGGTTAAGCGGTGAACGATCTCGGCAGCATTTTCGCCGGTTTCATCTTTTAAAAGCGCAAGTTCCAGCAATTCCAGATCGGAGGTTGTTTCGGAAATGAATTGTGCCAGGATCTTCTGAAAAATTGCTTCATCGTTTCCGGTCATTTGGCGCAAAGCAGCAAAGTTCTTTTCTACCGTTTTCTCCGACTTTTTAGGGCTAAAAGCATAGCGTTTTAACAGCTGCAGCAGTTCTTTTTCGCGGAAAGGTTTGCGCAGAATGCCATCGAAACCGTGCATAAGAATGGTCGCTTTTTCTTCGGGCAGCGCCTGTGCGGTTAAAGCAAATATCTTCACTTCCGGGCCCAGTTTTTCACGCAGAATTTTACATAATTCCAACCCGCTGATCTCCGGCATTCTAATGTCCAGAAACACAAAACGCAGCTCTTCCGGTAATTCCTGCTGTAGTAACTTTTGCGACGAATTGTAGCAGAAATTTTTAATGCCGTTTTTGTTCAGAATGGTGGCGCAAAGTTCCAGAATAAAAGCATCATCGTCTACAACCAGCACTTTTCCGGCAAAATCCTGTAGCGTTTTTTCCGGCACAGTTTTCATTTCAGTTTCCGAAATTCCGGACGTTACAAATGGCAATTGCACTTCAAAAACCGAACCTTGGCCGGGTTTACTTTTTACCGTTAAATAACCACCCTGGCTTTCTACAAGCGCTTTTACAATGCTCAAACCCAAACCCGTGCCGCTGTAATTTTCCGGCGAAACCGCCGAAGCCTGCTCGAATTGATTGAAAATGCGCTGCTGGTCTTTTTCCGAAATACCAATTCCCGAATCTTGCACTAAAAATGAAAAGAATGGTTTTTCGCCTTTGCCCAGACATTTTACCGTGAGTTTCACAAAACCTTCGGGCGTGAATTTAATGGCGTTTCCGAGCAAATTGTAAAGCACCTGCCGCATGCGGAACGGATCGCCAACCACATGCTGCGCGGCGCTATTCTCAAACATAAATTGCAGTTGCAGGTTTTTCTTTTGGGCTTGCAGTTGCAGCGTGGTGATCACTTCAGTGGCCAGTTTTTTCAGCTCGAACGGTTTTTCTTCAAACGTGAATTTCCCGGAAACAATGCGGCTGTAATCCAACACTTCGTTCACGATCTGCAGCAAATGTTCCGACGATTGGTGAATGGCTTTAACGGCTTCTTTCTGCGGTTTTTCCTGCTCCAGAATCTGATCTGCAAACCCGATAATAGATTGCAGTGGCGTACGTAATTCGTGGCTCATATTGGCCAAAAAACGTTGCTTTACCTGCCCCAGATTTTCGGCTTCTTCTTTGGCCAGTTGCAGAGCTTTGCGGTATTTGTCGCGGCGCGAAATATCGAGGAAAATAAGGAAAACCAGCAAAGCGGCGCCCAGGAAAAACCCGACCGTAATCAGGTTCATGCGTTCCAGACTGGCAGTTACCACTTCCGAAGCATTTTTGTTCCGGATGCGCCCGAAACTCAATTCTTCGGCTTCGATGGCGTGCAACAGATTCAGCATTTGGGTGTGCAAACGACTGCTGCTTTTTATCAGGGCCAGTTCGCGGTCCAGGATGTGGGCGCGGCGCTGCAGATAATCTTTTTCAATGCGGCGCATCACTTTTTCTACCTCATAAATAGAACTATCCTGCCGGGCCACCGAAAGCGTATCGATCTGCACGTTGAGTTCTTCCTGAATCTGCTTTAAAAGCTGGCGCGGTTTGGCCACCGTTTTTTTGCTCCCGAACAAACGGCTGAAGAAAGATTGCTTTGGTTCTTCCAGCACCAGGCTGTCGGTTTCGCTGGGAATAATGGTGGTGGTGGTAATTTTTTTGCTGGTAGTAACCACGCTGCTATCAGCCACGGGTTTTACGTTCGCAATAATATCGGAAAGGTACGCCACCCGTTTAGAAAGCGCAAGGTTTTTGCTCCAATCGGCGCGCAAACCAAAATACTGATCGGCCAGTTCTTTATGCTGCAACAGGATCAGCTCCATAGAATCGATGCGTTGCACCTGCAGTTTATTTCCCAGACTAAGCTGTCGTAACGTATCGAGCGAGGCGATGAAATTTGCCGTTTCAGAATGATATGCGTTGCCGGGTTTTTCCGGGTTCCGGATCACATTGGCACGCTGCAACTGCTCCAGCTGAATGATCTGATAGGAAAGATTATTAACGATCCGCAGTTTTTCGTTGGGTGCCGAAAGCTTATTCACCGTCTGCAGCATTTCCCGGAACCCGACCTGCATCACCACCCAGCTCAAAGCCACCGCCGCCACACCTATTAAAAAAGCAGCGATCACCTTTCCGTGAATGGATTGCAAAAACGACTTTTCCGGGTAATCCGCCATCTATTTCAGTTTCGTGGAACAAGCTTTCCGCCAGGCTTTCAGAAAAAACCAGGTTTAAAAAGAAGTTAAATTTAACCAAAAAAATTCAACCGGGTCTTAAAGTAATCAAAACCAGTCAACTGAAAGTACAGCCTTAGAAATCCATGTTGAAGGTTTTCCGTTCGAATGCTTTAAGATAAACAGAATCTTCAACTGTGCGCCGGTTGCCATTCTCCTGTACTTCAATTCTAATTGGAATGAATCGGTTGGCAGGAATACTTCCTATATCCAAATCGATGTTTGCTAAACCGGTAAAATTGTAGGTACTTATGGCCTCATTGGTTAATCTTTTTCCAACTTCCAGTTTTATCTGATCATCAGGTTGAGCTGGTACCACTTTGGTTAACTTTAGTGAAAGAAATGCCAGTGGGTCCATTTCAAAAACCATGTGCTGCTCATTTTTCAATGCTTCTATATTCTGGAAATCGAAAATATGCTGCTGGTTGAAAATCTTGTCCTGTTCCAAGCGTTGGTACATATAGTTTTCGCGTTGCACGTAAACTCGGTAAGGCCCTTCCTTGTAAGAAAAATTAAAACTGAATTTCCCGGAATTATCAGTAGTAGAAGTCTGAAGCAAATGCATGCCCATAAAAGGGCCATCATTGTCTTCATAAAGACTTACAATTACATTATTAAGTGGCGCCTTGGTGGTTATATCTATAACCTGACCGGTAACTTTAACGTCGGTTATTTCAGATACTTCTTTGCAACCTGCAAGTAAGAATAAACAGATCAGCCCAAACCAGTATTTTTTCATTTTCAGAATCTTAAGTTTACAAAGGTACTGTTATTGGGGTGTTATTAAACGAGTTCAAAAATAAACCCAACCAGATTATCAGACAAATTCTTTCTGCTATTCCCTTAGCTGTTACACATTTGTTTCTTCCGGCAGCTCTTTTACAGGAATTCTTTAGCTTCTATTAAACATCCAATCGTTAAAAAGTTTTTCACCCATTTTTTGGATCCGGAACTTCTGAATTAAAAATATTTCCAACCGCTGTAAACAAAAAAAACGACGCCCTTTTGAGGCGCCGTTTTAATTATAAAAGGCTAAAGTTTATTGAATAACCAAACGGCTGGTTGTGCTTCCAGACTTACTTTTAATGTTAATCAAATATACGCCCTGGCTAAGTGAGGTAGTATTCAGTTTATAATCAACTTTACCATTAGCAGATGGAGCAACCGTTTTCAATATTACTTTACCAATAATGTTGCAAACTTCAACCTGCATTTCCTGGTTCGTATTGGCTTCAATTATTACCATATCGGTAGCCGGGTTCGGATAAACTTTCAGCTGAATACCATTGGCAAACGCATCGGCAATACCTACGGTAGAGTAAGAATACGGCGCAGAAGTAGAAGAACAACCATTGGCATTGGTTACAGTAACTGTATAGAAGCCGTTTTGTGTTGGAGTGTAAAACTGACCCGTAGCGTTAGTAATTGGAGTACCGTTCAGCAACCATTGGTTACCATTTGCCGAACTTGATGCTAAAACACCACCCGCAGTAGAAATTGTTGGCACTACTGGCAATGCATTTACACTTAAGCTCAGGCTTTGCGCAGGACTGGTGCAATTACCGTCAGTAGCCGTTACATAAAGTGTGCCACCAGTGGTACCAACTGTAACAGTAATAGAATTAGAGGTAGAAGTTCCTGACCAACCGGCCGGTAAAGTCCAGGTATAGCTTGTAGCTCCTGCAACCGCAGCAACTGAATAAGTAGCCGTATTACCCTGACATACTGCTGAACTTCCGGTAATGGTACCTGGCTGAACAATTGCTGATACAGAAACCGCTAAAGATTGAGCAGGACTTGTACCGCAGCCGTTTGTTGCAATTACACTTACAGTGCCCGAAGCAGTACCGGCAACCACATTTATAGAATTGGTAGTGGAAGTACCAGACCAGCCGCCCGGCAGCGTCCAGGTATAAGAAGTAGCGCCCGTTACCGCCGGAACTGAATACGTTACATTAACGCCGGAGCAAACAACCGCACTACCGGTAATAGCACCAGGCTGGGCCGGTAAACCTGCAGTAGCTGTAACTGCTAAAGTCTGAACGGTGCTGGTACCGCAGCTGTTTGTGGCCGATACTGTAATATTGCCACCAGCACTGCCTGCTGTAGCTGAAATACTATTTGTATTGGAAGTTCCGCTCCAACCGGAAGGTAAAGTCCAGTTATAGCTGGTAGCACCCGGCACTGCAACAACACTATAAGTTCCAGCCGAACCCTGGCATAAATTGGTAGGTCCGGTAATAGAACCTGGCTGAGCCGGAGTTGAATTCAGGCTTATTGCAAGCGTAGCAGCTGAGCTATTACCGCAGGCATTTGTAGCCACCACCGAAATAGTACCGCTAGCTGTACCGGCAGTTACGTTAATAGAATTAGAAGAAGAAGTTCCGCTCCAGCCCGAAGGCAAGGTCCAGGTATAGCTGTTAGCGCCGGTTACGGCCGGAACAGAATAGGTATTAGTAGAGTTTACGCAAACGCTGGTATTACCGGTTATTGCGCCAGGTGTAGCCGGAATAGTGCTGGTAGTTACTGCTAAAGTTTGGGCAGAACTGCTTCCGCAACCGTTTGAAGCTACAACGCTAATTGTTCCTCCGCCAGAACCGGCAGTAACCGAAATACTGTTTGTAGTAGATGTACCAGACCAACCGGCCGGTAACGTCCAGGTATAAGTAGATGCACCCGTAACTGGCGCTACCGAATATGTTTGGGCTAAACCAGAACAAGCGACTGCATTACCGGTTATTGCACCTGGCTGTACCGGAGCACCCGGATTGATCGATACTGCTAACGTTTGATCTGCGCTGGTACCACAGTTATTGCTTGCCGAAACGGAAACTGTTCCGCCGGCTGGACCAGGCGTAACAGAAATGCTATTCGTTCCCTGGCCTGAAACAAATACCCAACCCGTTGGAAGAGACCAGTTATAGTTTGTAGCGCCAGTTACTGTAGCCACACTATACGTTACAGGGGCAGTTCCGCAAATAGCAGCCGGGCCGGTAATTGCTGTTGGCTGTGACGCTGGCTGACAACCCGAAAGAACAGTTTCCAGCATAATACGGAAACCAACAAACTGAGCCAGATCAGCCCACACTGGCGCAGCGATATTACCATTAGAATAAAATACTTCCGGACGAAGCGGAGTTTCATCCTGGTATGCTATCGACATATTATCGGCAGCGGTAACCTGCTCAATGCTCACAAAGAAAGTGGTAGGCACCGCTACAGCTGGGTTGATATTAACGGTATTTACACCCTGAACAGAAGTCTGGATAGTGGAAGTATAAAGCAAAGCTCCCGGAGTGTTTCCTGCACCGGTGGCATTGAAGACACGAACCCGGAACGCTTTGCCGGCCGCATTAAATGTTGGTTTTACCTGCTGCAAGTTTGCGCCAGCGGCGGCTTTGAATTTCACGGCAACTTCACCGGTTCCGGCATTAAATCCTGCGCCAGAAGTAATAGTTGTGCCATAGGCATAAGACTGGCTGGCTGTGGTTACTACTTGTGAAACTGTTCTGGTATTGTTGGCATTGTTGCCATCGGTCGGAACGCTTACACTTACGGTATTATTACCAATGTTAGCGCTTGAATAACCCGCAAAAGGAACCACAACAGTAGCGCCCACTGCCAGCGATGGAATGGTTACGGTATTGGTGAAAGTATTTGCACCCGTAACGTTGAGCGTTACCGGCAAATTGGTTAATACGGTAGAGCCATTATTTACGATAACGGCAGAAACTACATGCGGACTGGAATGCGTAGTGGAAAGCGTACCTAGCGTATAAACTTCCCCAACTCCTGCATCTGAACTCGTTGTGCCACCAGAAAGCACTGTTTCAACCATGGTACGGAAAGTTAGCGCTGGTGAAAGATCACTCCATGCTGGAGTTGCGATTGTAGTATTTACATAAAAAGTTTGCGGGCGAAGCGGAAGTTCATCCTGATAGGCTAATCCCATATTATCGCCGGCAGTAACCTGTTCAATGCTCACAAAGAAAGTAGTTGGTACTGCTAAAGCAGGGCTGATAGTGACAGTATTTACACCTTGCGCAGAAGTCTGGATAGGAGAAGTATAAAGCAAGGTTCCTGGTGTACTTCCTGCACCAGTGGCATTAAAGACACGTACCCGGTATGCTTTTCCTGTACTATTGAAGGTTGGTTTTACCTGCTGTAAAGTTGCGCCAGGGGCTGCCTTAAATTTCATGGCAACTTCGCCGGTTCCGGAATTTAAACCAATTCCGCCCACGATAGTTGTACCATAAGCATAAGACTGGCTGGCTGTGGTTACTACTTGTGAAACTGTTCTGGTATTGTTGGCATTGTTGCCATCGGTCGGAACGCTTACGCTTACGGTATTATTACCAATGTTAGCGCTTGAATAACCCGCAAAAGGAACCACAACAGTAGCGCCCACTGCCAGCGATGGAATGGCTACGGTATTGGTGAAAGTATTTGCACCCGTAACATTGAGCGTTACCGGCAAATTGGTTAATACGGTAGAGCCATTATTTACGATAACGGCAGAAACCACATGCGGACTGGAATGCGTAGTGGAAAGTGTACCTAGCGTATAAACTTCCCCAACTCCTGCATCTGTACCGGTAGCTACTGCTCTCCAAACCAATGTTGTTCCAATGGTATTAGGGGTGCAGCTTGCTTCCGTTACTCTTATTTTAACAGTACCGGTAAAAGTAGCAGTCCAGCCGATTTTTGGATCTAAACCACAAAAGTCATCGCTGTAGCAAAGAACTGCATTGGTACTATTGTTTAAGAGGGTCAATTCGGCATCATAGCCGGTAGCCCCGCCATCAGTCGCGCATAAAGACCACTGATAAGTTACTCCGGCTGTTACGTTGCAGACTGCATGTTCTCCGGCAAACATATCTGTGGCAATAGCCGTGAAAACAGAAGAACTCGTAGTTTGCGTGGTGGAAGGATATTGGGAGCTTGTTGTAGTACACCCACCTGTTAAACAATCCTGCGCCATTGCCAGGCCCGACCATACTGCTAAAAAAGCAGTAAAAATCATTCTAAAGTATTTATTTTTCATAAGTTTATTTTGAAGGACTTAAAACTGGTTGTGCTTTTCTTCTCTTTTCCGGGCTTACTTTTATACCCTGGCTGTTATACCGGCGGTATAATTCCTTGTTAGCTGCCACCCAATTCTGCTTTGCTGCGGCATACACCTGCTGGTCTCTTTCAGGGTTACCGGTATTCATTTTAACTGGAAAATTGTACTGATCAACCAGAATTTCGAAAGTGAGAGGCTTTACTTTATCTGGAATTTCACTTTTGCGCTGCTGTGCAAATGCACAATTGCACGCAGCTCCTGCAAGCCAGATTGCAAACACTATAAGATTTGTTTTTAACATAAAATTGGGATTTGGTTTAGCGGAATAATGTTATTTCACAATAGATTAATTAGTGTTCTTTTAAAGGATCAACGCATTTGAGGACTTGAGTAAATCTAAGCCGTTTCCTTTGATCAATGAATTCATATTTAAAATTGTATATAAATTTTATTATCGTACAATTAAGCTTTCACAAGCAGATCCATATATTAAATACCAGACTTTTCAGGCTAAAAACGATACCATTTTAGGCCGGAAAAATGAAAGAGTAAAACAAGAACTTTAAATAGAATAGCAAGCGCTTTTAAAAGAAATGCGCTCTGTTTTTTAGTAAAGGGTAATTAAAAAATGGTGAACAAAACATCCGCCAGAAACACACTTAGACAACACTCGATTTTAAAACTTTTTAACATCGTTCGCGGAATGAAAACGGTAGGGAAATCGTTCATAAAAGTCAGCCTGCAAGGCCAATCTAAAAACCCAAACCACGAATTGCTAAATTGCTAAAAGATTTAGGAGGGGTTTTCGTAACTTGCAGGGATTTTACAGAAAGATTTTTGCCGCGATGGATTACCTTAATTTACTAAATGAACCGCAGCGCCGCGCAGTAATGCACACCGAAGGCCCGCTGATGATCATAGCCGGAGCCGGCTCCGGAAAAACCCGCGTTTTAACGTACCGCATTGCGTACCTGCTCGAAAAAGGCGTAGATGCGTTCAACATATTAACCTTAACGTTTACCAACAAAGCGGCCAAAGAAATGCGGCACCGCATCGAGAAAGTGGTGGGCAAAGAAGCCCGCAACATCTGGATGGGCACGTTCCACTCGGTTTTTGCCAAAATTCTGCGCGCAGAAGCCCCGAAAATTGGTTACCCGAGCAGCTTCACCATTTACGATACCGACGACAGCAAAACGCTCATCAAGAATATCTGCAAAGAAATGAACCTGGACGATAAACTTTATAAGCCAGGGTTGGTTTTGGGCAGAATTTCGGCGGCGAAAAACAAACTGATCTCCGTTGCGCAATACCGCAAAGACAAAAATATTCAGGCCGACGACGATGCGGCGATGCGTCCGAAAATTGGGGAAATCTACCAACACTATCAGGACCGGCTGAAAAAGTCGGGCGCGATGGATTTTGACGATCTGCTTTTTAATACTAACGTCCTTTTCCGCGACCACGTGGACGTGCTGAACAAATACCAGCACATGTTCAAATACGTGATGGTGGATGAGTACCAGGATACCAACTACAGCCAATATTTAATTACCCGTAAGCTGGCCGCCAAAGACCGCAACATCTGCGTGGTGGGCGACGATGCGCAAAGTATTTACGCTTTCCGCGGCGCCGATATTTCCAACATCCTGAACTTCGAGCGCGATTATCCGGAACTGGAAGTGGTAAAACTGGAGCAAAACTACCGTTCTACCCAGAACATTGTGAAGGCCGCCAATTCAGTTATCAAAAACAACAAAGAACAGCTGCGTAAATCCGTTTTCTCCGATAACGAAGAAGGCAACTTAATTGAAGTAATTAAAGCCAATTCCGACAATGAGGAAGGCAAACTGGTGGCGCATTCCATTTTCGAAGAGAAGATGAACAACCACCTGAGCTACAACGATTTCGCAATTCTGTACCGCACCAACGCCCAGAGCCGGGCCATGGAGGAAGCGCTGCGGAAAATGAACATCAAATACAAAATTGTGGGCGGCCTTTCGTTCTACCAGCGCAAAGAGATCAAGGACTTGATTGCCTACCTGCGCCTCACGGTAAACCCGAACGACGAACAGGCGCTGCGCCGCGTAATTAACTACCCGAAACGCGGCATCGGTGATACGACAATTGAAAAAATTATTGTAAGCGCCAACGAATCGAACCACTCAATCTGGGAAGTAACCAGCAACATTCACTCCTTCGGTTTTGGCCGCTCGGCCGGTGCCATCGACGATTTTGCGACCAAGATTAAGAGTTTTGCCGTGCTGGCTGAACAAAACGATGCCTTCGAAGTAGCCAAGCACATTGCCAAAGCTTCCGGGGTTATTGAAGATCTGTACGCCGATAAATCTATTGAAGGCCTGGCGCGCTACGAGAACATTCAGGAATTGCTGAACGGTATCAAGGAATACGTGGACGACCCGGAGAAAGAAGATAAAAGCCTGGCCGCGTTCCTGCAGGATATTGCCCTGATTACCGACGCCGACACCAAAAAAGACGACGACGGCGAATACGTAACCATGATGACGATCCACTCTTCCAAAGGTCTGGAGTTCCGGAACGTGTACATTGTGGGCATGGAAGAAAACCTGTTCCCGAGCCAGATGATGATCCAGAGCCGAGCCGACCTGGAAGAAGAACGTCGTTTGTTTTACGTAGCCATTACCCGCGCCGAAAAGAAACTGACCCTCTCCTACGCCACCAGCCGCTACCAGTGGGGCAACCTGCGCGCCTGCGAAAAAAGCCGTTTCCTGGATGAAATAGAACCCGCATTCCTGAACTTCAAATTCTCCGACGGCCAGGGTGCTTTCGAGAAAGTGCTGAAGCGGAAAAGTCCGTTGGTAGCCACTACTGCCGCGCCTATCCGCAAAGCCACCAACTACACCCCGCCTGCCGATTTTGTAGCTTCTGATACATCCAATTTAGCCGAAGGCATGCGCGTAGAGCACCCGAAATTCGGTTTCGGAACGGTAGCCAAAATGGACACGCAAGGCAATAGCACCAAAGCCATCATCAATTTCGAAGAAGCCGGCGAAAAAACGCTATTGCTAAGCTTTGCTAAGCTGCGGATACATAGTTAACAACAAAAAGGGGAATAGTTAATAGCTATTCCTCTTTTAATTTAAGGCTTTCTATGTTTCTTCTTATAAATCTCGCGTAGACTATGAAAAATTTAATTCTGATTTTCTTATGCTTTCCTCTAATAATTTTACTTCAATCCTGTTATACAACTTCAGCCTATAGAACTGTTGGTGGTAATTATTATCAATACTACGGGCAGGATACAACAGCTTTTATCCAATCCATGAACAAGTTTGCCAAAACTTATCCGGATTTAATGCTCGATAGTAGCTTTGTAAATAAAAAATTCAGAAACAAGTTTGATTCTAAAACTGAAATTGCCCGCGTTTTTTCAGGAAATAAATTGTATCCACTATTTCCTCATAAAAACTATTATGGGTTATATTCTTGGTTTATTAAATCTCAAAATAATAAACTTATATATGAGATAGGACTTTTTAACTGTGGTTTTAGTAAGCCTAAATATAATCATTGTGGTTTCTCATTATTTAATGTCTATGAACAAAAAGATGAGAAAGTAAAATGGATTGACTTAACTAATGAAGACACCAAAGAATACAGGAAGCGTAGAGAAATTTACTTAAAGCAATTTGAAGCTGAAATGCTACCTATATTGAATCCTAATTTTGGAGTGAAATAATATCTTCTTGCAGCAATTTTCCGTTATTTAGATTATTATGAAAGCAACTAACATAAACATCTTAGACAGCTATTTAGGGCTATTAAATAATTTAAGTCCGGATAGTAAACTGGAATTAATTTCCCGGCTTTCGCAATCGCTGAAAACCAAGCCGAAAACGAAAGAAAAGTCAATTCAGGAACTGTTCGGCGCTTTTACTTCTGAAAAATCGGCGGAAACTATTATAGAAGAAATAAGACAATCCCGCACTTTCAACCGTCAGATCGAAGAACTTTGAAAAAGTATCTTTTAGACACCAACATTTGCATATATTATCTCAAAGGCCGTTTTGGCTTGGATAAGAAAATTGCAGAAATCGGCATTGAAAACTGCTTCATTTCCGAAATTACGGTTGCCGAATTAAAATTTGGCGCTGAAAATAGTGAACGGAAAGAACAGAATAGAAAGGACATCAGCGACTTCATTTCTAAGTTTTCAATTATTCCGATTTTCAGTTCTTTAGAAATTTACGCCAAAGAAAAAGCCCGCTTAAGAAAGAAGGGAATTATAGTTGATGATTTTGACCTTTCGATTGGAGCAACAGCTTTGGCAAATGGCCTTACGGTAGTTACCAATAATACTAAACATATTGGACGGTTGAAGGATATCGAAATCGAAAATTGGGCAGAATAGAGTCTTCTGAATTTAAATTTTCAGCCCAAAATACTATCTCTTTCACCTCAAAAAGTCAAACCCAACTTTCACAAGCATTAAGCAAAGCCTTACGTTACTTTCCCTATCCGCTGCTGACCAAACGGGCAAATATCCAGCACCACGCACCTGTGGCAATCAGGGTTTTGGAAAAAACAGCACCACTGCCCGTGAAACATAAAAACTTCGTGGTGGTCGTAAACCTGCTGGGCATCCCAATCGGCGGGCAGTAAGGCTTGTAAAATGGCGTGCGCCGGGCCAGGGCCAATATTTTCCGGAAGTAATCCAAGCCGCTGCGCCACCCGGTGATGATGACTATCGACGGGCATAGCGGGCATCCGCAAATTACTGAATAATAGCACCGCCGCACTGGTTTTGGGTCCTACGCCGGGGAGTTGCTCCAGCCAGGCCCGCGCTTCTAATACCGGCAATTCCTTCAGAAAATTCAGCTCAAAAGAGCCGTTGTTTCGGACTAAAACTTCTTTCAATACAGCCTGCAAGCGCGGCCCTTTTTGCTCAGGCCAGGTAGCCGCCGAAATTGCCTTTTGTACTTCCGCCAACGGCGCTTCCAACACCGCTTCCCAGGTAGGAAACTGCTGCCGCAAATTCCGGAAAGCCCGGCTGCTATCGGCGTTTTTAGTGCGGTGAGAAAGCAAAGAACTCACCAGTTCACTGATCGGATCAAGCGTATGGAAATATTTCACCGGACAGCTATACTCACCACAAAAGTGATCGTGCGCCAGCAACGCTTTCCGCTGTAATTGTTCTGAATTTTCAGCCATAAAGGCTTGTACGGAATTAACAGGTGGAGTTGGATTTTACCCCACCTAAATCCTCCCCTAAAAACAGGGCAGGACTTTTGATCAGATAAAGTGAAGTAACCACCCCCGAACCCCTCCTTGAAAAGGAGGGGAGCTTTTGGTTCCTGCTTCTTTTTGACTTTTGGAGCTTCAAAGCATAGCGTTTCCTATTCGCATTTAATAAAAATTTAGTAGCACCAGCACTGGCGTAAGTGTTAAGCCAAAGGCGTCACTTGTGCCAGAAAAATTCATTGCCGTCTGCTTTAGCTGACGGAACGCATATTGCGTCAAAAGTCCTCCCCTGAATCAGGGGAGGAATTAGGTGGGGTAAAATGCTATCCCTCCCACTCAAAAAAGTCAAAAACCAAAACTTTTTGCCTGAACGGAAGTACGTATAACCTGCTCTCGTAAATTTTTCTAACTTTGAGCTTCTAAAATCCCTAAAATGGTAGCCAGTTCAACTTTTAAGCAAGAATTATTGCTGCGCGAATACGGAATAAACGTGCACAACCTTGTAAAATACATCCTTACTATAGAAGACCGGAGTCATCGTTCGCGGGCAGCACAACTGCTCGTAAACCTGATGGCGCGGCTAAACCCCAGCATCGGCAGCGTGCAGGATGCCCAGCAGAAACTCTGGAACCACCTTTTTGTAATGTCCGACGGGCAATTGGATGTGGATGCGCCTTTCGAGCTGAGCGCAATGGAATACCTGAACGACAAACCGCAGCGCGTGGAAATTCCTACCCAAGTGCCAAAGTTCAAACATTACGGTAAAAACGTGGAAGCGCTGGTGCAGAAAGTAAGCGAAATAGAGAACGAAGACGAACGCCGTGCGGCCATTATTTCACTGGGCAAACTGATGAAATCGCTCTACAAGGCTTACAACAAAGACACCGTTTCTGATGAAGTAATTCTTGCCGAAATGCGCGCGTTGAGCCAGGGAAAACTGAACATTGAGTTGCCGGGCGGCGAAGCCAGCACCTTATTCGATCTGAGCCCGGGCGTGCAGCAGCAAAAAAATTACCAGCAGAAAGAGCAACAGCAGCACAAGCATAAAAAACACGGCGGACACCAGAAACACCACCAGAAACACAAAAATTAAATGGCATCTTTTGAAGTAATCGGGGGACGAAAACTGAGCGGCGAAATAACCCCGCAGGGCGCGAAAAACGAAGCCTTGCAGGTGATCTGCGCCGTACTTTTAACCGAAGAACCCGTTACCATTACCAATATTCCGGACATTGTGGACGTGCAGAAGCTCATTCAGTTACTGAGTGAAATGGGCGTATCCGTAACCCGCGACGACGACGAAACCTACACCTTCCAGGCCAAAAACGTAAACCTCGATTACCTCGGCAGCAAAGAATTTGTGAAGCTGGGCCGCGCCATCCGGGGTTCGGTGATGATCATGGGGCCGCTTTTAACGCGCTACGGGAAGTGCAATTTACCGAAACCGGGCGGCGATAAAATTGGCCGTCGCCGGATGGATACGCACTTCATTGGCCTCGAAAAACTGGGCGCCAAATTTCAGTACGATTCCAACGACGAGTTCTTCCACATCAATTCCGATGGCCGCCTGAAAGGTACGTATATGCTGCTGGACGAAGCTTCGGTAACCGGCACCGCCAACATTATAATGGGCGCGGTAATGGCCGAAGGGTTAACTACCATTTATAACGCCGCCTGCGAACCTTACGTGCAACAGCTTTGCAAAATGCTGAACCGCATGGGCGCCAAAATTTCCGGCATCGGCTCGAATTTACTCAACATTGAAGGCGTAGATAAACTGGGCGGTACCACGCACAAACTGCTTCCGGATATGATCGAAGTCGGGTCGTTTATTGGGATGGCTGCCATGACGGGCTCGGAAATTACCATCAAAGATTGCCAGATCCACGAACTCGGCATTATTCCGGATACGTTCCGCCAGCTCGGCATTAAAATGGAGTTCCGCGGCGACGATATTTTCATTCCCGCCCAGGAAAACTACACCATCGAAACTTACATCGACGGCAGCATTTTAACCATCGCCGACCAGATCTGGCCTGGCTTTACTCCGGATTTATTAAGCATTGCTTTAGTAGTCGCCACGCAAGCCAAAGGAACGGTTCTGATCCACCAGAAAATGTTCGAAAGCCGCCTGTTCTTCGTAGATAAACTGATTGACATGGGCGCGCAGATCATTCTCTGCGATCCGCACCGCGCTACGGTTATCGGCCACAACAAACAAGTAAACCTACGCGGTATTAGAATGACTTCTCCGGATATTCGCGCTGGTGTTGCGTTGCTAATTGCGGCGCTTTCTGCGGATGGCAAAAGTGTAATTGATAATGTGGAGCAGATTGATAGAGGTTACCAGCATATTGATAAACGGTTGAACGCTTTGGGTGCGCAGATTACGCGTATTTGACCCCACCCTAACCCTCCCCTAATTCAGGGGAGGGAATTTTTAACAATTGTAGAGACGCAATACTTTGCGTCTTTTTTCATTTGCAGTTGTTTTCATTTATTCGGTTTATTTCATTTGTTTTCAGTTTCTATTACCTTCTGACAAATACAAATAAAATCCTCACAATCATTCACCTCGGTCTGTGGCGCACAGACCGAAACAGAGGTGTTAAATCAAGTAGCATCCTCAAACCTCCCAGGTTTCCAAAACCTGGGAGGTTTAACTAACCGACACTTTTTCAACCAAAATCCCTATCGTTTTCAGGCCCAAACTCCTACCATTTTCAACAAACACAAGCACGCTTCACCTCGAAACCCCTATCATTTTTCAAGCCCCTAACCCTACCGTTTTCAAACAAAACCAGCACTTTTTCCGCCAAAAAAGATACGGTTTTTAACCCAAAACTCTCCAAAACGCTATCCCCTTTCCGCCAAAAACTCATCGAAAAAGCAGAATAAATAACTCAATTTCCGGAAGTACGTTCAATAAGGATTTTCCAACCAAACCTTCCCCAAACGTATGGCTCAAGAAACAGAAGGCAAACAATTTCTGAACAGCGTGCACCGGTATTTCGACCAGGCGGCGCAGCACACCGATGTAAAACCCGGCATTCTGGCCCAGATCAAGGTTTGCAACAGCCTTTACAAAGTTAATTTTCCGGTAGAGCATGAAGGCAAGGTTACCGTTTACGAAGGCATCCGGGCGCAGCACAGTCACCATAAACTGCCTACTAAAGGCGGCATCCGATTTAGTACACACGTTGATGAAGACGAAGTGGTGGCGCTGGCTACGCTCATGACCTTTAAATGCGCGCTAGTAGATGTGCCTTTTGGCGGGGCGAAAGGCGGCGTGAAAATCAACCCCAGAACCACGCCCGTAGAAGTACTCGAAAAAGTTACCCGCCGCTATGCTTCGGAGCTTATTCAGAAAAACCTGATCGGTCCGGGAATGGATGTGCCGGCGCCCGATTACGGAACCGGCGCCCGCGAAATGGCCTGGATCGCAGATACGTATCACGTTTTTAAATACGGCGAAACCAGTGCGATGGGCTGCGTAACCGGCAAACCGGTTGGTCAGGGCGGCATTAGAGGAAGAACCGAAGCGACCGGTTTAGGCATTTATTACGGCCTGCGCGAAGCCCTTCACGATACCGAGATTCTGAAGCAACTGGCTATAGACCCCGGCCTTCGCGGCAAGCGCATGATCGTGCAGGGTTTGGGCAACGTAGGTTACCACGCGGCGCATTTCTGCCAGAAAGACGGCGTTTTAATTACCGGCATTGCCGAGCGCGAAGGCGGTATTTTCAACAAAGATGGCCTGGATGTGGAAGCCGTTTTCGAACACCGGCAGGAAAGTGGTTCCATTTTGAATTATCCCGGCGCGCAAAACGTAGAAAATTCCAAAGATCTGCTCACCTGGGAATGCGATATTCTACTGCCGGCCGCCCTTGAAAATCAGATAGATATAACGAATGCTCCGCACGTAAAAGCAAAAATTGTAGCCGAAGGCGCCAACGGACCGGTTACCCAGGATGCCGAACAAATTCTGCTGCAAAAAGGCATTTTCATGCTGCCCGATCTGTATTTGAATGCCGGCGGCGTAACGGTTTCGTACTTCGAATGGCTCAAAAATTTATCGAATGTGCGGTTCGGAAGAATGGGCCGTCGTGCGGAAGAAGCCAGCCTGAAACGCATTGTAAACCTGATCGAAGATACCACCGGAAAATCCATCGGCGAAAAAGAACGCAACTTAATAATCAGCGGCGCCGACGAAATTACGCTGGTGCGCTCCGGCCTGGAAGACACCATGATTCTGGCCTACCACGAAATGCGCGAAATTATGCGCCGTAAACCCGGAATCCGCGACCTGCGCACCGCCGCTTTTTACAGCGCCACCGAAAAAATTGCCATTAGCTACCAATCGCTAGGAATTTTCCCTTGATGGGTTTTTACCTCCAAAACGATACGGTTTTTACCTCCAAAACTCCGCTGCCATTTGCTGGTTGCGGAGTTTTGTTTTCCGGAATTTTAAGTAGCGTTTTCGGGATTTTCCCGGACAGCGTTTATACTAAATTATTGCGTCATCCCGAGCAACGTCGAGGGAACTTATCAAGCCACATTCCTGAGTTTTCAACTAAAAGGTATAGCGTTTTTCAATTTATCTGGTCCCCATTTTTCTGGTCATCCTGAGCGAAGCCGAAGGAACTTACGCATACAGAACCCGCACGACCACTAATCTCAAAATGAAGGAATTCTTCGCTTCGCCCGAATTCCATAGGAGTACCAGTTAGTTCCCTCGGCGTTGCTCGGGATGACGTAATAAATCTTGCAGCTAAATTTGAAGGTTACTTTTCAGGCATTCTCCGTATTAAGTTCAAAAATATCCGGCTATGAAAACGCTATCCTTTTTGCCCTCAAAAGTCATTGGTTCGTTGCTTAACGTTTTTTTGCTGGCCGTTTTGCTGAGTTGCAACCGGCAGCAGGAACCCGACCAAAGCGCCGGCAGTCAGGAAGTTATGTTCACGCCGCCACCGGCAGCCGCTCCTGCGATGGAAGAAGCGCAAAGTCAGGCGGATGTTTCCCAAGCCGAACCGCAATTCGAGCAGAAAAATATCCGGAATGCGAACTTGCGTTTTCAGGTGGCCGATTATAAAAAGAGC
The DNA here is from genome assembly GCF_042657365.1 of Adhaeribacter terreus. Classification (NCBI taxonomy): domain Bacteria; kingdom Pseudomonadati; phylum Bacteroidota; class Cytophagia; order Cytophagales; family Hymenobacteraceae; genus Adhaeribacter; species Adhaeribacter terreus. The sequence continues at coordinate 421,909 of NZ_JBHSKT010000002.1, read as the reverse complement.
GAAAACGCTATCCAAAACCTGCTCAAAAGTCACGGCGCTTTCCTGGTTTCCAGCAACGAAGCGCGGGTAGATAACAGCCTGGAAAACAATTTCATTATTCGGGTTCCTTCTAAAAACCTCGATGCGCTGCTGGAAAAATTAACCGAACTCAGCATTTACCTCGACTACAAAAACATTTCTTCCGAAGATGTAACCACTGAGTTTGTAGATATTTCCGCCCGCATAAAAGCCAAAAAAGCCGTGGAAGAACGCTACCTGGACCTGCTGAAACAAGCCAAAACCGTAAAAGATATTGTGGAAGTGGAAAACCAGCTGCGGCAGATCCGCGAAGAAATTGAAGCCACCCAAGCCCGCATCAATTACATTAACCGACAAGTTGCTTACAGTACCATAAACCTACAGATCTACGAAAACAGCGCCCGTCAATCCGGTGACCATAACTTCATGATCCGAATCCTGAACGCGCTGCGCAACGGCTGGGATCTGCTGCTTTCGTTCGTAGTTGGTTTGCTCTACATCTGGCCGTTCCTGATCATTCTGGCGCTGGTCATTTTTATCCTGAAGAAATTCATCCGGAAACATCCGCCGGTAAAATAAAACCATTAGCGCAGGGTTTAAACTCTGCGCTAATGAGCTTACAAGTACAATTCCACAACCAAAACCGCTTCTGGAAGTAAAACGATAGCAATTTCACGCTAAAAACTGCCATGGCCAAACTTACCAACCTGCAGCGCTTCAACCAGATCTTGCTGGCTTTTCTGCTGTTTTTCGGACTCATGAAACTGGCCGCGCCGTTCCTCATTCCTATTGCCATCGGCGGCTTGTTTGCCATGATGCTCGTGCCTGTAAGCCGGAAACTGGAAAAGTGGGGATTATCGCGTTTAGTAGCTGGCTTGGTTTGCATTTTAACGATATTGGTCGTTTTGATCGTGGTCATTATTTTACTCATAAACCAGCTCACCAGCCTGCTCAACGACCTCCCGCAGATCAGCGAAACCATGACTGCCAAGCTGAACCAACTGCATAATTTCCTAGCTTCCAAGATCAACGTTTCGCCGCAAAAGCAACACGAATTCCTGAAAAGCGAAGTAAAAGATTACCTAGCTTCCCTGAGCACCTATATCGCGGGTTTTGTGCGGGTAACCGGCACCGTTCTGGCCAGTTTCATCCTGACCATGGTGTATGCGTTCTTCTTTTTACTCTACCGCCAAAAGCTGAAAAATTTCGTTTTCCTGGCCGTAACGTCAAGAATTCACGCGTCAACCCATCCCATAATCGGAGCCCCAATCCGCGACCCAAGCATCATCATCAGCAAGATCACAAACGTGGCCAATTCGTATGTTTCCGGTTTGTTTCTGGTAATCCTGATCCTTTCCGCCGCTAACGCGCTGGGTATTTACCTCATCGGAATCGAACACGCACTCTTTTTCGGGTTAATGGCCGGCATCCTGAATTTGCTACCATACATCGGCTCTATTTTAGGCAGCCTTATTCCTATTTTATTCGCCCTGTTAACCAAAGATTCACTTTTTTACCCGCTGGCCTTAATTGGATTTTTTATTTTTCTGCAAATGATCGAAAGCTACGTGCTCACGCCCAACATCACCGGCGCCAGCATCCGCCTAAACCCGATGATCACGCTCATGGGCCTGCTTTTCGGAGGCTTCATCTGGGGTATTCCCGGCATGATCCTTTTCATTCCGTACCTGGGTATTGTGAAAGTAATTTTTGATCATGTGAAAAAGCTTCGGCCGTATGGGTATTTGATGGGGAAAGATCCGGGAGTTGATGTGACGGCGTAGAAAAGAAAGTTATTCAATAATTATCTATTCATTGCGAGCGAAGCCGAGGGAACTTATCAAGCCATTATTACCCTCAAATTTAAATTAAAACTTAACATTCGCACCTCCCTATATACCCAAAATTCCGTACCTTAGAAACGACCTAAAAACCAATCGTTTCTATGTTCTCCCGCCAGCTCCCTGCCCGACTTTTTACCCCCTTTTTCTTAGCGTTTTTCCTCCTTTTAGCCAGCTGCTCCAAACTTTCCAACACCCTGGAAGTGGAAAGCCGCAACTTCGACGAAGAAATTGCCCAGCACCAGAATTTAACCTTTCGCTTCAACAAAGATGTGGTCGGCGATTCGCTTTTGAACCGTTGGGATTCTACGGCTTACATTAGTTTTAAACCGGCAGTAAAAGGCAAGTTCCGCTGGAGCAATTCCCGGGAGCTGACCTTCTCCCCTTACGAGCCCTTTGCACCCAGCACGCAATACGTTGCCAGGCTGCAACCGGCGCTGGCCAGCCTGAGCAAAGAAAAACCGAAACTCAACACCGAAGACAGCATTTTATTCCACACGCCCCTGCTTTCGCTAACCGGCACGCAGGTTTACTGGACGATGTCGCCAAGGCAGGCAAATACAGTGGACATTAGGGTAAACGTGAATTTCAACTACCCGGTAAAACCGACGGATGTGGGCCGGCTGGCGCATATTTTCGTGGATGGCAAAGAAGTAAAAGCGGAACTAGCAACTTCAGAAATTGACCAGACGGTGGGCTTTACCATTCCTTCGCTATCGGAAAATCAAGATGGAATTGTACCGCTGAAAATTGTGATCGATAAAGGTTTGCAGCCGGTGGGTGGGAACTGGAAAACGCCAGAAAACTTAACGCTGCAAAGTGAAATTCCGCCGAAAGGGGTGTTCCAGGTGGCAGAAATTACGGGTTCATTTGTGGAAGGCGAAGGCGTGATGAACGTGTTTATGAACCAGCCGGTGCAAGCCGAAAAGCTGGCGAGTTTTATCAGCATTTCCCCTACCGTTCCCGGTTTAAAAACAGAAGCCCACGACAATGGTTTTGAGGTGCGCGGCAAATTCCGGAGCGGCGAAAATTACCAGATTGTTATCTCCAAAGAGCTGAAAAGTATGTTCGGAATTCCGCTGGGCAAAGAGCATTCGCAGTACGTTTCGTTTGGCGAATTGCAGCCGTCGGTGAGTTTTGCGAATACCAAAGCGTTTTATTTAGGCGCGGCCGGAAACCGGAATTTAGCCGTGAATTTGGTAGATGTTCCGAAGGTGAAAGTGACCATTGCGCGGGTGTATGCCAATAACGTGCACGCGTTTATGCGCACCGGCGAAGAATACGGCTACGATTACGAAAGCGAAGAAGATTACCAGGTAAATGAAGACGGCGAATACGTGGACCGGTCCTACAACTATTACAACACTTCAGATTTCGGCGACGTGGTTTCAAGCCGTACCTACGAAACCAAAAACCTGCAGAAAAACGGTAACCAAACGCTGCTGAATTTAAGCCTTGCCGACCTCGATTTCAATTCCGAATTCAAGGGCATTTACGTGGTGCAGATCCAGGATACGGAACGGCAATATTTGCAGGCTTCCAAAATTATTTCGGTTTCGGATATCGGGTTAATTGCGCGGCAGGGTCCGGAAGAAGTGCTGGTTTTTGCGAATTCCATTAAATCTACGGTGGCGCTGCCGGGCATAAAAGTGAACTTCATCAGCACGAATAACCAGGTGGTGCAATCGGTTACGACGGATAAAAATGGCGTGGCAAAATTCACCGGTTCGCCGCTGAACAAGCACTTCAAAATTGGTATGGTTTCGGCGCAAAAAGGGCAGGATTTCAACTTTATTATCCTGGAAAGTAACCGCGTAGAAACGTCGCGGTTTGAGGTGGGTGGTTTGCGCAGCAACCCGGCGCAATACGACGCCTTCATTTACGGCGACCGCGACATTTACCGCCCCGGCGACACGGTGCACGTGAACACCATTTTACGCACGCAGGACTGGAAAACGCTATCAAACATTCCGGTAAAAATCAAACTACTACTACCCACCGGCCGCGAATACAAAGCCTACCGCCAGACCTTAAATTCCCAGGGCGCTTTCCAATCTGATTTTTATTTGCCGCCCGCTTCAATGACCGGACAATACACCCTGGAAGTTTATTCTGGTAACGATGTGCTGCTGAACTCTAAGAAGATTTCTGTAGAAGAATTTATTCCGGACCGCATTAAAGTTGACCTGAAACTGCAGAAACCGGAAACCAAACCGGGCGAAGAAATAACCGCTTCCGTTACGGCTACCAACCTGTTCGGTCCGCCGGCGGCCAACCGCAAATACGAATTCGATTTCAGTTTAAAACGCAAGACTTTTTCGCCTCAAAAGTATAGCGATTATTATTTCGAACTGCAAGGCGCCAACAACGTCAGTTTTCAGAACGAACTAAAAACCGGCGAAACGAACGAAGAAGGTTTTGCCAGCCAGAGCTACAAAGTGCCCGAGTACAAAGATTTGGGTGTGCTGGAAGGCAAAGTTTTCGCCACCGTTTTCGACGAAACCGGCAGGCCGGTGAACCGGATGAAAACCTTCGAAGTACCCACGCAAACCGCTTTCTTCGGGATTAAGAATTTCGAACGCTGGGTGGGTACGCGGCAGATTTTACCATTGCAAATTATTACCTTGAACAAAGCCGGAAAACCGTTGCAAAGCGCTACGGCCAATGTGCAGATTATTAGAAAAGTCTGGGAAACGGTGGTGCAGGGCCGCAGCGGCGGACGTTACGGTTACAATTCGCAGATGCGGGAACAGGTGGTTACGTCGCGCGACATTGCGATTTCCGGCAACGGCACCACGTTTAATTTCAATCCGCTGAACTCCGGGGAATACGAAATTCGGGTTAGAAGGCCAGGCGCGGAAACCTACGTGAGCCAGCAATTTTACGCTTACGGCTACGGCGATACGCAAAGCAATTCCTTTGAAGTAAATAACGAAGGCGAAGTAACCATCGAATTCGACAAAGCGGAATACCAGGTTGGCGAAAAAGCGAATATCCTGTTTAAAAGTCCGTTTGCGGGGAAAATTCTGGTAACGGTGGAGCGCAATAAAGTGTACGAACACTACTATCTGCCAACCGATAAAAAATCGGCCAGCCTGAACCTGGAAATCAAGGATGCCTTCCTGCCGAACGTGTACATTACGGCCACGGCCATTCGGCAGATGACGGCCAACAGCAATTTACCGCTCACGGTGGCGCGCGGTTTCAAGCCCTTAATGGTAGCGAAAAGCAGCACGAAACTGGCGGTAAATATTTCGGCGCCGGTGCAAAGCCGCAGCCAGAAAACGCAAACCATAAACGTAAAAACGGCGCCGAATGCGGAAGTTACGTTGGCCGTGGTTGACGAAGGAATTCTGCAATTAAAGAACTACGAAACGCCCGACCCGTTCAAATTTTTCTATCAGAAACGCGCCCTGGAAGTTAACCCTTTCGACCTTTATCCTTTCCTGTTTCCCGAACTGAGCGGCAAGCGTTCCAGCTCCGGTGGCGACGGCTACGATTTGAGCAAGCGCGTGAACCCGCTCACCAGCAAACGCGTGAAACTGGTAACGTTCTGGAGCGGAAAACTCACGGCTAATGCCAACGGCGAAATCAGTTACAAAGTACCCATTCCACAGTTTTCGGGAGCTTTGCGCGTAATGGCGGTGGCTTACAAAAACAACGCGTTCGGGGCTTCGGAAAAATTCATAAAAGTGGCCGACCCGGTGGTGATTTCTACGGCGCTGCCGCGGTTTTTAAGCCCTGGCGATACCGTTTCGGTGCCGGTTACCTTGAGCAATACCACGTCTAAACCAACTTCGGCTACGGCCAAATTGCAGCTTTCCGGTCCGTTGCTGGCTTCCGGAAATACGACGCAAACGGTGCAGATAAAGCCGAATTCCGAAAAGCAGGTTACGTTTAAGGTGTATTCGAAAAACAGCATCGGCAACGGTTCGGTGCTGGTTACGGTGAACGCGCTGAACGAAACTTTCCGGGAGAAAACCGACATTTCCGTAAGGCCGCCGGCTTCGCTGCAAAAGGTATCCGGAAACGGTATGGTTGCGGCCGGAAAAAGTCAGGACATCAGCTTTAAAACCGATTTTATGCCGGGTTCCATTTCGGCGCGCCTCATTGTGAGTAAGTCGCCGATGGTGCAGTTTGCCGGCGATTTACGCTACCTAATTCAGTACCCGTACGGCTGCGTGGAGCAAACCATTTCGGCCGCTTTCCCGCAAATTTATTACGCCGACTTGGCCAAAAGTTTAAAACAAGACAAAAAAGCTACCCGCTTCAACCCCGATTACAACGTGCAGGAAGCCATCCGGAAACTGGAAACAATGCAGCTTTACAACGGCGGAATGGCTTACTGGCCGGGCACCGATATGGAAAGTTGGTGGAGCACGGCTTACGCGGCGCATTTCCTGCTGGAAGCCCAGAAAGCCGGTTTTCAGGTGAACAGCAAAATGCTGAACAAAATGTTTGAGTACCTGCAAATGAAGCTCAAAACCCGCGAAACCGAACGCTATGCTTACCTCGACGAAAAGGGTGCGGAGCACACCAAAACCATTGCCAAAAAGGAAATTTTCTATTCGCTTTACCTGCTAGGTTTAGTAAATAAATACGATGTAACGGCAATGAATTACTACAAAGCCAACCCCGGTCTGCTCGCCATCGACAGCAAATATTTGCTGGCCAGCACCTTCGCGATGTACGGCAACAACCGCAATTTCCTGGCCTTGCTTCCGAAAAGCTTTTCCGGCGAAAACTCGAAACGCGAACTCTGGGGCAGCTTTTACTCCGCCATCCGCGACGAAGCCCTCGCCCTGAACGCCTTGCTCACTGCCCAGCCCAACCACCCGGCCGTTGGCGAAATGGCCCGGCATTTATCGCAGCAACTGAAGTCGGAACGCTGGCTCAACACGCAGGAACGCGCCTTTGCTTTGCTGGCCCTGGGCAAGCTTTCCAAAGCGAACGCAAACCAGAACATCACCGCCACGGTAACCGCCAACGGCAAACAAATTGGCAGCTTTAAGGGCGACGAATTGGTGCTCACGCAGAACCTCACGAACCAGAACCTGAGCATTATAACCAGCGGCAGCGGCAGTTTGTATTATTTCTGGGAGCAGGAAGGTATCAGTCCGACGGGCACTTACAAAGAGGAAGACAATTACCTGAAAGTGCGCAAGCATTTCTACGACCGCAACGGCCGCGAAATCACCGGCAACACCTTTAATCTGAACGACCTGATTGTGGTAAAACTAACCCTCCAGGCCTCCGATTTCAGCACCTCCGTAGAGAACGTAGCCATCACCGACATCCTGCCGGCAGGCTTCGAGATAGAAAACCCGCGCATCGGCGCCGTACCCGAAATGGCCTGGGTAAAAGACGCCGCCACCCCCGATTATTTCGACATCCGCGACGACCGGATAAACCTCTTCACCACCGCCACCAGCAGCCCGAAAAACTTTTATTATTTAGTTAGAGCCGTGAGCAAAGGGCAGTACAAAATGGGCCCGGTGAGTGCGGATGCTATGTATAATGCGGAGTATCATTCTTACTGGGGAAGCGGAGTTGTGGGGGTTAGGTAGGGATTATAAAATTTAGAAGATGACTTTAATTGAATTATTAATTACCAGACAAAATTACCCCGTTGAAAAGTTGAGGCTTGTTCTTGAGCAATTCAATAATATTCTAATTGCTCAAGTTGATAATCTCCACACTCAAGGAACTCAGGTATTATTTTGGCAAAGACATTTAGAAGGGCTTTTTGTAAAACTATCTTTTAAAATTTCAAGTGTAATTAAATTACTAGATAGAACCCCAATATCATATGGAGACAAATCTGTTCAAGTATTTGACATAAGCTCAATTTACATTCTCACAAGAGCGATTATTGAAAACTATTTAATTATTTATTATTTACATTTTGATAATGTAGATGATATTCGGAAGGAATTCAGATTCATAATTTATACTATCGATGGATTAAGAAGAAGGCAACAAGATTTAAAACCTTTTGATGAAGATTCCAGGAAGATATTATCAAATGAAAATGCAGATTTAGAAACATTAAGGCAGAAACTTGAACATAATATTTTTTTCAAATCTCTTAATTCAAAAGCTCAAAAAAACTATTTAAACGGATGTGCCAAAGAAGGAACACTAACTGATTTACTTCAAACGATTGATATTAAGGAGGAAACCTATAAGGATATTTGGCATTTACAATCTAGTTATGCTCATTCAGAATTTATTAGCCTTCATCAATTAAGAGCCTATTACAAAGATTTAAGCCAATTAGATAAATCTGCTTATTTAATGGGAGAATTAATAGCTGCGATTATTTCCATTTCAATAAATCATTTAAATATGAATTTTAAAGCTGCTAGAAAAATTAATGATAGGATTAATTCAGAAACGCTTAAATTATTAGGTTATTTTTATGAACAAGGCAAAAAGAATTAAATTAACTAAATAGCTTGAACAAAGGTAGGAATTAAGTCCCCCTTTGGAGAGGGTTAGGGGGAGGACCACGCATATTGGATCAAATTATCGGAAGATGTAAAAATCCTCCCCCTAACCCCCTCCAAAGGGGGACCACCTTGAATAAACTTTCTGCTGTAATTTTATGACTGAGCCGGAAAATAATTTCTACAACAAAAACCTGAAGCCACTGGCCCGAAATCTGCGCAACGATTCTACCAAGGCGGAAATTCGGTTATGGTGCGAATTATTATCGGGTAAAAGGATGCTGGGTTACGGTTTCAGAAGGCAGCGGTCGGTTGGGAAATACATTGCCGATTTTCTTTGCAAGGAATTAATGCTAATTGTTGAAGTAGATGGATATTCGCACAATTTCAAAACGGAGGAAGATGCGAAACGGGATGAGGAACTGCAAGCTTTGGGTTTTACAACGTTGCGCTTTCCGGACCGGGAAGTGATGCAGGATATTGAGAATGTTAGGCGGACTCTGGAGGCTTGGATTTTTGAATGGCAGGAAAATTTGTCGCAATGATGTGTCCTCCCCCTTGCCCCCTCCAAAGGGGGACTTGACGCAATGTTTTGCAAAACGCTATGCTTTTTAGCTAAAAAACTCACCACACCTCCAGCAGATTTTTCAGGTCAGTAGTATAGCATTTCGATAGCATTTCACTTTTCATTTTCCAGGGGCGAACGGTTCCCTGCGCGGCGCTCAGCACCATATCTTTCCCGAAACGCTTGTTTACTTTATCCAGGGCCTGCATGGCTTTGGCATGTTTTTCCCGGTCAACGGTGTCTAGTAAACTTGCCTGCACCTGGTTATCGGGACACAACCCGGAAACGATCACGCCGCTTTTTCTATATTTATAGCCCGGCACGTATAATTGTTCAACGGCTTTGCGCACGTATTTTAAAAGTTCCGGCGTACTATTAGTGGCTACCGGCAGCGCAACAGTCTGACTGAAATACATATACTCGGGTTGCGGATAACGCTTCTTCATTACAAAAACTGTAACGCAGGCAGCGCAGGATTTCTGTTTCCGAAGCTTGGCAGCACAGCGGGCTACGTAGTTGGCGGTTGCCTCCTGAAGATCAGTCAAAGTGGTTACCTTATAGCTGAAGGAACGGGATGTGCAGATGTGTTTTTTCGGATCGGAAGTTATTTCCAGATCCAGGCAGGGTTCGCCACGCAATTCTTTTACCGTCCGGAAACCAACCACCGTTAAATGTTTTTTGATAAACGAATCCGGCGCCTGGCACAGATCCCAAGCCGTTTCCATACCATGAACCGACAGCTTTTTTGCGTATTGTCGCCCAATGCCCCAGATGCTGCTAATTGCCGTGCTTTTAAGCGCCGCTTCAATGTGTTTCGGGTCCGTTAAAACCAATACGCCATCAGCCTTTTTAGATTTTTTGGATAACTTGTTCGCTAATTTTGCTAACGTTTTTGTCGATGCTACACCTACTGAAATCGGGATACTGGTATATTGCAACACTGTATCTTTAATTTGGCGGCTGTACTTCTGAAGATTTACCTCATAAAAATTACCCAGATCCAGAAAAGCTTCATCGATGGAATATACTTCTATGTTTGGCGAAAACGTGGAAAGGATGCTCATTACCCGGTTACTGATGTCGCCGTAAAGCGTGTAATTGCTGCTAAAAACCTTTACGTTATGCTGCTTCAGCAAGGCTTCTATTTCAAAAGCAGCCTTGCCCATATTGCTGCCACCTAATAATTCCTTGGCTTCATTGGAGCTGGCAATTACGCAGCCATCGTTGTTGCTCAGCACTACAATGGGTTGTCCATTTAGCTTTGGCTGAAAAACGCGTTCGCAGCTGGCATAAAAATTATTGCAATCTACCAGGGCAAATAAAGTCGTCATACTTACCGTACTTTATGAATACACCACGTTACCACGCCCCAGGTTTGAAAACGGGAATTTTCTTCGGGTAAAGGGATAAGTGGGTAAGCTGGGTTTTCGGGCTGCAGGTAATACTGATTTTGCTTTTTGATGAGTCGCTTTACGGTAAATTCATTGTCCAGCAAACCGATGATGATCTGGTTAATTCTTGGTTTCAACGACCGGTCAACTACCAGAATATCGCCTTCGTGCAGATTGGCGTCGCGCATCGAATCGCCGCGTACGCGCAGAAAATAGGTAGCGGAAGGATGCGCAATTAAAAGCTGCTGCAGGTTGATTTTATCTTCTAAATAATCTTCAGCCGGCGAAGGAAAACCCGCCGAAATTGGCGTGGAATAAAAAGGAATATCAATTTCTTCAATGCCATTCGTTTCTATAACTTCAAAGCCGGCGCTTACCAGTTTTGCTAAATTTATGATATCGTTTTCCATAGTTGTAGTAGGTTCAGAGCGTTCTTACGCTACAAATATGCGAAAAGTATATATAATTGCTAAATATTTTAGCTTTAAAAACTAATTAAAATAGTAATTCACATATAAGTCGCTACTTTAGAATGTGTTACAAATAATATTTAAATCTTTCGTACTTTTATAAAAGGCGGTTATACTTCAACATTGTAAAAAGTACGACTTATAATTTGCCCTAAAAAATGCTATGCTTCTTCCTCCAAAAACTAATTTCAAAACCTTCCTTCGCAACCACTACCTCCGCGCGGTTGCCCGTTGGTTTTTAGCGCCGGTTTTTTGCTTCATTTCCCTAGCGTTTTCACTTAACTTCTTCTTTCCCTTAAAAGTCAACCTGAATTATTCGCCTTTGGTTACCGCTGCGGATGGCACGGTACTACACGCCTTCTTGAACCATAACCAGAAATGGCGGATGAAAACGGAACTGGATGAAATTACGCCAACATTGCAAAAAGCCATTGTTTACAAGGAAGACAAATATTTTTACCGGCACCCGGGCGTAAATCCAGCGGCTATTTTGCGGGCTTTGTTCAACAACGTGGTGCGGGGCAAAAAGACCTCCGGAGCCAGTACCATTACGATGCAGGTAGCGCGTTTGCTGGAACCCAAGGAACGGACTTATGGCAACAAACTGGTGGAGATTTTCCGGGCGCTTCAGCTGGAATGGTATTTCAGCAAGGCCGAAATTTTGCAGTTTTACCTGAATCTGGCGCCATACGGCAGCAACATCGAAGGCGTTAAATCGGCAGCGCTGCTTTATTTTCAGCAACCGCCCAACTATCTCAGTCTAGCCCAAACCGTTACCTTGGCCATCATCCCCAACCGCCCGACTTCGCTGGTTTTAGGCAAGAACAACGACGCCATTTTAAAAGAACGGAACCGCTGGTTGGAATATTTCCGGCAGGAAGGCTTGTTTCCGGCAAAGGAAATTGAAGATGCGCTGCAGGAACCGTTGGTTGCTAGACGCCACGCTGCGCCGAAGTTTGCGCCGCATTTTTCCTACCGTTTGCTCCGGCAATTTCCGCGGCAGCCCATAATCCGCACCCATTTAGACCGGCAAAAGCAAACCAAAACCGAAGTGCTCACCAACAATTATGTGCAGCGACTGCATAGTTTGGGTATTACAAATGCGGCGGTTTTGGTGATCGATAACCGGACACGCAAAGTGGTTTCTTACGTTGGTTCGGCAGACTTTGAAAATGCAGAAAATTACGGGCAGGTTGATGGCATAAGGGCGGTGCGGTCGCCGGGCAGTACGCTGAAACCGTTTTTATATGCGCTGGCTTTCGACAGAGGTTTGATTACGCCAAAGATGACCTTGACCGATGTGCCAACCGATTTTGGCGGCTACCAGCCCGAAAACTTCGACAAGAAATTCAACGGCAACATTACGGTAGAAAAAGCGCTGGCTTATTCGCTGAACGTGCCGGCGGTGAAGATCCTGGAGCAGCTGGGCGTGAATATTTTTGTGCAGCAACTGAAGCAGGCTGGTTTTGAGCAGGTAAAAAAAGACGAACGGAAACTGGGTTTATCGGCGGTTTTGGGTGGTTGCGGAGTGAAGCTGGAAGAACTAGGCAACCTCTTCAGCACCTTTGCCAATGAAGGAAAATACGTGCCGCTGCAATGGACCAAAGCAGATTCTGCGGCCAAAAGCATAGCGTTATTTTCACCGTCGGCGGCTTATTTAACTACCGAAATTCTGGCGCAACTTACCCGACCGGATCTGCCTAACACGTATGCCAGCAGCATGCATTTGCCGAAGATCGCCTGGAAAACCGGTACTTCCTACGGCCGCCGCGACGCCTGGAGCATAGGCTACAATAAGCACTATACTATCGCAGTTTGGGTAGGGAATTTTAACGGCGTTGGTGCGCCAGCCCTTACCGGCACCGACATCGGTACGCCACTGCTTTTCGATCTGTTCAACGCCCTGGATTACAATTCTGCCAACGATTGGTACACGCCTCCTTCAACTTTAGCGTTCCGTTCTGTATGCACCGAAAGCGGTTTGCCGCCGGAGGAATTCTGCCAGAATGAGCAGATGGATTACTTCCTTCCTGGCATCACGCAAACCCCGAAATGCAGCCATTTAAGGAGAATGTTTGTTTCCGCGGATGAGCAATTTTCGTACTGCCGCGATTGTCTGCCTTCGAACGGATATATCAAAAAATTCTACCCGAACGAACCACGTGAACTGGTGGCTTTTTACGAACGGGAACGCATTCCTTACCAAAAACTTCCGGCGCATAATCCGACCTGTTCCCGCGTTTTTGCGGAAAATGCGCCGTTCATTTCATCGCCGGCCGATGGTTCGGAATATCTGGTGGAGCGGGACGAAGAGCAGCAACTCTTGCTGAGCGCGCAGGCCGATAAGGAAGTGAAAAAGGTATACTGGTACGTGAACGATCAATTTTACAAAGAAGCCAGTGTGCACGAAAAGGTGTTCTTCGTTCCGGAACCGGGGCAGATCAAGATTTCCTGTGCGGATGATAAGGGAAGAAGTTCGGATTGTTTTGTGCAGGTGAAGTATTTGAATTGAATTCACCTTTTTGTTATTCCAAAATGCTTGTATGCGTTAAGCAGTTTTTGAGCTAAAAGTTATACCGTTTTTATCTGCGTCATCTCGACGTGAGGAGAGATCTCTTCGGGATGGCAGTTTCTTTGCTATTGAGTTTTTAGGCTGTAAAATATACCGTTTTTTCGGTGTCATCCTGAACGATAGTGAAGGACCTCATCGGCGGTAAGTAGTTTTTCAACTAAAAAGGGTACCGTTTTCATAGCCAACTTTAATTCTTAATTCATAATTTTTAATTATTAATTAAACTTTTTCCCTCAAGCCGGGCGGGCAGCGTTTCTGCGTTCGCGTCTCACCCTTTCCTAGCCGCAAGCGGCTTTTCTAACGAAACCGGAAAGTGCGGAGGCCGCGCACACAGAAACTGGTATCATTTCCCTTCGTAGTCAGCTTCTTTTTAGTTTAGCTTCCGAGCTAACGTGGTTTCAGGAAACGCTGCGCTGGCGAAATACGTGAAATCCTAGTTTAGGAAATCACAAGATTCACAAGAATCAATAAATCACAGTTCAGACCAATTTCATTGCCGTCTGCTTCAGCTGACAGATTACACCTGCGAAGAAAAGTCCTCCCCTGCTTTTGTTGAAGATTTAAATGGCGTCAAAAACGGTATGCTTTTAACACAAAAAAGTCTGGCCATAAACCTAACTTTTCTACTCCAAAACCATAGCGTTTTCAGATTGCTACGGCAGAATCAGATCAAAAATATTTTGAGCTAAAACACTTGTCATTATAAACCGTATTATTAACTTTGAAACTCAAAGCACTTTTTAACATGAACCAGCAGCAAGACCAGTTAGCAACCCTGCACGAGATTCGCAACATTATGGATCGTTCTTCCCGGTTTATTTCGCTCAGCGGACTTTCGGGGGTGGCAGCCGGGGTTTCGGCGCTGCTTGGTGCGGCGGTGGTTAAATGGTACCTGGTTTCCCATGATATTAATTACGGCTTGAATGCTGGCCGCAACTTATCGCGGGAAGCTATTTTCTTTATGCTTTCGGTGGCGGCGGTCGTTTTTGTATTGGCTTTTTGTTCGGCTACATATTTTACGGCCCGGAACGCGAAGAAAAACAGCCACCGGGTTTGGGATAGCAAAACGGAACGCATGCTGGTTAATTTGTTTATTCCGCTGGCTGCGGGTGGCATTTTTTGCGGCGCTCTGTTCTATCATGAATTGCAATTTCTGGTAGCACCGGTAATGCTTATTTTTTATGGTTGCGCTTTATTGAATGCCAGCAAATATACCCTCAGCGATATCCGGTATTTGGGTTGCTTTGAAATTTTACTAGGTTTACTGGCCAGCTTTTTTGTGGATCATGGTTTATTAGCCTGGACCTTAGGTTTTGGCGTACTGCACATTGTGTACGGCATCCTGGTGTATTTCAAATACGAACGCAAGTAAACCGTGAAAAGCTACCTTGAAAATATTAACAAAGCCTTTGAAAGCCGGGCCCGGTTGGGAATTATGTCGGTGCTGATGGTGGATGAACGGGTAGATTTCAATACCCTGAAAGATACGCTGCAACTAACGGACGGAAATCTGGCCAGTCATTTGCGCGCGCTGGAAGAAGCACAATACCTGCGCGTGGAAAAACAATTTGTAGGCCGGAAACCGAACACCACTTACCACGCTACCGATCTGGGCCGCGAAGCCTTTAAAAGCCACCTAGATGCGTTGGAACAACTTATTTTGAGTAACCGAAAAGACAACTGATATTTTTTTTAACTTAAACTTTGTATTTCAAAGTTCTTTCAAAAAATTGGAATAGATATATAACTATCAAAAAGTAATCATCATGACAACTAACAATAACTTAACACCCATGCCTATCCATCCGGTTTCGTTGGGGAAACTGATGTTGATTGGGGCCGGGTTTGCGCTTACGCTGATCCTGATCTTTTTGATTCCGGCAGGTTGGTTTACGCAGATGCCAAAACCGGAATGGCAGCGTTTCTGGATGATTCGACCGCTGGTGGTGGTACCTATTGCCGGGGCGATTGGTGGGGCGCTTTTTTACGTCCTAGATTTTTTGCGGTACCGAGGTGGCTGGAAAACGGCGGTAGCATATATCCTGAGTATAGTTGGCTTCTTTGTCATCTTCTGGCTGGGTTCTGTGTTTGGTTTGGCCGGCACCTGGTGGGATTAAATTTTTAGTTATACAGCATTCATTTTTAACCTCATAAATAAACCCCTAACCGAAAAAATTATGATCACGCATAACTTCAGACTTATCGGCAACCTGCTTTTGGTGGCCCTCATTTTACTGATCCCGGTAATTGCAAAATTTCCCTGGACCAGCCTCGATTTCATTTTTGCCGGCGTAGTGCTGACCGTCGCTGTTTTAACGAGTGAACTGGTGCTAAGAAAAGTTACCAATAAAACTTACCAATTTGCCTTACTGGGTTGTATCGGATTGTTTTTGCTGTTAATCTGGGCTTGGGCAGTTGCTTAAATTAAACCATTCAGCCAGATAAATTGGAAGCTGGATTTTGATTTTCAGAACGGTTAATTATCGCTCAAATTATAAATGAATTGAAAAACCAATTTTAAAACGAAAAAATTATGATTGCGCAAAACAAAAGATTATTCGGTATTTTGCTTACGGTAGCATTTATTTTGGCTATTCCACTGGTAGCCATGCAGTTTACTAATGAAGTAAATTGGAATATCCTCGATTTCGTGGTGATGGGAGTTCTGCTTACCGGCACCGGACTGATGGTTGAACTGGTGATCAGAAAGATCAGGAAACCGGAAAACCGGTTCATTCTTATTGTAGTAATTTTGGCCTTGCTTTTCCTGATCTGGGCGGAGCTGGCAGTAGGAATTTTCGGAACGCCTTTCGCGGGTAGTTGATCGGCAAAGTTATGAAAGACATCGATGTTTCGCCTTTGATCAGTTGGGTGATCGGGCTGGTGGTTTTTACCATCGGCGCGCTGAATTTGCTACTGGTACATCCGGTTCCGGGCCTGGTTTTCCTGCTGCTTTCTTTGCTTTACTTTCCTCCGGCCGATGCTTTTTTTATAAAGAGTTTCGGAAAGCCGATTCCGCTTTGGGCGAAGGTTTTACTGGGTTTTGTGGTGGTTTGGTTTACGTTGGGGGTGAGTGATCTGGGGGATATGATGGATGATTTGTTGATGAATTGAATTGGTAATATTCCGAAGAAAAGTCCCCCTTTGGAGAAGGGTAGGGGGAGGATTACATTTTTGAAGATTCGTATTGCGAAGATTCTCCCCTTGAGGGGAGTTAGAGGGGTGTTTACATCTGCGGATATATCTACATTCCGAGCAAACACCTCCGGCTCCCCTCAAGGGGAGAGTATCAGATAATGTAAAAATCCTCCCCCTACCCCCTCCAAAGGGGGACTTTTCGCAATACCTACTTTTGATATAATCAACTATAGCTGGTATCCCATTTCCACTGAGTTTTTTGCTTTAAAACCATATCGTTTTTCCTGCAACTTATAACTTATAACTCATAACTCTTAACACTTAACACTTAACTCACTTCCGGTGCGCTGCTTTCAGAGCGTTGATGATGGCTTTATCTTTTACAATGTAAGCTTCGAAGGTTTGGTTGTTGTCGGAGCGGATGATTTCGGGGAAAGGATTGGTGGAATGAGTGCCGGTGAAGAGGTCGATCTGGTTCTTTTTTACCAGGCCGCCGCGGTCGGCGGCGAAGAAATAGCCGTCGTGGGTTAGAGTTTGGCCGTTGGGGAGCGCGATGGGTTGGCCTTGGAATTGGGGAATGTAGAGCACGGTGCCGTAGGGAATGACTTTGCGATCTACGGCTACGGAGCGGAAGGGAATTAATTTGTACCGGTTCAGGCCGCCGCTGAAACCCGTGGATTTGATCCAGAGGGCTTTGCCCCAGCTGGCGGCGGCGTTGCTGTCGGAAAATTTGGTGCAGGTGCGGCAGTTTACGAAGGTGCGCTTCCCGGTTTTGGCGAATTTCACCACGCTTACGTTGCCTTCCGCATCGGTTACGTAGGCGGAGCCTTGCAGGGAGGCTTCGCAGAAATCGCAGGCATCGGCGTAGAGGCCCGAGGGTTTGCCGTTGCGGTACACAATGGGAATGTTGCCGCCCGATTTAAACTGATGCACGAAATAATAAGTGGCCCACAGGTTCAGTTTCCGGAGCGCAGAGGGGTTTGCCGGAGGCGCCAGATCAAATGCGCCCGGCGAGGTTTGCGGAAAGGCCTTTGCCTGCACCAGCACCAAAACGATCAGGATCAGGAAGCGGGAGGGCATAGTTTCGCGGTTTCAGTTTCGGGGAATCGTGTTCTCTTCCCTATGATACCGCGCTGCTTTAATTTGGTTCGGAAAGTTTTTTAATTTCCCGAACCCTGACTTTTTTAGGCTGAAAGCATAGCGTTTTTTTGTAATTTGTGCTTCATCCAGCACATTGCATTGGGTGAGGTGGCCGAGCTTTTCCGTGATGTTTCGCCTGAGCTGGGTGCAGCCTAAGGAAGCGTGCAGGAAGATGATGGTTGGGCGGTTTGGGTAATTTTGGTGGTAGGTGATGTGGAGGTAATTTGTGGAGGGCATTCTTTAATTTATAGAGGAGTTTTTGACCTTGAAAGATAGTGTTTTAATGATTTTATAATAAAAAAGATTTATTATAAAAAATTTAAAAGCACTTTGACAGATTAAAAATAAGATTTATTTTTGCATACTAAAGTTAGCGCAAAATGGAGAAGTTAGATAAATTAAAGAGCATTTTAGGAGATCCATTCTATAGTAATGATTCTACTTTAATTTATAATATGGATTGTTTGGAAGGCATTAAAATTCTAAAAAATGCTGGTGTAAATATTGATGCAACGATAACCAGTCCACCTTACAATATTGGAAAAGAGTATGAAAAAATAATGCCCATTAATTCGTTTATTGAATGGCTTTCCGAGATTAGTAATCTTATTTTTGATATTACTAAATCAAATGGCAGCTACTTACTAAATGTTGGTTATTTGGAAGTACCAGGAAAGGGAAGAGCTGTTCCTATTACTTACTTAGTTTGGGATAAAATTAAGTTCTATCTCCATCAAGAAATTATTTGGAACTATGGAGCAGGTGTCGCCGCAAAACATTATTTATCACCAAGAAATGAAAAGATTCTTTGGTATATAAAAAACCAAGACAATTATACTTTCAACCTTGATTCAATTCGAGATCCTGATGTTAAATATCCAAACCAAAAGAAAAATGGCAAATTGAGATGTAATACATTAGGTAAAAACCCATCTGATGTTTGGCAAATAGCTAAAGTTACATCTGGAACGAATAGATCTTCAGAAGAAAGAACTAAACATCCTGCCCAATTCCCAGTTGATTTAATAACTAGAATGGTTTTAGGTTTTACAAATCCAAATGATATTATTTTGGATCCATTTATGGGTTCAGGTACAACTGCGGAAGTTTGTATGAGCAATAATCGACTCTCATTAGGATTTGAAATAAGAGAGGATTATTGCCACACAATAGCCAATAGACTTGAAACAATTCTTAAAACTGAAAGAATTAAAGAATTAACGCCTACTTTATTTTAGTAGCTTTTATTCTAGCAGCTTTTACTTTAACAATCTTAGGTTTTTGATAGATAACTTTAAGTTTATGTAAATAAACATCTGGAGGTAAGGAAGCCTGTTGTCCGCTTTCAGATTTTTGAGGGATCCAGTCAGAATGTTCAAGATAACCAAACCTAATTAATAAAATTTCGGGCTTTTCCTTTTTATCGCTAAACTTTTCAAAATTAATTGCTATATAATAACCATTTTTATTTTTTTTATCCTTTGCAGTTTCAGGTTGTGCGTAACTTCTATTTGCAGCAATTTTATTAGGGCTAGATGAGGCTTTAATTTCAACAGAAAGGTCGCAATTTGTAATACAATGAATATCCTTTTCATTCTTTAAAGTGCCTACTTTATATATACCAGGATGTTTTAAAGTTAAATAATGAGCAACAAGTTCGTGTAATAAAAAACTCATTATCTGAGGTCCCGGAGTAATTTCTTTTCCTATATAAAACGATCCAATTTTGGAATTAAATATATCATCCCAAGATCCTAAAACCGTTTCTACTATTTCATCAGGTGAAAGAGGGTGTAGTGCAATAAGATGATCTGTTATTGCACTCCATTCTGCAATAGGCTTTCCTAAGTAAGGTGAATTTGACATTGAAGTTATTTTAGAAGTTCTGATATTTCAACTTCTAATGCCTTTGCAATTTTTTCTATATTTGAGAGAGTAATATTTTTTTCTGCTCTTTCAATCATCCCTATATATGTTCTATGCAAGTCTGCTTTGAATGAAAGTTGTTCCTGTGAAAAACCCTTAGATTTTCTAATTTCACGAACATTATCACCAAATTTTTCTAAAATTGTTTTTGTTTTCATTGGCATTAGAAGATATTCAAAGCTATCTTTAGTATGCAAAACTAACAACATACTATAGTTAGCAATTGATAGGAAATAAAATTTTCTTTTACTTTAATTTTGAATCCAGCTAATGACTATTTTGTAAGGATTACTAATGAAAAAAAAACATAAATAACCTAAACAATACTTTTGAAAATCATACCCGATTAAGTATTATGGCGTTGCTTGTAAATAACGATTTGGTAGAATTCAATTTTCTTAAAGAAACACTTCAACTTTCATATGGTAGCTTATCTACTCACTGCATTAATCTTGAAAAAGCAGGTTATTTATTGGTAGAAAAACGGTTTGTAGGTAGAAAACCTAATACCAGATTTGCAGCTACGAATCTGGGGCGAAAAGCCTTTCAGGACCATTTAGATGCATTAGTGAAACTTAAAGAGCTTTAGTATTTTTTGTCAATACAACTTTTTAAGTTGGAATATTGTACTTTTAATTTCTACACTTAACCTTACCTCTCCCCTTTCTCCTTTTTACTTCCCCTATACAACTCATACTTCAGCAAACGGCTATCGATGGAACCGTTGAAAAGCGGGATGCGGCGGGAGGTTTTGAGGCCGATGTTTTTGGCGGCTTCCAAGTTTCCGGTGAACACGTAGGCGTCCCAATCCTGGTAATTGGTTTTGAGGGTGTCGCCGATCATTTTGTAGAGGTTGTTGATGTTTTCGTTTACCAGGCGTTCGTTGTAAGGCGGGTTCACGATCAGGATCCCTTTTTCGGCGGGCTTCTGGGTTTCTTTAAAATCGGCAGTTTTTACCCGAATGTAATCGTCGAGTTCGGCGCTGGAAATGTTGTTGCGGGCGGCTTCCACGTAATCGCGGTCGATGTCGGAGCCGGCAATTAACACGTCGTTGTCGGAGTCTTCCTGGGCGCGGGCGTCTTTAATTACCTGCTTGAAAAGTTCTTCGTCGAAATCTTTCCAGTGTGTGAAACCGAAATCGCGGCGGTACAAACCGGGCGCTACGTTGTGGGCGATCATCGCAGCTTCGGTTAAGAGGGTGCCGGAACCGCACATGGGGTCGTATAAAGGCGTTTTTCTGTCCCAGCCGGTAAGCAGGATGATGCCGGCCGCCAGGATTTCGTTTAGCGGCGCTACGTTGGTTTGCAGTCGGTAACCGCGTTTGTGCAGCGAATCGCCTGAGGAATCGAGCGACAGGTTCACGCGGTTTTCGAGCATATGCAGGTTAATGCGCACGTCCGGGTTTTCGAGGTCTACGGAAGGGCGTTTGCCGAATTTATCGCGGAACTGGTCGGCAATGGCGTCTTTGGTGAGCTGCGAAACGAACAGCGAATGCTCGAAGGTGCTTTGGTTTACCACCGAACTGATGGCAAAGGTGCTGTCCACGTCCAGGTATTCGGTCCAGTCAATTTTCTGAATTTGTTTGTAGAGGTCGCGTTCGTCGCGGGCCGGGAAATTGGCGAAGGGTTTCAGGATACGAACCGCCGTGCGGCACCACAAATTGGCTTCGTACATCAGTTTGTTGTCGCCCATAAAACGCACCGCGCGGCTGCCTACTTCAATATTTTTAGCACCTAACTGGTAAAGTTCTTCCGCCAGAATTTCTTCCAGCCCGAATTGGGTGGTGGCAGTTAGTTGAAAGGTTTTTCCGGCGGTTGGTTTCATATAGTGGTTTGTTTTTGGGATTGTAAAGTTGCGAAAAATTGTCTGAATTTGGATTCGTCAGATTTTGGGATTTTTGGATTGGAAGGTTTGGGATTTTGGAATGATGGATTTTGTAGGGACAGGGCTTGACCTGTCCGCACGATATTGCGTCGGATTATTGTGATCAATTATTTGAACACGATTGCATGGATTAGAAAGATTGCCAGGATTTTTGATTGGGAATGCATGATTAAGAATGCGCGATCTGGAACATTGAACAGGAATGCGTGCGGACAGGTCAAGCCCTATCCCTACAAATACTGCAGGTAAAAACTCCCCTCCTTTTCTAAGAGGGGTGCGGGGGTGGTTATTTCACGTTATCCGATACTCTCCCCTTGAGGGGAGCCGGTGGGGTGTTTATATTTGCTGATTTTTCATATAATGTAAACTCCCCCAAAGGGAGAATCATCGCAATACGTCTTCAATAATATGGTCTTCCCTTACTCCCTCCAAAGGGGAGACTTCTTCTCAAAAACGCTATGCCATTAGCCCTAAAAACTCACTCCTACCAAGCCAATCCAAAAAACCTAAAATCTGACGAATCCAAATTCCGACAATTCGCAATTTAATGTTACTTTTAAAGGCTAAACTCATACCATTTTCCTTTTTATGGCAGCACCTGTTTCTTCACCTAATCAAGCATCTGCAAACCAGCAGGTAACCCGGAATTATACCGGACCACTGATCATTGTTATCACGCTTTTCTTTACGTTCGGCTTCGTTACGAATATGAACGACATCCTGATCCCGCACCTGAAACGGGCCTGCGAACTGACCGATTTTCAGTCGAGCCTGGTGCAGTTTGCGTTTTTCGGAGCTTATTTCCTGATGTCGATTCCGGCGGGCAATATCCTGAACCGGGTTGGGTATAAAAACGGCATAGTGCTCGGTCTGGGAATTTGTGCGGTGGGGGCTTTCCTGTTTTTACCGGCGGCGCTTACGCGGCAGTATCCGTTCTTTTTGCTGGCTTTGGCGGTTCTGGCTTCGGGGGTAACGTTGTTGCAGGTGGCGGCCAATCCGTACGTTTCGGTGCTGGGGCCAGCGCATAAAGCGGCCAGCCGATTGAGTTTGATGGGTGCTTTCAATTCCCTGGCCGGTACCTTAAGTCCGCTGATTGGCGGGATGCTGCTTTTGAAGGGCGTGGATTATTCGGCGGAACAATTGGCAGCCATGCCGGTGGCGCAGAAGGAATCTTTTCTGAACGCGGAAGCGGCTTTGGTTATTTTGCCTTATGCCATTATTGGCGGCGTGTTGCTGTTGCTGAGCTTTGTTGCCTGGCGCACCAAAATGCCGAACATTGAAAGTTTGCAGGATGAACATACGCCGGTGGAAGCAGCTACAAGCAAAACCAGTGCGCTACAATTCCGCCACCTGGTACTGGGCATCGGGGCGATCTTTGTGTACGTGGGTGCGGAAGTGGGCGTAGGTTCTTTTATTATCCGCTACGGCCAGGATCTGCACATTACAAACCTGAGCAGCTTTACCAGCTGGCTTTTCTCCCTCGGCGATACGTCCAGTTTAGGCGGTTTTACGGAGCAGATCGGTTCGAAATTCGTGGCTTGCTACTGGGGCGGTTCTATGATCGGGCGGTTCTTCGGAATTCCGTGGCTGACCAAGATTAACGATGCCAAAGCGCTGCGCATTGTTTGTGCCGTGGCTACGCTGCTGGTAATTGCTTCGGTGGCTTTAACCGGCGAAACCGCTTTGTGGCTGATGGTGCTGGTGGGTGTTTGCAACTCGGTAATGTGGCCGATCATTTTCCCGCTGGCTATTAAAGGTCTGGGCATTTACACCAAACAGGGCTCTTCTTACCTTATCATGGCTATTGTGGGCGGCGCCTTAATTCCGCCGCTGATGGGATTGGTTTCCGATGCTTCGCAGATCCAGTTCGCTTATTTGGTTCCGGCGCTTTGCTATTTGTATTTACTGTATTATGGTTGGAGTGGGTATAAGCAGCGAGGGTAAAATGAATCAGCATAAAATCGACAACATTTTTGCTCTCGATTCCTCAGAACGGTATGGATACTTACTCCGCAGAGTAGCAGATTTTGAAACAATTTACCTCATAGCGGATGAAGAGGAAAATTACGTAATGCTCGGTTCAGAAGATGGGAATGTTCTTCCGGTTTGGCCCGAAAAAGAATTTGCCAGTTTGTTTCTAACTGATGACTGGAGTAGTTGTCATATTGTAGAATATAAGCTTTCTGAATTTATGGATTGGCTTGACGATTTAGCAAAGGATAGTGTTTTAATTGCCGGTTTTCCAAACCTTGACCTCCATACGGTTCACGTTTCTGCAATTGAAATGAAGAACCACTTGCTTTTTGAAATGAGGCAATATGAATAGAATAATAAATTTCGTCATTGAATTGGTAAACAATATTCTATAATTATGTGATCGTCATGGAAATAGAAAACTTAGACCTAACCGAGAAAATTTCTAAAGAATGGAAACCATACAATCTGGCTTTTATAAAACGATTAGAACTTCAGGAAGGTGAATTAATAATTACATTTTTATACCAGGAACGCGGTGCGTCAGCTTGGCCGGATACTTCAAAACAGTTTTATGAGGTAAAAATCATTTTTGACAGCGTTTCAAATTTAAAGCTCAACTTTGATAGGAATTATTTCTATCAAATTTCAGGATTTAATATTACTGATATTTCAAAAGATGGCTGGGAGGATATAAATTTTGAAATTACAGAAATTGAAAATGAAGTAATAAACTTCAATTGCAAATTCATAACTATTAATTCTGTATCGGAGCCAGTTTCAATTTCTCTTTAAGATTTGGAAACTTTTAACCCGGTTACCTTCTACCTTTTCAATATTTTTCAAATAAACCTTGCGCAACCAAAAAGTTGCGCGTATATTCGCAACCATATAGTTGCATATTCAGTATTCCATACCATGAAGCGTGATGTATTTCAGGCCATAGCCGACCCTACCCGAAGGGCCATTTTAGTGTTGATCGCGGCACAGGCCATGACGCCCAATGCGCTGGCCGAGCATTTCGACACGAGCCGGCAGGCGGTTTCGAAGCACATTAACGTGCTGGTAGAATGCGAATTGGTGAAGCAGGAGAAAGTGGGGCGGGAAATTTATTATCACTTAGAAGCAGCTAAAATGAAAGAGATCGATAAATGGCTGGAGCAATTTAAAAAGCTCTGGGAAAACCGTTTCGATCAGCTGGATCAGGTATTGTTCAACTTAAATAAAAAGCAAAATGAAAAGTAACCTCCACATGAATTTCACCGTCGACAAAGAAAACAACCAGATCAAAGTAGAAAGGGAATTTGCGGCCGAACGTCCGTTGGTTTGGGACGCTTATACCAAACCCGAGATCCTGGACCAGTGGTGGGCGCCTAAACCCTGGAAAGCCCGCACCAAAACCATGGATTTCCGGGAAGGAGGTTTCTGGCATTACGCCATGGTTGGTCCGGAAGGCGAAGAACACTGGGCTTTGGCAAACTACGAAACCATTGAACCGCAAAAACAATTTACCGGGCTGGATGCTTTTGCTGATGCTGATGCGAACGTGAACAAAGACATGCCGCAATCGAAATGGGACGTAACGTTTACCGACAAAGGCGAAAATACGCTGGTAGAATTCTTTATTACTTATGACGACCTTGCGCAACTGGAAGCAACCATAGAAATGGGCTTCAAAGAAGGCTTGACCATGGCTATGGAAGGGCTGGACGAGCTCCTACCTTCATTAAAAGAAAAAGCGGCCGCTACCAGATAAATTCACTTTCAAATTGCAAACAGGAAGGCTAACGTTCGTACCAGTTCGTTAGCCTTTTAATTACCTTTGCTACTAATAATGCACCGGAATAATCTATATTTTAATTCTTTTCCCTGTTAAAACCTGCTGATTAGAAATGCCTGAAAAAACGATTGCAATTATGGGTGGCGGCGCAGCAGGGTTAATGGCAGCGGATATATTAAGCCCGCATTGCGAAGTACGCATTTACGAAAAAGGGAAAGCATTGGGCCGGAAGTTTTTAGTGGCTGGCAACGGTGGTTTCAACCTGACAAACAGTGCGGAAGGCGAAGCCCTTTACAGTAAATACACGGCACAGGAATTTCTGCAACCAGCATTAAAGGCTTTCAATTCTGAAGCTTCCAGAAATTGGCTGGCCGGATTAGGAATTCCGACTTTTGTAGGTTCCAGCGGTAGGGTTTTCCCGGAAAAAGGCATTAAACCGATCGAGGTGCTGCAAAAGATCAAAGATCGGTTAAAGGCGCAAGGCGTCCAATTCCATTTTCAGCATGAATTTATCCGCTTCAATTTTGAAAACAAGCCGGTAATTAAATTCAAGGAAAAAGAAATTACCGTTGAAGCTGATCATTACATCTTTGCGTTGGGCGGCGCTTCCTGGCCGGTTACGGGATCTTCCGGAAACTGGCTGGAAGTATTCCGACTTTTAGGCGTCAAAACCATACCGTTTCAAAGTTCAAATTGCGGGGTAAATGTTAACTGGCCTGTAGATTTTAAGGAAAAGTTTGCTGGTGAGCCGCTGAAGAATTTACAGGTTTCCGTGGGCGATTTCAGTCTGAAAGGGGAAGCTTTGATTACGGAATATGGTTTGGAAGGAAATGCTATTTATCCGGTGGTGCCGAAAATTCGGGAAGCACTAAATGCCGGGAAAGAAGCATTTTTAACCTTGGACTTCAAGCCCCAAAATACGGTAGGACAATTGCTCCAAAAAGTGCAGGGCAAACAAATTCAGCCGAAAAATTACGAGCAATTATTCAACCTTAGCAAAGCGCAATTAGCCCTCATTAAACTTTTCACTGCCAAAGAAGATTACCTCGATCCGGAAAAATTTATCCAGAAAATGAAAAATCTGGAAGTTCCGGTTTCGTCGTTAAGGCCAATTGAGGAAGCTATTTCTACGGTGGGTGGCATTGCGCTGGAAGAAGTAAATCATGATTTTACCTTAAAGAAATTTCCGCATATTGCAGTGGTGGGCGAAATGCTGGATTGGGACGCTCCTACCGGTGGTTTTCTACTGCAGGGCTGTTTTTCTACGGCTTATTTTGCGGCGCAGGCTATTTTGAAGAAGCTAAATTTTTCGCATTAACTGTAGCTCAGGGTTTAAACCCTGCGCTACAATTAGGCTGATTTTACGGAATATATTATAGAGCTTTTAATAAACATTTCTGCTATTAGTTAACAAGGTCCTTCGCTAACGCTCAGGATAACAGATGTAATAGTTTAAATTCACTACCAAAAACCAATTCGCCTGAAAACCGGATTGGTTTTCGTATTTTTGCGGCAAATCAGAATCCATGCTTTTACAGGAAAATTTTTCGCTGAAACCTTATAACACGTTCGGCATCGAGGTTAAAACCCGCTATTTTGCAACGTTCGAAAATGTGGCAGAATTGCAGCAATTGCTGCAGCACCCGGAAATTGCGAACGCAGAAAAGCTGATTCTGGGTGGCGGCAGCAATGTTTTGTTTACGCAGGATTTTGGCGGTGCGGTGCTGAAAAACAACATCAAAGGCATTTCGGTAATTGATCAGAACGACGATTTTGCATTTGTGAAAGCGGGAAGCGGCGAGGTTTGGCATGAAATGGTGCTGTTCTGCATTGAGCATGGTTTGGCCGGCGTAGAGAATTTGAGCTTGATTCCCGGTACAGTGGGCGCGGCGCCTTTACAGAACATTGGTGCGTACGGCGTGGAGCTGAAAGATGTGTTTGAAAGCCTGGAAGCGGTGAACGTAGAAACCGGCGAACTGGAAACGTTTGATAAAGCCGCCTGCGATTTTGGTTACCGCGAAAGTTATTTCAAAAAAGCAGGCAAAGGCAAATACATCATTGTTTCAGTTACGCTTAAGCTGCGCAAAAAACCGGAATTCAACACTTCCTACGGCGATATTCAGAAAACGCTGGCCGCCATGGAAATCACCGACCTGAATATCAAAGCCATCAGCGAAGCGGTTTGTGCCATTCGCAGAAGTAAGTTACCAGATCCGAAGGCTATTGGCAATGCGGGCAGTTTTTTTAAAAATCCGGAAGTTGATAAAACGGTATATGAAAACTTGAAAAAAGTGCACCCTGATATGCCAGGTTACGTGGTTTCGGAAACGAAAATTAAAGTGCCGGCCGGCTGGTTAATCGAGCAATTAGGTTGGAAAGGCAAGCAGATCGAAAATTATGGTGTGCACAAAAATCAGGCGCTGGTGCTGGTAAATTACGGCGGCGCGGAAGGCAACAAGATCAAGCAACTAGCGCATGATATTATTGCTTCGGTGAAAGAAAAATTTGGGATCGAGCTTTCGCCGGAAGTTAATATTCATTAAGCAGTTTTTCGGCTTCAAACCATAGCATTTAAAACCTCACAATTTCAGAAACTTGTGAGGTTTTTCTTTTAAAATTCAGCACGAAAAACGCTATTTATTTTCGCTTAAAAACTGCTGAAAACAGGAGCTACAATTTCGTAACCGAGAGCAATATCTGCGCTGCTGAAATTTTGCTAACTTTGCAAGCTTTTTTTATATAAAGCCCTGATTACGGATAAGTTAAGTCAAATATAGAAAATTCCACTAACCTGAAAAATAAATCATCACTGAAATCTTTTCTATGAAAAAACTTTTATCTCTGGTAGTGCTCGCAGCTTTCGGTTTCGTTTCGGAAAGTCAGGCACAATCTTCTATTGCTGCGGCGCGTACGCAGGCTGTGAATAGCACAGTAACGGTGCGCGGCATTGTAACCAACGGTTCTGAACTGGGACCGATCCGTTATTTGCAGGATAATGTGGCAGGTATTGCAGCATATTCTTCTACTATGATGGGGAATGTTGTGCCCGGCGACAGCGTGGAAGTTATCGGTACGCTGAAAGATTACAATGGCTTGCTTGAAATTGACCCGGTAACTTCGGTAAATATTATTGCCCGCAATAAAACCATTCCGGCGCCGGTGGTTTTTACTGCTGCCAATTCCGTTAACGCATTTGCTGAACAATACGAAGGCCGCCTGGTAACCATTACTGGAAATTCCACCATTACTTCGGCTGCTGGTGGTGCAGTTACAACGTTTGCCGGCAATACCAATTACCGCCTGAACAATAACAACAACACTTTGGTACGCACCAGCACCTACTCTACCGGCGCTACCGGTATTGTTGGTAAACCTGCCCCTACTACCACGTTCGGTTTAACGGGTATCATGAGCCAGTTTGCGCCGAGCGGAAGTGGTGGTTATCAGTTATTGCCGCGTTTATATTCCGATTTCGATCTTGGCAATACGCCTAACCTGGTTGAAGCAACGAAACCAATAAACATTACCCAAACCGGTTTTACCGTTACATTCAAAACGCAAAATTCCGGTACTTCTAAAGTTGAATACGGTACTTCGCCAACGGCTCTGAATCAGACTGCCAACAACACGACCAGCACCACTCTGCACTCTATTGCGCTGAGCGGTTTACAGCCGGCCACGGTTTATTACGTGCAGGTTACGGCTACCAATGCAACTGGTTCATCAGTATCTAACATCGTTCCGATGATCACGGCTTCGAACTCTTCCGGAACCATGAAAGCGTATTTTAACCGCCCGGTGAATAATGCTTACGGCCCGGCAAACAACACTGCCACAACCCTGACCAATGCTATTGATGATACGCTGATCGCCTATATTAACCGTGCGCAGCAGACCATCGATTTCACCATGTACAGCTTCGATAATGCGAATCTTTCGAACCTGACCACTGCGCTAAATAATGCAAAGAACCGGGGCGTAATTGTACGTGTAATTTCTGAAACGGGCAATGCCAACACGGCGCTAAACACTTTAGCATCAGGTATTCCGGTGGTAAAAAGAACAACTGCCCGCGGCATTATGCACAATAAATTCGTAGTGATCGATGCCAATTCCAGCAACCCGAACAAACCAATTGTGTGGACCGGCTCTACGAACTACACAGATAATCAGGTGATGACCGACCCGAACTCTGTGATCGTAATTCAAGACCAGAGTTTAGCGAAAGTTTACAAAATGGAATTCGATGAAATGTTTGGCAATGGTACGCTGAACGGCGGCGTTTTCGGACCGGCAAAAACCGACAATACACCCCACCACTTCAACATTGGCGGCGTTCCTGTGCAACTCTATTTCAGCCCAACTGACAACGTGAATGCGCGCATCATTGAAACCATAAATACTGCCGACAACGACCTACACATTGCTACCATGCTCATCACCCGTACCGACCTGGCCAATGCCATTAAAAACCTTATTGTGGCGAACCCGAACATGACGAACTTTACCGAAGTTTTGATGAACGATACTTCCTCGGTTGCTTCTTCTACTCCGTACGCTATTATGAAAGGCGTTTTAGGAAACCGCTTGCTCATCGATAACAACTTCGGCATCATGCACCACAAATATATGATCGCTGACGTTGGGGCTAAAAATTCCGATCCGCAATTACTGGTTGGTTCACACAACTGGAGCGGCGGCGCTGATACCGAGAATGACGAAAACACGCTCATCATTCATAAATGGGAACTAGCGAACCAGTTTTACCAGGAATTTGCATCGCGTTTCAATGGTCAGAATGCCGGGGTAACCGCTTTCAACTTCTTCCTTTTAGGCCTGAAAGATGATCTGAAAGCAGAAGTGAAAACCGTTAAAGTTTATCCAAACCCGAATGCCGGCCGTTTCCACGTTTCCGTAACCGAAAAAAATATCAGCCAGGTGAACATTACCCTGACCGATGTAACCGGTAACACGGTATATGAAATGAGCCAAAAAGTAAACGGCGCGCAGGATATTAATATTGAAACCGACAACCTGCCTAAAGGCATGTACAACCTGCAACTGCGTAGCGAAAAAAGCACTCAAATCAGCAAAGTGGTGATCTACTAATTGCTGGATTATGGAAATTAGTTGTTGGTGAAAACACCAACAACGGCAGTAAAAAAAGGCGCTCTGGAAATTTCCGAAGCGCCTTTTTTATTGACTTTTTGAAGCGAAAAGCATAGCGTTTTTTTGACTTTTCAATACCAAAACGCCACCATTTTTTACTTTAAAACTACCACCGAAACACCATCGCCGCCGCGCTCAATGTGTTCATCGGCTACGCTGGCTACTTCGCGTTGTGAACGGAGATAATCGCGGATCATTTGCTTTAGAATGCCCGTTCCACGTCCATGAATGATCTTGATCTCCGGAATGCCAAGCATGATCGCATCGTCGGTAAAAGCCATTACTTTGGTTAAGGCATCTTCGGCGCGCTCGCCCCGCACGTCTAAGGTCGGGCTGAAATCGGCCATGCGGCTGGTCATGTTCATATTGGAACGACCAGAACCAGAAGCAGTTTCCTTCTCCGGTTTCATTTTGGCAGCACCAGCGGCGGCGCGTTCCAGGTTATTCAGCTTTACAATGGTTTTCATGCCGCCAAATAAAACTTCAGCGGTTTTGCCTTTAATGCCTACCAGTTCGCCGTAAGAATCCTGCCCAATGAGCGTAACTTTATCGCCGGGTTGCAGCGGACGATTATCGGCTAAACGACTTACTTTTTTCACTTCCGGCGCTACCTTTTTCTCGGTAAATTCCTGAAGTTGTTGACGTGCTTCCCTGGTTTTCTCCTTGTCGGCCTGGCTGTTTTTGATCTGCGAAATAGTCGATTCTATCTGCTGGTTCGTTTCCTTTAAAAGCAGTTTTGCTTTGCCTTTCGCTTCGCGGATGATCTCGGTTTTGCTTTCTTCCAGGTGGTCTTTCAGCGCCGAATATTCTTTCACCGCTTTGTCGAGTTTGCGTTGTTGCTTTTCGAGTTCGGCGTTGTGTTTTTCCAGCGCATTTTTCTCGGTTTCAAGCTGCTCCAGCAAACGGTCGTAGCGAATTTTATCTTTACCGACCAACGTGGTGGCTTTCTCTACAATTTCTTTCGGAAGGCCTATTTTACGCGCAATTTCGATGGCGAAAGAACTGCCCGGTTTTCCGGCTTCGAGCTGGTAAAGCGGTTGCAGTTGCTTGTGGTCGTACCGCATCGCGCCGTTCACAATGCCCTGGTTTTTCTCGGCGAAGTTTTTCAGGTTGGTGTAGTGCGTGGTAATTACGCCGTAAACTTTCTGGTTATTTAGTTTTTCCAGCACCGCTTCGGCAATGGCGCCACCTAAAATGGGCTCCGTTCCGGTCCCGAATTCGTCGATCAGAACCAGGCTTTTCTTGCCGGCAAAATTCACAAATTGCTTCATGTTTTGCAGGTGCGAAGAATATGTACTCAGGTCATTTTCAATACTTTGCTCATCGCCAATGTCCAGGAAAATATCCTCGAACATACCCGCCTCCGAACCTTCGCCTACCGGAATAAGCAAACCGCATTGCAGCATGTATTGCACCAGGCCGGCCGTTTTTAAAGCTACCGATTTACCGCCTGCATTCGGCCCGGAAATAAGCAGAATGCGGTGCCCATGGGTCAGTTCTAAATTCAACGGAACAACGTCGCGCTGCTGCGCTTTATGGCTTAAAAACAGCAGCGGATGCTTCGCTTGTTTCCATTTAATAAGCGGCTGCTTGTGTAGCTTTGGCAAAGTGGCATTCAACTCGCGAGCCAAAACTGCTTTGGCCCGGATAAAATCGAGCAAGCCTAAATACTGATACGCTTTTTTCAGATCCGGAATGTGCGGTCGCAGGTAATCGGTAAGCAACGTTAAAATGCGGATCAGCTCACGTTGGTATGCATTTTCCAGGTCTTTGATATCGTTGTTCACTTCAAAAACCGGCTCCGGCTCCAGGTAAACCGTTTGTCCGGTCGTAGATTCGTCGTGGATCAGGCCCTTGAGCTTGCGTTTGTGTTCGGCAATAATAGGAATAACCAAACGGCCGCCCCGAATGGTCGGTTCGGCATCAGCGTTTACCCAGCCTTGGCTCTTAGCGTGTTTCAGAATGCCCTGAATTTGTTTCCGGAGCACCACCTGCTGCGCAATTAAGTCGCGTTTCAGGCGGGCAAGTTCGGGCGTGGCATCGTCTTTCACCTGCCCGTTATCGTCGATCACTTTTTCAATAGCAGCAATCAAGGCACGTTCCACTAAAACATTGGCTCCCAAAGCTTTCAGGTTCGGATACAAGGTTTCCACTTCCGGATCGGCAAAAAAAGTAAGCGAAGCCCGGATGGTTTTCAGCGACATTTTTATTTCGTAGAATGCCTGCGGATCGAGAAACGTGTTCTGGATGGCAGCACGCTGCAAATGCAGGTTCACATCGAAATAATATTGCACCGGAAAATCGGCGCCGGCGTTCATGAGGCGAAAATATTCGTCGGTTTGCAGCAGGAGTCTTTGCACCAGATCGAAGCGATCAAGGAAACTCATGCGACGCACGAAATACAGTCCCAGCGGACTCAGGCAGTAACTTTCCAGGAGTTCCCGGATCTGCTGGAAGCCAATTTTCTGCTCAAAATTCTGAGGATATAGCAAGTTTGTGTTGTTTAGATTTTTGGTAAAAATACAGTTTTCAGGATTTATAATGCGGAAAACCTTTTTTCAACAGTTTTTTAAACGAATTAGTTTAGTTTTGTTTGGCTGCTTTTTAGTTAATTTACGCTGTTGTTTTACACTTTTTTACCCCAAAACCCTACCGTTTTATGATCCTCGATATTTTAAATAATTCCACAAACTACCAGCATTTACACAAACATTTCGAAAAAGCATTTACCTACCTACGCACCCAAAATTTTGAAACCGTTGAACCCGGAAAATACGAACTGGAAGGCGACGAACTTTTTGCCTTAGTTTCGGATGCCAACGGGGTTGCAAAAGCCGAAGCCAAACTGGAAGTACACCGCAAATACATTGATATTCAATTCATTGTTGCCGGCACCGATCACATGGGCTGGAAACCGCTTTTGCATTGCGAACAGGTGCACACAGAATTTGATACCGAAAAAGATTACGGT
Organism: Adhaeribacter terreus; assembly: GCF_042657365.1. Classification (NCBI taxonomy): domain Bacteria; kingdom Pseudomonadati; phylum Bacteroidota; class Cytophagia; order Cytophagales; family Hymenobacteraceae; genus Adhaeribacter; species Adhaeribacter terreus. Next base: position 388,621 of record NZ_JBHSKT010000002.1, on the reverse strand, counting down.
TTATTTACCGATGCTGCTGAATCGTGGTTCGATGTCCCGGCCGGTTATTTCACCGTTTTCTTCCCGACGGATGCGCATGCGCCGATGACAACTTTGGAGAAGGTGAAGAAGGTGGTGGTGAAGATTGCCGTTTAGTTTTTCTACCTGAAAGCATATCGTTATTCGGTCATCTCTCCTTGCGTCGAGATGACCGAATAATGTAGCGAAGGAATCCACATAACGTAGAAAAGGGCACCCACAAGGAGTGCCCCTACGTTTTAAAACTTCTCTTCAATCCCTAACCCAAACAAAGCGAAATCGTATTTAACCGGATCTGCCGGATCGAATAAACGGAGGGCGGCGGTGAGTTCTTCGGCGGTTTGCCAGTCGGTTTGTTTGCGGGTGATGAGGTTTAATTTGCGGGCTACGCGATCTACGTGCACGTCGCAGGGACAAATTAAGTCAGCCGGTTGCATGGTTTCCCAGAGCCCGAAATCCACGCCTTTATCGTCTTTGCGCACCATCCAGCGCAGGTACATGTTTATTCGTTTGCAGGCTGAATTTTTGGCCGGTGAGGAAATATGTTTGCGAGTGCGGTGCGGCGCTTCCTCCAGACTGAAAACGTAATTATAAAAATAAATTAAGCGTTCGCGCTGCGTCTGATTTGCATCTGAGTTTTCACCGGTAAAAGCCGTTTCCAGGCTTTCGTGTTTCTGGTAATGTTGCTGCAGGAAATACGCCAGGTAAAGCAGATCAGTGTCGTTGAAGGTGCGGTGTTTGAAACCGAGCAGATTTTTCAGATCATTTTCAGAGTGATTTTTAATGAAATCGTATGGTTGGTTATCGAAACGTTGCAGGAGTTCACGGCATTTATTGATGATGGTCTTGCGCTGGCCCCAAGCTAAAATAGACGCAAAAAAACCGCTGATCTCAATGTCTTGCTTCAGAGTAAAATCGTGCGGAATACTGATCGGATCGTTTAGAATAAAAGCCGGATCATCGAACTTTAAGTAACGGTCTTCGAGCAGCGCTTTTACGTTTTGCAATTGCGGAGTTAAGAAATTTTCCATGCGAAAAACGGTAGGGTTTTAGAGAAAAAACTAAAAAAAGAAGCGCCCTGTTTCTTACAAAGCGCTTCCCATTTAATTATTAATTATTAATTATTAATTACTTTACGGCATATACGAAACTTCCACCCGGAAACGATTATCGATGGCGGCTAAACGCTGGTAGGCTTTTTTAGAAATGCGCACAATAATTCTTTCGTTCGAACCGGTTTCCGGAAGTTTGCCGATTACGCGCACGTAAACGTTCTGGCCGTTCATGATATTTTTAACCTGCAGAATGGTGCCAATGGGCGCAGTTTTGTGCAAAGCCAGATATTTGTTATTGTCGCCGGCAGTCGTAATTACTTCTGCCAAACCTGTTTCCGTAATTTTTCCGGCCGCTTCTACACTGGAATTTTCAGTATCATCTTCGTCTTTTTCATCTATAACCGTTACTGCAGTTTCCGTTTTAATTTCGGTTTTAACTTTATCCGGCTTCGTTTTTACGTCTTCTTTCACCACCGTTACCTTCGGCGATTCGGCAGGCTTAGAAGCCGTAGCAACAACAGGGGCGCTCACAATAAGTTCCTGCCCTACAGTAAGTTTATCTTCCTTCAGGTTGTTCCATTTCCGGATTTCGGCCATGGTTACGCCGTGCTTTATAGCTACTGAATAAAGCGTTTGTTTAGGCCCTACTTTATAAATTTTACGGCCCGAAGTTTCAGGTAATTCTGCGGCCGGACTTGGTTTTGCCGGCGTTTCAACAACTGGTTTTTCTACGGGTTTAGCTGCGGGCGTAACCGGCTTTGAAGTAGTTACCGGAGCTGCAGCGCTGGTATTTTTATCCGGAAAACGCAGCGTCTGGCCAACTTTTAAACCAGCTTTAACTTCGGGGTTCAGTTTCGTAATTTCGGAAACGCTTATGCCGTATTTGCGCGAGAGCGAATAAAGTGTTTCGCCGGCTACAACTTTATGGGTAATGTATTTCGGATCGGTCTGCACCATTTTTCCGGCGCCGGCTTGGGTTAGCAATGGCGAAGAAATTGTAAGCAAACTTAATCCCAGGCAAAAAATAATTCGGTACATAATAAATTCTCAATGTTTAAAGCAGGTAACAGGCAAGGCTGTTTTTCTCCTGAATAAAAAACAATTTAGCTGCAAAGATAAAAAAAGTATCCAAGCCAATCCCAGCAACTTCGGGTTCAAGGCAAATTTCTAACAAAACCTCGCCGGCGGATGAGCATACTACCAAATAGTTTGCCAAAACGCTATGGTTTCGGGCATAAAAACTAAACACTATGTGGCTGCCAGTTTCCAGGTATTCGATCTGCTCTTCGGCCCGTTTTCCGGTTTTCTGTTTCAGGAACTGCTGCAGCAACCCGTAATGTGCATCTGTTGGCAAATACGGAACCGGAAATTGCATGGCTTGGCTGCGCTTTTCTTCGAACGCCTGTACTTGCTTTTTCGCGTGTCCTTGGTCCTGAAAAAAATCATTTTCCACTCCGGTTTCAAGCACCACTTCCTTTATTTGCCCCAAGCCGTTTTCAACCAATACCGTTGTTTCTGAATTCTGGCCTGTATAAGTAAGTTCCGGTTTGTGCCATTGCGTTTCACCGGTTTCTTCCGAAACGGCGGTTATGCCCAGGTGTTTGCCGGTTTCGCGGTTCGAACTGTAGCCATGCAACAGCAAATTTCCGCCAACTGCATTTTCCAATCCTGTCCACCACCGTTCTGCGGGTTTATGATCCTTTAAAAGCAGGTTTCCGGTTTTGGTATCTATTACCCAGAATGCGGTTTGCAAAGCCTCTTTCTGCCGGATCTCGAGCGCCAGGTTCTGCGTTTCCTGGTCCAGGCAAATTTTCCAGACCGGGCCTTCAAAAGCATAAAAAAAATGGCGTTGCAGCACGAATACCTTTTGTAAAAACTGAAGTAAAGTTAAGGGTTAAAGCGCAGAAAATGGCCGGTTTAAAATGTAAATACAGAAGTAAATTTGGCATTAAAAAAGGAAATTTATCCGAAAAGGAAAGCCGCCTGAAATTTGGTAAGTTTGTGCAAACTGAAAAGAAATTATCATGAGTATTTTAGGCATTATTCCGGCACGCTATGCTTCTACCCGTTTTCCGGGCAAACCACTGGTAGAAATTGGCGGCAAAAGCATGATCCAGCGGGTTTACGAGCAAGCGCAAAAAGCCAGGCTGCAGAAAGTGTTGGTGGCTACTGATGATGTCCGTATTCTGGAACACGTACAAAGTTTTGGCGGGAATGTAGTAATGACTTCCGAAAAGCACGAAAGCGGCACCGACCGTTGCTTTGAGGCTTACCGGAAAAACGACGAGGAATTTCAGTTCGTGATCAATATCCAGGGCGACGAACCTTTTATTCAGCCGGAACAGATCAATTTGCTGGCCGATCTTTTGCAGGATAACTCCGTGCAGCTGGCTACGCTCATCAAGAAAATTCACACCACGGAAGAACTGCAAAACCCAAATCTGCCGAAAGTAGTAACCGATATTTACGGTCAGGCTTTACTTTTTAGCCGCCAAACCATACCGTTTTTGCGCAACGTGCCACCGCACGACTGGCTTTTGCACCATACCTTTTACAAACACATCGGCATTTACGGCTACCGCACCGATATTCTGGAACAGATCACGCAACTGCCTATAGGCAAACTGGAAAAAGCTGAAAGCCTGGAACAATTACGCTGGCTCGAAAACGGTTTTAAGATCAGAACGGCAGTTACAGAAATAGAGAATTTAGGCATTGACACGCCGGAAGATCTGGAGAAGGCGTTACGGTTTTTGTAGATGATTAGAATTTAATAATTATTTATCAGTTGTTGGTGAAAACAACAACAACTGACAAAAACACTAACAACTGAAGAATAAATAATCGTGAATAGCGGAAATGTATTAAGCGTTTCTTAAACTAATTCAATTTAAAGTAGTGGAAAAAGAAAAAGCGCTCCTGATTTTATTCATGTTTATGATTACGGCTGTTGCTCTGATTTTTTGGGGTTGGATGAAAAGCATTCTCCAGGAAAAAGGATATAAAGCACATTTTATCGGCGGTTTAAGTCATTTTAATGATTATCCTAATTTCTTATCTGTTATCATGGATGAGCAAGATAAAAAGCTAAAAAAGAAGTACAAACGAATCTTCTGGGCTAATTTAATTGCTGTCTGTTTATTTATCTTAACAGCATATTTGCTGGTAAAGCAATAGTTCCTATTTTACCCCCGACCTTCTTCGCCTTATACTTATTATCCACCAAAATCTACCCGCACTCTGGCCTGAAAATTGGGTGAAATCGAATTAAAAATCTAACCCATCTACCAAACTTTCGGATTTCAAATTAGTTTTGTTTAAAATGCTTGCCATGAAAAAATGCCTGTTCCTTTCCCTGATCGTTGCCGGATATTTAACTGCTTGTAGCTCTACTAAAAGCCCTGATTCATCTGCAACTGCAACCAATATACCAGCAACTGCTACCCCCGACAACAGCAAAACTTCTGTAGACTGGCCGGGCACTTACCGGGCCATGTTACCCTGCGGAGATTGCGAAGGCATTAAAACGGAACTAACCTTAAAACAGGACCAGACCTACGAAATGGCGATGACCTATCTTGGGAAAAGCAAAGAAGTTTACCGCGAGAAAGGCACTTTTCAGTGGAACAGCAACGGAAACAAAATTACTTTATCAGGCAAACTTCAGCAGCAGGAAACCAACCAATACCTGGTTGGCGAAAACAGGCTCTGGAAACTGGATGCAGCCGGGCAAAAAGTAACCGGTGCGCTGGCCGAAAAATACATCTTAAAAAAAGGCGAAACAGAACTGCACCCGGAAAGTGCAGATAATTCGATAACCGAAAAATACTGGAAACTGATAGAACTGAACGGCAAACCGGTTATGGTTTCAAGCACGCAGCCGCGCGAACCCCATTTCATTCTCAAAACCGAAAATAACCGTGTAAACGGGCACAGCGGCTGCAATTCGTTTATGGGTTCTTATGAAATCAGCGCCGGAATCAGCATAAAATTCTCCCCTTTGGCTGCAACCAGAATGGCCTGCCAGGATGTGCCTTACGAAAGCGAATTTTTGAAAATGTTTGGCATCGCCGATCATTACCTGTTTCAGAACGATACTTTATCATTGACCCAGGCCGGAACAGCACCTTTGGCAAGGTTTGTGGCCGTTTATCTGCGTTGATCTTAAAAAATATCCTGGAATTTGCAATGATTTACCACCTCCTGGATCTTTCTTTCAGCAACAATACGCTACCCTCCTACTTTCTTCGCTTTGTACTTATTGTCGATTAAAATCTGCAGGATCTTATCCCGAAAATCGCCCTGAATTACAATTTCGCCGTCTTTAACCGAGCCGCCCACGCCGCATTTATTCTTAAGGAGTTTGCCTAAAGCATTCAGGTCTTCTTCCTGGCCTACAAAACCGGAAACCAGCGTTACTTTTTTACCGGCGCGCGCTTTTTTATCGAGCTGCACTTTCAGATTTTGCTGTTGGGGCGGCAGCGTTTCGGCTGCTTCTTCTTGGCTGTATTCGTAATTAAAATCGGAATTGGTGGAATAAACCACGCCTTCGCGGTCTTTTCTGGATTGCTTGGCCATACTTATTGCGGCGTTAAAACTTCTAAACTTAAGGGTTTTATTTCTACGTGAAATTCGCTCGCTTCGCCTACATATTCGCCGTCGGCGTGAAAAGGCATCGGCTTTTCGGTTTTCACAGTAATTTCCGGACTGGTAAAAAAATCGGCGTGGCCGGTAGTGGCAATGGTTTTGGTCAGTAAGCCGTAACTAACCGCCAGCGCTTTTCTCATAGAAAGGTCGGGGATCAGGCAAATGTCAAGCAAACCGTCGCGGATATCGGCCATGGGTGCAATGTAGGCGTTATTGCCGTATTGCGACGCGTTGGCAAAAGTCAGGACAAAACAAGGCGTTTCAAAATTTTCCTGGTTCAGTTTTATGGCTGCTTTTCCGGGCTTGAACTTCAGAAATTCTTTCAGCACCAGTTCTACGTAACTCCGCAAACCGCGCCGGGAATTATTCGCAAAAACTCCGCTGATGTATCCATCGAAACCCAGGCCGGCCGTGCAGAAAAAAGGATGCTCATTTATGGTGCAGGAATCGATGCGGGAAAATTTGTTCGTGCTCAGGTCTTTCAAAGCCTGCGAAACCTGCATCGGAATCTTTAAATGACGGGCCAGACCATTGCCGGAACCTTTCGGAATAATTGCCAAAGCGGCCTGTGTACCCAGTAATCCGCGTGCAACTTCATTTACCGTACCGTCGCCGCCAACCGCTGCCACTACTCTGAAACCTTCTTTAGCTCCGTGGCGCGCCAGTTCAGTTGCATGACCGGCAAATTCAGTGAGTACAATTTCGTAACGGCTTTGCGGCAGATATTGCGGAATGAGCGCAGCAACATCCACAGCACTTTGCCGGCCGGATTTCGGGTTCAGAATAAATAGTATTTTATCACTTTCCTGCATCGGGCAAACTTCAGATAGATTACGAAATTACGGTTACGAAATTACGCGTTTTTCAATGATTAAATGATAGCATGCGTGAATTATTGCGTGAACAGGCAGCCAAAACGCTATGCTTTTTCGCCTGAAAACTGCCGCATAAAAAAATCCTCAGCAGCGATCTTTATTTCACTACTGAGGATTTAATGAATTCTGTGCTCTGAAAATCATCTTCAAATTTTCAGAACGCTAAACTTCTGAATTATTTAATGTGACAGGTCAGGATGGGCAGATTCGAGTGGTTTACCATGTCTTCTGCAATGCTCCCGCTTAATAAATGCGAGAAACCTGTACGGCCGTGCGTTGCCATAATGATCAGATCAGCATCCACTTCGTGCGCAAAATTCAGAATACCATCTTCTTCCACCGCATCGTTATGAATGTTAAGCGTGTAGTTCTGCAGGCCGAAACGGTTTACGAAATCCTGCATGCGGTTTTTGCTTTCGCGGGAAGTACCGAACGTAGTTGGCGTGTTGATGTAAACCAAATGGATCTGGGCATTGAATAAATTCTGGAAATAACGCAGCACATCTACCACATACGGGCTTTCTTCGCGGAAATTGGAAGGAAAAACAATGTTGCGTACGTTGAAAACATCGGTGGTGCCTTTTACGGTCAGTACCGGGCAATGCGCCTGGCGAACCACTTTCTCGGTATTCGAACCGATCAGCACTTCGTTCAAGCCATCGGCACCTTTCGTACCCATCACGATCAGGTCAATGTTTTCGTCGGTAACGGTTTTACGGATGTTATGGAAAATATCATCTACGTCCACTTCGTGGCTAATTTTCACGTCCGGGAAACGGTTGGTAGCCAGCATGCGCTGCATCTGGGCACGGGTAGCTTCCAGCAATTTCACCATATACACCTGATCGATTCCGCCCACCATGGTATCGCCGGTTGCAGAAAAGTTCGGGGTGCCGTTCACTTCAATTACATTGAGCAATTTCACCTCAGCGCCGGAAAGGTGAGCCAGTTCGGTGGCGATGTCAAAAGCACGGTGCGCTTCAGCGGAGAAATCGGTAGGTACTAAGATCTTTTTCATAGAAAAGGTAATTTTTACTTCTTAAGAATGATGATGGCTGGTATTAATACCAAAAGCAAATATAGACCAATTTTCATATAAAAAAAGTGATTTGCTTTAGTTTTTGGTGAGATGTTGGTTTTTGGCGGTTATTTTATTTTGATTTTAAAATGGAGATTGTTTTGAATTTTGTATGTTCTATATGTTTAATAACAGGAAGGATTCTTATTTTTATTCTGAAGGGTATTGTTTATAGAATGCGTTTTTTGCTACTATTTTTGTCTCCAGAAACTTGAATGGGTATATTAGAATGCAGCAGTTTTGAAGCCTGAAAGGATACCTTTTTTTCCTGTCATCCTGAGCACAATTGAGCGCGGGAGCGCGAAGATTGCGAGCGTAGCTCTGAAGGACCTCATCGGCGGCTAGCAGTTTTTTTAACAAAAGTTCTAGCGTTTTTTGAAACACCTTTTTGCTAATCATCTTACTTTTAACTTTCATCGGCAATCTTCACCCTCAAGCCGGGCGGGCTTCGTTTCTGCGTTCGCGGCTGCAACCTTACTTAGCCGCATTGCGGCTTTCCTGACGGAACCGGTAAGCTTGGAGGCCGCTCTCACAGAAACTGGTATCGTTTCCCTTCGTAGTTTGCTTTCTTTTAGTTGAGCTTTCTAGCAAACGTGATTTTCGTGTGACGCTGCGCTGGCGGAATTGTGAAAGTGTAGTAGAGAAAAGCTCCCCTCCTTTTCAAGGAGGGATTGGGGGTGGTTGACTAGCTCTGCCGCTTGCTTTAAAGAATGCAGCCTATTCAGAAATAAAATCCTGCCCATCCCAAATATCGTGTTCAAACCTGAATTCCGTAAATACCTATAAACAAAAAGCCCCGCTTTGCAGCGTGGCTTTTTTTACTTTCTAACGCTAAAAACATAGCGTTTTGCAATCATAAATTACTTACCGATACGTACGATCAGGTCAGCAGCGCGGTTAGAGTAACCAGCTTCGTTATCGTACCAGCCTACAACTTTCACTAAAGTACCGTTAGCTGAAGTTAAACCAGCGTCGAAGATACAAGAGTGTGTGTTGCCAACGATGTCGATAGAAACGATCTCGTCTTCAGTATATTCCAGAATACCTTTCATCGGGCCTTCAGCAGCTGCTTTCATAGCCGCGTTGATCTGCTCTTTAGTAGCTTCTTTTTTCAGAACCACAGTTAAGTCAGTCATAGAACCATCCGGAATAGGCACGCGCATTGCTACGCCGTCTAATTTACCGTTCAGGTGTGGCAATACTAAACCAACTGCTTTGGCTGCGCCGGTTGAAGTTGGCACGATAGAATAAGCAGCAGCACGCGCACGACGTAGGTCAGAGTGCGGAGCATCCTGCAGATTCTGGTCAGCGGTGTAAGCGTGAACAGTAGTAATATAACCTTTTTCGATTCCGAACATATCGTCCAATACTTTCGCCATTGGCGCTAAGCAGTTGGTAGTGCAGCTTGCGTTCGACATGATGGTTTCAGAACCGGTAATAGTATCGTCGTTAACACCTAATACTACAGTAGGGATGTTGCCTTTTGCCGGAGCAGAAATTACAACTTTACGTGCACCAGCCTCTAAGTGACCGCCAGCGCCTTTTTCGTCTACGAAACGACCGGTAGATTCTAAAACTACGTCTACGCCTAAAGTACCCCAAGGTAAGTTTTTCGGTTCGCGCTCGGCATAAATTTTAATGCTTTTGCCGTTTACATTAATACCACCTTCTTCGGCTTTCACATCGCCAGGGAAACGGCCGTGTACTGAGTCGTATTTTAACAGGTGGGCCAGCGTTTTCGGGTCAGTAAGGTCGTTAATAGCAACCACTTCCACGTTTTCGCGCTGTTGCAGCGCTTTAAAAGTTAAACGGCCAATGCGGCCAAAACCGTTAATAGCAACTTTAATTTTTGACATAAGAGCTTATATATAAGTCTGTGAATGAATGACGCCGCGAAGTTACGCTTCTGTTTTGTGAAAACCCAATATTATTTTTCTTTCTCTAAATGAAGCTGTTATAAAAACCTCAAAAAAAATTATTAAAAATGTTTTGCAGTGAAAAATCAGCCTTCTATATTTGCACCACCAAAACGAACAAGGGCGTTCGTTTTCCCTAAAATGGTCCATTCGTCTAGGGGTTAGGACACCAGATTTTCATTCTGGTAACAGGGGTTCGATTCCCCTATGGACTACCATTGTAAAAAAGGCCGCTACACATTAAATGGAGCGGCCTTTTTTGGTTCGATAATTCCCCTTTGTTTAGACCTTACAATCCATATCGTATTAAAGAACAGTTTACAACTCTAACCTATGCTTTTAAGTTAATAAATCTTAGTGTTGGTTTAGTCAAGCGGGCACTCAGTATATTCCTTTGTATAGCCACCAATTAGGGTTATTGGGTTTTTAATTTTCATATTGAAATACCAGCTTAATGTTTGGAAAGACTCTCATAAAAGCAATCTAGTTTATGAATCTCTTGTTAAAATTTTAATTATTAAAAGCAATGCGAAGCCCAAAGTAACAATTGTACCTGAGTATTTAGGGGTACCATGAAAAGCCTCTGGTATTAGGGTTTCAGAAACCATAGCAATTAAGGCCCCTGCACCAAATAATTGTAAATTAGAGACCATATTTTCTGAAAGCTGCCCGGCAAATAAAAAACCAAGTACGGTAAGTAAGATTGTCCCAAGGGTTACGCCTCCCCAAACTTTGATAACCCATTTTTTTGCTCTACCGGCAGCCAACATACCTACAGAACCAGAAATTGCTTCTGGTAGATTTCCTAATGCTATGGCTAGGATCAGGGGGGTATTCACACCATGCGTAAACAAGGTAAGTCCAAGTACAATAGCTTCTGGAACTGCATCCATACCTGTGCCTAAAGTAATGGCCAAACCACTACCTGGAATGTCCTTTTCTGAAGGTTGGGCAACACATTCCCCGCATCGCTTTCTATCCTTTGCACCTTTATTACTTAATAATGCATTACCAAAACTAAATCCAATCGCACCTATCATTAGTGAGAAAATACCAAAATAAAATTGGTTTACCTTTTCAGCAGCATCAACGGCTAATTCTATCGTTGCTGCTGCAATTAACAGTCCGGCTGCAAAAGCCATTGTTTTTGAAATGGTCTTATGGGTAAATCTTTTATAGATGCCAATAGTAGTGCCTATTATTATACCCAGAACAGAAGCAAAGGCAAAAAAAAGAACTTCAATGATTGATAAATGCATAGGTTATTAAAAAGGTAACACGCTGGACCTGGAGGAGAATCAACCAATAGCTCAGTGACTGTCATTTAAAAATAAGATTTAGCTTTAGACCATACAGTCTTACAACTACTTGAATCTTTCCTTGTTTATTATATTACCTATCACTAATTATTTTACAAGTTTCTCTTTATACAGTTTTCTGAATTTTTCAAGTTTTGGATTGATCACACCCTGACAATATCCTCCGTTGGGATTAGATTTATAATAGTTTTGATGATAGTCTTCTGCTTTGTAAAAATGCTCAAACATTGCCACTTCGGTAACAATCATATCATCGAAAGAAGGTTGCAATTCAGATATGACTTTTAAGGCAATTTCTTTTTCCTCTTCTGTTCTGTAAAAAATCACACTTCTGTATTGGGATCCTCTATCAGCGCCTTGCCTGTTCGGAGTAGTGGGATTATGGGTTGATAGATGGATTTTTAATAAGTCTTCAAAGGTTATTTCTGAAGGGTTGTAAGTTACATCAATTACTTCAGCATGGCCGGTTGTTCCAGTAGTTACTTCCCGGTAGGTAGGGTGTTCTACCTTTCCTCCGCTGTAACCACTTTCTACTTTTATTACACCTTTCAATTCCTGGAATATAGCTTCAGTACACCAGAAACAACCTCCTCCAAAAGTAGCCTTGAGCGAATCATCTTTTACTTTTTTTAATGATACAGCATTAATGCAATAACGTAAACCACTAGGCATAGGGCCGTCTTGAAATACATGCCCTAAGTGAGCATCACAGGTGTTGCAGTTAGCCTCTATTCTGTACATACCATAGCTAACATCCTTATGATAAGCTACCGCATTTTCCTTAATAGGTTGTGTAAAGGAAGGCCAGCCAGTTCCACTTTGAAATTTCTCTAAACTGTCAAATAATAAGGTATCACAACAAATACATGCGTATTTACCTGGTTCAAAAAGGTTGCACAATTCAGAACTGTAGGCTCGCTCTGTTCCTTTCTGGCGGGTAATTCGAAATTCTTCCGGAGAAAGAATTCTTTCCCATTCTTCCTCTGATTTTTCAACTCTCCTGTCAGGCTTAGGGTTGCCTTGGCTGGCATATCTGATTACATCATTCCATTTAAGCATAAGTATATATTTTAAACTTTCGTTTATTGCGGCTTTACAACCTTATTTCCATGTGTATCTGTATTTACGGCAGTTGTTTTTTTAATTTATTAATCTCTGGAACCATATAAATGAAATTCATTCTTTAGTAACCTGAAACTTAGAATTAACCATTTACTTAGTCTGGACGATAAGTGGCTTCCCTTTTTCAACAACATAAGTAGCGAGTTCTGCCCCATTGCTAGAGCCTACATTCTTCGCCGAATGAATTACGCCAGCAGGAATAAACAAAACGTCTCCTGCTTTAAGTGTTACAGCCAACCTACCTTCGACCTTGTACTCTAAAGAACCCTCAATCATATAAACAATTTCTTCACCTGGATGCGAGTGATTGCCGAATTCCTCTCCTGGGGCAAAATCAATCCGCGATTGAATTACTTCGCGTCCAGGAATGCTGAGATTGTGACGTTGAAGTTCCGTACGCTTAACTCCCATCTGTTGCGCTAGTGCTGGACAAGTAATGTTTAGAACCGCCAAACTTGCAAGTGTTACAGTTTTGTATATAAAGCTTTTGTATTTTATCATTCTTTTCATAATTAAGAATTTCGACACAGCGGTGAGCCCTTTAGTTTTTGATTTTTTCATTCCTGAACATTCTTTCTACCAATGCTCTTATCATTGGTCCAGTAATCAAAGTGAATGGAAGTACCAAGAGGTAAGTTTTAGGAATCAGGCTTAACCAATTGACAAAAAAATAATCACTTAAAAAGTCTTGTTTCATTAAAGTAACCAGAAAAGTACCATAGGCTGAAGTAAGGAGGCTCATGATTACTCCAAATACAATTAATTTTTTAACCTCCAATTTCATAAAAAAAGTACATACAGTATTAGTTTATAAAAATGGTTAGGATGATGCAGCCCAATGAAAAAACTTTTAATTGTAATATGAAAATTGGAAGTCTAAACTAGGAGTCACATTAATTTCCGTACATGCGAAACCAAGTTAAAGGTCATCATGGTGAGATCATTTTGTGTAAACTGGATGAATGTTTACAACTATCTTAATTTAGCATGCTTTAGACGTTCAACCACGTAAAAAAAACAAAAGAATACTTATTTAGGAGTTGTAGTAGCTAATTGCAGCCTCCTCCATTGTTCAAAGTCTATAGTTCCCAACTCTGCCTGTCCGGCTGGAACCAGGGCATTAAGCGGAATTTCTCCACCAAAGTAAATTGGTTTACCATCTGGAATTACCTTGCGTGGATCATTTACATCCTTCAAGTACCTGGAAACGATTTCGAACATTTCGAAACGTTCCGGCCCAGCTATTTCTATTGTACCATTTTTAGGAATATCAAGCGAGTGTTTGGTTATAAACCTTACAACATCAACTGCCGCAATTGGTTGGATTTTTACATTTGAAAGATGAACCTCATTTCCTATAGTAGCCTGATCCGCGATTCCTGCCAGGAAATCAAGGAACTGGGTGCTTCTTATAATGGTATAAGGCACTCCAGATTTTTTGATTATATCTTCTTGAGCCTTCTTGCCAAGCATATACCCGACATTTTCCATTTTATCAACCCCAACTATAGAAAGGGCAACATGGTGTTTTACTCCTGCATTAATTTCAGCATTCAATAAATTCCGGCCAGAAGTCTGAAAAAAATCCATAACCGCCTTTTCCTCATATGATGGAGCATTAGAAAGGTCAATTACAATGTCCGCATCTTTAATCGCCTCAGCTAATCCTTCACCAGTAAGAGTATTAATTCCATTGCTAGGCGAGGCCGCAATAACTTGATGCTGGTATTCACGAAGTTGATTGACTACTTTAGATCCGATAAAACCAGTGCCCCCAATAACGACAATCTTCATAAGTTGAATTTTAAAATGTAATATTTAAAAACGAAGATTACGGACTCAAAGTCAAAACTTAACTAGGTATTAATATCAACACACATGTATTTATGCCTAGTTAACCATTTTGAAAAGTTTGTTGAAAATCATTAAGTTATTTGGGTATTATAATTCAAGGTCGCTACACGATTTCAAATTTCTTAGAATTACTCCTAAAACCATTACAAATTATTAGGGGATTCCCTTATTAAAACCGCAAAGTAGGGTGCTTAACTTACCTGTCTTGAAAACTCGAAAGGGAAAATATCAATTAGTTAAAAAAAGCTTTTAAACAAGTATTAATTTAAATCTAACCGATTATTACCATCAATTAGCTTCGTTTTTTACCCTTCAATTATTATCAATCCCTTTAATGTTTTGATCATTCACATTTCTTTACCTTAAGTCTGCGGATAAAGATATTTACTTATTAAACAACAATAAATCTTCCTGGTTTAAATACGCAAGTATAAATACCAATTCAACTCCAGTTTATCTATTGCCATAATCAGCAACTATTGTTGCTGATTATTTAAATAACAGATAAAGAATCTAACTGTTAGAATTTAACCTGTAGATTACTCTGCTGGACCAAATTATTGGAAAACCCCGCTTTCTACATTGCCCAAAATCAACCTAAACGAAATAGAATTCCATGACACAAACAACTGCCAAACTGCAAAATACCGGGCAATCTGCCGAAAAGGAGACCATTCGTCCATTCCAAGTAAATATTTCCGATGCAGAGCTTTCCGACCTTCGCCGCCGCATCGAAGCAACGCGCATGCCTTCTAAAGAACTTGTCGCCGACCGATCGCAAGGAGTGCAACTGGCTACAATGCAAGCGCTTGCTAACTACTGGACGAAAGAGTACGACTGGCGTAAGTGCGAGGCTAAACTTAACGCGCTTCCACAGTTCACAACCCAAATTGATGGCGTCGAAATTCATTTCATCCACATCAGATCGAAACATGAGAATGCATTGCCATTAATCATGTCGCATGGCTGGCCAGGTTCAGTTATCGAGCTTCTTGACACTGTTGGACCTTTGACTGATCCAACCGCGCACGGTGGCACTCCGGACGAGGCATTTCACCTGGTGCTGCCATCATTGCCCGGCTACGGGTTCTCTGGAGAGCCGGCCGAACTAGGCTGGGACGCCGGGCGCACTGCCCTAGCTTGGGCGGAGCTTATGAGACGTCTTGGCTATGATCGCTACGTTGCCCAAGGCGGCGACGTTGGTGCACTTGTAACTGACCTTATGGGCCGCCAAAGAGTCCACGGTTTGGTCGGTATCCACTTAAACCTGCTTACAGCAGTACTCGCAGTTGGTGATCAGCTGCCCAAGGATTCAGAACAGGAAAAGACAGCGGCCGAGGCCCTCGCCACATTCAAGCAAAACGGCTTTGGTTACTTTCTTGAGATGGCAACGCGTCCGCAGACAATTGGCTACTCACTAATGGATTCACCACTTGGACTGGCAGCCTGGATGCTCGACCATGACACGGATAGCTACTATAAGATCGCCCGTGCCTTCGTGGATGGAAAACCGACGGGCAATTTAACACGAGACCAGATCCTTGATAACATCACCCTTTATTGGCTGACCGGCACCGGACCGTCCACCGCCCGTTCATATTGGGAGGACGGACGAGCTCTTGCCACAGCACTTGCGTCCGGTCAAGCTCCTCCGCCGGTCTTGGTTCCCGTTGGCTTTACGACGTTCCCCGGCGAGATCTGGGCTTCACCACTTAGTTGGGTTAGGGCGGTTTACCCCGATCTTGCCTACTTTAACGAGGTTGACAAGGGAGGCCATTTTGCTTCTTGGGAAGAGCCAACGCTCTTTACTTCTGAGCTCCGCAAAGCGTTCAAATCATTGCGGTAATTAGACCGATCAGTTGCCACGTATGGCGCGGGTCGCACATCTGGTTTCCTTTCTCTCGGGGTCAAGCAAACCTTTTTTACATGAGATATGAGTACTAATATTATTTTTAGTTATTAACTTTTCTAAATCAGGAAATGAGAAAAATTCAAAATTTACTAACTAGAAAAATTTCACAATCTCTTTTAGATCCTTGTGGATAAAGTTCGATATTCCACTCCTTTGGTCTACTTAAAGCCGCTTCAGATAAATGAAGCGGCTTTTTTGCTTTTAAGTGTTTCTAATTTCCTATTAGCTTAAAACTCTTGCAGAAAAACTGCAATAAGCTATTTCCCGTTTAACCGAACTTAGAAAACCAATTACACTAAAAAACGCGCCGGTTTTGCCTGCGCGTTTTTTTTATTGTATTCAGAAAATCTGTGCCATCAGGTTAGTTGCCTGCTACAAACTTTTAAGCTCGTTTTGCAAGATATCTTCCCGCCTAAAAATCCAGTGCGAGTTGCATCGGGTTTGATTGTTTGGTTTTGCTGTTTCGCTTAGGCTTTACTTTTTCAACCGGAAAAGATACCGTTTCTGGCAAGTCATCGCCGGGAATAGCGCTTACCACGTAAACCGGCGTTTCGTTGTAACGGGAAGCAACCACAATTTCCGTTCCGGCGGCTTGGCGGGTAAATAATTCCTGCACCAGTTGTGGGTCGTTATTGTCGCGGGATAAGTGGGAAAGCAGCACCAGGCGCATAAAACCTGGTTTGTGTAAGTTAAAAAGATCGAGCGCCTGCTGGTTAGATAAATGTCCGCGTTTGCCACTGATTCGTTTTTTCAGGTGTGCCGGATAATAGCCATTGGCCAGCATCTCATCATCGTAATTCGCTTCCAGAAAAATAGCGTGGCATTGCTTAAATTGCTTTTCTACGTGCGCACAAATCGAACCAATATCGGTAAAAACCCCAACGTTGGTATGGCCGTTACCAATCACAAAACTGTGCGGGTCGGAGGCATCGTGAAATTTTGGGAAACCGGTGATCGTAAGCGCACCAACCTGTACAGATTCGTAGGCGGTAAAATGCTGCACCAGTTCAGTAGGCAGATTTAAGCGCGAATAGTGTAGCGTTTTGGGCGTAATATAAACGGGTAGCTGGTATTTGCGCGAAAGTACATCGAGGCCGCGGATATGATCGGAATGTTCGTGCGAAATAAAAATTGCTTTTACTTTCTCCATGCTCAAACCCAAACGCTCCATGCGGCGCTCCGTTTCCCGGCAGGAAATACCGGCATCTACCAGTACCGCTTCGGTTTCGTTGCCAATATAATAGCAGTTACCGTTGCTGCCGGAATTTAAAGAAGTAATAAATAATTGCATATTCAGATCACAAAGAAACAAAACTCCGGCCTAATTTCGGGTTTTGGGCCGGAAAACGCTACCGTTTTTGACGGAAAAACCAGCAAAGCTTCAAAGTGTTTTCAAATTAGAATCAACCTTGTTTCTTTATTTTGAAACGGAAACGGTAGCTTTCAGACAACAAAAACTAAGCCTTTAAAAATTCCGAAGCTTAACATTTTAACTGTTTGTAGCCTGATCTTTAAAAAACTACCGTTTCAGGCAAATAACACCCATGATTTCCTTTGCTTGAATTATAGCCAAACTGCCGGAAATGCTTTTCTGCAACAGCCAAAAATCTTTTGCTAACAAACGGAACGCATCTTCAGCCCAAAGCCTGGCTATTTTTTTCACGAGTTTTTAACTTCAAAATGATACCGTTTACAGGCTTTAACCGCAGTTTTACAATTAAATTTGAAAATATGAATACAACATTGAAAATTATTTTGAACCTTTGTTGGCCAGTATCTGTAATGCTGGTATAAAAATTTATAATATGAATATTGGAACAGTAAAATTCTTTAATGACTCAAAAGGTTTTGGCTTTATTAAAGACGACAATTCAAACACCGAATACTTTGTACACGTATCTGGCTTAGTTGACGAAGTTAGAGAGAATGACAAAGTAACTTTTGAGCTTCAGGAAGGAAGAAAAGGATTAAACGCTATTAACGTAAAACGCGCTTAATCTTCAGATATAGAGCGAAAAATCACAAAAGCCTTACCAGTAATGGTAAGGCTTTTTTTTATGGCTTAAAAAATTCAAGTTGTGGATTTCTGAAAACTGATCTGAGCATTATTTTTTAACCGCTGACCTTCCGGGAAGCGGTTTCAGCGGTGTTTTCTCCTGAACCGGTTGCCTCAATACAATTACAGAATGCCCTTCTGCTTCTACCAGGCTTTCCGGCCCAAAGGTTTCAGTTTCTTCTATTTTACTTTGGCGGGTATCTAGAATTTTGATCCATTCCTGACCGTATTTTTCCGAAGGCAACTTAAAGCTCAGCGACTCGTGGTGGGCATTGAAAATGAGGTAAAAACTATCGTCAACAATTCTTTTGCCTTTGGAGCCGCTGGAACGCAAACCATAGCCATTGAGATAAACGCCCATAGCTTTGGCATAATCCAGATTCCAGTGTTCCTCGGTCATTTCCACCCCTTCCGGCTGAAACCAGGCAATATCTTCCAACCCAACTCCTTTTATAGGCAAGCCCTGGAACCATTTGCGGCGACAAAAAACAGGATGATTAAGGCGCAGCTCTATCAACTTGCGGGTAAATTCCTGCAATTCTTTATCAGCATCCTGCCAGTTAAGCCACGAAATCTCATTATCCTGGCAATAAGCGTTATTATTTCCTTGCTGCGTACGGCTCATTTCATCGCCGGCTACGAGCATAGGCACGCCCTGCGACAAGAACAGCGTAGTGAGGAAATTACGTTTCTGTTTCTGGCGAAAAGCGTTTATTCCCGGATCATCCGTCGGGCCTTCTGCGCCGCAGTTCCAGGATCGGTTGTGGCTTTCGCCGTCGTTGTTGTCTTCGCCGTTAGCGTCGTTGTGCTTTTCGTTGTAAGAAACCAGATCGTTTAAGGTAAAACCGTCGTGAGCTGTTACAAAATTTATACTGGCAGTAGGTTTGCGGGCATCGTCCTGATACAGATCGGATGAACCAGTAAAACGGTGCGCAAATTCAGCCAGCATGCTATCAGCGCCACGCCAGTAATCACGAATGCAATCGCGGTACTTGCCGTTCCATTCACTCCAGCCCGGCGGGAAATTACCAACCTGATAACCACCCTCGCCAATGTCCCAGGGTTCAGCAATTAGTTTAACCTGCGAAATAACCGGATCCTGGTGAATGATATCGAAAAATGAACTTAAGCGATTTACCTCATGCAATTCGCGGGCAAGCGTAGCCGCCAGATCGAACCGGAACCCATCTACGTGCATTTCCAGGATCCAATAGCGCAGGCTATCCATAATCAGCTGCAATACATTTGGCAAATTAGCGTTCAGCGTATTGCCCGTGCCGGTATAGTCCATATAATAGCGCTTGTCGTCTTCTTTCAGCCGGTAATAGGCCGCATTATCAATTCCCCGAAACGTAACGGTTGGCCCCATCTGGTTGCCTTCGCCGGTATGGTTATACACTACATCCAGAATTACTTCAATTCCGGCTTTGTGCAGCGCTTTTACCATGTTTTTAAATTCTACTACCTGCTCTCCGCAATTTCCGGAACTGCTGTAACGCACATCGGGCGCGAAAAAGCCTAAAGTGTTGTAGCCCCAGTAATTGGTAAGATTCTTTTCGGCTAAAAAACGGTCGGTAATAAAATGATGCACCGGCATTAATTCTATGGCCGTTATACCCAGTTCCTGCTGATATTTTATGGTAACCGGGTGCCCTATCGCGGCATAACTTCCCCGGATTTCTTCCGGAATATCGGGGCACAGCTGCGTAAAGCCTTTCACATGGGTTTCATAAATAATGGACCGGTGATACGGGATTTTAAGTGGTTCATCGCCTTCCCAATCGAAGTTACTGTCTATTACCACCGCTTTCGGTACAAACGGCGCACTGTCGGAATCGCTGAAACTGAGGTCTTCATTTTCATGGCCTACTTCATACGCAAACAGCGAATCGTGCCATTTCATGGTGCCGGTAATTGCTTTGGCATACGGATCGAGCAGTAATTTATGCGGGTTAAACCGGTGACCATTTTCAGGTTCGAAAGGGCCATGCACGCGGTATCCATAAACCTGACCTGGTTTCAGGTCGGGAATATAGCCGTGCCAGATCTGGTGGGTGCGTTCTTTGAGTTTAATTTTATAGGTTTCGTGCGAATCTGTATCGGAGTTAAAAAGGCACAATTCTACTGCGGTGGCATTGCCGGAATAAAGCGCGAAATTCACACCTTTACCATCCCAGGTGGCGCCGAGCGGGTATGGTGCCCCCGGATAAATTTCTGGTTCTGATCTCATATATTCGTTGCGGTTGAAGGGATCGGAATGTTTTTTTAAAATCCCGGGTATAGTACGGCATTGCTAAAATTTAGTAACGGCGCAAAACCCGATTTTCGGAATTAAAAACGCCGGAAATACCTAATACTTTATAATTCAGCTTATTTTAGTATTTTCACAACCGAATTCTAATTCCATAAATTTATTTAGTGCTATGAAAAATTTAAAAACCGGTTTAGTAGTTGCTTTCGCTGCTACCGTATTTTGTACTTCGCAGGTTAACGCCCAGATCTCAATGCCGGCTCCAAGCCCGCTTGGCACTGTTACACAACGGGTAGGCCTGACCGATATTACCGTAAAATATTCGCGCCCGAGCACCAAAGGCCGCAAAATTTTTGGCGAAGTGGTAGGTTACGGCAAAGGCTGGAGAACCGGTGCAAATAACGCTACTCTTATTACTTTTGCCGACGAAGTAACTATTGAAGGTACCAAAGTTCCGGCGGGCGAATACGCGCTTTATACCATTCCAACGGAACACGAATGGACCGTGGTGCTGAATAAAAACACGAAATTAGGCGGCAACGTTGCTGATTATAAAGAAGCGGAAGACGTAGCCCGTTTTAAAGTGAAACCAACCAAAGCAAACGATAAAACAGAAACGTTTACGATCAACTTTGCTGACCTTACTCCGGCTACCGCTAACCTGGAAATGCTTTGGGATAAAACTTCGGTGAAGTTTAAAATTACTACTGAAGTGGAAAGTAAAGTAATGGCCCAGATCCAGGAAAAAGTGATCAACGGCAAAGAAGCTACACCGGCAACTTATGCTTCAGCGGCGGTTTATTATTTCGAAAATAATAAAGACACGAAACTGGCGCAGGAATGGATCAAGAAAGCAAACGAAAAGGATCCGAAATTCTGGAACCTGCACACACAGGCCAAGATCGAAGCCAAAAACAAAGAATACAAAGCTGCTATCAAAACTGCTGAAAAATCGAAGGAACTGGCTAAAGCCGCCAACAACGACGATTACGTGCGCATGAATGATGAAAAAATTGCTGAGTGGAAGAAACTGAAATAGTTTTTCCTGCCAGATAACTTCTCCAAGCCTTTCTCTGAATCAGGGAAGGGCTTTTTTTATTCAGGATTCGCAGAATATAAAGATCATCAGAATTCAAAATCGCAATACGGACCGACAGCAAAAGCATACGGCAATAAAATTGGTCTGAACTATGATTTATTTGATTGTTGTGATTGTTGTGATTCTTGTGATTTCCTAAACTATAATTTCACACATTCCGCCAGCGCAGCGTCTGTTGAAACGCTACAAAAGATAAAAAGCCCGCTACGAAGGGGAATGATACCAGTTTCTGTGAGAGCGGCCTCCGCACTTTCCGACTTTTGCTTTAGCAAAATTGCGTAAGCAAAGGAAAGGGTGCAGCCGCGAGCGCAGAAACGAAGCCCGCCCGGCTTGAGGGAGAAAATTGCCGATGAAAGTTAAAAGCCAGATGTCTAGCAGAAAAGGTGTTTCAAAAACGCTAGCACTTTTAGGTAAAAAACTGCTGCCCGCCAACGAGGTCCTTCGCTCGCGCTCAGGATAGCAGAAAAAAACGGTAGTATTTCTATCTGGTACTTTTTTGAGCTAAAAGCATAGCGTTTTAGTAACCACAAAAAACGCTATGCTTTCAGGCTGAAAAACTCAAAGTTAGAGAACTCCAATTCAATCAATTTGCGACTGATTTCAAACCTTCTTTCTTCCCAAACAAAAACTGAAAAATCAACCCGAAGAAAATAACCAGTAAACAACCGATCGGGTTGAGCCAGAGAAAACCAATCTCCGATTTCCAGTAAATAAGAATTACGAGCGTTTGCGTTAAAAGCGCGGCCCAGAAAACAGCCTGCGCTTTGATGTATTTAAAGTAAAACGCTACCACAAAAATACCCAGAATAGTGCCGTAAAAAATAGACCCCAGAATGTTTACTGCCTGAATTAAGTTCTCCATCCGGGAAGCCAGTGTAGCGAAGAAAACTGCCAGCAAACCCCAAAATATGGTGAAAACCCGCGACATATTCAGGTAATGCGTTTCGGAAGCGATGCGGTTAAACGTTCGTTTATAAATATCTACTAAGGTTGTGGATGCCAGCGCATTAAAAGCCGACGCCGAAGAAGACATGGATGCGCTGAGGACAACAGCCACCAGCAAACCAACCAAGCCAACCGGCATGTACTTCATTACAAAGGAAATAAAAACGTAATCCGTGTCTTTTGCTTCGGCAGCCGGGTCAGCTTTTTCCAATAAAGAAACCACCCTGCTACGAACATTTTTTTCCTTTTCTTTAATAGCGTTCAGATTTTCACGCGCAGCCACAATGGTGGTTTCATCTTCCTGGTGAATGCCTTGCAGCAGCACTTTTATGCCAGCCGATTTTTCCTGAAAAACCTGGTCGTGTTCTTTTTCCAGTGTTTTCAGATTTCCGGCATAAACGGAGTTTTCGAGTTTTGCTTTCTCAACCTGATTAAAGAAAACCGGTGGCTGCACAAACTGGTAAAATACAAAAACCAACACCCCGATAAACAGGATCAAAACCTGCATCGGGATCTTTAAAAGGCCGTTAAAAAGAACACCAATGCGGCTTTCGGCAATAGAAGTTCCGGATAAATAACGCCCGACCTGGCTCTGATCGGTACCGAAATAAGACATAAACAGAAACAAACCTGCCGTAACGCCGCTCCACACATTATACCGGTCGTTCCAGTCGAAACTGAAATTTACCAGATTCATTTTCCCCATGTGTCCGGCAACCTGCACCGCATCGGTAAACGAAACATCCTGCGGCAGCATATACACGATCATAATGCCGGCCAGTATCATCCCACCCATCATCACGGCCATTTGCTGGGTCTGCGTAACGCTTACCGCTTTGGTGCCGCCGGAAACGGTATAAATAATTACAACCGTGCCAATAAACATGATGGTAAGGTTGATGTTCCAGCCCATGATAGACGACAAAATAATTGCCGGCGCATAAATGCTGATCCCCGTAGATAAACCGCGCTGCACCAGGAAAAGAAAAGCGGCCAGGGAACGGGTTTTGAGATCGAAACGGCTTTCCAGGAATTCGTAGGCGGTATAAACTTTCAGCTTATAGAAGATCGGGATGAACGTAACAGAAATGATGACCATAGCCAGAGGCAACCCGAAATAGAATTGCAAAAACCGCATGCCATCTTCATAAGCTTGTCCCGGAGTAGAAAGGAACGTGATAGCGCTGGCCTGCGTAGCCATGATAGAAAGACAGATCCGCCACCAGGCATCGGAATTATCGCCTTTCAGGAAACCTTCAATATTACGGCTGCCGCGCGTTTTCCAGATGCCATAAATTACAATGAACGCCAGCGTAAAAACTAAAACCAGCCAATCGATATAACTCATAAGAAATAGCGGGTTATGGCGTAATAAAGAATAATCTGGAAGGCTAAAAAGCCCAATACCAGCCAATACATGCCGCTCCAGGTTTTAAAGAAAGGCGGTTTGCCGGTATCAATTTTTTCAGTTGTTTCCATAGCGTTTTTTAGTTTTTTGGCTGAAAAGGATAGCGTTTTTCCTCCCCCTTCCCCCCTCCAAAGGAGGACTTTATCAGATAATGCGAATCCAGAAATTACTCCTTCGAAGGGGGGAGGATTTTTATGTATTTATTTCTTCCCCAGTGAAATTAAATTGGTGAACAAGCGGTAAGCGCCCGGAACGCCGGCCGGTAATTGGCGGAAAAAGGAATAACCAGTATAAACATAATGCCCTTTGCCGTATTTCGTTACCAATAAACCGCCATCTCTGGCTGGTTCGCCGGGGTCGTTGGCCGATAAAATTGCTTCGTAGTTTTTATCCCATTCGTTCGGAAAATACAAACCGCGTTCCTGCACCCAGCCGGTAAAATCGTTAGCAGTAATTTTATTCGGGAAGTTCAGGACTGCGTGTTCAGGCTTCAGCATCCGGACTTCGGCATTTTCTACCGTAACCCGGTCGCGGGAAAGTTTGAACGGATATGGCCCTAGGTTCTCGGTAACCAGCGCGTGATTCGTATTGTATTGCACAACCAGAGTACCCCCGTTTTTCACGTATTCCATGAGCACCGGCTGCGCAAACTTCAGGTAATCATTAGTATTGAAAGCCCTTACTCCTACCACTACAGCATCGAACTGGCGCAGATTGGTGGCATTGAGTTCTTCATTTTGCAAAGGCGTAACGCTATACCCGATCTGGCGCAAACTTACCGGAACTTCATCGCCAGGGCCTGCAATGTAACCGATCTGCTGACCTATACGCTGCAAGTCTATTTTGACGGCCCGGGCTGTTGCTTCCGGAAAAAGTACCTGCGTAGGAATATGTTCGTACTGAATAGTAACCAGGCTTTTATCGTAGGTTTTACCATCAATAGTTGCCGCCGCGCGTAATTTCGCATCGGTTTGGCCCGGCCCCGGAAATACGTTAAAGGAAACTAATTGCTCTTCGTCTTTTAGTTTCATGCTAAAATTAGCGGAAGCCGGTTCGGTGCGCCAGCCTGCCGGAACCTGCAAAGCCACCGTTCCCGCACAGTTTTCTTTTCCGGCCTTTACACGCACTTGTATTTCGCGCGGTTTCTCACTCGTAAACATGTAAACGTTTTCCGAAAGGCTTACAAAAACCGGCGGCGTAACGGCAAACGGACGGTAAATTTCTCCAGCCACCGGATCAACTCGTTTATAAACCACCGGCACGGTATAATCGAATAAAACGCTATTGATTTTCACCGAAAAAGTAACATTTAACGGAGCCGGGTTTTCCGGTAAACCGATTAGTTGTTGATCCGCTACGGCAAACATGCCTTCGGTGCCCGGTTGTTGCAGCCAATACGGTTGAGAAATTGGAAAATCGACCGGAAGATTTACTGTTGTTTTAGATGTGTATAATTCTTTGGTTAAAGGCTGTTTTACGGAGATCTGCTGGCGAAGCGGCAAAATATGAACCTGTTCCAGACTTACCGACGCGTTGCTGCGATTTACAGCCGTCGTATTTATTTCGATTTTTTCACCGGGCGTTGCAGCAAAATGAGTAGCAGTAGCTTCAATAAAAAGTCCGACGCAGGCTTTCACCAGTTCCTGAATTTCAGCAAGTTTCGCTGCTTTATAAGGGTTTTCCGGAAGTTTTTCGATGGCCGTTTTCAAGCTTAATAAAGCCGGAATGCTGGCCGCCGGATTGTTGTGCTCGAACTGTGTTACGAGTTTTTGAGCCATTTTCCCTACCGTTTTTCCACCGGAAACGCGGTTCCAGCTAAGGTCAATTCCTTCGAAAAGATCTTTTTGCGCGCGGCTGCCTTTCATGTGTTCTAAATAGTCGGTTACTTTGCCGTAATTGGGTCCGCTCCCGAAGCCCTGACTTTTATGCATGCTGCGGCTGGTAGCAGAAATTTCGGTATAAGCTCTTCCTAAAACCGGGTTGTACGTGCTGGTTTCAATTTGCAGTTTGCCGGTCGGGTCGAAGTTCTTGTCTTTGTAAAAAAACGACGATGTGTTCCAGAGAATTCTTTTCGGTTGCCAAACAGAAACGTACTTTAATTGCTCCGGAAAACGTTTCGGGTCGGCAGCGGCATCAAAAGCTTCAGAAGCCAAAATTGCCGAAGTAGTATGATGGCCGTGCGTGCCGCCGGGCTCGGTAGAAAAACGCGTGATCATTACGTCCGGCTTAAATTTGCGGATCGTCCAGACCATATCGGCCAGCACCTGTTCCTTGTCCCAGAGCGTAAGCGTTTCCTGGTAATCTTTCGAAAAACCGAAATCGTTGGCGCGGGTAAAGAACTGCTGCCCGCCATCGGTGCGCCGTGCCTGTAATAATTCCTGCGTCCGGATAATTCCCAACCGCTCGCGGATTTCCGGACCAATCAAATTCTGCCCGCCATCGCCGCGCGTTAAAGAAAGATAACCAGTATTCACCAGTTTCTCGTTGGCGAGCCAGGCAATTAAAGCCGTATTTTCATCGTCAGGATGTGCGGCTACGTACAAAGCACTGCCCAACACATTAAGTTTTTTCAGGCCCTGAAGAATTTCGGCAGCATCTGGTTTTTTAGGCGCCTGCGCTTCGGCTGGCTGAAAAAGTGTGAAAAAGAAAATTAAGAGAATAAGTTGTTTACAGGCAGATCGGAGCAGCGACATTGGAATAAAAAACGATTAATACCGGGCTAAATTAGTTAATATTCTTTAGAATTTCCGTTTAAACAATGCATGAAGCACAAAGTAAAAGAATGGCTGAAACGGTATTTGCCCGCCGAAATTTTATCGGTTGTGGCTACGCTTTTAGCGGCTTCACTTACTTTCAAATACACGCAAAGCGGCATTAAAACTGCACTGGCGGCAACGTGGGCAGGCAATTTGTTTTACTTCGGCTACATTTTAATCCTAGATGTTTGGCAGACTTATAAAGCTGTGCGGCAAAACAGTAAGGGTTACACCTTCAAAACCTTCATCAGAAATCTGCGGGCTTTATTCATCGAATTCGGTCTTGCCGAAGTGTTCGACAGTTTCCTGATCCGCCCAGTCCTGATGTATTATCTGCCACTTCTGATCGGAAATTTATCGTGGGGAATTCTGCTGGCAAAGCTGCTCGCCGACGTTACTTTTTACGTGCCGGCCATTATCGGTTACGAATTCACCAAACGCAGATTCCGGAATTTTCATTAAACACTTAAAATTGCAGGTTCATAAAAACGCTATGGTTTTGGCCTGAAAAACTCATGCTTTTAAATTGTAAACTTCAGCTTATCAGAAAGAAAAATTCTTCATTTTATCAATTCTGACTAGTTAAAAAAAGCAACTAACAAAAGCAGTAAACGTTTTAAAATCATCCATCCAAATTATTGAAACCGGAATATCATGAGAAAGATCAGAACGTTACTCGCAATTTTATTGGCAGGCATTTTCTCCATTGGCGTAGCTGCGGCTCAAACCGAACCAGGCCAGAGCAAAACAAAATCGACTGTTAAAAAAGGCGCCCACAAAACCGGCCATGCCGCAAAAGAAGGTGGCGAAGCCGTGAAGGAAGGCGGAAAAACTGTAGGACATGGCGCTGAAAAAGCGGGCGAAGGCGCGGTAAAAGGCACCAAATAAGCTGGCAAAACGGTAGGAAAAGGCGTAAAAAAAGGCGTTAACAAAACCAAAGATGTCG
Organism: Adhaeribacter terreus; assembly: GCF_042657365.1. Classification (NCBI taxonomy): domain Bacteria; kingdom Pseudomonadati; phylum Bacteroidota; class Cytophagia; order Cytophagales; family Hymenobacteraceae; genus Adhaeribacter; species Adhaeribacter terreus. Next base: position 361,364 of record NZ_JBHSKT010000002.1, on the reverse strand, counting down.
TGGATTAATATAGGCTTGCCTGTTACTTTTACCCGCAAAGAAATTTAGCAGCAATTATGCTATTGAAACGCTATGCTTTTAACGCCAAAAAGTCCGGCCCTGAAGTGAGCCGGACTTTTTGCATATAGATACAGTTAGGTAAAACCGCCCGATTATAAATACATCACACTTTCTTTTGGGAGCCCAGATCTACAGCAGGTAATTTGATCTTGTAGCGGTACCAGCCATTAAAGAATTCTTCCATTTTCAGCACTTCTTTTTCCTTTTTATCTATCCAGAAAGTGGCGTAATTCTCATCGGAATAGTTAATTTTTAGCAGCCAGCAATCGTGAAGTTTTTCATTGCCGATCCTGATCTTTTCCTCCCCGGCAACTTCATATAAATAATACGCCGGGCCGGTGCTGCTGCCAGGATGGTAAAACGGGATCACAAATTTTTTATCCTTTTTCAGGGGCAATAAAGCAAATGTTTCCATGTCGAGTTCCCAGTTAAAAGCCGGCTCTTTCCATTCGTTTCTAAAATCCTTTTTAAGGTTTTTAGAAACGCTGTCGGTACCAATGGTTTGTCTCCCATTAAAAGTATACGCTTCCACCTCGTTCCGGAAATTCTTCACATAATGGTAAACCGGCCGAAGATCTTTCGAATCGCAAACCGAAAAAAGTTGCCGGGTAATGGTATCGGCGCCAAACCATTTCTGAGAGATCTGTACCTGGTTATTTTTCACGTCCACGTTGCGTTCCCAAACGGAAAGTTGCTTTTTAGAACTTCCTGGCGTGCGTTGCCGGTAAACCAGGTATTGTCTCGAAACTGGCTTCAAATATCGGGTTTGTAATTGCTGGTTAGCCACCCGAATGGTATCGGTTTCGGCCAGTGCCTGGCCCGCTAAAAAAAGCGAAACTGCCAGGCTCAAGATTTTTTTCATAGTTGCTAGAAGATTTTTTTGCGCGCAAAGGTAATGTTCCGGCAACTAAAACCAGATTCCTGTAACAGAAAATTCTCAAAAAAACGCTATGCTTTTTACACAAAAAAGTCCGGCTCTTTTCAGAACCGGACTTTTTATATTTTAAATTGAAACTACGAATTAGCTGGCCAAAGCCAGGTTGCGCAGGTGCATAATGTGCGAATAAATGGCAGATCGCAGTTTCGGGAATTCGATGTATTCTACGCCATAATCCTGGCAGGCTTTTTTAATAATCTTGCTGATCTCCGGGTAATGCACGTGCGAGATCTTCGGGAATAAATGGTGCTCGATCTGGAAGTTCAAACCACCGGAAAACCAGGAAACAATTTTATTATTGGTAGCGAAATTAGCCGTAGTTTTTAACTGGTGAATAGCCCAGGCTTCTTCTATTTTATTCGTTTTTTCTTCCGGAAGCGGGAAGTGCGTTTCGCCAACGGTATGCGCCAGCTGGAAAACCACACTCATTACCAAACCAGTGCTCATAGTAAAGATCAGGAAACCAACGAGCCAGCTTACAAAACCCACCATAAAAATAGGCACCGCCACAAATATAGCTACAAAAGCGAGTTTAAAACCCCAGAAAGAAATGTGCTCGGAACGCTTGATCTTCGCAATTTTAAAATCGCCGATCTTGCCGGTAAAGTACTTATGAAAATCGCTGTAGCCGATCCAATATAAGTATAAAAATGCGTAAATAGCCCAGAAATAAAAATGCTGGAAACGGTGCAGTTTATATTTTTTCTGCGATTCGCAGAGGCGCAGGAAAGGACGCGCATCCAGGTCATCGTCCACGCCATCTACGTTGGTATAAGTGTGGTGAATTACGTTGTGTTTAGTATTCCACATAAACACATTTCCACCCAGCATATTCAGCGAAAGGCCCGCCAGGTTGTTCAGCCACTTGCGGTCTGAGAAACTGCCGTGCGCACCGTCGTGCATAATATTAAAACCAATAGAAGCCCCTACTACGCCTAAAGCAATGCATTCCAGAACGGCCAGCCAAACCGGCGGCGTAAGAAAAACCAGGTGCACATACAAGGCTACCATACTCACAACCAGAATAATAGCTTTGGTAAAAAGTTTGGAATTTCCCGTAGGATTTATCCCTTTTTGCTCAAAGTGGTCGTTGATCCGGTTTTTTAATTCCGAGAAAAAATCGTTGTTAGGGGCTTTAAATCTTGGTGCTGCCATGCAATAAAGTTAAATTATGAATACCTGCAGCGTATACGAAATTATCCGGCAGCAGATTTGGTAAAGGTAATACTTTTAAAAATATTTTTCGTAACGGCAAACCCGGAGAAATGCAGATTAGAAAGAAAAATGATCAATATCATGTTTCTGCCTTCTGAACGGCTTTACTTTAATTATCGTTCCTTTCACTATTTTCTGAAACCTGTTCACTAATTTGCCGGCAACTTAAATTTTGCCTTTCCGGAAGCTTCAAGCCAGATAAAGTCTGGTAAGAAAACTGTTTTTTCAGCAACTTAAATCAGGTCCGGCGGTTCTGAAAACTCCCGGAAAGCCAACCCGTTCTGATAAAAAATATGAAACCCCGAAGCCGGCAAAATCTGAAAAACAGAATAGTTTTACCTTTACAACATGAACAATTCCTTCAGCACGCTTAGCCAGATCATAAAAACCCGCCGCACCATAAAACCCAACCAGTTTAACGGCCGCAAAATACCTGACGAACAAATAACCCAACTGCTTGAGCTTGCTGACTGGGCGCCAACGCATGCTTATACCGAGCCCTGGCGTTTCAAAGTTTTTGCCGGCGAGAAAGTGCAGCAATTCTGCCTCGATCACGCAGAGCTTTACAAAGACAACTCTGACCCGGAAAATTTTCAGGAAGCCAAATACGATAAACTCCTGCACATGGGCAACCACGCTTCCCAAATCATTATTGCCATGATGCGGCGCGGCGACAACCCAAAGATTCCGGTACTCGAAGAAATTGCGGCAACCAGCTGCGCGGTGCAAAATCTGCTGCTTGGCGCTACCGCTTTAGGCATAGCCAGTTACTGGGGTTCCGGCGGCATGGCCTACCAGTTACCTATGAAAACATATTTAAACCTGCGCGAAGACGACCTGGTTTTAGGAATTTTGTATCTGGGCTACACCGATAAACCAACACCCGAAGGCAAACGCAAAACGCCGCTGGATGAGAAAATAGATTGGCAGTGAATTGGGTAAAGCGCAGATTTTAAAATTTTGAACAAAAAATGGTTTCACAAAAAATTACCGGCAATACAGCCCTGATCTTGGTGCTGGGCTTACTAACTGCCTTCGGGCCGATGAGTATTGATATGTATTTGCCCGCCTTTCCGGCTATTGCCGCTGAGTTTGGCGTTCCCGTAGCTTCGGTTCAGTACACGCTGGCTTCCTTTAACGTGGGCATTGCTTTAGGCCAATTGATATACGGACCACTTGCTGACCAGCTTGGCCGCCGCCCGAATCTGATAGCCGGCCTGGCGGTTTATTCACTGGCTTCTATTGGTTGCATGTTCACGAATTCGGTGGAAAGCATGGTAGTGCTGCGTTTTCTGCAGGCAATTGGCGGCTGTACCGGTATGGTAATTACCCGCGCCATTGTCCGGGACAAATATCACGGCAACCAATCGGCTAAAGTATTTTCTACGCTTATGCTCATTATGGGCGTTGCTCCTATTCTGGCACCTTCAGTTGGCAGCTTGGTGCTCGATGCTTTCCGGTGGGAATATATTTTCGCTTTGCTGGCGCTTATCGGGCTCCTTACGTTGCTTTATGTGGTCTTCTTTCTTCCCGAAACCCTGACTCCGGAAAAACGCAACCCGCTGGCTTTGCGCAATTCTTTCCGTACCTATGGCCAGTTGCTCCGCGACCAGCAATTTGTTGGTTACTCGCTTACGGCAGGCTGTATTCAGTCGGGTATGTTTGCTTACATTACGGGTTCAGCTTATATTTTCACGCAGATCTTTCATCTTTCCGGGCGCCAGTACAGCATGCTGTTCGGCCTGAACGCGGTAGGAATCATTGGCGCTTCCCAGCTAAATCATAAACTTTTATTGCATTATTCTTTCAGCCAGATCCTGCGCAAAGTTACTTTTCTGTACCTCATGGCGGCCGGCACTTTATTGCTGATGGCTTATACCGGCTGGTTCGGAATTTATGGCATTGTAGTGCCGCTTTTCTTCACGCTCAGCACCGTAGGTCTGGCCATGCCCAACGCTACGGCAGGCGCTCTGGAAAAACATGCCGCCCACGCCGGAAGTGCCTCCGCTTTGGTAGGTACGTTGCAGTTTAGTTGTGGAGCCCTGGCAGCCGTAGCCGTGAGCGTATTTGCCAATAAAACCGCTATTCCCATGGCCGCCGTTATTTTCACTTGCAGTTTGTTAGCGTTCCTGTTTTTTGGTTTGCTGGTTCACCGCAAGATTAAAATTAATGAAGCATAAAAACGGTAGGGTTTGAGGCTGAAAAAGTCAGTTGGGAAAACAGCTTTCAATTTTCAGACTAACCTTAATTTCCAATATTATACATAGCTTCGCACTCATTCCTGAAAACTAAACTATCAGCACCATGCTCTCTTTCTGGGAAACCGAATCCTTCCTTCACTACGACGTTATCATCATCGGCAGCGGTATTGTCGGGTTATCTACGGCTATCTCTCTGAAAGAAAAAGCCCCGGAAAGATCCGCTTTACTTTTGGAACGCGGTTTATTTCCTTCCGGTGCCAGTACCCGCAACGCCGGATTTGCTTCTTTCGGCTCTCTTACCGAGCTCCTCTCCGATCTCCAGCACACCCCGCCGGAAACAGTATTAGCCCTCACCGAAAAGCGCTGGCGCGGCCTGGCCCGTTTGCGCGAACGACTCCCCGATTCCGTGATGGATTACCAGCACACCGGCGGCTTCGAACTGCTTTCTGAAAAAGAACTGCCGGCCTTAGAAAGTATCGGAAAAGTAAACGAAGTCCTGAAACCGCTTTTTCCGGAAGGCACATACACCAACCGTCCTGAGCTTGTAAAAACGCTAGGGTTTAACCCCGAAAAAGTAAAAACCGTAATTCACAACCCTTACGAAGGCCATGTGCACACCGGTAAAATGATGAAAGCGTTGCTGCAACTCGCCCAAGAAAAAGGCGTGGAAATAAGGACCGGCGCCGAAGTAATTGACTTAAAAGAAACTGGTTCTGGGGTATGCGTTTACGTGCACGATCCGGTACGGAAAACGGTAGCGTTTCAGGCCGAAAAAGTAGCGGTTTGCACCAATGCCTTCAGTCAGCGCTTACTTCCGGATGTTTGTGTAAAGCCCGGTCGTGGCCAGGTCATCATCACCAAACCTATTCCCGATCTCAAATTTAAAGGCGCTTTCCATTTCGACGAAGGTTATTTCTATTTCCGGAATGTAGGCCAGCGCATACTTTTTGGCGGCGGCCGGAATCTGGCATTTGAACAGGAAGCAACCACTGAAATTGCCTACAACGAAACGATATTAAAAGAACTCGACAAGCTGCTGGCGGAAGTGATCTTACCAAACCAGAAATTTGAGATCGAACAAAAGTGGTCCGGCATCATGGGCTTTACCGAAGACAAACAACCCGTAATACGCAAAATCTCTGACCGACTTGTTGCTGGTTTTGCCTGCAACGGCATTGGCGTATCTCTTTCCAGCACCGCCGGCGACGAAATTGCGGATTTGTTGCTAGAATAACCTTCTGATTTCACGAGCTGTTTCAGCTTTTTATACTTTTAAGAGAAATTCTCCCTTTGGAGGGGGTTGGGGGAGGATTTTTTGATTATCTGATTTTTAATTTATCTGATAATTCTTCTGTCCTCCTCCTACCCCCTCCAAAAGAGACAAACAAAGCTCATGCATCTCAGAAAAACGGTATTAGTTTAATATAGAAAAGCAGCGCAAAGTACATTCTGCGCTGCTTTTTTATATTTAAAAACTTGAAAGAAAGCTTAGGATTGCTTCACCGGTTTCACTTTTTTCACTTTTGCCGGTTTCACTTTCCCCCGCGATAAATTCAATACCGATAAACCCGCATACACGTTGGCGCCATACGGACGGCCAATATTGAATAAACCACCAATATTATCGGAACCTACAAAAAAGCCACCCAATCGCACCATAGCGCCCATACCAAAGATTTGGTAATTGTTGTAAAGCGAAACAGGCAATGCTACTTCCACGATCTTGGTTTCGAAACGCGGCGTTACAGCTACCAACGAATTCTGGCGCATCGAAATGGCATATTTATCTCTCAGGTTATGAAAAACAGTACCATTCACGTAAACTTTATTGGCTAGCTGGTAATCCACGTCCAGGTGAAGTGCGGTTGGCAGGCCGGAAGTAAATTCCGTTCTGATATCAAAAGCCTCATCGCTTAATTCCTGATTTATTACCTGTGCATAATCATCCGGATCTTCGGCATTTTCAAAAGCATCCAGGTTCACATTTTCATTTTTCGCGTTTATAGTATAGCTCCGGATATTATCGATATGGCTGTATTTTACGCCCCCAATATCTAACAAACTGGCACTCACCCGCAATTTGTATTTATTTTTGCGGTCGTTCAGGTACGTTTTGCCGTCTACGATATAATTATATTGCTCAACATCCGGACGGAATTCGTAGGTAAAACCCAGATCAGCACCCCAGCCATTTCCGGGCGCGTCGCTGGCTGCAATCCAGCTCATTGCTTTCGAAAACGAAACGCCATCCATAAAATCTTCACTCATGTAACCAAACTGCGCTTCCATGTCCTGGATCTCTACGTTGTGATATTCGTCGGTAGAGGGAGCGGGATAATCGCGGGTAGATATTATGAAGTTCATATTCTTATTAATAAAGTGCGCGGAATAAACCCCGGTTACTTTTTTAAGCGTGGCGCCCGCTTTCAGAAATTGTGAACCTTTATTAAACAGAACCCGGGCATACGTAACACCAATTTCAGCGTTCACGTTGGCGTTCATGCTGAACTGATTGTTGTCGTACACTCTATCGAGCATGGCTTCGTTGGGAGCACCGGCCCGCAAAATTTCTGCGATCGGTTCCGAAACATTATTAAAATTCAGGCCGCCGCGCACGCGGGTGCTCAACGCCACGCTGTGTTTCGGGCTGAGCATAACCATAAAAGAAGGTCCGCGGTAATCTATTGAAGCCGTAAGCAATTTAGGGCGATCGTTCTGAATAACCTGCAGGTTGCTTTCCTGCACATCCAGGTCTTCTTTTATCACCTTATAAATAGATTCATTCCCGTAGTAGCCCACATAATTATTGGAAACATTCACATCGATGCTCGAAATGAACAGCGAAAATTTGGAACGGGAATCGGCAATGGAAGCCGGGCTTACGTGCATCCGGTTTATACCCGAATAATTGCTTGCACTCAGGCCGAGCATTTGCTGGGCTTTACTTTCAAAAGCAAACAAAGCGGCAAACACTAAAGATAGCGGTAAATATTTTTGCATTTAAGGAAGTTTGGGTTGGCTTATGGTGCCGGATGGCAGGTCCGGCTGATTTTCAAACGCACAAAGTTACTAACATTCAATCAATTATCCGCATACCTACTTCCGGGTATTCTGCGGCACATTTTTTAACATAGCTACTCAACCAATCTCAGGCCATAAAGTTCAACCGATTACACAGAAATTTTCGACCTGAAAAATGGTATCATTCAGCGACCAAAAACTTTGTTAACCTCTTAAATCTCCACTTTCGGAAATACTCTGAAAACAGCCTTCACGTTTAAACATTTCAAATGCCCTATATTTGCAACATCAATTCAATTTTCCTCTTTCACTATGCAAACAATTTTAGATGCCGGCGGCGCAATCGGAACTGAACTGGCAAGAGCCCTGAAACAATATACGACTGACATCAGATTGGTAAGCCGCAACCCCCAAAAAGCAAATGTCACAGATCAGCTTTTTCCTGCCGACCTGACCAAAGCCGAAGAAGTAGAAAAAGCCGTGGCCGGTTCCGAAATTGTGTATTTGGTAGTAGGTTTTGAATACAAGCTTAACGTGTGGCAGAAAAACTGGCCAGCCCTGATGCAAAATGTAATTGCAGCCTGCAAAAAACACGGAGCCAAACTCGTTTTCTTCGATAATATGTATATGTACGACGCTGCTCACCTGGGCCACATGACCGAAGAAACGCCCGTAAAACCCGTTAGCGAAAAAGGAAAGATCCGCGCCCAAATTGCTGAAATGCTGCTGGAAGAAACCCGCTCAGGAAACCTGACCGCTTTAATAGCCCGCGCCCCAGATTTTATTGGCCCGAAAAACAGCATGCTTACCGAAATGGTGTACAAAAATCTGAAGCAAGGTAAAAAAGCGAACTGGTTCCTCGATGCCAATAAAGTACATTCTTTCATTTTCACGCCCGATGCGGCCAAAGCTACCGCTTTACTAGGCAACACTCCGGAAGCTTTTAACCAGGTTTGGCATTTACCTACCAGCAGCCCCGCGCTCACAATAAACCAATGGGCTGCCATTTTTGCAAAAACCCTGAACACGGAAGCCAAAATGATGGTGTTGCCCCGCTGGATGACCAGCCTGCTGGGATTGTTTATGCCAGTGGTAAAAGAATCGAAAGAAATGCTTTACCAATACGACCGCGATTATGTTTTTGACAGCAGCAAGTTTGAAAAACGTTTTAACTTTAAAGCAACTTCGCCGCAGGAAAGTGTACAGCAATTAATTAAAATGATGGAAAACTAAATCCGGAACGCCACTTAAAAGCAAACCGGAAAAACGGTAGGAAAAGTCACTAAAAAACTAACTGCTGCCATACCTCAAATGGAAATTAAAACCCTTGAAAATACCCCGACGTCCGAAATTGTAACCTGTTTCAACGAAGCTTTTTCCGATTATTTTGTGCCCATTTCCGCAACCGAAGAAGCCATGCAAAGCCGCTGGCGCGCAAGCCGCGTAGATTTCAGCTTATCTTTCGGGGCGTTTGAAAACAATAAACTGGTAGCTTTTATTATTACCGGCGTGGGTAACCTGCACGGGCACAAAACGGCTTATAATGCTGGCACTGGCGTAATTCCGGCTTTTCGTGGTCAGAAGCTGGTTGCTAAACTTTATGCTTATGCGTTGCCTGTTTTTAAAGGGGCCGGCATTTCGCAATGCACCCTGGAAGTGATCACGCAGAATGAAAAAGCAATAAAAGCTTACCGAAACATAGGTTTTGAAATTGACCGCACCTTGCATTGTTTTAAAGGCGAACTTCAACCGGCTTCAACTCCAAGTCCTTTCGAAATAAAGACCAGCACGGCAATAGATTTCGAAGCAATTGCGCCGTTGCAGGCTTACACGTTTGCCTGGGATAATATGAACGAAGGAATAAAAGCCGCCGGCCCTGCTTACCAGTATTGGCAACTTTTCGAGAACCAAAACCTGAAAGCTTATTTGTTTCTGAATCCGGCCACCGGTTACATTGGTCAGTTTGGTTTTGATCGTTCGGCGCCAGAAATTTATGGACTTAATTTGCTGCGGGAAGTTGCCAAAACGCACCCTTCCCTTCGGTTAAACAACGTAGATGCAAATGCAGTAGAAACGTTGGCTTTGTTTGAAACCGCCGGCATGGTAAATTACATTTCGCAGTTTGAAATGCGGATGCTTTTGAATTAACCAGGAGACAGAACTTTATAATTACTGAGTAAAAACCCATGCAGGTACCCATTCTTGAAACGGAGCGCTTAACGTTACGACCAATTGTTTCGCAGGATCTGGACGATCTTCTGCCATTTTCATATTTCGACGGAAAACCCATTACTACCCGAGAAGGTATTACAGAAAAGCTAACCCGAATTGCAGCAGAAATTGCGGCCGGAAACGCTTTACATTGGGGAATGGAGCTGAAAAGCAGCAAAAAACTGATTGGAGCGGCCGGCTTTTACCGCGGTTTCCCCAACAAGACCGGCGAAATTGGTTATGCAATGAATCCGGACTTTGAAAAACAGGGATTTATGCGCGAAGCTGTTACTGCCATTATAAATTATGGATTTACCAGCTTAAACCTTGACCAGATAATTGCCTATACCAAAGAAAATAATCCGGCTTCCATAAAAGTATTGCAGCATACCGGTTTTCAGGAAACAGTTTCGGATCTAACGATCTATAAAAAATTTATAATTCACAGGTAATCTTACATTTAGGCCATGCTTGATATAGAATTAAATCCGTTTACCAATCTGGAAACCGAAAGGCTGATCTTGCGCGAAGTCCGGGAAACCGACGCCCCTGAAATCCTGTTTTTCCGTTCCGACGACACCATTATGCGATTTCTGGATCGGGAGAAACTAAAGTCGGAAGATGAGGCGCTGGAATATATTGCGAATACCCGGAAAGCGGTGCTCGAAAACGAAGGCATAAACTGGGGAATCTGCCTGAAAGGTTCGGAAAAGCTGATTGGTACAATTGGTTTATGGCGGTTCATTAAAGCCAACCACCGCGCCGAAATTGGCTACAGCCTGCACCCTGATTACTGGAATAAAGGCCTGATGAGTGAAGCGATGAAAGTGGTTTTAGATTACGGTTTCCAAACCCTGAAACTGCATAGTATAGAAGCGAATATTAACCCCAAAAACGATGCTTCCAGGAAACTGCTCGAAAAACATGGCTTTGTGCAGGAAGCTTATTTCCGGGGCGATTATTATTTTCAGGGCGAATTTCTGGATTCTGTAATTTTCTCCCTCATCGATCCGGATGCGCGCTAAATAAGGAGTTTTTTACCTTGAAACCATACCGTTTTTTCTAGCAGAAGTTTGGTTAAGGCCGGTAAAATTGCAGCGAAAACGCACTGAGTTTTTGAGCTGAAAAGTATAGCGTTTTGAAAGATCTTTGGTTTCGGACTTTGGTTTTTGTAAATTCAGAAAATAACCTTCGAGCCCGAAACGTTCGTATGGTTTAAGCATTGTCTGTACCAAACCCCTAAACATGAAAGAATTTTTCGATAAGGAATTTTTCAATTACACGTTTTACCACAATACCGTTCTCGATTATATTATTGCATTCGGCATTATCTTTTTAGGTATTTCGCTGGTTAAATTGCTGAAACGCAAATTTGTTACCCGCATTCGCACCTGGGCCGAAAAAACCACCAACCGCTTCGATGATTTTATTGCCAACAGCCTGGAGCGTTTCGGTATTCCATTCCTGTATCTGATTGTGGTGTTTTTCGGCTTTCACTACCTTTCTTTTCCGCAGAAAACTGAAAACTTTCTCAAGATCGGTTTTACCGTAGCTTTTACTTTTATATTGATCAGGGTGATCAGTACGGTAATTCTGGCACTGCTTCAAAATTACGTGCGCCACCAAGAACGCGGCGAAGAGAAAGTGAAACAATTAGGTGGTATCATGCTCATTATCAATTTCTTTATCTGGGCGATCGGGCTTATTTTCCTGTTCGACAACATGGGTTTTGATGTAACCACAGTAATAACCGGATTGGGAATTGGTGGTATTGCTATTGCGTTAGCGGCTCAGAACATTCTGGGCGACCTTTTCAATTACTTCGTTATTTTCTTCGACCGCCCTTTTGAAACCGGCGATTTTATTACCATAGATGAAAAGAACGGAACCGTAGATTATATTGGCATAAAAACCACCCGTATTACCAGCCTTTCCGGCGAACAGCTGATTGTGGCTAACTCCGACCTGACCAATTCGCGCATTCATAATTACAAGCGTTTGCACCGCCGCCGCGTAAGTTTTACCATTGGCGTTACGTACCAGACCAGCCCCCAAAACCTGCGCCAGATCCCGGCCATTATGAAAAACCTTATCAACAAGCAGGAAGATACTACTTTTGACCGGTCGCATTTTGTGGCTTATAATGATTCCAGCCTCGATTTTGAAACGATCTATTACGTAGAAAATGCCGATATGGTAAAACACCTCAACATCAGGCAGGAAATTTTTCTGGATCTTTTTGAAGAATTCAGCCGCCGTAAGATCGATTTTGCTTACCCAACCCGCACCTTATTTATGGAACCGGTAACGGCAATTCCGGAGCAGAACGAAGAAAAAAAAGCAAATCCCATCATTCAGCCTAACTAAATTCCGGTTGCAGAGTTTTTAACTTTGCAGCAGGTTTGCTGCCATGCTCGCCGCTTCGCAATTAATAAATCTATGAAAAAACAGGCCCGGGAAATTCAATACTTTTTATTCAGCCAGTATTTTTCCGATGGACTTCGCATTACGTTGGGGGTATTATTACCTTCGCTTATTTTTGTACAGTTCGGTCGTTTAGAACTTGGTCTTATTTTATCGCTCGGTGCACTGTGCGTAAGCATCACCGATTCTCCGGGGCCGGTGGTGCATAAGCGCAATGCCATGCTGCTTTGTAATGCTACCATTTTCCTGGTAGCGCTCATTACCGGTTTCGTGCGCTTAAACCCTTATTTGCTCGGCGCTGAAATTATGCTTTTCTGTTTCGGATTTTCGATGCTGATGGTTTACGGCCCCCGGGCAGCCGCGCTCGGAACAGCCGGCCTGGTGGTTATGATCCTGACCATGGACAATGCCTTAAAACCGTTGGAAGTATTGGGTTACAGCGCCTTAATTACTGCCGGTGGCGTCTGGTACATGCTTATGAGCTTATTCTTTTTTCAGATATTACCTTACCGTCAGGCCCAGCAAACCTTAGGCGAATGTATTCATGAGGTGGCTCGTTTTCTGCGTTACAAAGCCGAATTTTACCGCGCATATACCAACCTTGACGAAGATTACCGCAAAATTGTAGCCCAGCAAATTGTGGTAAGCGAAAAGCAGGATGCCGTGCGCGAAGTGCTTTTTAAAAGCCGCCAGTACATAAAAGCTTCTACAACCCCGGGCCGCATTCTGTTGCTTACGTTTGTAGACCTGGTGGACCTTTACGAGCAGATCATGGCCACGCATTACGATTATGCCGCGCTGCGCGAAAAGTTCGGAAAAACCGGCGTGCTGAGCGAAATTGCCCGCCTCATTTTACAGATCGCCGATCAGCTCGACGATATTGCTTTTGCTTTTGAATCGAACATCCGTTTGCGCCTGCCATCCAACCTGAATCCGCAAATGGAACAGCTTAAACTGCACATAGATAAAGTAGGCGAAGACGAAAAAGAAACGAGTAACCTGGCCCTGAAAAAGATTCTGGTAAATCTCCGGAATTTAACGCACCGCCTGCACGATATGCAGCAATATTTTAATGCTACCCCCTCCGATCTGGAGAAGAAAACCGGTCCGCTTGAATATTCCCGTTTTGTATCGCAGCAGGAATACGACCTGAAACTGATCCGCAACAATCTGAACTTTAACTCTGCCATTTTCAAACATTCGGTCCGCGTAGCCTTGGTGTGTTTGTTCGGTTATATCGTAACGAAAATAGCGCCATATGGCCACCACAGTTACTGGGTTTTGCTCACCATTATCGTAATTCTGAAACCGGCTTTCAGCCTGACCAAACAACGGAATTACGAAAGGATAATTGGTACGATTGCGGGTTCAGCAATTGGTATTTTGATCCTGGTTTTTTTCCCAAACCGGACCGTACAATTTCTATTCCTACTTTTTTGCATGGTAGGTACGTATAGTTTTCAGCGCCGGAATTACGTAGTAAGCGTAATTTTCATGACGCCTTTCGTGCTGATATTATTTAATTTTCTGGGCGATGGTAACCTGAATATTGCCCAGGAACGAATCATCGATACGCTTATTGGTGCGGCCATTGCGTTTTCGGCGAGTTACTTTTTATTTCCAAGCTGGGAATCTGAACAACTCAAGAAATTCCTGCGCGAAATGCTGACCGCGAACGTAAATTACCTGCAGAAACTATCGGATATTCTGGCTGGTAAAAAAGTAAAAATTGAAGATTATAAACTGGCCCGGAAAAATGTGTATGTGCATTCGGCTAACTTATCGGCAGCGTTTCAGCGCATGATGTCGGAACCTAAACGAAAGCAGATAAAAAGCAAGGAAGTGCATAAATTTGTGGTACTGAACCATATCCTGTCTTCATTCATTGCTACGGCTGCATCAGGTTTGCTAAATCGCCCGGCGCAAGTTTACCCGCCGGAATACGTAAAACCCGTAAAACGTTCCTGCGCGATGCTAACTGAAACGGCTAAAAAAATGGATGCCAGTGTCATTACCAATCAACCTTCCAAACCAGCCGACGACTCTGAACTGACTACCACCATGCCCGCCGATTTCGATGAGCATTTGCTTAAATCCCAACTCGACTTTATTCAGAAAGTCAGTGCCGATATCCGGAAAATATCAGATTCAATTTTAAGCTGATCGTTGGGTTTTTAACCTGAAAAGCATAGCGTTTTGATAATGATTAGTGAATAATGATTAGTGAGTAAATTTGTGATCCTGAACCTTAGCGAATGAACTTATCTGCGGCAAATAACACTGACTTTATCAGCTTCAAACCATAGCATTTCCAACTTCTGAACGAATACAAAAATGTAAAAGGGCGACTACAAGAGTCTCCCTTCGCAATATGCTTCGTGCATGACTTTTTCTGACTGAAACGATACCGTTTTTAAACTTCTTGCGGCTGCAATTCAAACATTTCGGCCAGTAATTCATAAGAACGCAGGCGGTCGGCAAAATCGTGGGTGATGGTTACGGCAATTATTTCGTCTATGCCGTATTCCTGCGCCAGCTTTTCGAGCCGTGGTTTTACCTGTGCAGGCGTACCCGAAATCATGCGCTTGCGGTTGTAATCGATGCGCTCCTTTTCTTCTTCGGTAAACTGCTGATCCTTGATTTCTTCATAAGGCAAAATTCCTTCCCGCACACCTTTTTCTATTTTCAGCATCTGCACATCCATTACGGCCTGCAATTGCTGCGCTTTTTCTTCGGTATCGGCTACCATTACAAAAATGGCTACGTTGGCTTTTGGCTCTTTTAAATGTTCCGAAGGCTGAAAGTGCTCGCGGTAGAGTTTCATCATTTTCGCACCGCCGTTGGGGTTTATAAAATGCGCAAACGAAAAGCCCATTCCAAAATGCGCTGCAAAAACGCCGCTTTGTCCGCTGGAACTAAGCAGCCAGAGTTCAGGAACGGTTTGAGCCAGCGGCGCAGCTTTTATTTTGGTAAGATTCGGGCCGGTAATGCCATCGTTCAGGTAATGCGTAAGATCTACCAGTTGCTGCGTAAAATCATTTTCGTTGAAAGTATTGCTCGGGTTCAGCAACGAAGCGGTGTAACGATCGGTGCCTGGCGCGCGGCCCATGCCCAGATCAATGCGGCCTGGAAAAAGCGTTTCGAGCAAACGGAAATTTTCGGCCACTTTCAGCGCACTGTGGTTTGGCAGCATTACGCCGCCGGAACCCAATTTAATGCGGTTGGTCTGGTTGGCTAAATGCGCAATTAAAACCTCTGGCGAAGATCCGGCTAAGCTGGCGGTGTTATGGTGTTCCGAAACCCAGAAACGCGTATAACCCAATTTCTCGGTGAATTTTGCCAGTTCCGTAGTCTCCAGCAAAGCTTGCGCTGCCGTTCCCCCTTTGCGCACCGGCGACTGATCTAATACGCTGAGTTTTATTCCGGACATTCTCTTAAATGGTTAAATTGTTTAATGGTTAAATTGTTTGATCTGCTAATGGCTTAAATGGTTGATATCTAACGGTTAAAATGTTAAAATCTACGGTCATATTTTCATATATTTTTTTTGATTTTCAACAATTTAACCATTTAGCAATTAACCATTAAGCCATATACAATCATTCCGTCCAGACGCCCATTTTCCCCATCTGGTAATCGCGCATAGCTTCCATAATTTCTTTTTCAGAGTTCATCACGAAAGGCCCATGGGCTACAATTGGCTCGTTATAAGGCTCGCCGTGGCCTATTATCAGTTCAGAATTCTGCATGGCAACAAGCTGAATTTCTTCGCCTTCGTTGCTGAACTCCACCAGGCTATGCGTAGCCGCCGGGCTGCCGTTTACCCGCACTTCGCCGTTTACCACATAAAATAAAATGTTTCTTTCCGTCGGAATTCTTAAGGTGTAATGCGCATCTTTTTTCAGCAGCATGCGCGCCATTTCTATCCCGGTCAACGATTTTATCGGGCCTTGCTTATTTCCCCAATTTCCCGAAACCGGGTAGATCAACACATTGCCATTATCGGCCGGAACTTCCGGAATTTTATCTTTTTGCAAACCGGTGTAAGCAGGCTGCGTCATTTTTAGTTTAGCAGGCAGGTTTAGCCAGATCTGGATCACTTCTTCCATGCCGCCTTTTTCCTTGAATTCATCCGAAGAAATTTCGGTATGAATCACGCCCCGGCCCGCCGTCATCCATTGTACCCCGCCGGCCTGAATGGTGTCTTTGCCGCCGCCGGAATCTTTATGCACAATGTCGCCTTGCAGAATAAACGTCAGCGTTTCGAAACCCCGGTGCGGATGCGGGCCAAATGGTAAACCCCGGTTTTCCGGCTCATATTGTTGCGGGCCGTGGTGGTTCAGAAACAAAAAAGGATCGATGTGATCTACCGAACCGGTGGGTAAAGCGCGAAAAGTTGTTAAATCGGCAATTGGAGCTGAAATAGCTTTATGGATCTTTTTAATTTTTCTCATTACCTGAAGTTTTTAAAGATTTGCGCACTGCAAAACGCTAGGATTATCGGGCAGAAAACCCGGGAAAATTATGCCAGCTTTTATTTTCCCGGAAATTAATATACACTGGCCAGATCAAGTTTTTCCATGGCTGCTTTATTTAGTTTCAGTTCAGCCGCTTTTATAAGTTCGTTCAACTGGTTCCGGTTCGTTGCGCTGGCAATGGGTGCGGTTACAGCCGGGCGGTGCATAAGCCAGCTCAAAGCAACCTGCGCCGGTGTAGCGTTCAATTCCGCAGCAACTTCATCCAACGCTTTCAGGATCCGGAAACCGCGTTCGTTCAGGTATTTCTGAATTCCTCCGCCCCGCTGGCTTTTACCCAGATCGGCCTCGGAGCGGTATTTGCCGGTAAGAAAACCGCTGGCCAGTGAAAAATAGGGAATTACGCCAAGGTTATTTTTCAGGCAGACAGTTTCCAAGGCTTTTTCAAATCCTTCGCGGGCGTAAAGATTATACTCTGGTTGCAAAGTCTGGTAACGTGGCAGGTTCTTTTCTTCGCTTGTTTTCAAAGCTGCTTCCAGGCGCTCCGCTGTAAAATTAGATGCCCCGATGGCGCGTACTTTTCCGGCTTTTATCAGGGTTTCGTAAGCTTCCAGGGTTTCATCAAGAGGCGTTTCCGGGTCGTCGTAATGCGATTGGTACAGATCTATGTAATCGGTTTGCAAACGTTTCAGCGAAGCCTCGGCTGCTTTTAAAATGTATTGCTTTTTCAGGTTTTTACCGCTGCCCATATCGGCGCCAACTTTGGTAGCAATAATTACCTGCTCCCGGTTGCCGCGTTTTTTCAGCCAGTTTCCAATGACCGTTTCCGATTCGCCGCCCTTATTTCCTGGTTTCCAGTTCGAATATACATCAGCCGTATCGATGCAGTTAAAACCCGCATTGGTAAAGGCATCTAAAATTTCGAAAGAAGTCGGTTCATCAATTGTCCAGCCGAAAACGTTTCCGCCAAAAACCAAAGGCGCAATTTCAAGTCCGGTATTTCCTAGTTTTCTTCTCTCCATAGTTATCGTAGGTTTGAATTTTCGTAGTTCGTAGTTTCGGTCTTTTTTGGTCCCCCTTTGGAGGGGGTAGGGGGAGGATCACACATTTCTTTTTTTTTAATTACCAGATAATGGAAAATCCTCCCCCTACCCCCTCCAAAGGGGGACTTTTTCTCTAATTACGTAATCGTCTTAATCGAATTGAATAAACAGTTTTTCTTTTTCGCGGCGTACCTTTTTAGCAGTGGCCAGAAAATCGTTGGCTTCGTCGCGGTAACCCAAAGGCATTGCAACCACGGTGCGCAGATTCATTTCCGCTAAGCCTAAAACGGCATCAACATCCTGCGGGTTAAAACCTTCCATGGGCGTTGCATCTACTTCTTCAGCGGCAGCGGCAATTAAACCGGTACCCAAAGCAATGTAAGCCTGCCGCGCAGCCCAGTTAAAATTCACTTCGTCGGTGCGGTTATTCACCAGGTTCACAATATTGTTTTTAAAACCAGCCAGCGTTTCCGGATCTACGCCGCGTTCTTCGGCTACATGGTTTATGTATTCGGAAATCTGCGCTTCTGTTATTTTAGCCCAGGCCGCAAAGATCAACACATGCGAAGCTTCTTTTATCTGTGGTTGCTTAATTGCTTTTTCGAATAACTCTTGCTTCAGTTTTTCAGAACTTACAACCAAAACGGTATAAGGCTGCAAACCCATAGAAGAAGCAGATAAACGAATGGCTTCCAGAATGGTATCTATTTTTTCCGGCGGCACGCTTGCGCCCGTCATGCGTTTGGTAGCGTAACGCCAGTTCAGGCTTTCTATAATATTCATAATGGTGAGAGTCGGATTAAAAATTGTTTTTTAGTAGCGCAAAATTACCTATATTTGGTATACATTAGTAACCACTATACCAAAGTATACCGGTTACCTTTAGTAAACCATTGCCATGAAAAACCACAAAAGCGACCTCTGCATCAATCATATTTTACCCATCCGCGACGCTCTCGATATTATCAGCGGCAAATGGAAGATCCCGATCATCAGCGCTTTATGCATTCATAAACGTAGATTTAAAGAATTGCATCGTGATGTGCCGGGAATTACCGCAAAAATGCTTTCGAAAGAATTGAAAGACCTGGAAGTGAATGGTTTGGTGAAACGCACAGTTTATGATACCACACCGGTAAGCGTAGAATATGCGGTTACCGAATACGGGCACAGCCTGAACCCGGTAATTTTTGCGTTGCGCGACTGGGGCCTGAAACACCGGGAGCGCATGCTGCACAACGAAGAAAAAACGTCGGCGGCTTAAATTTTTCTTTTCCTGAAATTCGGTTCAGGCCACAAAAAATGGTAGGGAAACAGGCAAAAAAAGTATTGGCAATCCGCCTTATTTTTCGGTTCTTACAGTAGCTAAAATAAACCGCAAAACTCTTTCAGAAATGAAATACACCAACGAAATTGAACTGAACCTCCCTTTGAATCGCGTGATCGAGCTTTTTGATGATCCGGAAAACCTGAAACATTGGCAGCCGGGTTTGCAGAGCTTTGAACATATAAGCGGTACTCCGGGACAGGTTGGAGCAAAATCGCGGCTGAAATACAAAATGGGGAACCGGGAAATTGAAATGATCGAAACCATTCTGAAACGCGATCTGCCACACGCTTTCGATGGAACCTACGAAGCCAAAGGGGTTTACAACATCGTTTCCAATAAGTTTATTCCGCTGGGCCCGAACAAAACCAAATGGGTTGCAGAAAATGAATTCCGGTTCAGCGGTTTTATGAAGCTGATGGGTTGGCTTATGCCGGGCGCTTTTAAGAAACAGAGCCAGAAATACCTGGAGCAGTTCAAGGCTTTTGCCGAAAGCTAAAAAACGGAAAATGCGTATGCAAAGCTGAAACCAAACGGCTTTAACCCATGAATGCTTCCGCGCCGCCGCACACCGATCTTTTTAAAACGCTCACTATTACGGGTATAAAAGACGAAGCGCCCAATGTAAAAACGTTTTACTTTGAAGGTGCGGAGGCCAGGGAAATTGCTTACCAGTCCGGACAATATTTAACTTTTCTTTTACCGCATCACCAACCGGAAGTCCGCCGTTCGTATTCCATAGTAGCGTCACCGGTTTTGAACGAACCTTTGGCAATTGGGGTGAAACGGATGGAGAACGGCATTTTTTCGCGCTATTTAATAGACCACGCCAAAGTTGGCGATAAGTTGATAACCACGGGCGCCGCCGGCTTTTTTACCCTTCCCGAAAACTTAGCGCTGTACAAACAATTATTTTTCCTGGCGGCCGGAAGCGGCATTACGCCCATCTTTTCGCTGATAAAAACGGTATTGTTTTCTCACCCAAAACTGCCGGTGGTATTAATTTACAGCAACAAAACCCACGATCACGCCATTTTCCGGGAAGAACTAATTCAGCTTGCCGATCAGTTTCCGCAACGGTTTAAAGTAGAATTCCTGTTCAGCGATGCCGCCGATCTGACCAAAGCAAGACTTTATAAAGGGCTGCTGGAAACCTTCGTAAAAGTATTGGCCAAAGCTCCGCCTTCAGAAATTTTAGCGTACGTTTGCGGCCCCGAAAATTACATGCGCATGTGTACCTACGGGCTGCATATGGCCGGCGTGAAACTCGAAAATATCCGGAAAGAAAATTTCAGCACCCAGAAAGTACAACTAAAAATAACGCCGCCCGATACCACTCCGCACCTGGTAACCTTAAAGCTCAATCACCAGGAATTCACGTTCCAAAGCCGCTTTCCGGATACGATCTTGCAGGCAGCAAAAAAAGCCGGCCTCACCATGCCTTACAGTTGTGAAGCCGGAAAATGCGGCAGTTGCGCCGCGCGCTGCACCAGCGGAAAAACCTGGATGAGCTACAACGAAGTGCTGACCGAAAAAGAAGTTGCCAACGGGTTAACGCTTACCTGTACTGCTTATCCTGTTGGTGGCAATGTAACTTTAGAAATAGCGTTGCCTGCCCTCACTTTATAAAAAACGGTATGAATTTCGGCCTCAAAAGTCATTAACAGGTTTTACTTCCGGGTATTTTCCTATAGCATAAAATTCAGTGCAATAAAAATGCGATGCTTTAAAATCTGAAAGGCAGGCAATTTTTGAACTTTCACCGGATATTAAGATCATTTCCCTTTCAAAGTGCAGCAACTTACGTAGAATTTCCGGCCGTTCACAACTGAGGTTCAGCGGGTTTGTTAAAGTTTGGTTAAATTAGAATACTAACTGAAACTCAGGAACCCCTGCTTCCCGTAAACGCTAAAAAAAACGCTATGCTAAACGCTTCTAAAACCCAGCTCATACTCCCGATTCCGCCGGCTTCTCATTTACTGATGTTTGTGCTGGCACTTTGCCTGGCCGGCATTATGGCCTTTGTGCAACATCAGCAAATAAGCAAACCCAAAGCTAAAAATGCGTTTTTAACCGGACACACTGTAGCCAAAACGCTTACAATATCGAAAGAATACGCTCAGGTGGCCGTCCGATAACCGCTTTGTCGCCGTTTATCACGATGGGGCGCTCAATAAGCACCGGGTTTTCGGCCATGATCCTGATCCATTCTTCGTCGGAATAGGTTTTGCCGGCAAATTTTTCTTTAAACAACTCCTCCCCTTTGCGCAGCAATTGTTCCGGTTTCAGGTTCAGTTTCTGCAGAATTTCCTTCAGTTCCGTTTCCATAGGTGCATTTTTCAGGTATTCCACCAGTTCGTAAGGCTGCCCGCTTTCCTTTAAAAGATCGAGCGAACAACGACTTTTGCTGCACATGTTATTGTGGTAGATCTTGATCATATTCTGTAAATTTTAAGCTTGTAAAAAGGCTTTTTTAAATTGTTCGGCCAGCACCGAAATGGCGTATTCCTGGTCCGGTTTGCTGGTATTGGCCGGCGGGCCCTGCGGCGTATTGTTCACATCTACAATGTAAATTTTGCCGTCGTCTTTGTTTCTTAAAACATCCAGCTCGCCAAATTCCAGGTTCACTTTCCGGCAAAAGGCATTGATCTTCGCAATTTCCTCCTGGCTAAACACTTTTTCAGTCGAAATGACTACCGTTTTCACGGTCGTATTTTTGAAACGTTCGCTTATATCGCGGTATTTCAGGTAAACGAACGGCACCACTTCTTTTACCACCGGCACTCTGATATCTTCTACCTGCGTTTCGTTGTGCTGGTTATTGATCAGGATCTGGTAAATAAATCCCGGCTCTGCTTGTTTCAGCGGCTGCGTTAAAACTTTGCCATCGTGCAGCGCATTGGTATCGTTCTTTTGCACATATTTTCCCTGAAAAGTAGTTGGGTCGATGCGCGTACCGTAGCCAAAAACGCTGGTAAAAGCTTCATCTACGTACAATTTACTGATGTCGCGGCTGTATAGATTTACTACTTTCTGTTGGTTAGCCAGTTCTTCCAGCGGCCCGAATTCCTGCCGGTGCGTTGCATATTCCCAATAAACAGCTGCTTCAGCATTTGCATCGAGCCGGTTGGTGAGGTTGTAATTCAGGTGTTTGGCAATTTTATAAAGCGTGGCGCCCCGGCTCGGGTAATGCGGAAACGCTATGATCGTCTTTTCCTTAAAACCGTTCTTCAGAAAATTGACAGATTCGGTAAATGCATAACCCAGGTCTTTGGTCAGCATTTCGAAAACCGGCATGCCTTTGCGGTATTTGTTCTTAATTCCCCGGCGGTATTTTGGCAGAAAGTACATAGCGTTTCAGGTAAAAAAAGCGCAAACCAAAACCGCTTACGCCAAAGCAAAGATAGGTTTAATTTTGAAAAGCGTTGTTTGCCAAAACGCTATCAGTTTCGGGCTGAAAACTATTTTGCGCTTCAAAATTAAACTTATAACCACTTATTTGCTTCGGTATTTCCATTAATCTGCCAAGCTCCTTACCTTTAGCCTTGATTAATGAATAGTAATTCGTTGATGTCATCCTAAGCGTTAGCGAAGGACCTCGCCGGCGGGCAGCAGAAAAGCCAGGAACAACGGTCTTACTAAACGCCGATAAGTTGTTTCGCTAGCACTCAACATGACAGCATTTTATTGAATAACTGAGAACTAATCAATATGCATTAATCACTGATTACTAGAAAAAAAAATAAAACTATGAGTACAGAAATAAAAAACCTCGAGCCGCAAGCCATGTGGCGCAACTTCGCCGATCTAAACGCCGTGCCACGCCCAAGCAAAAAAGAAGAACGTGTGATCCAGTTCATGCTAGATTTCGGAAAGAAACTGGGTTTGGAAACGATCAAAGACGAAATCGGAAACGTGATCATTAAAAAACCGGCCACGCCGGGCATGGAAAACCGTAAAACCGTGCTGCTGCAAAGCCACCTGGATATGGTGCACCAGAAAAACGCCGATACCGATTTCGATTTCAACTCCCAGGGCATTGACATGTTCGTGGAAGGCGATTTTGTACGCGCCAAAGGCACCACGCTGGGAGCTGATAACGGCATTGGTGTAGCTTCGATCATGGCTATTCTGGAATCGAAAGATATTGAGCATCCGGCCATTGAAGCGCTTTTTACGATTGACGAAGAAACCGGCATGACCGGCGCATTGGGTTTGAAAGGCGGTTTATTGAAAGCTGACATCATGCTGAACCTGGATACCGAAGACGATCGCGAATTAACCATTGGATGCGCCGGCGGTGTGGATATTACCGCTATCGGTTCTTACCAATCCGAAGCCGTTTCCGGCAACGCGAAAGGCTACAAGCTCAGCGTAAAAGGTTTAACCGGCGGACATTCTGGTATGGATATTCATTTGGGACGCGGCAACGCCAATAAACTCATGAACCGCCTGTTATTTGAAGGTTCGGAGGAATTTGGTTTGCGCATTGGCGCTATAGACGGCGGCAGTCTCAGAAATGCCATTCCGCGCGAATCTTTTGCCCTGCTTTCGGTTCCGGAAAATATGGCCGCCGATTTCCACGAATTTATTGTAGAAATGGCGGAAATCCTGAAAAACGAATATGCCACCACCGATCCCAACCTTGCTGTAACGCTGGAAGAAACCGAAGCGCCGGCCCAGGTACTTCCTTTAGATTTTCAGAGCAAATTATTGCGCGCCATTTACGCTTGCGCCAACGGCATTTACCGCATGGATTCCAACATTGCCGGCCTGGTGCAAACGTCTAACAACCTGGCCCGCGTGCTAG
The DNA here is from genome assembly GCF_042657365.1 of Adhaeribacter terreus. Classification (NCBI taxonomy): domain Bacteria; kingdom Pseudomonadati; phylum Bacteroidota; class Cytophagia; order Cytophagales; family Hymenobacteraceae; genus Adhaeribacter; species Adhaeribacter terreus. Next base: position 337,640 of record NZ_JBHSKT010000002.1, on the reverse strand, counting down.
TGAAAGATGGTACGTATTCGTTGCAATGCCTTACCCGCAGCTCCGTAGATTCCGAGAAAATGGACCTGGCGCAAGCTATTCAAAGTGCATTCGAACTGGCCGGTGCCAAAGTAGATTTCAAAGGATCTTATCCGGGCTGGACGCCGCGTCCGGGTTCTTCTATTGTGAAACTGATGAGCGAACTTTACCGCGAAATGTATAAAGAAGAGCCGCACGTAAACGCCTGCCACGCCGGTCTGGAATGCGGCATTGTGGGCGGCAACTACCCGGAAATGGAAATGATCTCCTTCGGCCCCAACATTACCGGCGCCCACTCTCCCGACGAAAAAGTGCAGATCAGCTCGGTGCAGAAATACTGGAATTTCCTGCTGGAAACCCTGAAACGCATTCCGGCTTAAGCCTTTTTAAGCCCGAAACGATAGCGTTTTTGCAAAAGCCGCAGCCTAAGGGTTGCGGCTTTTTTGTTGCCTTTATGGTGAAAAGTCCCCTTTGGAGGGGGTAGGGGGAGGACAGAAGAATTATCTGGTAAATAAAGAATTTCAATAAACAAAAATCCTCCCCCTACCCCCTCCAAAGGGGGACTGTAAAATTCAAACCATTCAGGATATCCATTCGCGGAGGAAAAATGAGAAAAACCGGAAGGCCGAATTCTTAATTTTGTACAATAACTCAGAAGCAGCGCAGGATATCGGCAGTAGCAAGGAAGTATAAAGGCACTATAAAGGATCTCCGAACCTACCCTTATGCCAGCAAACTTAGATATGTACAATATTACCACTAACATTTTTAAGGCTATGTTATTTTACAGATCTTTCTTAACTTGCACACACTTAACCAATAATGCCTTTCCTGAAACCTTATGAAAAAAATGATACGACTCGCATTTCTTGCTGCTTCTTTTTTTGTCACCGAAACAACCTTGCTAGCTCAGACTGCCCCGACTATTGCCTGGGATAAAACTTTTGGCGGAAGTTTAGATGATAGATTATATGATATGAAGCCAACTTCTGATGGCGGTTATATTCTGGGGGGCTGGTCAAAATCAGGAATTACGGGCGACAAGTCACAAGTGAATAGAGGTCCAAATACTACTCATGACTATTGGATTGTAAAAACAGATGCCAACGGAGTAAAGCAATGGGATAAAACCTTTGGCGGTGATAATATTGATCTGCTACAATCTGTTTTACAGACTGCTGACGGAGGCTATATTTTAGGAGGGTGGTCATCATCTGGTCAAACCGGGGATAAAAGTCAGCCGAACAAAAGCTCTACAGGTTCCGAAGATTTTTGGATTGTAAAGATTGATGCTTTAGGTAATAAACAATGGGATAAAACTTTTGGAGGAAGTAATGGAGACCAATTAGTAAACATAATTAATTCTTCTGACGGAGGGTATATTTTGGCTGGGACTTCAACTTCATCTATTTCAGGTGATAAAAGTTCCCCACTATCTGGAGTAAGTGATTTTTGGATCGTTAAAATTGATGCAACTGGAAATAAGATTTGGGATAAAACTTTCGGTGGAACTGCTGGTGATGACCTGTATGATATAGTTCAAACTACTGATGGCGGATATATTTTAACAGGAATATCTGATTCTCCTATAGGAGGACATAAAAGCGAAGCACATCGCGGGGGCAATTCAGATTATTGGATAGTTAAAATCGATGCATTAGGTAATAAGCAATGGGATAAAACTTTTGGAGGAAGTTCAGATGACAGACCGTTCGGAATTCAACAGTCACCCGATGGTGGCTATGTTGTGAATGGTTGGTCAAACTCAGGGATAAGTGGAGATAAAAGCCAGGCATCAAAAGGTGGTGCTGATTATTGGGTTATTAAAACTGATGCATTAGGAAGCAAAATTTGGGACAGAACATTTGGAGGTTTGTATCACGATTATGGTAACTCCGTTGAGCTTACTGTTGATGGAGGATTTGTTATAGGCGGAAGTGCCCAATCTGGTATTTCAGGGGATAAAACACAAGCAAATTTCGGAAGCACATTAGAATATGATTATTGGCTGGTTAAAGTCGATGCTTTAGGAAACAAAGTGTGGGATAAAACTTTGGGAGCAAGTGTAAATGAGAATCTTAATACTCTTATTCGAACAATTGATAATGGCTTAGCAGTAGGCGGTTATTCCAATTCAAACGCAAACGGTACCAAAACTCAAGCATCTCAAGGAAGTTATGATTATTGGGTAGTAAAACTAAACCCAACCTGTGCGGACCTGACAGCTACATTAACACCAACTTGCGGCACATCCGGCACCAATGTTAACATTAATGTTACCGGCATTCAGCCAGTTACTACCGGCACGCCTTCCTGGACTTTAACTTATACTGTAAACGGCGTTACCCAAACTGCTACCGGCACTACCAATACCTTCTCTCTGGCAACCAATGCAGCCGTAGGTACGGTTTATTCTTTGGTAAGCATCATTTCCGGCACTTGTACCAATAATTTAACCGGCTCTTTCACGGTTCAGGCTGTTCCATCGGCTCCAACGGTTACGCCTGGTAACAGCTGCGGCACCGGCACCGTTACTTTATCGGCTTCCGGCGCACCAGCCGGCGGCAATTACATTTGGTACGATGCTGCCACTGCCGGAAATGTATTGCAAACCAACACTACCGATACTTTCACTACGCCAAGCTTAACGGCCAGCGCCACGTACTACGTAGCTTTAACCAATAATGCCGGCTGCGAAAGTCCGCGCACCCCGGTAACGGCTACCATCACTAATTTAACCGTTACTACTGGTCCCGCTCAAACCCTTTGCGAAGGAGCGCCGCCGGTACAGTTAACCGGAAACCCATCAGGTGGCACCTGGGCCGGCCCGGGTGTATCAGTTTCGGGCTTATTCACACCTCCCAGCACTACAGTTGGCACGCATACCTTAACTTATACTGTTACCCAAAACGGCTGCACTGATTCGACAACGCAAACAATTATTGTAACTCCGGTACCGGTTATTAATGCCGGCCAAAACGATACTGTTTGCGCTGATGCCGCCCCATTCCAACTGACTGGTTTTAGTCCGGCTGGCGGAACCTGGTCAGGCCCGGGCGTAAATGCAACGGGCTTGTTCACGCCAACTACAGCTTTAGCAGGAACACAAAACTTAATGTATTCGGTAACCCAGAACGGTTGCCTTACTTTCGATTATAAACTGGTAGTTATTCCAACGCCACCCGTTCAGCCGGTTATTTCCCTGCACTCCGCCGATACGCTAATTGCTTCCACCACCGGCAGCAGCTACGAATGGAAATACAACAATACCGTTTTACCAACTACCACGCAGAAACTGAAAGTAACCACTTCCGGAACCTACGCCGTTCGCGTGAAAGATGCCGCTAACTGCGCTTCCCTTTTCTCAGCAGATTACATCTATACTGTTTCCGGCCTGAAAGAAGAACTGCAAAACAGCTTTAGCCTCTATCCAAACCCAACTTCCGGCTTCCTGACTTTAGAACTTTCAACCGCCCAGTCGGCCGAAGTAACCATCTTCAATGCTTTAAGTCAGCAAATATTGCACAAAACGGTAGCCAAAACCGAAGAAAAAGTGCAGTTTGATCTAAGCAAAGTTGCCAAAGGCATTTACCTGGTACAAGTGCAAACCGAGAAGCAGGTTGTAGTGAAGAAAATTGTGGTGGAGTAAACTTTAAACTTACTTTTTCAGCCCGAAACGATAGCGTTTTTGCAAAAGCCGCAGCCTGAGGGTTGCGGCTTTTTTGTTAGGGGAAATGTGGCTTTGGTAAAAATAGCAACCGACTGAGCTACAAATAAATGCTGCTACCCTGAAATCAACCACCCCCAACCCCTCCTGTCCAGGCGGGGAGCTTTGCTTTGCTGCTACTTTTGAGTTTTAGAGGCTTTTAGTATAGCGTTTTACCAATTTACAATTTATGAAAATCAAAGGTTATGAAAGACTTTTAGAAGTACAATCTGGCTACGAACAAGCTCCCCGCCTGGACAGGAGGGGCCGGGGGTGGTTGACTTGTGTGCTATGAAAAACAATAACCTTCTTTACAAATTCCGCAGCCTAAACCGAAGCCACCTACTTTCCACCTAAAAACGCTATCCTTTTCGACCAAAAAACCCGAAATGCCACCTCCCTCCTACGTATCTTTGCCTTATGAATTTCGATGCGCTGCCCGAATTGCCTGTAAAAAACGTCCTGCCCGAACTGCTGAAAAGCCTGGAAAACCACCCGCGTTTAGTGCTGGAAGCGCCGCCCGGTGCCGGTAAAACCACGCTTGTGCCGCTGGCTTTGCTGCAAAGTTCCTGGTTGGGCACCGGCAAAATTATTATGCTCGAGCCGCGCCGTTTAGCTGCCAAAGCTGCCGCGCAACGCATGGCCGATCTGCTGGGCGAGAAACCCGGCCAGACCGTGGGCTACCGCGTGCGCATGGAAAAAGCCGTATCGGAACAAACTAAAATTGAAGTGGTTACCGAAGGCATTTTGACGCGCATGTTGCAGGATGACCCGACTTTGGAAAATGTTTCGGCCATTCTTTTCGATGAATTTCACGAGCGAAGTTTACAGGCTGATCTGGGTTTGGCGCTGGCTTTGGATGCCCAAAACGTACTTCGCTCAGACCTGCGTTTGGTGCTGATGAGTGCTACCTTGGATGTCACTTTTATCGGTGATTGGCTCGAAGCGCCCGTAATCACCAGCCAGGGCCGGCAATTCCCCATCGAAACGCAATACCTGCTTCCCGCTGAAATTGCCGCTGCCGGAAATCAACCTGCCAAACGCCTGACCGAACTCGTTCCGAAAACCATTCGCAAAGCCTTAAAAGAACATGCCGAAGGTGATATTCTGGTTTTCCTGCCAGGCTTAGGTGAAATGCGGCGCGTTGCGGAAATGCTGCAAAACAACCTGCCGGAAAACACCGATCTGCATTTATTGCACGGCGAACTGACCTTACAGCAACAACAAGCCGCTATAAAACCTGCACCAGCCGGAAAGAGAAAAGTAGTTTTAGCCACAAGCATTGCCGAAACCAGTTTAACCATAGAAGGCGTGCGCATGGTAATTGATGGTGGTTTTGCCCGCGTTCCGAAATTCATGCCACGTACCGGCTTAACTACTTTAGTAACAGTTCCGGTTTCGCAGGCAGCCGCCGATCAGCGCAGAGGGCGGGCCGGTCGTTTGGGTCCGGGTATTTGCTACCGCTTGTGGTCGGCGGCTGATCAGTTGCAACTTCCGGCGCACCTTTCCCCGGAAATTTGTGAAGCCGATCTGAGTAATCTGGCGTTGGAACTTTCGGTTTGGGGTGTGAAAGATATCAGTTCGTTGAAATGGCTCGATGTACCGCCGGCGGCTGCTTTGGCGCAGGCCCGCGACTTGCTTTTCCGCCTCGATGCTGTTTCGGAAAATGGCCAGCCAACCAATCATGGACGTGCGCTGGCAAAACTTGGGCTAAATCCAAGATTAGGTCATTTGGTAATGCGCGGACATGAATTGAATTTCGGCGCCACAGCCTGCGCATTAGCTTCTTTACTCGCTGAACGCGACATCCTGAAACCAGTTTCTGCCGAACGAACCGAGCCCAATCCGGACCTGCATTTGCGGCTCGAGTTCCTTTCCGGTAAAAGGCCGCACACGCCCGGTTTTCAAACCGATGAAAATGCCCTGCGCAGAATCCGGGAACAAGCCAGCCAACTGAAACAGCGGCTCGGAGAAAAGCAGCAACAGCTTCATCCCGATGCTGCTGGTTTGTTAACTGCTTTGGCTTATCCGGAACGCATTGCACAGCGCGAAAACTCGGGCATGGTGCGTTTGATTACCGGGCAAAGAGCTAAACTGGCCACCGAACTTTTTTCCGAAGCAGAATTTTACGGCATCGCGCATCTGGAAACTGGCAATAATCCGCGTGTGTTGCTGGCTGCGCCTTTAAGCAAAGCAGAATTGTTAGAGCATTTTGCTTCCCAAACCGAAAAAGTACAGGAAATAAAATGGGATGCGAATACGGAACGAATTGTAGCCCGGCAAATCACTAAACTCGGCGCGTTGATCCTGGAAGAAAGCGCGTTAGCCAAACCCGATGCCGATAAAATAGCCGAAGTGTTGCTGGAAGCGATCCGGGAAAAAGGAATTTCGCGGTTGCCCTGGAACGAGGAAGCCGCAAAAACCCGGCTGCGATTGACTTTTTTACATCAACTCGATCCGCAGAAATGGTCCGACGTTTCAGATGCTTATTTAACAGCTGAATTGGAAAACTGGCTGTTACCGCATCTGGTGGGTTTACGCAGCTGGAATGATATCTCCCGCTTAGATTTTAAAGAATTGCTGCTGGCAGACCTGAGCTGGGAACAACGCACCGAAATGGACCGCCTCGCTCCCTCCCATTTTGAAGTTCCGACGGGCTCCCGAATTCCACTGGATTATACCAAACCTGAAGCGCCAGTTTTAGCAGTTCGGTTGCAGGAAGTTTTCGGGATGCTGGAAACACCCAAAATTGGCGGTGGAAAAGTGCCGTTGCTCATGCATTTGCTTTCGCCGGCGCACCGGCCCGTACAGGTTACCAAGGATCTGCGCAGCTTCTGGAACAGCGGTTATTTCGAAGTCAGGAAAGATCTGCGTGGCCGCTACCCCAAGCACCACTGGCCCGAAGATCCGCTAAAAGCAGAACCGGTGCGGGGCGTAAAACGAAAACCCAAATAAGCATCCGTCACTTTTTAACGCTAAAAACATAGCGTTTTAGGAATTTTGCAAAAACAAAAACGGCATAGTTTATGAATGGAGCAAAGGATTTTACAACTCAATGAAATACTTCCTGCTTCTTATACTTTCCTGCATTCTTTTTACCGCTCATGCTCAAAAACGCACTTACCTCGACAAAAAGCTTAACCCCACTGCCGATTCTTTAACAGCCCGGTATTATCTGGTAACCAAACCCGTAAACGAAGATCAGGTTATCAAACAAATGTTTCTCCGGAGTGGCCGGCTCATTTCTGAAGAAGCTTTAAACCCGAGAAACAATACCAGGAATGGCATCTGGAATGAGTGGAATGAAGCAACTGGTAAACGCCGCCTAGAAGCCAATTACAAATCCGGGAAATTGAATGGTAGCTTCAGAACGTACTTTAAAAACGGCAAAGTACGCAGAGAAGACCTTTATAAAAGAGGCAAACTGATTTCCGGCAAATGCTTTACCAAAACCGGCAAAGACACCACTTATTATGCTTTTGAAACGCCGCCGGTTTTTCCGGGCGGGAACCAGGAGTTTTTTACATATCTGAAAACCAACTTAAAAAAGCTGGCTAAAAAAGAAGCGTATATCATGAAAAAAGCCTCCGGGCGTACGGTTGTCAAGTTTATGGTTGAAAGGGATGGCAGCGTTTCCGATGCCAAAATCATTAAAAGTGTAAATAAACGCTTAGACAATGAAGTTCTGAAGATCGTAAAGCAAATGCCTCGCTGGGAACCCGGCAAGCAAGAGGGAGTAGCCGTAAAAGTGCTGTTCACCTTACCGATCCGCTTTAATTAATTGATCTTAAGCAAAAGCTGTTAGAAGAAAATATCTTATAAAAAAGCCCGGTTAGCTTAACTGGGCTTTTTATTTGTAAAATGGTAGGGTTTCACGCTCAAAAAGTCGCAGATCAGAATTCGTTATTATCGAGCGCAGCTTTGGTGGCACGGGTTCTTAAATGTTTCGGCACCAACTCCGAATCGCTTTCCAGGCCAGTTTTCTCTGTTTTATCAGTGGTAGGACCGGGCAAAATATATTGGCTGGAAAGGCTTAAAATATCGGAGGTAAGTTCCGGAAAAATATCGTTGGCAAGGGCCAGCACGCGGGCGGGTAAATTAGTCAGCACCTCCGCTTCGCCGTAGCGGCAAGCTTCCACGATCTGGCGGGCTGTATTTTCTACACTGGAAGAAGTGAGTAAACTATTCCCCATGGCCGTAAACCAGGCATATTCCTTTTCCGCCTGCCCTTTCACCGAAATATTTACATTGCTGCCCGAGCGCGTTAAACCCGGATTGATAGTAATAATTTTAATGCCGTCTTTCTTAAGTTCATGCCGGAAACCGGTTGATAAACCAACCAACGCAAATTTGCTGGCGCTGTAAGGTACAATGTGAGGCACACTCACCTTTCCTCCAACCGATGCAATATTTACGATGCGGCCTTCGCCTCGGACTTTCATTTCCGGAATAACGCTGAGCATGGTAAATAAAGGCGCCCAGAAATGCGTATTCATAGCATTTTCGAAATCCTGCACCGTCATGGCTTCCAGCGGTCCGGCCTGAATGATACCGGCATTATTTATCAGCACATCTACCTGGCCGTAATGCGTTTTTACTTTTTGCATAAAGGCTTCTGCTTGTTGCCGGTTTGTCAGATCGCAGGGAACAGCCAACACTTCCGCACCCAACGCTGTTAATTCTTCTTCTGCAGTTTTGAGCTGGTGTTCGGTACGCGCGCAGATGGCAAGGCGGGCACCTTGTTCGGCTAAGATCCGGGCTATGGCTAAACCCAAGCCCCGCGAACCTCCGGTAATTACCACCACTTTGCCCTGAAAGGAATAGGCGTTTATTCTTTTTGAAACTGCCCGAAGCGCAAACAAGGCTCCGGCACTGGCTCCCAGCCAAAATAAAGAACGGTATTGTTTCTTCATATATATTAAACTTAAAGCCCGCAGCATTACGGAATTACCGTTTACGAAGTAAGCCTTCCTCAGGGTTTAAGCCAATATCACACAATAACACTGTTATTTATTGCTCAAAACGGTATGCTTTTTAACCTGAAAACTGCTTCCACATTGGTTTCAGGTTGGTTTATTGGTATTTAATTGTTCCAAAGTAAACTCTGAAGAAACCATAGTGAGCATTCAATTAATATAGAAGCGAAAATGAAAACCTAGCTCGGCATGCCTCTGAAAATAGCACAAAATCTATATTATAAATTCTGCTCAAATCGCAAAAATCACCATCACCCTGAGTTAGCTTGCAATACAAACCTGATTAAATGCAAGCACTAAAACAAAATAATTATATTTAAAAGCTTATTTACAACAACGGAAGGGCATTTTGGTGCGTTAAAGCTACAAAACAAAATATCTAAATTTAAAAACTATCCAATATTCGCTTTTGCATCTTTAAAAAACTTCCGATATGAAAAAACTTATTACTTCCGCCTTCTTTGCTTTTGCAGTTTTAACCGCCAGCGCTTCTAACGATCTATCCGAAATTAACAGCCAAGCCTCCGATATTGCTCGTCGCATGGCCAATCAGGTTGAACTGAATGAGATGGAATATATTCAGGTTAAAAAATATACTACCGAAAAACTTATTCGGGTAGCTCAGATAAAAGACATGTATAGCAACGACCGCGACATGATGAATAAAAAGATCATGGAAGAAGAATCGGCTTATACGCATCGCATTCAGAATCTTTTAACGGCCAAACAGTTCGAAACCTACGCAGCCCTATATAACAGCTTTAAAACGAACCTGACCATTATTGCTATCAGCGAATAAAAATCCGTTTGTGCAGTAAAAACTCAGTCTCCCGCCTTTTTTATTATTGCATAAAGGAAATTCTTCACAACTGCTTCTGCAACAAAACTTGAATAATTCAATTTTAACATATTTTGAACTTATTGTACAATATAAATCTATGTTGTTACTATTCCAGTAAATATTGTTATTTTCATTAATAAATTTCAAAATTTAATATTTTTATTAATATTTTGGAAAAACATGAAACTTCTTTTAACTTGTGTCGTTAAGCCAATTAAATACAATTAATTATAAAAATTGTTATTTTACCTTCGATCTCAACTACACACCTTAAAAAAACTTCCTATTATGAAAAATCTAACCATATTTCTGGCGTTTATCCTTTTGTGTACAACCGGAATCAGTTTTGCACAGGCTGGTGGTAATCTGGATGCCCGGGTTGCAACCGTAACCCGCAGCATGTCGGCCAATTTGGGTCTGAATGAAATGGATTACATCAAACTAAAAACACTCAACCATGACAACATGGTAAAAGCATCGGAGATCAATTCTCAATACCTGAATGATGCTACTTTGCGGGAAATGAAGATCAGCGAATTGCAGGCGGATTATGAAAATCAGCTGCGCGCTTTCTTAAGCCCGAAACAAATGGAAGCTTATATTGCCTATAAAGAGAATAAGCAAAATTATACCGCGTTTTCCGCCGAAGAATTGAAATAATTCAGATTGCAGAAAGGAAACAGAAAAGCCCCGTTAAAACGGGGCTTTTCTGTTTTTTATTTAATCTCGTCTTCGTCTCTTACCGGATTGTCATTGCTAAATTCACTGCCTTCGGCTTCAAAACCCGGACCAGCAGCATTTTCGCCGATATCGGTATGATTGTTAGCGCCGTAACCACTCACTTCGTCTCCGGCAATACAAAGGTTTTCAAGCTCATCTTTCTGATTATCGCGTTGCGTTTCGCCTCCCAAACCGATGTTGCGTTTAGAAGAAGGATCGCCAATGTTTCCGTTAGCCTGGTCGCGTTTAAAAGCCATATCCGATCTGTTCGTTCTGTTTTCGTGCCCTGGAGATTTTTCTTCGTTTTTCATACGGTTTTTTCTAAAGTAAAGTCCTTTATACGCATTTGCAGGTTGGCCGTTATGCTTATAAGTTAATGCGTGCGCTGGCATTCTGCTCTATTGTTTAAGCGTTTCTTCACCCACAATTTCAAGAGCGGCTCAACAAGATTGCACTTAATTTACTTGAGTATAGCACTCTGCCAACAACACCTCCAAAACGAGTTAAAATGGCTTAAAACGGCTTTATTTAAAGGAACAAGAGCTAGGTTCAGGCGTAAAAAACCTCAGTTCCGATAAACAAATCTAACGCTTAAAACATCTGGCTATGAAAACATTGCTTACATTATTCCTCAGTTTTTCCCTCGTTTCCCTTACACCGCTTATGGCCCAAAACCTGCAAGTTCAGGCTGAAAAAGAAACCCGGGATATGGCAAGCCGCTTAAACCTGAACGAAGGCGAATACCTGAAACTCAAAAAATTAAACCTTGAACGTCTTGAAAAAATTGCAGCCCTCGCTCAATTGCGTGAACAAGACAACCGCTATCTTGATCTGCGCTTAGACCAGATAGAAGAGCAATATGCAGCAAACATGTTTAACACCCTGAATACCAAACAATACAGTGCTTTCGTAGAATACCGTAAAGAACAACCTTATACGTATGCCGGACTGACTATGAAAAATAATACGGTAGCCCAAACGAAAGAGTAAATCCTTCCTTCATATATATATATTTTACCCAAAACGCCCTGAAGTTCTGTAAAGCTTCAGGGCGTTTATTTTTTACATTAAACCTCGCCGGAAACTAATTTTCAGTAACTTCACCGTGTTTAGTTTTCAGCATCTGCATGCACATTTTAATTATCGGCAACGGCATTGCCGGCGTTACGGCAGCACTCACAATTCGTAAACTTTCCGGTTTCCAGATCACGATCGTCTCCGGCGAGAATCCGCATTTTTATGCCCGTACCGCTCTTATGTATTTATATTTAGGGCAGATGCGGTACGCCGATATTAAACCTTACGAAGACTGGTTCTGGCACGAAAACAACATTTCTTTAAAACACGACTGGGTAAACGCTATCAATTTCAGGCAAAAAACTGCCTTGCTGGCTTCCGGTGAAAAAATAAGCTACGATAAACTTTTGCTGGCAACCGGCTCCAAAACTAACTTTCAGAACTGGCCCGGTCAGCATTTAAAAGGCGTACACGGTTTTTACCACTTACAGGATCTGCAAAACATTGAAACAGCTACTAAAAATTGCACCGCTGCCGTAATTGTAGGTGGTGGTCTGGTTGGCGTAGAACTGGCCGAAATGCTGCACGCAAGCAATATAAAAGTTACCATGCTGGTCCGCGACAATCATTACTGGGGGAAGAATTTACCACCGCAGGAAGCAAAACTGATCGAGAACCGCTTAGCTGAAAACGGTATCGAAATTCGGTTGAAAACTACTTTAAAGCATTTGGAAAGCGATGAAAACGGAAATGTTGGTGCAGCCATTACCGATCAGGATGAACGCATACTTTGCAGCTTTGCAGGCATTGCCACCGGCGTAATTCCGAATACAGATCTGGCAAAGACCTTTGGCATTGAAACGAACAAAGGCATTTTAGTGAATCCGTTTCTGGAAACCAGTCAGCCGGATGTTTTCGCCGCCGGCGATTGCGCGGAATTAAGTTTTGCCAACGCACGAATTGAACAACTCTGGTACACCGGCCGGATGCAGGGCGAAATTGCAGCGCATAATATCTGCGGAAAAAAAATTCCTTACGAACGCGGCATTCCGTACAATTCCGCTAAATTCTTCGACCTGGAATTACAAACGTATGGCAATGTAGTTCCTGATTCCGACCAAAACGAAAACAGCTTTTACTGGCAAAATGAAGCAGGCAACGCCAGTTTGCGCTTGAATTACGTAAACGATGAAGTAAAAAGCATAACCGGGTTTATAGCGTTGGGAATAAGATTGCGACAGGAAGTTTGCGAAAAATGGATCGGAGAAAAACGTCCTTTAATGTATGTGCTGCAACATTTAAAAGAAGCGAATTTTGATCCGGAGTTTCAGCGGCGCAACGAAAACGATATCTTGCTGGCCTTTAAAACCCAAAACCCGGAAATAGAATTGACCGCACTCAAAAAGAAATTGCGCTGGTTGTAAAAACTGCTTTGCCGGAAAAGAAACTTATGGACCTGAAAAAAATTTACAGCCCGCGCCACATGCACACATTCCAGGTAATTGCCGTTACCGGCCTTATCATGACGGCTTTAGCGCAACTGGTTTTAATGCTGGTAAAAAGGGATATTCCGAATTTTGAATGGCTTTATGTTTGCTGGCTCGCGCTTTACATTTTTGGTTTATTCCGGAATGTTTACGCCAAACCCCACAACGATCATCATCACCATCATTAAAAACGGTATGTTTTCCGGACCAAAAACCCAATTAGCCAAACCGAATGCCCGGCCGGCAACGTTACTCATCTTATTAAGTTTGGGTTTACTTGGTTATGGAGTTTTTACCCCGGAAAGGATACCGTTTTTAACTGAAACAGGCATTCTTTTATTCATCTGCAGCAGTTTCTGGCTTATTTTTCAGCGTTTCAGAAAAACGAATTCAGCAAATCTGCAACACGATACCTGGTTTCGAAACCTGACAATCCGGGGGATTTCAGCTTGGCTTTTAGGCGTGATCTTAACCGGATTTTACTTCATACTTTACTGGTTTCCGGAGAAACTGGAATTTCTGATCCGGGAATTCGATGGCCTGAGCCAGATGATGCGGAACAAAAATGCGGATCAATGGTTTTTGTACGGGGCTTTTTATACGCTGGCCGTAATCATCATGGGCATCCGCGCGCTGCTGAAGTACCGGCATAGCAAGTACCATTTACTTCGTACAGCAGTCAATATTTTCATTCAACTGGTTTTTGCCTTTCTGCTCCCGCATATTTTAGTGCTTTTCAACCAGCCCGAATTTTATTTCTCTTATTTCTGGCCGCTCAAATTCGAATATCTTTTCCCCGATACAGTTCATAATTTACTGGCGCAGCCTGGCGGGTTACCGGTTTTCATGGTTTTCTGGAGCGTTATACTATCTTTTCTGGCCACTCCGGTGTTTACCTATTTCTGGGGAAAACGCTGGTATTGCAGTTGGGTTTGCGGCTGCGGCGCGCTGGCCGAAACCGCCGGCGATCCGTTCCGCCATTTATCCGATAAAAGCCGCAAGGCCTGGCAACTGGAAGTAGCTATCCTATACCCGATCCTGGGCTTTGTGATCGTAACTACCGCTTTGCTCTGGCTTAATTCTTACCTGCAAGGCAGTTTATTGGGTTCGCTTTCCGCCGGATTTGCAAGTTCGTACGGTTTCTTTATTGGCATTATTTTTTCTGGCGTAATTGGCGTAGGATTTTATCCCATTTTTGGTTCCAGGGTTTGGTGCCGTTTTGGTTGCCCCATGGCCGCTTATTTAGGCTTACTGCAAAAGCATTTTTCGCGCTTCCGCATTACTACCAACGGCGGTCAGTGCATTTCCTGCGGCAACTGTTCCACTTATTGCGAAATGGGAATCGATGTGAAACAATACGCGCAGAAAGGAAAACCAATAATCCGGGCGGCTTGCGTGGGGTGCGGCATGTGTGCTACCGTTTGCCCGCGGGGCGTTTTAAAACTGGAAAATAAAAGCCCGAAAAACCGCTATGCTCCTACCCCTTTTTTTCACGCCGAAAACCTGCGGATCTTAGATTAAAGAATAATATTTCTGATCCGTTTTCTATCATTTCCCATTCCAAAAATCAATCCTTCAGAAATTTCAGCAACGCCTCATGAAACTGATCAGGTGCCTGCAAATGTGGGATATGACCGATACCTTTTAATTCAACCAGGCTGGCTTTGGGAATTGCTTTTGCCACTTTCTTACCTAACTGCGGGTATTGCCCCATTTGCTTTAATTTCTTCGGATCTTTTATCAGGCCCTTGCCAACAATGGTGCGGTCTTCCTGGCCAATTATGAGCAAAGTCGGTACTTTTATATCCGGAAATTCATACGAAACGGGCTGCTGGTAGATCATCTGGTACGTTAAGGCAGAAGCACGGGCAACCTTCGGAAAATCGGGATGGGGAATTTGCGCCGCCGGAACCCGCACCCACTCGTCAAATTCCGGTTTCCAGGTTGGGTAATAAGTTTTATGGTAATTCCGGATAGCGTTTTCCGAATTTTTCAATTCATTTTGATACGCCACATCCACACTTTGAAAAGGTACGCCGCGCCGGTAATCTTCCAGCCCGATCGGGTTTTCCAGGATCAGTTTTTCGGTTGCTTCCGGATACATTAACGCAAAACGGGTTGCCAGCATGCCACCCATAGAATGCCCCACCACCACTACCTTTTTTATCTCTAAAGTATCGAGCAGTTTTTTAGTATTCGCGGCTAACTGGTGAAAACTGTAATGCAGATCGGCCTTACTCGACTTTCCGAAACCGATCTGGTCCGGAACAATAACCCGGTACCCTTTTTCGGTTAAAAACTGAATGGTTTGTTTCCAGTAATCTCCGAAAAAGTTCTTGCCATGCAACAGCAAAATTACATGCGGTAGAGAATTCGTTCCGGCTGGCGCCACATCCATATAAGCCATTTTCAGGTGCTGGTTTTCCTGCTGAAGCGGCATGAACTTCACCGGAAAAGGATACGTGTAATTGCTCAGTTCGGCGTCGTAACTCGGGTTTATATTGTGCTTGATCTGCGCAAATGCACCGGTTGAGAATAGGCTTCCGGCAAAAAATAAAAGAAGAAATATACGTAGCTGCATGGTTCGGTTATGATAAAGCTACCAGCATTTACTTTATTAGTTTTCAAATAGTTGCCTGCAATACTTTTCTATTCGCAGAGAATTTACTACGAAAGCAAAAGCCCGGAAACCGTTTTGATACAGATATCCGGGCTTATAAAAGCAAACCTTAAAAACTAGCTTATAACCTTATGAGCAGAAAACTAAGCTTGTTTCTGCTGCAATTCTTTTATACAGTTCAGCGCACCGTTTACGTGTTCCAGCGGTTTCATAAGCGAATTGAAAGCATAACGGATCACGCCCTGCTGATCTATCACGTAAGTTACACGACCGGGAATAAGGCCGAGCGTGCGCGGCACTTTGTATTGTTTGCGAACCTGCCCATCGTTATCGCTGAGCAGAATGAACGGAAGCTGATGTTTGTTCGTAAACTCCTGATGAGAAGCCATATTATCGGAACTGATGCCTACTACTTCCGCACCTTGTTCCTTAAAAATTTCGTATTGATCGCGGAACGAACAGGCTTGCGCAGTACAGCCCCGGGTTTCGTCTTTGGGGTAAAAATAAAGCACTACATTGTTTTCGCGCAGCTTATCAGAAAGCTGAAACAGTTCGCCGGTAGTGGTCAATAATTTAAAATCGGGGGCTTTTTCTCCGGGTTGCAACATAAGTTTTTAAGTCTGAAAGAGTACAGTTTTTTATCAAAGCTAAACTGTTCCGGGCAAATTTGGTTTGCTTTCCGGCCGAATATATTAAAAAAAAATAGCATATTTGTTTAACAGAAACATCATTAAATGCCCAGGATCGCCGTTATCATTCCCGCATACAACGAAGCCAGCTCTATCGGCCACGTGCTGAAAGATATTCCTGGCGGGCTGGTTACGGAAATTATTGTGGTCGATAATAATTCTTCGGACGAAACAGCCAGTATTGCAAAAACCAACGGTGCCACAGTATTGTTTCAGCCGGAAAAAGGGTACGGAAATGCCTGTTTAGCAGGTTTGGCGTATCTCCGCAAAAAAACTTCGGAACAAAAACCCAATATCGTGGTTTTCCTGGATGGCGATTATTCCGATTACCCGGAAAGAATGCCTGAACTCCTTTACCCGATCCTGAACAACGATGCTGATCTGGTGATTGGCTCCCGCACGCTAGGTGAATCGGAAAGAGGCTCCATGACCATTCCGCAAATATTCGGCAACTGGCTGGCAACCAGGCTCCTGAAACGTTTCTATAAAGTAAAATTCACCGATCTTGGCCCCTTCCGTGCTATTCGTTACGATTGCCTGGAAAAGCTGAACATGCAGGACAAAACGTATGGCTGGACGGTAGAAATGCAACTGAAAGCCGCTAAAAACCGCTTCCGCTGCACCGAAGTTGCTGTTCCGTATCGCCGCCGCATTGGCAAATCTAAAATTTCCGGAACTATAAAAGGTGCCGTGCTGGCCGGTTACAAAATCCTGTACACACTTTTCCGCTACCGCTGAGTTTTTCCGCTCTAAACCATAGCGTTTTTTGCCCCTAATCTGCCCCATTCTTCCGATATTTGTTTCATGGCTTTGCAAGTTTTTCAGGTGTTTTTGTTGGGGGTATATTTTGCCTGTTTGCTGTTCATTTTCTGCTACAGCCTCATGCAACTGCATCTCACTTTCCTGTTCCGAAAATCGCAGAAGCAAGCCAAACCCGTTTTTCCAATTCCTGAAACCTGGCCTGACGTAACGGTACAATTACCCATTTACAACGAACGCTACGTGGTAGAACGCCTTCTGGAAGCGGTTTGCAAATTCAATTACCCAAACGAAAAACTACAGATCCAGGTTCTCGACGATTCTACCGATGAAACGGTAGGAATTATTGCCCAAAAAGTCGCGGCTTTTAAAGAACAGGGAATCAATATTGAACACGTTCGCCGGCCGGCCAGAACCGGTTTTAAAGCGGGCGCTTTGCAATATGGTTTACAACAAGCTACCGGCGAATTCATTGCTGTTTTCGATGCTGATTTTGTTCCTGAGCCCGATTTTCTTCGCCAGACCATACCGGCCTTTACTTCACCGGAAATTGGCGTAGTACAAACCCGTTGGGGCCATTTGAACGAGCATAATTCCATGCTTACCAGACTCCAGGCTTTCGGGTTGAACGCACATTTTACGGTAGAACAAAGCGGACGAAATTTCGGCAAACACTTCATTAATTTTAATGGCACGGCCGGCGTGTGGCGCGAAACCTGCATAGAAGCCGCCGGTGGCTGGGAAGCCGATACCCTCACCGAAGACCTGGACCTGAGTTACCGGGCGCAATTAAAAGGCTGGCAATTCAGATATTTACAAAACGTAGTTGTTCCGGCCGAATTACCTGCTTCCATGCCCGCCCTGAAACAACAGCAATACCGCTGGACCAAAGGTGCCGCCGAGACTGCCAAAAAACACCGGAACCTGCTTTGGAAAACCAAAACCGGCCGCGAAACCAAACTGCATGCCTGGTTCCATTTACTGAATAGCAGCGTTTATCTGTGCATTTTTCTGGCTTCGTTAATTAGTGTGGCGTTACTTTTTGCCGGCAATTCCATACCGTTTTCCGAAGATTTCTTCAGGTTATCGGCGGTATTTCTGAGCGGTTTCTTGGTGCTGGCATTTTTTTATTGGCTGGCTTATCTCGCAACAAATATGCAGGCAAAATGGTGGAATTTTTTGCCTCAGTTCTTCCTGTTTCTAACCTTTTCTATGGGGCTGGCTTTTTATAACGCCATAGCTGTTACAGAAGGTTACTTGGGCCGCAAAACGCCTTTCATCCGCACGCCCAAATTTAACCTGACGAATGAACAAAATAGCTGGCAAAAAACAGCTTATTCGCTCTCCGGAATTTCCGGCATAAACATAGCGGAAGGTTTACTCGCGTTGTTTTTCTGGTTTGCCATTTTTGCGGCATTTAAACTGCAGGATTTCCGGCTGTTGTACTTCCATTTCATGCTTGCGCTGGGTTACAGTCTGGTGTTTTTCTACAGCCTGAAACATAGTTTGGCCAAATGAAAAATCCCGTTCAAAAACCACTTTCATTGCTGTCATTGCTGGTTTCTGCGCTGGCTTATCTGGCATTGGGCTACACAGTTCCGCGCGAAAATTTTCTGGTTTTAACCGGTTTATTCGGTTTACTTTTTGGCATCTATTTTTATACTTTACGCAGTGAAATTTCGCTGAAAACAGGTTTAACATTTGCCTTCCTTTTCCGGTTGCTTCTGCTTTTTTCCGTTCCAGCACTTTCCGACGATTATTTCCGTTTTCTTTGGGATGGTCGCTTAATTGCAGCTGGTGAAAATCCGTTTCTGCACCTTCCCGATTTTTACGCTGCCGGTAGTTTCCGGCAAATTCCCGGCCTGGACGAAATACTTTTTAACGGACTGAATTCACCGCATTATTTTTCCGTTTATCCCCCGGTTTGCCAGTTCATTTTTGCGCTGCCTACTATCATAGATCCGGGAAACAATTTACTCGGAATTATGCTCATGCGCGGCTTCATTTTACTGGCAGAAGCGGGTTCGGTCTGGTTGCTTTTAAAGCTACTGAAAACGGTAGAGCTGGAAGCAAAGAAAGTATTGTGGTATGCATTGAATCCGCTCGTAATTATGGAACTGACCGGCAACCTGCACTTCGAAGCGCTGATGATCTTTTTTTCGTTGCTGGCCTTTTACTTTTACGATCAGAAACGCTACCATTTTTCTGCTATTTCATTGGCGTTGGCGGTCTGTTCCAAACTTTTGCCGCTTATTATTTTGCCTTTTTTATTTAAACGCTTAGGCCTGAAACAGTGGATTATTTTCTGCGCAATTACGGGTTTCACCTGCGTACTTTTATTCCTGCCGTTTGTAAATTCCGAGCTTATTGCACACTTTTCCAACAGCCTGAACCTTTATTTTCAGAAGTTCGAATTTAATGCGAGCGTGTATTATTTGCTTCGCGAAATAGGCTGGTATTTTTACGGATATAACCAGATTGCAAACCTCGGCCCGCTGCTTTCTTTCATTACTTTCTGCACCGTTATTGGTCTGGCTTTCCGCGAAAACAAACCTGTATTTACTGAACTTCCGAAGCTGTTTTTACTTGCCTTAACGGTGCATTTTCTGCTGGCAACTATTGTGCATCCGTGGTATATTACTACGCTCGTGGCCCTTTCCGTACTCGCCAATTCGCGCTATGCTATCGTTTGGTCGGCCCTGGCAATTCTCTCCTATTCTGCCTATCAAACCAAAGCGTACACTGAAAATCCATGGCTGTTAATGTTTGAATACGGTGGCTTGTTTACGGCAATTTTACTCGAAAAACGCTATGCTTTTGGCCTGAAAAACCCAGAGTTTGCAGCACAAAAAAACCGGTAAAGTTTACAAGCTTTACCGGTTTTGATTTTTATTTTTCTTTCTCCGTTATGGCCAGATCATGTAGCGGCCTAATCAGGAAATCGAGCATGGGCTTTACGGTTTTCATCAGGTCCAGAACTGTATCATAGAGTTTATCGCTGAGCAATAATTCGTCCGGGATCTGGTAGCTGGCATTCCAGCTTTTGTGGCGCAATAAATCAATTGCCGGATTTTCAGCATCGTACCCTTTGGGGTTAGTTTTCAGTTTTTCACCCTGAATTTCTCCAAATTTATTTTTAAAATCCGGCGTTTCAATAATATTTTTGAACTCATCCAGGTTATAATCAATTTCCTGGCGAACAGCTTTTAATTCAGCTGCAGGAGGCATCCAGAGCCCGCAAGCCAGAAACGATTGGTTATTCGGATTGATGTGCAGGTAATAGCCCGGATTAATGGTTTTGCGCCCGCCTTCGGCCATGTACGCGCAGAGATGATCTTTGTAAGGTCGCTTGTCGTTAGAAAAACGCACATCGCGGTAAATCCGGAACATGGTATCTTTGGCTTGCTGGTCTTTTAAAGCCGGCTCAAATTCCGAAGCACCCTCTATCAAATGCTGCACAAATTCCAGGAAATCGTCTTTGGCGGCTTCGTAACGGGCTTTATTCTCCTGAAACCAATCGCGCTGGTTATTTTTTTGAAGGTCTTTTATAAAATCAAGCGTAGCTTGCGTTAATTTTTTTTTCATTATATATCGTTGCGTTCTAACAGGAATTAAACACGATTTCGCACCGTTAAAGTTCTTGAAATTTTACTTCTTCCCGGCAAATTCAGCTTTCGTAATTTTGTAACAAACCGCAGGTTCATGCGCGCAATCGGTTTCTTTCCAGTACGCCATCCCTATCTTTTTCATCACCTGTATCGAAGCCGGATTTTCGTGCATTGCGCGGGCTACTATTGTTTGTAAACCCAGGTTTTTGAAACCATATTCCAGGCAGGCTTCCGCAGCTTCGGTGGCATAACCCATTCCCCAGAATTTCTTAAAGAACCGGTAGCCCACGTCGGTTTCCTGCGTTTCGGGCAAAAATTTCAGGCCGCACCAGCCCAAAATTTCATCATCGGTTTTGCGAACAACCAGCCAGCGACCATAGCCATTTTTGCTGTAATCCGGATAATTTCGAATGAAATTTTCGGCCGCCAGTTCGCTTTCAAAAGGCGGATCGCCGGTATATTTTATTACCTCCGGGTCAAGGTTCAGTTCATACATTTTCCGGGCGTCTTCCGGGCCGATCTCGCGCAGCAAAAGCCGGTCGGTTTCTAAAATAAATTTCCCCATCAGTTCGATTTTAAAAGCAATAACTTCCGCAGTTCGCCCAGATCTTTTTCTTCGTCCACGTCGTTTAAAACCGGCAAAACAAAGTAGCTGAAATTTTCCCGTTCCAGATCTTGTATCGTAGTCTGAAAAACAGA
This sequence comes from Adhaeribacter terreus, assembly GCF_042657365.1. NCBI lineage: Bacteria > Pseudomonadati > Bacteroidota > Cytophagia > Cytophagales > Hymenobacteraceae > Adhaeribacter > Adhaeribacter terreus. The sequence continues at coordinate 316,500 of NZ_JBHSKT010000002.1, read as the reverse complement.
ATCAGTGCTCCAGTTCTTATTCTGAAAAACGCTATGGTTTGGGCGTGAAAAACCCAGCAAATAATAGCCGCCATCCGCCGCCGGCCCTATTACGGCATCGTGCGTTTCCAGTTTAGTAAACGCCTTGTTCACAAGTGCTTCCGAAAGTTCATAGCAATCACTTCCGATGATCATAATTTGGGAAGCACCTTCAGCATAAGCCTTTTCAAAAGCTGCCTGCATTCGCATGCCTAGGTCACCGGGTTGTTGCAAAAACTTATCGAATGCAGTAGTAGGCCAGCAATCATTTTCCGCAATTTTATCGGCGTAAAAAAGCATTTTTCGCACCGGTAAATTTTCCGTGATCTGCATGGTGTAACGCAGTAATTCTTCGTAAATCAGCAGTGCATTTTCATCACCAACAGTTGCTGCCAGCCGCGTTTTCACTTTGCCTAATTCCGGATTCCGGATAAATATGATCAATGCTTTTTTTGCCTGCATTTCTGTATTTTATTTTTGTTCTGACCTCACTTTTACAGGACTTTTCTATACCGTTTCGCCACCGCAACTCGAGCCCGCGCCGGCCGTGCAGCCGTAGCAATGTTGGTTCAGCACAATGTTGCGGGCGTTCAGGTTTTCCTGATCGAAATTACTGATGTGCTGCGAATTTCTGGCCGCAACTTTTAAGTCGAGCATTTGGTTAAAATCGCAGTCATACAAAAAGCCATCCCATCCCACCGAAATCGTATTTCTGCACATCACATTTGCGGCGGCAGCCGGGTTAAAAGCATTTACCAGTTTTTCCATATAAACTTCGTAATTCCGGCTTTCCAACAGATAATCCAGAAAACGACTAATAGGTAAATTGGTGATCGCAAACAGGTTATTAAAATCTATATTGTAACCGGATTTTAAACGACGCTTGAATTCATTTTCCAGACCACGCTGGCTGCCCGGTAAAAAAGCGCCCGCCGGATTATAAACCAGATCGAGTTGCAAACCAGAATTTTCCTGTCCGTAACCCACTGCATTCAGCATTTGCAAAGCCTCAATCGACTTCTCGAAAACGCCGTCGCCGCGCTGCGCATCTGTGCGCGAAGCTGCAAAATAGGGCAACGATGAAACCACCTGTGCCTGATGCGCTTTGTAGAATTCCGGTAGGTCGTAATATTTCGGATTGGCCCGCAAAATGGTGAGGTTACAACGCACCATAATTTTCTTGCCGAGCTTCGAAATTTCTTCCACAAACCAGCGAAAATTCGAATTCATTTCGGGCGCGCCACCTGTAATATCTACGGTTTCGATATCGGTAGTTGCCAGAATTGCCAGGCACTCCAGCATCGTTTCGCGAGTCATGATCTCCTTGCGATCCGGACCGGCATCTACGTGACAATGACGGCAAACCTGGTTGCACATTTTGCCCACGTTCACCTGGAAAATTTTTATACCGGTTGGTTTCAGCGGAAAAAGTTCGTGTTGCGCCAGTCTTTCACTGAACATGGCAAATTCTTTCCCGGAAACCGCGCGTTGATTTAATACAGCCAGCTGAAATTCGGGCGTAGCCAACGGTAAGGCCTGGGCTTGAAGCGATTTTTGTTGCATTACATGCTCACTTCTTTCAATTTATTCATCATCTGCACACCGTGCACCAAGGTTGCGCCGCCTTTTATAGCTGCCGCTACGTGAATCGCTTCCATCATCTGGTTTTCGTCGGCACCTTTTTCAAGCGAATCTGTTGTATAGGCGTCGATGCAATAAGGGCACTGTACCGCGTGCGCTACTGCCAGCGCGATCAACGATTTTTCCCGTTCCGTAAGCGCACCTTCCTTAAAAACTTCGCCGTAATAGCTGAAGAATTTCTTGCCCATTTCCGGTTGCAGATCGGTAATGCTGCCAAATTTCGGCAAGTCGGCGGGGTTATAATAGTTGTTTTCCATGCTTGTGCATCAGATTGAAGTACGTCTTAAATATAAGCATAAACTTTTTGTGCCCGAAACGGTACTCCTTTTATAATTATTGATTTATTGAATGCGTGCATTAGAGAATATTGAAAATCAGGAAGTGCAAAAACTGAAAATTCGTAAATTAGAGAATTGAATAAAAGCTGAAGCAATTATATTTAGCTTAAAAACGGTATGGTTTGAAGCTTAAAAACTCATCTGATCATACCCTGATCCAAGCATTCATTCTAAAACTGGAAATAAAACTATGGCAATACAATCTTTAAACCCTGCTACCGGCAAAATTGAAAGAACGTTTGAACCACATGGAGCCGCCGATATAGAAAATATGCTAAAACAAGGCGAAAAAGCATATCAAAACTGGCGGAAAACGAACTTTACGCACCGCGCCGAACTCATGCGTTTCTGCGAGGGCGAATTAAGCGGCAACACTGAAAAATATGCGCAGATCATTACCATGGAAATGGGCAAACCCATTCAGGAAGCCCTGGCGGAAGTAAAAAAATGCGCTACGGTTTGCGAATATTACGCCGCCCATGCCGAAACTTTTTTGGCCGACAAACAAATAAAAACCGGTGCCACGCGCAGTTACATTGCTTACGAACCCCTTGGAATTGTGCTGGCGGTAATGCCCTGGAATTTCCCGTTCTGGCAGGTTTTCCGGTTTGCGGCGCCCGCAATTATGGCCGGCAATGTGGGTATTCTGAAACATGCTTCCAACGTTCCGCAATGCGCGTTAGCCATAGAGGAGATTTTCCTGAAAGCCGGTTTCCCAAAAGGAGTTTTCCAGACGGTGCTGGTAGAATCTGACGCCGTAGATACACTCATTAAAGATGACCGGGTGAAAGCTGTAACGCTGACCGGCAGCGAAGGCGCGGGTGCGCACGTGGCCAGTGTAGCCGGCAAAGAGATCAAAAAAACGGTGCTGGAATTAGGTGGCTCCGATGCTTTTATTGTGCTGCAAGATGCCAACCTGGAACTGGCCGCCGAAACAGCAGTAAGATCGCGGATGATTAATACGGGCCAAAGTTGTATTGCAGCCAAACGCTTTATTGTTGAGAAAACGGTTGCAGAGGAATTTGTGCAGAAAATGAAAACGAAAATGGAAGCCCTGAAAACCGGCGAACTGACTTCTGAAGATACACAATACGGCCCGCTAGCTCGGAAAGACCTGGCGGAAACCCTGGCAGATCAGGTAAAAAGATCAGTAGATGCGGGGGCTAAAATTGTTTTGGATGGCGGGCATAAAGATAAAGAAACCGCATTTTTTCAGCCGATGATCCTCAATAATGTAAAACCCGGCATGCCTGCTTTCGATGAAGAATTATTTGGACCGGTAGCTGCAATTATTACCGTTAACGACGAAGAAGAAGCAATACTTTTAGCCAATAATTCGCGGTTTGGTTTGGGCGGTTCTATCTGGACCCAAGACCATTTAAAAGGCCAGAAACTGGCGCGGCAAATGGAATCGGGCGCAGTTTTTATCAATGCACTCGTAGCTTCGCACCCGGAAATGCCTTTCGGCGGAATAAAAAAATCGGGCTACGGCCGCGAGCTTTCTTATATCGGAATCCGGGAATTTGTGAACCAGAAAACGATCTGGCTCGCTTAAGCTAAATATTCAGTAAAAGAAAAAGTCCCGTTTTAAAGCGGGACTTTTTTATTGGAAAGATCTTAAATATAACCAAGCACTTTATACATGCAAAACCCTACCATTTCGTGCACCAAAACTGACCAGTAATGCAGGCAATATTCCTGCGGAAGCAAAAGATCGTCGGGAGTAAAACTGCGGTCTATAGTGTAAAAATCGGCCGGAAAAATATCGGGCTTCAAACCAGCTTTCCGGAAGCAACCTTCGGAGCGGCGCATGTGAAAAGCAGAAGTAATGAGTAAAGTTGTTTTCAGCTCCGGATTTTTAATGAGCAATTCTTTGGTGTAAAGCGCATTTTCGCGGGTATTGCGGCTGCGGTTCTCTACCAGAATATCGCTTTCCGGTACATTGGCCATTTGCAGCACTTTGCGGAGTTCATCGGCTTCGGTGGCGTATCGTTCTAAAATAGCTCCGGAACCACCGCTAATAATAATTTTCCGGATCTTACCTTCCCGGTAAAGTTGTAACGCATGCATGATCCGGTCGGCGCCTTTGTTGAAATAAACCCGGTCGTGCGGTGATCTATCGCCGGAGGTGATGCCTGTAAGCACAATGCCTGCATCATAAACCGAGAGTTCTTTAATAGGTACGGGCGGTTTTTCCCAGGCCAGCAAAGCTTCGTTTATCAGAAATGGATTCGATAAAAACAGTAAAAGACCGATTGCAGCGATCAGGAAACGTTTGCGGTGCAGCGGGTTCTTTAGAATAAGCCCCAATAGCAGCAAAATAAATATCCAGACAATAGGCAGCAGCAAAAAATCGAGCAGCTTGGAAAGGTAGAAAAACATGCGTTAAGATTCTTGACCTGCGAAGGTAATAATTCCCGTCGGGCTGCGAAAACGCTATGGTTTTGGCAGCAAAAAGTCATAATATATTTCTACCGCTAAATTACTGCAACATCAGTTCCCGAATATATTTTACCGGGGCACTGCCATAGCTCAGGAACTGCTCGTGAAATTTCTTCAGATCGAATGACTTGCCTTGTTTCTTTTTCAGTTCTTCGCGCAGATCATAAATTTCGGTAAAACCGGTAAAATAGCTGCTTAACTGCACCTGGCTGAGTTTGGCCCGCGTCCATTTGCCTTTGGCTTCAGCTTCTTCCTGAAAACCTTCTTTCTGCAACATGTGCATCGCTTCTTTTTCAGAAATTCCGGAAACGTGCACGCGGTAATCCAAGATCGCATTCAGGGTTACGCGCAGGTTCCATTTGTAATACATCAGCCACATTTCCGGACTGTTTTGATACCCGTTTTCCAGCATCATAATTTCAGCGTAAACAGCCCAGCCTTCCACCATAGCGCCGTTCCCTAAAATAGCTTTTATTATGGAAGGTGCTTTATTGCTGTAAACCAATTGCGTGTAGTGGCCGGGAATGGCTTCGTGAATATTCAGGATCTGCAGCGTATAATTGTTGTATTCCCGCAGGTAACTTTCGGCTTCTTTATCAGAATAATCGTTCAAAGGCGTAACGTTGTAATAGGTATCGGCTTTCTGATCGTAAGGTCCGGGAGCCGAAACGGAAGCCCCTGCCCCACCGCCGCGCATATAAAGTGGCGTTTCACGCACTACCAAAGGCCGGCTCGGGTCTTGGGTCAGCAATTTCTTTGCGTTCACAAACTTTACGAGTTCAGGGATTTGGTTCCGCACAGAATTCACAAATTCATCGCGGCTAACGTGTTTTTCTGAGAGTTTTGAGATCATTTCCCCTACCATTTCCAGGCTATCCTGCGGCGCAGGTTCGATAAAGTATTTCGGCCAAAGCTGGCGGCTTAATTTCACCATCTGGCTGTGCAGCATTTTTTTCCGCGCCAGGGCTTTCTGGTAAATTTCTTCCGAAGTATTGCCGGCCTGAATTTCGTACCTGAACTTCTGTGCGAACATTTCTTTGCCGATCCGGAAACTGCGGGTGTTTTTACTTTTCTTCAGCTTGGGTAATAAAGAATTTTCGAGGTAACGGGCATAGCCATTTACGGCCATTTTTGCAGTGGCAATCCTTTGGCGGAGCAGGTCTTTTTCGGCAGGTTTTAATCCAGAAATTTCAACCGAATCAAGCATCGTTTTTCCAAAAATCCCGGCCGCGCCTTTATTCTGCAAAATAGCCAGCTGTGTATGCTCTACGGTTGGGTTTTTCAGGTTGGCAATGGCAGTTTCGTAATACAGCGGGGCTTTATCGAGTTTAAGCGAAATGGCCCGCAAGCGCGTGGTAAGGCTATCGTAACGACCATTCAGAATTTCTGCCACGCCATTCCCGATGTTGTAAACTGAAGGATCCCATTCGTGCGGACGTAATACGCTGTCTTGCCAGATGGCGTATTGCATAAAATTTTCCATCATCCGGAAATCGGTCTGGTTATGCACCGAAAGCGCTTTCATATCCATTTTTGCCATTTCAGCAAGCCGGGTTTTATACGTTCTTACCACACCGGAGCGGCGTTTTGGAGTTGGTATTGCCAGTACACTGTCGTATTTATGATAGCCCATGGAACTGGCCCATTCGGGGTTCATGCGCCAGAGTTTTTCTACCCAGTTCTTCTTATATTGGTCGAATTTATGATCGGGCGTTTCTTCAATTTTTTCTTCTTTTTTTGTTTCTGAAGTACAAGAGAACAAGCTGCCAAAAACAAGCAGGCAGAGCAGGAAATTCAAAAACCGGGTTTTCATAGTAAACGGGTTTGGCTAAACGGCACGAATGAATTTTGGAAGATAAGCGGTAAAATACTGGCAAGCAAATTCGTTTTCCGGCCGGAAATTTCAGGTAGTTTTTACCACTAAAACAATAGCGTTTTTCAGACTTTTTCAGCCTAAAACCCTACCGTTTTCAAAGAATATTAAATCAGAAAAAGCGGCGCACCAGCCACATAATTACGCTGAACAAAATACTGAGCAGTAACATGGTTACCCACGGGAAATAAACACGTACTTTTTTGCTTTCGTAGCGCACATCGCGGGCAGATTCCCAAACCAATGCAGTTTATCGCCGAGCAGCCAGATAATAAGACCAAGCACCGCCAAACCGATTCCGGCCAGCACCAACATTTTTCCGAGACCAGGCATTTACGTCAGTTCTTTAAATGAATTACACGAATTTAATCAGGAAATTTTTAAATAACAGAACCGCCTTTTCGAAATTAATATCGGTTTTTAGCTGTGCTGCACCATAAATATTATGAGCAGAATAATGCCGGTTACAGCTGCTCCGGCGTGCATCAGGGGAAAATAACGCGGCATTTTACGGTTCATGATCTTATCCCACATGGCCATAAATGCTCCGCCGAATATGGCAATAATGAAAAAGAAAATGCTGGCATACGGTATTTCCGAATTAACCTCCTGCGCACTGAAATAGAATAAAATACCAATGGCAACAGCGGCAAATAAGCCATGTATCAGCATGGCGCCGTTCTGGCGGGGCTTGCCCTGGAGCACCCTGCTAAACATGTACAAGCCAATGCTCGCGGCTAAACCGAAAAAAATTAGAGACCATTGTAAGTGATGTATTTCCATCTTTTTCAGGTTTAAATTGTTAATTCCTCCATACGATTAAAATACGATTTTGGTACCAATTGCCAGATTCAGAATATCCCAGACAGGAATTGTTTCATTATCAAATTTACTTACAATATCCAGGTCGGTAGATCCCAGCTCAGCGTAAAGCTGTACGCGTTTAACAATCGTGGCCTCGTGCCCTACCTTTTTACTGATGCTCATTCCTAAAAATGGCGTTAAACGTAAACTGGAAGCCCACCAGTAATACCTGTTTGGGTAACGTTTAGGTAATCTGGTAAAAAACTGCGGCCCCGCCGAATAACTTACTCCGGCACCGATCCGGAGCGGTTCAAAAACATAATCATTGGCTAAATCAATGGCAAACGGATGATATGCATTTTTGGCAGTTACTATATGAATGCTGGTCTTCGACTCAAATGCAGGTACAAAGCCGTAAAGAATATCGGTCTGCACTTTGTCGTTCAGATAACTATACCCAACCCCCACAGAAACCAAACCGATATTACCGGCAAACTGAGCAACTGCGTGATCCGGAATATACCATCTGCGGTCAGTATCGGAAGTATGCGAATCCTGAGCCAGAAGGTTAAATGAACCGCATAAAATGCAAAGCAACAAGCAGTATTTAATAATATTTTTCATTCGGAATTTAAGCTTAAAATAAAATTCGTTTCAGATCTACCTGGCTGCCTGTTACAGTAACTTCTTCGTAACCACGCTTTTGCACGCTACCCACGATCAGGTAATCTACGCCATCGCCATAGTTTTTAGCGGGTGCTTCGTAAAGGTGCCGGTGGCCATGAATTGAAACTTTTACTTTATGCTCCCCGGAAATACGGGTAAATTCTTTTTCCAGATTACGGTCAAAATCAGGATCATCCGGAGCAATATGCGCGAGAACAAATGCCTGGTCAAAATTGGCGGTATCTTGTAAAGCACTACGGAAAAAATTAAGATCAGGCACCGGTTCGTCAAATTCAAGAGAGTTAGTGTTAATGAATACAAAGCGGTTGCGGCCAATATTCATGGTATAATTATAAACGCCGTACATAGCCTGGTATATTTTCTTGCCGTTGCCCTGACAATCGTGGTTCCCGATCACGGTCAGGTACGGGGTTTTTAGTTTTTGCATCCGGTCATTTACCCAACGGTATTCTTTTATCTCACCAAAATCGCTGATATCGCCGTTAATGATCACAAAATCGAGATCGTTGCGTTGGTTCAGTGCTTTTACTGCATCTTCAAGCTCATCGTAAAAACGCTGCGTATCGGAAATAACTGCAAACCGGAAAGTGCTTTTTTTGTCGAGGCCCAATGCCTGAATTTTATCGAGATTTTTGCGGGTCAGATCTTTTTCCTCCTCATCCAGCCGTACTTCGTTAGGGCTGTATTCAAATTTGTTGCAAGCGGAAAAACCAATTAATAAAGGCAGGCAAACCATAACAGCCAGCCTACGGAAACAAGAAAAATACATTGCTTTTAGCATAATAGGAATTCTATGATATTCACTATACCGGTACTCCTTCCATGTAGTTACAGACCGACTAAAACAATATTATTACACCCTAATTTTCAGCAATTTATTTATTAACCAAGGTTCAAAAACAGGAAGATATTCACTAAAATGTTTCAACGTTTCACATAATTCTTTAAACCTTGATTCCAGAAAATATTAAAAAAAACGGTACCATTTTAAACGCAAAAACCCGGGCTTATTCAGTCCGGGTTTTAAAAAATTTGCAATGAAAATATCAGGTTTCTATCAGCCTTGTTTTAAGCCCACCAATGTTGCCATCAACCATTTTTCCTAATATATAAGCATCTACCTGGGTTTGGCCAACCCGAAAAACTGTTACATTTTGCAGTTCCTGCATCAATACCTTTTCCAGTTCCTGAAAACGCTGCGCGAGCGCTTTTTCTTCATCCGAATATTCCGGCAGATCACGGGTTTGGTTGCGCAAGAAATACGTAAGATCCTGCTTCTCAATTGTGGTTTCCGCCGGTAAATTGAGCGCCTGCTTCAGGTTTTCTTCTTCCAGATTTCTGAGTTTTTCGGCCGGAAACGATACCGTTTCGAAGGGATAATCTGATTCGCTCAGGAACATCAAATCTTCCGAAGCCTTTTTTAATTTATCAAGCGTGTTTTCCATATCAATAGCGGTTTAATCAAGCTGAAATACTGCTTACGTAAAATCTATAAACAGTTTTTGTCTCTGGAAAGATAGCGTTTTGTAACAAAAAAACCTCAAAAGTAAAAACACCTTCAAGGTTTTGAATTGCGGTTTTATACCGGTAAAACGCTAGGATTTCAGAACAAAAAAGTAACTTTCCCTTCTTCGTTCAGCACCAGTTGCGCATCGAATTTATTGCCGGTTTTTGGCGATGTAAAGCCTTTTATTTTAGCCGTTTTCCCTTTTAGAAGCAGCTCCGTAATTTGCTTTTCACTCAGCGTTTTTCCGGCCAGTTCAAACGGCAACCGTAACGTACATCCATCCCGGAACCGGCTGCAACCATAAGCGGCATTTCCTTTTAGAACCTTGCCTTGTTTACAGGCCGGGCATTTTTCAAACGGGTCTGCTTTTGGCCCGGCAGCTACTTTCTCGAACTGCAATTCGAATTTTTCGTCCAGAAATAAGGCGGCATCAAATTTTTCGTTATTCTGCGCCAGCAAACCTTTCAGCACCGGTTTTTTGTTCTTTAAAAGGGCAATCACCTGCTTTTCCGTCAGCGTTTTTTCGTGCCATTCCATCGGAATTCTGAACGTACAGCCTTCCTTCCAACGCGAACAACCGAACGCCGATTTCCCTTTCAGAATTTTACCGGTTTTACAAGCTAGGCAGGTTCCTAATTCGCCGTTAGAAGGTTTTTCTGCTTTTTCCGCTTTCGGTTTGGCAGTTTTTTCGGCCTTTTCCGTAGCGTTTTTAGTGGCGGGCTGGGCTTTTGCAGCAGGCTTGGCAGATGTTTCGGCCGGCGCTTCAATTTTCAGGTTGCGGTTGTCATATTTCACTTCACTTGCCACCTCAAAAACCAGTTGCTGCAATTCAGCCATAAATTCTTCAGGCTTAAAAGCACCACTTTCTATCTGCCGCAGCTTTTTCTCCCATTGCCCGGTAAGTTCCACCGAAGTAAGCGTGGGGTTTTGAATTACGCCTATCAGATCGATGCCAACCTGCGTGGGAATAATTTTCTTTTTGTCTTTTTTAATGTACTGCCGTTTGTAAAGCGTTTCGATAATGGCAGCGCGCGTAGAAGGGCGGCCAATCCCGTTTTCTTTCAGCGCTTCTTTCAGTTCATCGTCTTCCACTTGTTTACCCGCCGTTTCCATGGCGCGCAGCAAAGTAGCTTCGGTAAAATCTTTCGGCGGACTGGTCATTTTTCTATCGAGCCACGGTTCGTGCGCACCGCTTTCGCCTTGTGTAAAGGCCGGCAAAATTGCCAGTTCTTCTTCCCCTTCTTTTTCTGAAGTTGCTTCTTTTTTCGGATCTTCTTTATCGTAAACCACACGCCAGCCCGGCTCCAGAATCTGCTTGCCTTTCACCCGGAACGGATGCGTGGCCACTTCGGCTTCAACGGTCGTGTTACTTACCTGGCAATCAGGATAAAAAGCGGCCAAAAAACGTTTGGTGATCACATCGTAAACGTTGCCTTCCGCGCCATATAAATTGGGAGCGCCATCGCCGGTAGGAATAATAGCGTGGTGGTCGGTAACTTTATTATTATTGAAAACTTTCGTCGATTTCCGGATCTTATTTGCCAAAAGCGGCGCCGCCAGTTGCTGATATTGCCCCGGCAAACCTCCTAAAACTCCGGGAATTTTCGGGTACATATCATCCGGCAGGTACGTGGTATCAACGCGTGGATAGGTTACAGCTTTTTTCTCATAAAGGCTCTGCACGGTTTTCAGCGTTTCATCAGCCGAAAGCCCGAATTTGTTGTTGCACTCGATCTGCAAAGAAGTAAGGTCGAATAAACGCGGCGGGCTTTCAATGCCTTTTTTAATTTCCACATTCGTGATCACCAGTTCAGCCGTTTTTATAGCTTCCAGAATCACCAGCGCCTTTTCTTCCTGCTGAAATTTGCCTTTCACATAGCTAAAATTCGTATCGCGGTAGCGGGTTTTAAGTTCCCAGAAAGGTTCCGGTTTAAAATTCCGGATCTCGTGCCAGCGGTTCACGATCATGGCCAGAGTTGGTGTTTGCACCCGCCCCAAAGAAAGCAATTGCCGGTTCTGGCCGTATTTAATTGTGAATAAACGCGTTGCATTAATACCTAGCAGCCAGTCGCCAATGGCGCGGCTTTTCCCGGCCTGGTACAACAGATCGAATTCGCTGCCATCTTTCAGTTTGGCAAACCCCTGGCGGATCGCTTCTTCGGTTAACGACGAGATCCAGAGTCGTTTGAAAGGCTTGTTAAATTTGGCTTCGGTTAAAACCCAGCGCTGAATTACTTCCCCTTCCTGCCCGGCATCACCGCAGTTTATTACTTCCGTAGCCGTTTCGAGCAGCTTCTTAATTACACCAAATTGCTGCGCAACGCCAGAATTATTAATAAGCTTTATCCCGAAACGTTCCGGAACCATCGGCAATTCTGTCAATGTCCAGCGTTTCCATTCCGGCCGGTAATCTTCCGGTTCGCGGAGCTGGCAAAAGTGCCCGAACGTCCAGGTTACCTGGTAGCCATTTCCTTCAAAATAGCCATTCATTTTAGTTTTGGCGCCCAAAACCGTAGCAATTTCGCGGGCCACACTAGGCTTTTCGGCAATGCAGACTTTCAACTCGAACCTTTTAAATTATACCTCAAAAAACTAACAAATATACGCTTTTCAGCTGGCATTTCCTTTTCCCTAAAGCCTGAAAACCGCAATAAAAACGGTAGGGTTTAAAGCAAAAAAAGCGACCCGCTTTACGCAGGCCGCTTTTTACTAATTATATGTTGTGAATTCCAATCGGAATTAATTTACCGAGAATTTAATTGCTGTAGTACCTTCGTTCTTACGACCGTCGACTGAACGGAAGCTCAGCTGATAGTTACCTGGAGCTAACGTATTCGGAGCCAACAAGGTATCTAACTGATAAAAGTGAACATCTGGCTTACGCTGGAATGATACCACGCTTTCGCTACCGGTTTTACCATCCAGACGAACCAAGTTAACGTCTAATTCTTTAATATTATCTTTATCCGAGAAATTACCCTGTAATTTAAACGGTTCTGATGCATTATAAACGTTTTCAGCTGCCGGTGCAGCTACTTTAGTAAATGGTGTTGATCCATCAACTGCAACTTCTTCCTTATCAAATATATTTTTACAACCTGTTAAAGTTAAAATTGCAAATGAGATCGCTATGCTTGAAAATTTCATAATTTCTTGTGATGAATGTTTAATTGCTAATTGCACCCTTATAACATACTTCTTTTGCAAAATAGTTTAGTATTATATGAAGTAAGTTTAGGTTTTTGCCAACAAAAATGGCCTTTTTACAACATTTCTGGGGCTACTCACGTAAAATGTTGAATTTTTCGAAACCCTTTCAACATTTTTCTGGCTAAATAACCTGTCTGAAATCCCGGATCTTTATCAGCGAAATATAACCTGGTTCTTCATTAGAAAATCATAAAACCCAGGTTTCAGCTATTCTTAACCAAAATCGCTACAATTTCATTCCGGAATCTGACCGTTTAATACTTTCTTTTATTGATCACTCACAAGTTTCACGTTTAAGCGTATCTGTTTAATATTTATAAATATTATTTAAGCAGTTTAATAATTTGCTGAAAATAAAAGGGTAAGGGTTAAAATCTTAAACTTAAAGTCTGGTAGAGCCGTAAAACTTCTCACTGCTTTTTTCAACATCAGGCAGCCAATTTATCATTCACTTTAAAAATCATCACAAAATGAGAAGACACGAGAATATTGGTTACGATGCGTTCAATACGTATCGTTCAGGCGATGAAAGTTCAAGAAGAAGCGATTACGGAAGTAACGAAAGTAATGCGCGCGGCGGTCGTAGCGTTTATGGCCGTTCAAGCCGCGACACAGATGCTTCAGATCATAATTTTTCTACCGAGCCAGGTTTCTATGGCAGCGGTTATTCATCCCGGAGCCAATCGCAGCAGCCTTCTAATCAGAATTCAGGCAGCTACGAAAGTAACCGTTACAGCCAGATCCGTCCGCAAAACCAGGGTGGAAGCTGGAGCCAGCAAAGTTCAAGAGAACAATACGGCAACCGCGATTCCTATAATTCCCCTTCAAATATGTACCGCGGCGAAAACCGCTCGTGGCAGGATCGTACCGAAAACTGGGCAGATCGTGCCGGTAACCGTATGGAGAACTGGGCAGACCGCGCAGAAGACCGCATAGAACGCTGGGGCGATAAAATTAACAATGCCTGGGATCGTTGGTCTGGCGACGAAGACAACAGAGTGCGTCAAAACTGGATGAACCATCCGGAACACTACCCGACTTATAGCCACGGCAATGCTAATGCGAATCGCTATTCAGAAAACTACGATAATTCTTCGTATGGCAACCGCTACGAAAACCGCGGTGAATACCGCCGCAACCGCGACGAAGACGAAGGCTTTTTCGGACACATCGGTAACCGCATCAGTAATGCCTGGGACCGTTGGGTTGGAGACGACAGCGATGAAGAAAGACGCTATCAGCAGCGCAGCCGCTATGGTAATTCCGGCAATCAGTCTTCCGGAAACCGGCCAGGACAATATGGTTCTCCCCGCCGCGATGATTATGAGTGGTAGGAACCGCTGAAAACATAATTACTTAGCATAAAAAAAAGTCCCGAAATGTTTCGGGACTTTTTTTGCTTATAAACCTACCGTTTTTTTAATCATCACCCTATTACGGCAGGATATTGCGGCAAGAATCAGGAGAGCCGTTATTTTTCTACAGCCGGGCTGGAATTGTAAATGTGACTAAAACGCTTGAAATCGCCGATATCAACTTTCAGATCGCGCAGCAAACCTTCCCGGATATCGTAAACCAGGCCGTGCAATTGCGGCGGATTATTAGTACGCATGGCATTCTGAATGATAGAAGTTTTAGCTAAGTTGTGAACCTGCTCGATCACGTTCAGTTCCACCATTCGTTTGAAGCGCTGCTCATCGTCTTTGATGTAGGTAAATTCGCTTTCGTGCAAACGGATCACGTCTTTAATATTGGTGAGCCAGTTATCGATCAAACCAAATTGTTTATCGCTCATAGCTGCAGCCACGCCGCCGCAACCATAATGCCCGCAAACAATTACATGCTTCACCTTTAATACTTCTACCGCATACTGCAACACCGAAAGCAAATTGATATCGGTATGCACAACCAGGTTAGCAATATTACGGTGCACAAACATTTCACCCGGACCGGTATTGCAGATCACGTTAGCTGAAACGCGGCTGTCGGAGCAACCAATGAACAGATAATTTGGGCTCTGACCATCGGCGAATTGTTCGAAAAAAGTCGGGTTTTCAGCAGTTTTTTCCGCAACCCACTGGCGGTTTCTTTCTAAAAGCTTATCTAATGACATATTCTATAAATTTTAATTTTAGTGAGCTGCTACTACTGCTACTTCCGGTACGTTGAGCAACTCTAGTTTAATATTTTTCTCGTAGGCCTTGGTTCTGAATTCCTGGATCGCTTCCAATACATCGTGGTCTATTATTTCCGAAGTCGTACCATCTATAATTACATGACTGTTAGCCGGTATCTGATCGAGGGTAAGTACAATGCTGGCTTTATTCAGGAACGAAACGTGCTCGCTCAGTTTAAGGCGGATAACTTCTCTTTCGGCATAGGTTTCTTTTTTAAAGAAATAAGGTGAACGGTAATTAGCCCGCAGAATATAAAACACCGCGATAACCATTCCTATACCAATGCCTTTCAGCAGATCGGAGAACAAGATCGCAATAATGGTTACAAAGAAAGGAATGAACTGTTCTTTGCCTAAACGGAACTGGCCTTTATAAAGTGCAGGCTTGGTCAGTTTAAAACCTACAACCAGCAATACTGCCGCCAGCGCCGACAAAGGTATCTGATTTAAAATATTTGCAAGAAAAAGAATACTTAGCAACAGAAAAACACTATGCACCATAGCCGAAACCCGGGTTTGGCCACCGGCATTTACATTGGCAGAGCTTCTTACAATTACCGCCGTCATGGGCAAACCACCCAGCAAACCACTCAGAATATTACCTACGCCCTGGGCTTTTAGTTCGCGGTTGGTAGGGCTTACCCGTTTGTGCGGATCCAGTTTATCTACCGCTTCTACGCTTAGCAGGGTTTCGAGGCTGGCAACTATAGCAATTGTAATGGCTACAATGTACAGGTTAATATTGGTGAACTGGCTGAAATCCGGAAACGTAAGTTCGCGCATCAGATCATTTACCGACTGAATTTGCGGCAAATTAACCAGATGCTCCGGGCTGATGCTCAAGATTGGGGTATTGGCAAAGAATGAACCTAACACAATTGCCACAATAACCGCAATTAACGCCGACGGCACCAACCGGAAAAAAGTATAACGCTTCAGTCTGGCACTATCCCAGATAATGATAATAGCCAGCGAAATAACCCCGATGATCAGAGAACCTAACTGAATATTACCAAAGGCATTAAATAGTTCGGTAAAAGTGGTTTCACCATCGGCCTGTAAGAAATTCATATCGCCGAAAAAATCTTTATCGGCACCCAGGAAATGGGGGATCTGTTTCAGAATAAGCGTTAAACCAATGGCGGCCAACATACCCCGGATCACCGAAGATGGAAAGAACAGACCAATGATACCGGCTTTGGCAAACCCCAGAATGATCTGAAAAACGCCAGCCAATACAACGGCCAGTAAAAATGCTTCGAAACTGCCTAAAGTAGTAATACCATTCAGCACAATAATGGTAAGACCCGCGGCCGGACCACTTACACTAAGCGCCGAACCACTAAGCAGAGCGACGATTAAGCCCCCTATTATACCGGTAATAATGCCGGAGAAAGCAGGAGCACCGGAGGCCAGTGCTATTCCGAGGCAAAGCGGCAATGCCACCAGGAAAACCACTAAACCAGCCGGCAGATCTTTTTTAAATGAACTTCTGTATTTTGCCAGGCGTGAACCCATAATTTAAATTTGCTAAATTGTTTAAAAGAGAACATTTCCCTCAATCACAATGCAAACTTAAAAGGGCGGAATTAAGCTGGCGTTAAAACGAAATTAAAATGAGATTAAAATGTGCGGCGGGCCGGTAAATAAACAAAAACTTCCGTTCCCTCCCCTATTTTAGAGTTAACCTGAATGGTACCCTGGTGTAGTTTAATAATCCGTTCGGCCAGCGGCAACCCGATACCATGGCCGGAAATATCGCGTACGTTCTGCGCCCGGAAAAAAGGCACAAAAACATTTACCAGGTCGTTTGGCTGAATGCCAATGCCTCGGTCTTTAACCAAAACCGTGAATCCTTTTTTTGCAATGCCAATAGAAGCAGAAACCGTTTGACCTTTCCGGGAAAATTTGCCGGCATTCTCAAATACGTTCAGAAAAGCAACCATTAACAACGATTCATTTCCGTTCAGAATCAGAGCTTCTTCATCTTCGGGATAGGCTTCAAAATTTACTTCAAATTTAATTTCCGGCTGGCGTTTCTTGGCTTCCTGTTGGGCAGAAAGTATCAATTCATCGAAGCGCAGCGGTTTTAATTTTATGGTAGAAACATCGGTACTGGCCTGGGCAATCTGCAGCAAACCGTTAGAAAGGCGGGCCAGCATCCGGGCATCGTCTAAGGTACTGGCCAGTACGCGCTGGTATTCTTCCGGTTCGCGTTTCTGCATTAATGCTACTTCCAGTTCACCAATCATGGCCGTGAGGGGGGTGCGTAATTCATGCGAAGCGCTGGAAACAAAGGTGCTTTGCATTTCGAATGAAGTTTCCAGGCGGTCGAGCATTTTATTGAAGGTATTGGCCAGTTGCGAAAGTTCATCGTGGCCTTCGGCGCCCGTAAGGCGTAAATGCAGATCCAGGGCACTGATCTTCTCTACTTCCGAAACAATTTTGGTAATGGGCTGCAATACCGATTTGGAAAAGAACCAACCCGCGACCAACACAACCAGCATAGATGCAAAAAAACCCACGATCATGATGTTTTTCAGATTGCGGAGCTTTCGTAAACTAAAACGGTCTATATCAGAAGCTACAACAATAAAATTTCCCTGATTATCGGGATAATAAATACCAACTACCTGCCGGTTATCCTGTTCTTCTTCAACCTGTTTCTCGCGTTTAACTTTTTCAATGAATTCCGGAGTAATGAGTAAATCGCCTTTTCCTTCATCGAAAAAAAGTTTGCCGTCTTCGGTATAAATGCGCACAATTTCTTCGGGCAGAGTGCGGTAAAACAAGCGCAGGTCCTGTTCGTGCCGGGCTTCCGAAACTTCATCGGCTTCGAGCATTAAATGGGCGGCAACTAACGCCCGTTCGCGGGTGCTGTCAAAAAATTCGCGCTGCCGGTAATCGGAAGTAAAATAATAGACCGTGAGCGAAAAAAGGATCAGCAAAAGGGCAAAAATACCGGCAAAGCGAAGGGTTAATTTATTGCGGATGCTCATTTATTCGTTCTCTTTCATTACATAACCCATGCCCACCAACGTATGAATAAGTTTGGGCGAATAATCTTTATCGATCTTTTTTCGCAGGAAATTGATGTACACATCTATTACATTGCTGCCGGTATCGAAAGAAGTTTCCCAGACCTGCTCAATAATATCTACTCTTGAAACCACACGTTCGCGGTTGCGCATTAAGTAATGCAAAAGTGCAAATTCGCGGGCAGTCAGGTTTATGGGTTGGCCGGCCCGGGTAACGGTTTTCTTGGCAAGGTCCATTTCCAGATCCGCCATTTTCAGCACTTCGCCGGTTGGGGCATCGGTTGCGCGGCGGGTTAACGCTCTGATCCTAGCCAGAAGCTCTTTAAATTCGAACGGTTTTACTAAATAATCGTCGGCGCCGGAATCGAGGCCCAGAATTTTATCGTCGGTGGCGCCAAGCGCGGTGAGCATCATAATAGAAACGCTGGTATTGTGTTTCCGGATCTCGCGGCAAACTTCCAGCCCGCTGGCGTGCGGCAGAATTACGTCCAGAATGATCAGGTCGTACTCGTTTTGCAAAGCCAGCTTTTTCCCGAATAAACCATCGAACGCCTGGTCAACTTCATACGCTTGTTCTTCCAGCCCTTTTTTAATAAAGGCGGCCACTTTGGGCTCATCTTCTACCAGCAGGATCTTCATGAAACAGTTTTCTGAGCTTTCTTAACGGGTTTCGCCTTGCCTTGTTCAAGCGATTGCAGAATCAGGTTTTGAAAAGCTTCGGTTTTAATATCGGCTAAAGAATAAACTTTAATATGGCGCATTTTGGCACCGGTTCCTTCCAGCAGGTTTTCTGCATCGTGCAGCAAATTGGCTTCGTGGAAACCGAAATTCACGTATTTATCTTTCTGGGCCGCGAGGTAGCAAATGTTCTTTTTCAAGCCATAATTCGGCATGCCCCACTTCAGACTTTCCTGAAATTCCGGAGCCGTTATTAAAATCAGCTGGCGCAATTCGTGTAGGATCGGCTGCAAATTTTCGGGCTGGGCGTCAATATATTCTTCTATAGTGGTCATGCGATCGGACTTTAATTTGGTTTGTAAAAATACACAAAGCTGCGGCTTTCCGAAACGCATTTAGTTTTTGTGCCGAAAAGCATACCGTTTGGGTTTCCGGCAGCGTTCTTTAAACAGCCGTATTGTTAACCCGATTGAATCTTTTTAAAGGGCATTTCCCGTAAAAAACCCCGAAACTACTTGCAAACGGTAGGGTTTTAATACTTAAAACTGTTGAACTTCCTTTATTATGAAAAATTTACCCGAAAACTGGCTTACTAACGGCCTGATCGATTTTGAGTACAAAAAATATTTATTGCTCGATTACCTGACCAACGTAAAAAGGGAATTTGATGGCCAGCGGCTTTACCCGGCTTTCTCCGATCTTATTTTGCATTACCACAACCTGCAACAGGTGCGCGAACATAAAAAACTGGTTTACGAACAATTTCCGCAACGCATAACCCGCGCCGATTTTGAAAAACTGGAGCTGATGTACGAGAAAATTGTGCAGGACGACGAAACCATGCAACAGATAGAAGAGATTATGGAATTTGCCGCGCCTCGGTTCACCAATGCCCTTTCGGAAGGAAAAGAGATCTATGAATTTATAGAGAACAACCTGGAAATTTCGCCGGTTGGCATTACGCCTATTTACCACGATGCCGGCTATCTTTTCCTGGAAACTTTTCCGCAGAAAGAAACGCGGCTTTACCGTTACCAGCTTTCCGTTTTTCAGAATTCCTTTGAAAAATACCGCGGCCTGCATTTAGATTTTCTGGAAAGCAAACACCGCCGCCTGACCGATACATATGAAAACCTGAAACTGGAACTGGTTAAAAAAGATAAACTGCTGCCTAACCCGGCTACTTTTGCGGTTATTGCCAAAGTGCCCTGCCCGTTCGAACAATCGCTGCTACCGGTGGCTAAACGCATTTTACTGAAATATGTAAGTAACCTGAACGCGCAGAACTAAGGATCAGGATTTTCAGGATTTAAGGATTTTCAGGACATTAGAAATTCATTTTTCTGTGGCGAAACGGTATGCTTTTTACCTTAAAAACTGCTTGGTTCTGAGATCTGTTTCTTTCGTGCGCAAAAACGGTAGGGTTTGGAGTTGAAAAAGTAATTGTGCCGGAAACCCAAAAAAACCAATAGGATTTCGCGTTGAAATATAGCTTCTTTGTAACTGGAAAAATCAAAAACCCTTCCGCATTATGAAGAAGCTTATTTTATTAGCCGCGTTTCCTTTCGCCGTTGGCCTTTTTTCGGCATGCGACAACAAACCAAAAACAGTAGAGAAAACGCCGGCCAAAACTGAAGAACCGGAAAAACCGACTGTAATTACCGCCGATACTACTGCGCTTATTGAAACCGATACCACCGTAACCACCACCGAAACTGCTCCTGCTCCGGAAGCTACTTCGGGTCAGAAATTCGGTTATATAAACAGCGCCGACCTGATCGAAATTATGCCGGAAACCAAACGCGCGGAAGCCAGCCTGAAAGCCTACGTAAAAACGCTGGAAAAAGACCTAGGTGGGATGCAATCTGATTATCAGAAAAAAGTTACCGAATTCCAGGCCCAGGAAAGAAGCATGGCCGATGTGGTGAAACAAACCAAGATTCAGGCAATTCAGGAGCTGGAACTGAAAATGCAGGAATCACAAATGGCCGGTCAGCAGAAAGTGGCCGAAAAACGCGCTTCGCTCTTCAAACCAATTCTGGATAAAGCCGAAAAAGCAGTTAAAGCTGTGGGCAAAGAAAACGGTTACGACTACATTTTCGACACCAATTCCGGCGCCTTTATTTATTCTAAAGAAAGCCATGACGTTACGCCACTAGTTAAAAAGAAATTAGGTTTAAAGTAATTTCAAAACCTAAAGAAAAAGCCTGAGAAGAACATTCGCAGGCTTTTTTATTTATCAGCATCTGACTTTTTAGTGCCAAAACCATAGCGTTTTCATTCCCGATCAAAGCTCTATTCAAGATTCTGATGTTCACTGAAAATTATCGATAAACTGCTGCATCCGCTCATAATGTGAACCTTTCCAGTAAACTTTCCGGCAGCTTTCACACTGGTAAAATTCGCTAAAGTACTTTCGGGTATTGGGCGGCAGCACTCCCAGAACATCTTCTTTCCGAACTTCGTGGATCAGGCCGTTACATTCCAGGCAACGCGTAAACGGCGCAAACTTATTTTGTAGCTTAAAATACTGAATTACTTCCGCTAATTGCTCTTCCAGAAATTGCGACCGCAGCCAGTAACCCCAATTTATCGCTTTCATTTTCAGCAGATTCACGTCGCGGGTAAGTACAATGCGGTTTTCGTTTTGCGCCAGTTCGGCAATGGTTTTATCATCCAGATCGTTCCGGTAAACCGTATCGAAACCTAGCATGCGCAGCGCTTTGGCCAATTTTCCCAAATGCACATCCAGCACAAATCTTATCGTTTCCGGAAGCTTGGGTTGCAGCAATTTGGCTTCCGGAATCTGATTTTTGGTAGCCGGAAAAACTTCCACAAAATCGTTTGGTTTTAGAAGATATTGAAAGGAAACTGGCTCGCCATCCACCAGTATCTGCGCAATTTCCGGATGAGGCACGCCCTGCGCTTCTATGGCATCTTTCACGCTTGGTTTTCCTTCGAATTTATATTCCAAACGCTGCTGTTTCTGGAATTTCCGTAGAAAATCGTTCAGGGAATCGTGAAAAAGAAACGTAGCTGTGAAAGTCATAAAATCAGATAAAAAAACGGTATGGTTTTCGGCTTAAAAACTCCTAAAAACAAAAAAGCTTCAGCCGAAACGCCTGAAGCTTTTTACCAAACTATTACTTTTTAAGTTAGGTTATGCTGTTTCTTTTTCCAGATTGAATAACGCGCTAAGACTTTCCAGCAGCGTTTCCGATTCACCGCGCAGACAAGCGGCTTTCAGTTCCAACACCGGTGCTTTTAAGATTTTCTGCAGCATGTTTTTCGTTACGATTTCTACCAGTTCCTTTTCCTGCTCGTTCATTTTTTTCATGAAACGCGCCAGTTCCTGGTTCCGGATGTCTTCCAGTTTCTGCTTGAACTGCTGAATGGCCGGTGAAATAGCCATTTCCTGGGTCCAGGCCTGAAATTCGGCAATGGCTTCGAACACCAGGTTTTTCACTTCCGGAATGGCGGCCATGCGGCGTTCCAGCGCTTCGGTAGCTTTGTTGCGGATGCCATCGATGTTGTAAACAAATACCCCGGGCATGGTTTCCAGCGCCGGATCGATGCTGCGCGGCATGCTCAGATCGATGAAAAATTTGTAAACCGGCTGGCCCATTTTCTCGATCTCGGCTTTGCTTACAAATAGCGCATCGCCGGGTACCGAAGAAATTACCACGTCAGCTTTTTCAATTTCCTGCCACAGGTTTTGGTAAGGAACGGCAGTAGCCAGACATTCTTCGGCCAGCGCTTCGGCTTTATAAGCAGTACGGTTCGTAATAAAAATATTGTTAAGTTTCGATTTCTTGAAATGCCGGCAAACATCCGCTCCGATCTCTCCTACCCCGATCATGAGAATGCGTGGATTTTCGAGTTGGCGCGTAAGTTCTTCCACCAGTTCCATGGCCGCATACGAAACCGAAGCCGCCCCATCGTGGAAAGCCGTTTCGTTTACCACGCGTTTGTTCGTCGCAAAAATGGTATGCAAAAGTCGGTGCAAAACCGGACCAGCCATGTTTTCTTCGCAAGTCCAGCGGTAAGCATTTTTCACTTGGTTCAGGATCTGTACATCGCCGGTAACCTGGCTTTCCAAACCCAGCGCAACGTGAAATAAATGCTTGTAAGCCTCTTCGGAATTATTTAAAACCCGGAAAAATGGCTGAATATTTTTAGTAGCAATAAAGCCTTTTTCAATGGCTATCAGCTTGATAATTTCGAGGGAAAGATCCTTCTCGGCGGCATAATAAACCTCGGTGCGGTTGCAGGTAGAAAGCACCATAGCATCCTGCAAACCGGTAAATTCCTTTATTTTCTGCAGCAAATTCCGGCACCCGCCCTCATTCAAAGCCACGGCTTCGCGAATGGCGATTGGTGCGTTTTTATACGATAAGGTAATTGCTTTAAACTGGTCTTTCATAGTGCTTTAAAATACACTACAAATTTCCGAAGAATACCGCCGCAAAAAGATGACAAAAGTCAGTTTCCGGTCAGATTGTTATCACTGTGGTGGTGAAAACGATAGGGTTTTGAAGCAAAAAAGCAAAAACGCAAAACTTTGTTTCTCAGCATGTTTCATTCCGCAAGTTTAGCACAGCGCAACTTATGGATTCTCTTTTGGTCAGTTTGTAACTGACCTTGCCTGCAAGGCAAAAAATTAAGCCAGCTATGAAAACGCTATGCTTTTAATGCAAAAAAGTCGCAATTGAAAACCATTATGCTTTACAAAGTTTTATCCTGAAACGATAGGTTTTGCAGCAAAAAAAGTCGCAATGCTTCCGCCAATTATAAACTGGCTATTCAATGCAGTCATAAGTTACGGCTGCGCCTAAACTTGCGACATGGCTAAAAAAAAAGAGACGCAAAGTATTGCGTCTCTACAAGAAATTCAAATAAATGACTTTCGAGGCCCAAACCCCTAGCGTTTTTAAGATGCTTTCTTAGCCGGCTCAATCCGGTGCAGGTCCAGATCCTGAAAATCGAAACTGAAATCGGTAAGCGGGGAAATCGGTTTCATTTTCATGCTTGTCGCTTTGCCATCCTGATCCAGGCTGAACATTACGAAGGCATCGGCATCCTGGCTGCGGTCGCGCCATTTTACGATGTAGGTGTTAGCTTTGTAAGGCAGCATTTCTCCAATCAACTTCGGCGAACGGGCCGATCTGAACCAGGTTTTGCCATCCTTTTCGAATATCTCCACTTCGCCAAACCAGTTGTCTTTAAAAGTTCCTAAAATGGCCGCCGTTTCCAAGGTTCCCAATTTTTTCGCCAGCGCTTCTTTCACATCGTTCTCCACTTTGGCTACAATTTTAGCCGCATGTGCTTCGCCAGCCAGACGACGGTCGTTGTATTCTTTAACCCGGTCGGTGTTTTTAATGCCCAAGTAGCTGTCTTTGATCTGGTTCGTAATGGCCGTAAACGCCGAGCCCGACTGTTGGTTGGTAAGCACAATAATGGCCAGTTCTTTTTCTGGCAGCAGCGTTACCTGCGTAACTATGCCCGGCATACCACCTGTGTGCGAAACTTCTTTGGTTCCCTTCACATCGGTTACAAACCAGCCCAAACCATACGCTCGGAAATGACTGTTGTACGGGTTATAAGAACTCAGCGGCAGCAAGGTCTGCGGGCTCCACATTTCGTTTTGTGAAGCTTCAGAAAACAAGCAGTTCTTGCCGCCTTCGCCATAATTGCCTTCATTTAGCTGCATCAAAACCCACTTATTCATATCGGTAAGGTTTGAATACAAGCCCCAGGCCGCCGGCCCGATCTGGCTGTTGAAACGATCTACCACCTGCACTTTTCCGTTTACCGGCGCGTGCGGATCGATCACGTTGCTTTTGTCTTTCAGGCGTTTATGCGTGGCCGCGCTGGCGTTCATTTGCAGCGGTTTCATGATGCGTTCTTCCACGAAAACCTCCCACGGCTGACCACTCACTTTGGCCACAACTTCGCCGGCTACCATGTAAAGCAGGTTGTCGTAATCGTATTTAGTGCGGAACGCGGAAACCGGCTTTAAGTAGCGCAGGTTGTGAATAATTTCGGGCATGGTAAAGGAATTCGAATCCGGAAATGCCATCAGATCGCCGGCACCCAGGCCCAGACCGCTGCGGTGCGTAACCAGATCGCGCACAGTAAATTCTTCAGTCACATACGGATTATACATCCGGAATTCAGGAATATAATCAGTTACTTTATCGTCCCATTTCATTTTCTTTTCGTCCACCAGCATGGCAATGGAAGCCGTGAGAAACGCTTTGGAATTCGAGGCAATTGCAAACAACGTATTTTCATCGACGGGCTGCTTCGAGTTCAATGACCGCACGCCGTGCCCTTTGGCATAAACCACTTTACCATCTTTCACCACCGAAACTGCAATGCCCGGCACATCAAACGTTTTCATGGTATTTTCTACCAATTGGTCAATCTTTTTGGCCGACATCTGCGCCTGCACTTTCAGCGAGCTGCTACTAGCCACGAACAGAAAAGCAACCGCCAACTGCTTTATTTTCAACTTATTCATATAAAAGTATTTACTAAAATTTTCCCGAAGTTAAGGATTGGTTTCAGGAATAGCTACTCGGAATCGGGGATTTTATTGTGTTTGATGGGGTGAAATCTAAAAATTCTGTCATCCTGAACGCGAGTGAAAGACCTAGTTGGCTTGCAGCAGAAAAGTTAACTACGAAGTAAAGAAAAAATCCCCCCCTGCTCTTAGGGGAGGATTTAGGTGGGGTGGAACGCTAGAGGTATAAGCCGAAAACTCTACAGGTTCGGTATGCGATAGTTCCCTCAACTTCGTTCGGGATGACGCAAAAAAACAAACTGCTCTTTTGGATTTGCAATCCGCCTTACACTGCCGCTAAAAATGAAATACTTAAATCGAAAAACAATAGGCTTTTTCTGCGAAAAAGTCGTATTGCAAATCCGAAAACTCAGAACTTCCGGATTACAAATCCGGAAGAGCGTTTAAGAATATTAAAAAAACCGTAGCGCAGGGTTTAAACCTTGTGCTACGGCGCTTCCATTTCAAAACTAAGTTCCACTGATTTTTCCAGCTAAAAACGCTATCGTTTCAGCCTGAAAAACTCACAACTTAATTCCGCATTTTCTGCAGTTTCTCCAAGTTTAGTATCGTAATTTTCCCGCCTTTCAGATCAATGAGTTTTTCATCTTTAAAATCAGAAAGCGTGCGAATTACTGCTTCTTTGGAAGCCCCTACAATGCTGGCTAAATTCTCGCGCGAAATGGTGATCTCGGTGGCTTTTCCGTGCTGTTCCTGAAATTGTTTTACCACTAAAAGCAGGGCTTCAGATACGCGTTTGCGCACGGAATTATAAGCCAGTTTCAGCAAGCGTTCTTCCCGGTCGGCGAGGTTTCCGCTTAATATTTTAATGAATTTATTGGCTACGTCGCGGTTGTTGTGCAGCAGGGCGTTGAAGTCGTCTTTTTGAATAATGATCACTTCGGAATCTTCCAGCGCCATGGCAGATTCGCGGTAGGTTTTGTCTTCCAGCAAATCTAAATAACCAATAAAATCGCCGTCTTTGTAGAGGTCCGTTATCAGTTCGCGGCCGTCTTCGTTGGTTTTAAAAGTTTTGATCTTGCCTTTGTTTAGAAAATAAACCGCATTCGGGTAATTTCCTTCCGAAAAAAGAAGTTGTTTCTTTTTGAAAACGGTCAGTTTGCGGTCGGTGGTGAGATGTTTGTTTAGTTCTTCCAGTCCGCGCGCTTCTTCAATGAACGTGTTCAGACCTTCGGCATTTTTCTGGAATTCGGCTTTCAGAATCTCGTTCTTTTTTAAACGCATTTCCACCGCATCCAGCAATTCCAGATCGTCGAAAGGCTTTACCAGATAATCGTCCGCGCCCAGGTTCATGCCTTTCCGGAAATCGTCTTTCTCGGATTTGGCGGTGAGGAAAATGAACGGAATGCTGGATGTTTGCGGATCTTTGCTGAGCATGTGCAGAACGCCGTAACCATCCAGTTGCGGCATCATAATGTCGCAGATGATCAGGTCGGGGTGCTCTTTTTTGGCTTTCTCTACGCCCACTTTTCCGTTCTCAGCTTCGGCAACTTCGTAATTGGCCAGCGTCAGGATTTCGGCAATATTTTCGCGGATTTCCTGGCTGTCTTCTATCAGGAGGATCTTTTTCATAGGTTAGGTTTGTGCGGGAAAATTTACAATAAAGGTGGTTCCGTGGTCAAGTTCGCTTTCGTAGCCCAAGGTTCCGCCCATAATATCGACATATTTTTTTACAATGTTCAGCCCGAGGCCGGTGCCCTGAATATTGGTTACGTTCTGCGCCCGGAAAAACGGATCGAACAAATGCACTTTATCGGCTTCCGGAATGCCAATGCCTTCGTCTTTTACCGTAATGGTGAGCGCGCCGTTTTTGGTTTCGGTGGTGAAATAAATAAGCTTGCCCTCGGCTGAATATTTACTGGCGTTGGAAAGCAGATTCAATAGAATATTTTTCAGCAATTGCTTGTCCAGATTCACGGTTTTCTGCGCCCCGAAATGCTGATACTGGATTTGCTGCCCGTCTTTCACGAAACCCTGCAATTCCTCAGTAATTTCGAGGCAAAAAACTTCCAGGTTAAAGCTGCACGGCACATTGTAGATCTTGCCTTCCTCAATGCGACTGATGCTCAGAAAATCGTTCAGAATGCTGGTTAAATTGCTCACCGCCGATTTGATCCTGTCTACGTGTTTCTGGCGCTTGTCGTCGTCTTCAGTATTCTTGTATTTGCCTATCAAACTGGCCGAAGAAAGTACCGTTGCCAGGGGCGTGCGAAATTCATGCGAAGCGATGGTTACAAAGCGGCTTTTCAGTTCGTTCAGTTCCTTTTCTTTCTGCAACGCTTTCCGGATTTCGAGCTGCGCTTCCTGCAAACTGCGGTTCGTTTTTTCGAGCTTTTTAATGGCTTCGGCCAGCTGGTTTGTGCGTTTTTCTACGCGTTCTTCCAGCTCGGTATTCAGCGTCTGAATTTCCTGCAATGTTTTGCCGTGCTCAATGCTGTACCGGATAGACCGCTCCAATTCATTCGGGCTGATCGCACCTTTTACCAAATAATCTGAAGCTCCCAAACGCATCGCTTTTTCATCCGTTTCACGGTCGCTTTGCCCGGTAAGTAAAATGAGCGGCGCGGTGCAACCCATTTCCAATGCTTTGGTGATCAGCTCCAGCCCATCGTGCGCGCCGAGGCGGTAATCTACCAGGTAAATGTCGTGTTTTTTCTGCGCGATCAGTTCCAGCGCTTCGGTAAAAGAAGGTGTCCAGTCCAGGCGGTAATTGCGCGCCGGAATATCGTCGATGATCTCGCGGGTAATGATGAAATCATCTTCGTCGTCGTCGATCAGCAGGATCTTTATTTTATCGGACATTCGCGTTTTATTTTCTGGAAATTCGTCAGCTAAAGCAGACGGGAATAGTTTTTTTGTTTTGGTGTCGAGTTTCTGAGACTGAAGGTTTAGCGTTTTTACCCCACCTAAATCCTCCCCTAAAAACAGGGGAGGACTTTTGATCGGCTATTGTATCAACCACCCCTGCCCCTCCTTTGTTAGGAGGGGAGCTGCTGCATTGCTTTATTTAATTTGAGTGCGAATAGAAAACGATATGCTTTCAGGTTCAATAAGTCAAAAAGAAGCAGAGACCAAAAACTCCCCTCCTTTTCAAGGAGGGGTTCGGGGGCGGTTGACTTTTTCCGCCCAAACCGCTAGCGTTTTCTCCAAATTAGCACATCAGCACATTAATCAATCTTCGGAAGCTCTACAATTTCGAACCAGTACTTGCTCAGCGTTTTCATTACATCTACCAGCGCGGTAAACGTAACTGGTTTGGTAATGAACGAACTTACGCCCATATCATACGTCCGCAAAATGTCTTCTTCGGCTTTGGAAGTTGTGAGAACTACTACCGGAATTAAGCGCAGATGCGGGTCGTTTTTTATTTCTTTTAACGCTTCTCGGCCGTCTTTTTTAGGCATGTTCAGGTCCAGGAGAATGAGGCCGGGTGTGGGAAATTTGTCTTTATCCGAAAAGCGGCCGCGGTTGTGCAGGTAGTCGATCAGTTCTTCGCCGTTCTCTACAAAGTGGATGTCGTTTTTCAGGCGGCCTTCGTCCAGGGCGTCTTTCACGAGCATGCGGTCTTCGGCGTCGTCGTCGGCAATCAGGATCACGATTGATTTTTGTTTCGGGCTCATAATTATAATGCGGGGTCTTGTTCTTGTTTGGGTTGTTTCAGGGCTAACGTAATGATGAATCGGGTGCCTACGCCGGGCTGACTGTTGGCGGTAATATCGCCGCCGTGGCGGATGGCAATTTTCCGGCAAATAGCCAGGCCAATGCCGCTGCCTTCGTACTTCTGCCCTTCCAGGCGCTGGAAAATATTGAAGATCCGGTCCAGGTATTTTTCGTCGAACCCGATGCCGTTGTCTTCAATGTAAATTTCGGTTACTTCGTCGCCTGGCGTAGCAGTTAAGTGCGCTTTTTTCTGATGGTGCTTCGCGTAAATATTTATTACCGGATTCTCGTTTTCCTTCCGGAATTTAATGGCGTTGCTGATCAAATTCTGAAAAAGCTGGCGCATCTGCGTCGGTTCGGCCTCGATGGTCGGCAACGGCGACCGGATAATTTCGGCGTGCGTTTGCTCAATGGTAATTTCCAGATCCGATAAAACTTCACTTAAAACCTGATTCAGATTAGTAGGTACAAATGGTTTGCTTTGCGTAGTTAACCGTGAAAACGAAAGCAAATCGTTAATTAAATTCTGCATCCGGCTGGCCGCGTTCAGCATCCGGTCTACGTAATCTTTGCCCTGTTCGCTCAGGTTCTCCTTTTCCTTAGATTGCAAACGATCACCAAAAGCCTGAATTTTCCGCAACGGTTCCTGAAGATCATGCGACGAAACGTAAGCAAAATCCTGAAGCTCCAGGTTGCTGCGTTCCAGTTCGGCGGCGTAGCGGCGGAGGCGTTCTTCGTTTAATTTCTGCTGCGTAATGTCGTGCACAAAACCGGTGTAAATGCGTTTGCCCTGCGTTTTTACTTCGCTCACACTGAGGAAGAACGGAAAAATGGTGCCATCTTTTTTCAAACCGGTAACTTCCCGCCCAATGCCAATAATGCGTTCGCGGCCAGTGGTTTCGTAGTTGTGAATATAACCGTCGTGGCGACTTTTATCGGGCTCCGGCATGAGCATGTTGATGCTTTTCCCCAGCAATTCGTCAATTTCATACCCGAAAAGTTTAGCCGCCGAAGGATTTACCATTTCCATGATGCCGTACGAATCGATGGTGATAATGCCATCTACGGCCGCCTGAATAATGGAATTGATCTTGTTCTCGCTTTCGCGGAGGGCATCTTCGGCGCGTTTCAAAGTAGAAATATCGTGCACAATGCCGGTAAAGATCTGCTTGTCTTTCAGCTTTACTTCCGAAATGCTCAGCAAAAACGGAAACTTCGTACCATCTTTTTTCAAACCGATCACCTCGCGGCCAATGCCGATAATTTTGCCAACGTGCGTGCGGTGGTAATTTTCAATGTATTGGTCGTGCTGGCTGTGGTCGGGCTCGGGCATGAGCATTTTCACGTTATTCCCGATCATTTCTTCGGGCTGGTAGCCGAAAATGCGCGCGGCCGCCGGGTTTACGGTTTCAATTATTCCCTTGGCATCTATGGTAATAATGCCGTCTATGGCCGTTTCAATAATGGCTTTGAGGCGCTGCTGGTTCTCTAAATTTTGTTCCAAATCTACTTTTTAAGCTGAAAAAGATACCGTTTTAGTAATCTGCAAAGATACTGCCTGCCCCGTTTAGATTCATGACAAATATCATTCGGGCGGTTGCCGTTCATCATTCTGTTGGCCGGCTGGCTTCCGTAATTTTGTATTTCCCGGAATTATAGGCGGGCAAAGCTAAAACGTGTTGGTTTAAATGTACAAAATTTAAGCAGAAAGTGTTGCCTTGCTTTTTCCATAACCCATAAGATTGCACCTAATATGAAAAATATTCTGGTTTCTACGGATTTCTCGCAGCCTGCTTACACGGCGGCTGTTTTTGCGGCGGAACTGGCCCGGCAAACCAAGGCCCGCCTGGTACTGTTCCATGCTTATCACCCGGGCATTTTGCTGGAAGAAGAAACGATCTGGGCCGACCCGGACCTATTAGAACGCGAAGTGCAGGAAAAAATGGACCAGCTGGCGCGCGAACTCCACCTGAAATTTGGTCTTTCGGTAACGCGGGTTTTAAAACCGGGTTTTGCCGTAGATGAAATGCTGGCGTTAGCCAAAAAAGTAAAAGCCGATCTGCTGGTTATTGGTACCGAAGGCGCGGGCAAAAGAATAAAATCCGGACCAGGAAAGATCTGCGCCGAAGTGCTGAAAAAAGCCGGAATGCCGGTAATTTGTCTGCCGCCGGAAACTACTTTTGCGCAGTTCCAGACCTGGCTTCCGGATACTGAAAAAGTAAAAACGTTGGGCAACGAAGCCGGAATTTCGATTTTTAAAAGCACCAATTCTTTAACCGAAGATCTGGCCCGCACGGCGTAAAACCCTTCCTTCCCTATTTTCAAACTTAATGTCTCGGAAATTTTCTGCGATCTACAATTTCCTCCGGGAAAACTTTCATTAAAAACATAGCAATATTTCCATTCAGGAATATTCCAAATCGGCAATATTCGGGCACAAAAAAACGCTATGCTTTTTGCCCTGAAAAATCAGATTGCTATATAGTTCAGATCGCTGCAAAAAAATAAGCGAAACGCATTAACAAGTACCTTTTCGGGGTAAAACCCTATCGTTTTTCAATTGGCTTTTTATCTTCTATGTTGCGAAGTACACTTCTATAACAAGTACAATTTCAACAACTTGCTTTACGGCAATTTCCAATAACCCGGAAAACAATACAGTACGGAAGGCGTAATAAAAGCGCAAAATCTAAACCCGAAAACTATGAACAGAATGCTTCTTCTGGCTTTAGGCCTTTTCATTTTCGGTTGCGATAATGCGAACCACAGTACAAATAGTACCGGAACAGAAAATACTCCCTCAGAGTCTGTTCAGGAAGGTGCCGGTTCTGAAATTTCTCCTCAACTCGAAGGCATTCAGGATTCTGCAGTTCGCCTGCAAGTTGACACCATTTCTACTGCTCCGGAAACCGAGTAAACCCTATATTTTTCTTTCTTTCAATTGTTAAAAACCTGCTTCAAAAAAGCAGGCGCGTTCTCGCATCATTCCTCAGTCTGCATATCTTTACTATATTATAAAAAACTGATAAAGGTCATAAATTAAAGAGATGAACATCTTTTAATATGCGCCCATCAGCGAGTTCCTTTGTATTGTAAATGAATTGTTTCTGGAGGCCCAAAACCACTAAAACGTCCTAACACACTTAACCCATCATGACCAAAATGAAACCTACATCCGCACAACTCAAACTTTCCGCAATTTGCCCAGCCTGGTTCAGAACCACGTTGCTAGGTGCCAGCTGCTTTTTTATGGTAAGCTGCGGCGGCGATACCAAACAGGAAACCGCTCAAACGGAAGAACAAGTAGAACTAGCCGACGATCCGAACGCTCCGGTAGAAGTTGAAGATAACGGCATGGGCATTGGCCCGGTTAAAACCGTTGATGTTTCCAAATTCGATGCTGCTTTGGCCGATAAAGGCAAGACCATTTTTGAAGGAAAATGCTCTGCCTGCCACCAGTTATCCGATCAGAAAATTGTCGGCCCTGGCCTTAAAGGGGTAACCGAACGCCGCAAACCGGAATGGATTATGAACATGATCATCAACCCAACAGAAATGACCCAGAAAGACCCGCAAGCCAAAGCGTTGCTTGCCGAACACTTGACCCAGATGACGAACCAAGATATTCAGGAGCCGGATGCCCGCGCTTTGCTTGAATTCCTGCGTCAGAACGACGGGGCGAAATAAACATGCGCATATTTAACTTTCATTAATAACTATAATTAGTTAAAACCATGGACCCAAGATCCACTTTCAAAAAATTGCTGCCGGCCGCTGCTTTTATGCTGGCGCTGGCAGCAGTACCTGGCCTGCAGAGTTGCAGCAAAACCGATAATAAAGCTACCGGTGGTGCAACAGGTTCGGCCTTAGCTTCGGATGCTGCCTCGGCTGTTTATGTAGCCCCGGGTAAACACGATGAATATTATTCTTTCCTTTCCGGCGGTTTCAGCGGGCAGGTTGCGGTTTACGGAATTCCGTCAGGCCGCTTACTGAAAGTGATCCCGGTTTTCTCGCAGAACCCGGAAAACGGCTACGGCTACAACGAGAACACAAAGGCCATGCTCAACACATCGTTCGGTTTTGTGCCTTGGGACGATCTTCACCACCCGAAACTGAGCCGCGAAGACGGCATGACCGACGGCCGCTGGCTTTTCGTGAATGGTAACAATACGCCGCGCATTGCCCGTGTAGACCTTAAAACTTTTGAGACAGCTGAAATTATTGAAATTCCGAACTCCGCCGGTAACCACTGCTCGCCATATCCAACCAACAACAACGAATACGTAGTGGCGGGTACGCGTTTCTCGGTACCGGTTACGCCGGAAGGTAAATTGCAGGACGTTTCTCTGAAAGAATACAAAGACAAATTCCGCGGCACTATTTCCTTCCTGAAAGTGGACAAAGAACACGGCGATATGGACCTGGATTTCCAGATCATGGTGCCTGGTTTTGACTACGATTTAGCCAACGGCGGAAAAGGCCCTTCTAACGACTGGATCTTCTTTACTTCCTACAACACCGAGAAAGCCGGAACTTTAAAAGAAGTTGGCGCTTCTCAGAACGACAAAGATTACCTGCTGTGCGTGAATTGGAAACTGGCGGCAAAATATGCTTCCGAAGGCAAGGCCAAAGAAATTCCGGCCAATTACGCGCACAACAAAATGAACCACGAAACGCATACCGCTACTTCTACCATGAAGAAAAAGGTGCGGATTCTGCTTCCAGAAGATTGCCCGAATATGCTGTACCTGATCCCGGTGCCTAAATCGCCGCACGGTATAGACGTAGACCCAACCGGCCAGTACATGTGCGTGAGTGGCAAACTTGCTTCGGTGGTTCCGGTTCACTCTTTCGAGAAAATGCAGAATGCCATCAAAAACAAAGACTACATCGGCGATATTAACGGTATTCCGGTGCTGAAATACGAATCTGTGTTGCAGGCCGAAGTGAAAGATGTGGGCTTAGGTCCGCTGCACACCGAGTTCGACGACAAAGGCAATGCGTATTCCTCTATGTTCGTGTCTTCGGAAGTGGTAAAATGGAGCCTGAAAGACTTTAAAGTGAAAGACAGAATTCCGGTTTATTACTCTATTGGTCACTTGCTGGTAATGGGTGGCGACACCAGAAAACCAGACGGCAAATACCTGCTGGCCATGAACAAGATCACCAAAGACCGTTACCTGCCAACCGGTCCTGAGTTAGCTCAAGCTGGTCAGTTGATCGACATCAGCGGTGAGAAAATGAAGATGCTTTTAGACTTCCCGCTTATTGGCGAACCACACTACGCCCAAGGCATTGCTGCCGACAAAATTGCGCCGAAAAGTGCAAAAATGTACAAGCTGGACGACAACAAACACCCGTACGCCACCAAGAAAGAAGCCGATACCAAAGTGGTTAAAAACGGCAACCGCGTAGACGTGTACATGACCGCAATCCGAAGCCACTTAACTCCGGATAATATTGAAGGCATTGAAGTGGGCAACGAAGTTTACTTCCACGTAACCAACCTGGAACAAGACTGGGATGTACCGCACGGATTTGCGGTAATGGGTGCTCAAAATGCCGAGTTGTTAATTATGCCAGGCGCTACAAATACCTTTAAATGGGTGCCTACCAAAACCGGTGTGTTCCCGTTCTATTGCACAGACTTCTGCTCTGCCTTGCACCAGGAAATGCAGGGTTACGCCAGGGTTTCTGCTAAAGGTTCTAACGTTCCGATAGCCTTCTCTACCGGCGAGAAAAAGAAAGCGATGTAATTCATGAATGACCTTCGGAGCGGCCTAAAAAACCGCTCCGATCTTTTAAAAACATTTCAATTGCTGATAAAAAGTCCCCCTTTGGAGGGGGTTAGGGGAGGATTTTTACGTTAGTTGATTTTTATCAGAAATGCTTATCCTCCCCCTCCCCCCCTCCAAAGGGGACAAAAAGGCCTGAAAACTTCAGGCTGAAAACAAACTTAAAATCTTATCGCCATGAGCAAAATTTCAAAAATCTTGATGCTGCTGGCGGCCCTTTCTATGAGCCTCCTGTTTATGTTCCCAATGTGGAAAATATTTCTGGAAGCCCCGCAATACCCGGAAGGACTGGAAATGCACATTTGGGTAAACAAACTCGGGGGAAACTCCGAATACGCCCTCCAGAATTTCAACATTCTGAACCACTACATCGGTATGGAAAAAATTAACGCCGATTCTTTTGCTGAACTGAAATACATGCCATATATCGTTTATTTTATGATGGCTTTTGGGGTACTAACTGCAATTCTGAATCACCGCAGTTTAGTAATGACCTGGTTTATAGCTTTGATATTTGCCGGAGCTGCTGGCCTGATAGATTTCTATTTATGGCTCGTGAAATTCGGTACAAACTTAGATCCGCAAGCGCCCATTAAAGTACCGGGCATGACTTATATACCGCCTTTTTTAGGCAGCAAACAATTGCTTAACTTCAGCGCTTTATCGCTCCCCGCCGAAGGTGCGCTGGGCATAATTATCCCGATGATCCTGGCTTTTGTTGCCATTTACATTGAATTCATTCACCGAAAAAAGCGCAAACCTATCACTTCTCCGCTACCAGTTTAAACTGAATTTCTGAACCAACTCATACCGCACATATGAAACCACTTTTTTTGCCTCTGACCCTAGCGTTTTTCGCGCTGCTTTTTACAAGCTGCGAAGCTAAAAAACAACCCATTGCTTACGGCCAGACCAACTGCGCCCATTGCCAAATGACCGTTTCGGATAAACGTTACGGCGCGGAAATGGTGCTAAAAACCGGCAAAGCTTTGTTCTTCGATTCCGCGGAATGTCTTGTACAATACCTGGAAGAAAACCCCGACGAAAAAGCAAAAGGCAAGATGTTTCTGGTTACCAATTTCGACAAACCCGAAGACCTGCTTGACGCCGAAGATGCCATTTTCCTGCAAAGCAAAAACCTGCCGAGCCCGATGGGCATGTTCCTGACCGCCTTCCAGAACCGGGCCGCTGCTACCAAAATGCAGGAGCAGCAAGGCGGCCGCATTTTAACCTGGAACGAAGCTGTGCAAGCTGTAAAGAACAACGAAAAACCGCAGTAAAATTCTCCGAGTTTTTCGGCTGAAAAGCATATCGTTTTTGGAGCAATTTCATAAAAGTTTTGTCATGTTGAGCTTAAGCGAAACAACTTGTCGGCGGTTTATAGAAACGCTTCTACTGAGAGCTGACAAGGTTCTTCGCTAGCGCTCAGGATAACAGAATTGCTTCTGGTTATAAGTTGGAAGGAACAAAAGTAATGGATATTCCCGATTATAAATTTAAGCCGCTTTATGTATTTCCGTTGGCTTCAGCCAATGGCTATTGTAAAGCACTTTTTCTCTTCATTTCCCTAGCTTTTTTTGCTGCAAATTCCGCTTCCGCTGCCGAACTAAAAGTCTGCAAAACCTGCGATTTTAAAACGGTAAGTTCGGCAGTAAAAGCTGCGAAACCTTATGATAAAATTCTGGTGCAGCAAGGTTATTACGCGGAAAACAACATCGAAATTAAAAAGCCGCTGCAACTAATTGGCGTGGGAAAACCGGTGATCGATGCGCAGAATAAAAAAGGCATTTTTCAGGTAGAAACGCGGAACGTAACCATAAAAGGTTTTGAATTGCGCAACGTGGAAGTAAGTTACCTGCGCGATTTTGCGGCCATAAAAGTGTACGAAGGCGCGCACGTTACCATTACCGATAATCACATTAAAAACGCGTTCTTCGGTATTTATCTGCAACGCACCGATAGCTGCACCGTGGCCCGGAATTTAATTGAAGGCGAAGCGAGAACTGAAACAACATCCGGCAACGCCATTCACCTCTGGTATTCCGATTTTATTCAGATTTCAGACAACAAAACCAGTGGCCACCGCGATGGCATTTACCTGGAATTTGCGAAACGCTGCACCATAAAAGATAACCTGAGTTTTAAGAATATCCGTTACGGTTTGCATTTCATGTTTTCCGATGGCAATACTTACACGCACAATACTTTCAAAAACAACGGCGCCGGCGTGGCCGTAATGTACACCCGCGACATCGTGATGCAGCACAATACGTTTGAGCACAACTGGGGTCCGGCGGCGTATGGTTTGCTATTGAAAGACATCAGCCGGAGCACCATTTCCAACAACCGCTTCATTAAAAATACTGCCGGCATTTACATGGAAGGTTCGTCGTATCTGCACATCGAAAAGAATACTTTTCAGGGAAATGGCTGGGCGTTGCGCGTGCTTTCGAGCTGTTCGGAAGATACCTTTCGGCTGAATAATTTTATGAGCAACACCTTCGATGTTTCTACGAATGCCAGCAGCACGAGCAACTTTTTCGGCCATAATTACTGGGACAAATACGAAGGCTACGACCTGAACAAAGACAAAATCGGCGATGTGCCATACCGGCCGGTGAGTTTGTATTCTCTGGTGGTGGAACGGGTGCCGAGTTCCATTATGTTCCTGCGCAGTTTTATTGTAGATTTAATGGACCGGATGGAAAAAGTGATTCCGTCGTTCACGCCCGAAATGCTGAAAGATGACAGTCCGGTTTTAAGAAAATACGCTTATGATCACGTTTGAAAACCTGAGTAAAAGCTACGGCAAATTACAGGTACTGAATAATATTTCCGCGCAATTCAACACCAACCAGGTTGTGTCTATAATCGGTCCGAATGGCTCCGGCAAAACCACCATGATCAAGTGTCTGCTCGGCATGGTAATTCCGGATTCCGGCCGCATTTTAGTTGACGGTCAGCCGGTTATCAGGCAATGGGAATACCGCAACAAAATTGGTTACATGCCGCAGATCAGCCGTTTTCCGGAAAACATGAAAGTGAAACAGCTCTTCGATATGATGCGCGACATCCGGAAAACCACCAAAAAACCGGACCACGAACTGTATGATCTGTACAACATTGGGGCCATGTGCGAGAAAAGTTTAGGCTCGCTTTCCGGCGGCAACAAACAGAAAGTAAGCGCTGCGTTGGCTTGTCTTTTCGATCCCGAAATTCTGGTTTTAGACGAACCAACTGCCGGCCTCGACCCGCTGAGTTCGGAGATCCTGAAAACGAAAATTCTGAAGGAAAAAAGCAAGGGCAAACTCATCCTGATCTCTTCACACATCATGAGCGAAATTGACGAACTAGCCGATGATATTTTCTGCCTCGTAGACGGCAATTTCCGCTTTTACCAGAGCATAGAATCGATAAAAGAAGTTACGCAGGAAACCCGTTTGGGAAAAGCCATTGCCAAAATGATGGCCGTTTAATTACCGCTGAAAATCATGAACAAGATCATCAAATACGTACTTTATGACATCCTGCGCAGCCGCACCATTATTGGTTACACCGCGTTTTTATTGCTCATGTCGTTCGGCTTATTCAACCTGGAAAACGACCCGACCAAAGCCGTACTCAGTTTGCTGAACGTAGTGCTGTTAATTGTGCCGCTCATCAGCATTATTTTTGGAACGATCCACTTTTACAACTCCACCGAATTTATTGAATTACTGGTAGCGCAGCCTATAAACCGCCGTAAGATTTTCATGAGCGAATACCTGGGCGTCGCGCTTTCTTTGGCCATGGCTTTTGTAGTAGGCGTAGGCATTCCGGCCATGCTTTTCAACCCCGGACCTACTTCCCTTTACCTGGTAACTTCAGGCGTTTTCCTGAGTTTTATTTTCACCTCGCTGGCCTTTCTTTCCTCCGTATTAACCCGCGACAAAGCCAAAGGAATAGGTATTGCCTTAATGCTCTGGTTCTACTTCAGCCTGCTATACGACGGCCTGGTCATGTTCATTCTTTTCTACTTCGCCGATTACCCACTGGATAACGTTACCCTAGCCTTACTTTCCCTGAACCCCATAGATCTGGGCCGCGTTTTGGTGCTGCTAAACGTAGATATTTCCGCGCTAATGGGTTATACCGGTGCCTTATACAAAAGCTTCTTCGGCAACTGGACCGGTATTGCGCTGGCTTTCGGCTTGATGATTCTCTGGGCGGTAATTCCGCTGTATTTTGCGCAGCGGAAGTTTGTGAAGAAGGACCTGTGACCCCACCCCGCCCCTCCCCTAATTCAGAGGAAGGAGCTTTAAAAAAAGGTAGCGTAGAATTTAAACCCTACGCTACCTTTTTTTTATTCATCCCACAAGTTTAGGCGCAGCTGCAACTTGTGGGTTTCTATTTGGTCAGTTTGTAACTGACCTTGCCTGCAAGGCAATTGACAAAGCCAGCTATGGAAAACGCTATGGTTTTGGCATCTAAAAGTCACGTTGAAAAATAATTTTGCTTTAAAACTTTGCTGAAACGATAGGGATTTGAAGCAAAAAAGTCGCAATGCTTCCGCCAGTTACAAACTGGCTAAATAAAAAAACCACAAGTTACGGCTGTGCTTAAACTTGCAGGATGAAATGTAGAAAAAACGTTAGGGTATTAACCCGAAAAACTCAATTCAATCCAAGTCATGCAATTACGGCATCCCACCAGTTTCCGACAAAAAACTGATACCATTAGGTGTAAAACCTACCGGAATGGTGGCAATTACTTTCTCCAACGCAACATCAATCACCGAAACAGTACCATCGTTAGTGTTGGTAGAATAAGCCGTTTTACCGCTTTTGCTCACCACAACGCCATGCGCCGCATTTCCTACATTTATGGTATTCGTAACGGCAGCCTTTTCAATATCGATCACAAAAACTTTATCGGAAACCGGGCGATTCAGCAAAACGCCCTGATCACAAACGAAGAATTTTTTGCTGTCGGGTGTTGGGTAAAGCTGGATCGGGCCTTGAGCGATTGCGGGCAACGAAATGCGGTCTAAGGTTTGGGTTTGCAGGTTGTAGCGCACTACTTCTTTGGTATCGAAAAGCGAAGCGAAAACGTATTTTCCATCCTGAGAAATTGCCGTTTGCACTGCCATTCCTCCTACCGGAATTTCCGTGATCTGGCCGGTTGAAACATCAATAACCGAAATACTTTTGTCTTCCAGGTTAGCTACGTAAAGTTTGCCGTTATAATAGCGAAGGCCGTGCGGTTGGTGATTAGCCGGAAGCGTGTAAACGTTGGAAGTATGGAAGGTTTGCGTATTAATTTGCAACACCAAGCCGGCTTCGGTTCCGGTTACGTACGCAAACTTCGATTGGGAGTCCAGCACCACATGCGCCATGTGCAGATGTACGCCCATATTTTTCCGGTAGATCACAGAATCCGCTTTAGCATCGATGATCACCAGCTTTTCGTCGGTGGTATGATCCATGGGCACGCCGGTTACCCAAACCGTGTTTCCGTCGGGCGCAACCTGCACGTTGTGTGCCATCAAAGCGTTGGAATTTCCTTCGTTTATGTTGATGGTTTTCAGCACTTTGTTCGTAGCCGCATCGATCACCGAAATGGTTCCGGCGTGTTCATTCGCAACGTAGATCTTGCCAGTTTCAAAGATTGGAAATGGCTCAGGAACTTCTTCCGGATCCGTATGTTTACAGGAATTCAGGTGCATGCTCAGAAGCAAAAACCCGAGCAGCAGAAGCAGTTTTTGAAATGGAGTTAAGGTAGCGCGCATGATCGTTACATTTAAGTTTAAAACCAAAAAGCACAGCGTTTCCGAACCGGAAAATCACAGGAAGGCACGTTGGTATTTTTAGGCATTTCTGGATCGATTTTAACACTTAAATGTGCCGGAACCAATCCGAAAACGCTATGCCTTTCAGGCCAAAACCTACTCGCTGTTACTTCCTTTACCCCTACTTTCAGAATCTCAGTTAAGCAGCGCTTCCGCCATTTCTGCTGAAAAATTCTTAGCTCCAACATTATCCGAAGCAAACCACTCCGCATAAGAATTTTCCGTTTCCGAAAGCTTTAAACTGTGAAGTTCAATGTTTTCCGGAAGTTGATTTTGCAGGCGGCTTTTAATATCGAGGAGCATGTTTTCGCAGCTGGGTTGGTAAGGCAAAAGCACCAGCTTTTCGCCGTTCTTTTCCAGTTGTTCAACAAAACCTACCGGTGCTTTTTCGTTCAGTAGCAAGGCATGGTCGAAGGGTTTTATCACGGAAAACTCTACCGTTTTTTTCAGGTCGCCGAAATCCATGACCATGCCGTTTTTCGGGTGGTTTTCGTCCTGTAGCGGCGTTCCGATTATAGTTACAACCAGCTTGTAACTATGCCCGTGAATGTGCCGACACGCGCCGTCGTAACCCAGCAACGCGTGCGCGGTTTCGAAGGTGAATCTGCGGCTTAAACGTATCTTTTCCATCTTAAAAATCAAGCGCCGGCAAGTGCATTTTCATCGATCATCAAGGCATCGGCAGCTTCGAATAATTCTTCTTCCATCAGGAAATATCCGTTGGCATTTTCCGGGAACAAGGTTGGCAGCAACTGCCGGTAATAAGCAATGCCCTGCAACAGGTTTTCGCGGAAACTACGCAGGTATTTTTCCTGTTTATCTGTCGGGTTTTCGAGCTGCGTATTCTTCTGTTTCAGCCAGTAAGTCACGTACATTTTCAACTCGTTCACGAACATGTGCGGACGATACGCTTCGTTCAGAATATCGTGGCGGCCATAAATGTGGTCTACCATTTCTTCCAAAGAAAATACGCCGGAAAACCATGCTAAATTCGGTCCCGGACAAATGGCAACGGCGTTGCGATTCTTGGTTTTGATGTCGTTCACCACCAGAGCGGTATGCGCCAAACCTTCGCACAAACACTCTTTGGCCAGCACGCTATCTACTTCTTTCTGATACACTTCCGGCGCTAAATTGGCCGCTTTCAGTTCTTCCAGTTTGCGCACCTGGTACTTGCGCGACGCCGTGCAAATGGGCTGATCGGTGAATTCGGTGTTGGATACGAGGTGCTTTTTTACGCACGGACTGCCCGGTTTTCCTTTGGCAATGCGGCTTAATTTCAGTTCTTCGGAAGTAGTGTTTCGCAGCGAATTGAACGGCACACCCAGCGGCGAGATCGGGCTTAAATAAAGATCTTCTTCGCGGGCATCCACCAGTTTTTGCAGGGTATTTTCATCTACGGTAGAGGCTTCCGGAACGAGCAAAAACGGCGTACCCCAACCGGTGGCATCGGCACTGTAATGTTCGATTAAAAACCTCTGTTCCTCAGCCGTTCCGATGCCGCCTTGTACCGTTAATCTGGTTTCAGGTGCTTCCGTTGGAACAGGCCAGTTTTTCGCTTCACAGGCAGCTTTGTACAAGCCGAAAAGTTCCTGCCGCAAAGCTTCTCGATTTTGCCGGAATTCTTCCAGGATCGGGCCCATTAAAAAGCCATCAGTAGCAAAGGCGTGGCCGCCGCAATTCAAACCAGATTCGATGCGGAATTCGGAAACCCAAAGTCCTTTTTTCGCCATGATTTTGCCCTGCACGGTCGCCGAACGATAATCGCTTACTTTGATAATGATCTTCTTCTTAAAACCGTTTTCGCCGTACTGAAAAGCCTCCGGAAATTGCTCCATGTAGCCGTACAAACGCATGTTCATGCCCGCCGAAAAAACCACCGAAGAAACGCCATCGGAAGTAGCAAAACCACGCAAACCTGCCAAGGCATCGGAGAACACAGAAGGCAGCGGTGTACCGTCTTTTTCATAGTTCGTTTTGTCAAGTTTGGTCATGATATTAACGTCCACAGCACCGGGTTGAACCGCTTCGCGCAACTGATTTTGAAGCGCAGTTTTTTCAGTTTCATCTTCGGTTTGCAGCATTTGGTTGTACAGCTTTTTGAGCGGCGAACTTTCGGGCAACATCCGGAAATATTTGCTGATTCGGGACGTGGCATCAAAGGCTTCTTCGCGGATCTTGCCGGTTAAAATTTGCACGTATTTATGCAGCAAATTAAGATAAGCGTTTATGCGACGGGCACGGTAATCGGGCTGGTCAGGCGTAATGGCTTCGAACGGTTCACTGAACTTATGGCTGTAATGTTCGCGCATCTGCTCGATCAGGGTATCGTCTGAAAGCGAAACAACGGAACTGATGCCGTACGGCCCCACTTTGAGCGGCGAATCGATGGAAAATGCGAGGCCCATTACCGGGATGTGAAACGTGTGAAGATTGGTTTGCTGCATCATCATATTTTAAAAATTGTGGCTGTTTTATAGGTTGTCAGCCGGACTATTATTTGGTTACTTTTTATTGCGGTTCAAGTACCGTTTTGCGGTTTTTATTGCGTCATTCTAATTGTGAATGCTTTTCCGGATGTATTCATCCGGAAATTTCCTGTTGGGGATTTATCAATCCCCATATTTGATTAAAAACGAGGGTCAATAGACCCGCAATAGGTAAGATTCGGATTAATAAATCCGAATCAGCAAAGCTTTTTAGGCTCAAATCCCTATCATTTTTTTCAACTTTTCAAGCCAAAAACCCTATCTTTTTTACGAGTTTTTAGCCTTTACCCCTAGCGTTTTTACAAATTCCTCCGCTTCATTTCAGCTTCTAACAAGTTCAGTTCGCGGCTCATCTGGCCGGCAATGGCGGTGTTTTCTTCGGCGCGGCGCATGAGGTAAGGCATGGCTTTTTTCACTTCGCCATAGGGCAGGTATTTGGAGGCGGAAAAACCGGCTTTGGCCAGCGCAAAAGTGAGGTTGTCGCTCATGCCGTAGAGTTGCGAAAAATGCAGCACTTTGTGGTGGAAACGAATGTTGCTTTTGTGGATTTCGTTTACTAAAAGTTCGGTGCTTTTCTGGTTGTGTGTGGCAATGCAAAGGTGTACTTTGGGTAGGTGACGCAGGCAAAGCAGAATGGCGTCGTCGAAGCTTTTATCGGTGCCGGCTTTGGTATCGAAAACCGGTGATGGCTGGCCGTTTTGCGCAGCACGTTCGCGTTCTTTTTCCCAGTAAGCCCCGCGCACCAGTTTTATGCCGAGCAAACCGGGGCGGTCTTCCATGCGGTGAATAAAATCTTTGAGGTAAGCCAGGCGATCGGTGCGGTACATTTGCAGCGTATTGAAAACCACGGTGCGTTGCTGGTTGTACATGCGCATCATTTTTTCAGCAATGTCGTCGATCGTTTTCTGGATCCAGCTTTCTTCGGCGTCGATGTACACGCTGATGCCAGCTTCGGAAGCGCGTTTGCAGATCTCGTGCAGGCGGTAAAAGGTTTTCTCTAAAGAGTAATCTTCGGCGTCCGTTAACTTCTTGCCGGAAGTTACTTTTTCAAAAATTTCCGGGTTTCCGAGGCCAGTCATTTTAACCGAAATGTAACCGATTCCCGGGTTCTTTTTGGCAAGCTTGATGTTGTTCA
Source organism: Adhaeribacter terreus (assembly GCF_042657365.1). Classification (NCBI taxonomy): domain Bacteria; kingdom Pseudomonadati; phylum Bacteroidota; class Cytophagia; order Cytophagales; family Hymenobacteraceae; genus Adhaeribacter; species Adhaeribacter terreus. Next base: position 272,596 of record NZ_JBHSKT010000002.1, on the reverse strand, counting down.
GGATCTGGTTTTTCACGTACTCAAAACCGGCTTCCGTTACTTCAGCTTCGGCGGCATAATCGAGTACGGTGTTTACCTGAAAATTGTGGAGTTTTTCTACCACATTCAGCGCTTCTTCTACGGTTTCGCCGCCGCAGAAATGTCGGTAAATAGTGCTTTTCAGCAGGTTTTTCACCGGCAAACCTAAGCTCAGACTCCACTTAGCGGCAGTGGTAGAAAACTTCATGAGCGCCGGAATATTCACGACCTTAAAAAGCCAGTATGCCAACCGAAGTTCGTTATCGGATTTGTGCGCAAAAGCGTGTACCAGATTGTTAAAATCGGGCTGCGCGGTGGGGTTCGGATTAAGCGTATTCGGTTGCATATTCCTTATTTTTAAAAGGTTCAATTTCGTTTGAAGGTGAAATAACTTCGGGTTCCGGAAGCGGTTTTTTACCGGAAATGAATTGCAGTAAAAGCGGGAAAATGACCAGAACAAATCCGAGGAAAAGGAAAATTCCGGCCACGATGAAAACCGCGAAAAACGGTATCAGTTTCTGCATTAAAAGTGCGTGAGGGAGTTCCGGTTCGTACCATTGAAACCAAGCATTCATTAAACCTGCGCCCATTAAAGCCAGCCAGAAAACCAGCAAACTTCCGTTGCTCAGCCAATATCCGAACTTCACTTTCGCTAAATTTTTAACAGAAAGCGCCCCGAAAATCTGGCTAAAAATGTAGAAAGCCAGCGCCAGCAGGATCATGGAATTGATACCGATGGTCGTGCCCATGGCGTGCGCTACCGTTACATGTGTACCGTGCGTGTGCAGGTTCAGCGCCGGAATAGACATGAGAATCGCTACGCCCAAATTCAGAAAAACCCAGACATCGGCGGCGGCTAAAAAACGGTAGGGAATCTGGTAGAAAAACTGCTGCATTTCACTTACGCTGCGTTTCCATTCCCAGAGAATTTTGCCGAAGATGAGCAGCTCGGTCATGCTTATTAAATAGGCCGTGTGTTTGATGAACGGCGAAACCGGCAGCGCGTAAATGTGGTGCCCCCAGTTAAACATTAAATTCGTTAAACCCAGGAACCAGAAAAAGAAGGTTTTGCGGGAAAAAGCAAAGCTGTTGTCGCCGCTTATTTTGGCCATTAAAAAGAAGGCCGCGCCGTAAATAAGCTGGTTCCAGGAACCTACAATGGCGCCGTAACTTTTCCACTGCACGGCCATATCGCGCACCAGATCGTTGCCGAAATAAGGCAGCAGCCACAAATACGATTCGGCTAGGGAAAGAATGAAAAACGAAATGCCGGTGAGCCACATCCAGTAATATACCGGCCAGCGCTGGACCTTTCCGTAAACCGACCGCCAGAAAATACTCAGAAAAACTACCCAGGCCAGCACCAGCGGAACGGCTAAATACGGCGGAAATTCCCAGTATTCGCGTCCGCCAAAATTACCGGTAAAATATGCAATGGCGCTGCCCAAAGCCACAAAACAAACCAAACCGAAATGTAGTAGAATCCATTTTCTGGTGCGGCGTTTCAGCAGTTTTTCGGCACCTAGAAAGTAATACACGCAACCCGAAGCCCCGAGCAGCAACCAAAAAACCACCATGGAAACGTGCAGTGGCCGCAGCTTGGTAAACGGTAAAGATTCGCGCCACAAACCGGGCAACACGTATTGCGCCGCCGCGAGCATGCCAAAGAACATGCCCAGCAGTAAAACCGCTAATGCAGTTGCAATAAAAAATGTGGCCGGATTGCGTTTCATTTCTGCGTTTCTCCTTCCGAAGTTATAGTGCCATCGAGCCCGATCTGGTAACTATGCACGCGGTTGTTTCCGCTTTCATCGGCGTGTTCCAGGAAAGCCAAAAGCGCTTCAATTTCAGTGTCGTTCAGGTGGAAATTGGGCATAACCTGCGTACCGTTTTTCATGATGGCCGCGGCGTAATTTTTTCCTTTTCCTTTGGTGGAAAGCGTGTTGGTGAGATCCGGACCGAGGTAACCGCCCAAACCATAAAGCTGGTGACAGGAACTGCAATTGTGTTGTTGCCAAAGCGTTTTTCCGTGCACCGCTTTCGGATTTACCGCATTAGTTTCCGGCACAGCCTGCGTATAAACAAAGCCCGAAAACACAGCGAACACGATAATCAGCACGGTATAAATAAGGCGGTGGCGGGGAAAATTGCGTTCGGGCATAAGCAGAAAACGTTAGGGAAAATGACCGGAAAACCCGGCATTTCATCGACCCGAAATTAGAGCTGATTCCCCGCCTCAGCTATGATGCAAGTCAGCCCGAAAAATGACCTTGGTCATTATGCGAAAAGTCCCTCTTTGGAGGGGTTGGGGGAGGATTTCACGCATTGTCATTTCGACGCAAGGAGAAATCTCCCGAGGAAGGTAGAAAGCCAGAATAGAAGATAGTACTATCTTGAAGAGATCCCACCTGTCGTCGGGATGACGCAATAATGTGGTCCTCCCCCTCCCCCCTCCAAAGGGGACAAAAATCCTCTGCCACTAATAGCTTCATGTAGTTTCAAAAGGAGCTATAAAAGCATCTTTTTTCCTGACCTGGATCATTCTTATTCGGCTGAGTTTGGGTTAAACTTGTAGAAAAAAATAAACCCATGGAAACTGCCTTCGAATTAAGCCCAACGCTGGTTAACCCACTGACTTACAATTTATATTCGGTACTGATAGAAGCGCTGGTTGCGGCCGGACAAACTACCGGTTCGGAGCAAACCGAAGAAAAAATTGCTTTCACCAAATTAAATGCGCAGCGTTCCAAGCGGGTCCATAAGATGTTTAAACTCTTGCCCGAACTTCAGGAAACGCTGCATCAAATTCCGGAAAAATGGAGCTGGCTATTATTAACCGAAAGCTGGTGCGGCGACGGCGCCCAACTGGTACCGGCCATCGCCGAAATTGCCGCTGCAGCTCCTAATATTGAACTCACTATTTTGCTGCGCGACGAAAATCCGGAATTCATGGATCTGTACCTGACCAACGGCGGCCGCGCCATCCCGAAACTAATTTGCATGAACGCCGAAACCGACGAAACGCTTTTTACCTGGGGGCCGCGGCCAACAGAAATTCAGCAGAAAGTAAAGGAATTCAAGGCCGAAAACCCTTACGCAACCAAAGAACAACTGCACAAACAGCTGGCCGTGTGGTACGCCAAAGACAACAGCGCAAGTTTGCAGCACGACCTTTTACACCTGATAAAAACAGCCATTAATCGGAATTCCTTGGTTTAAAAAGCTAAAACCCAAAGCCATGAAACAGCTTTTCATTTTACTCTTGCTCGTAGGTTCCATCTATTCCTGTACCAACGAAGCCGACCGCATTCCAACCACCGAAATTCAGGAAACCGCCATCGCACCCGACCTAAAACTGGACCCAAACAACCAGAAATGGCGCGCCGACGAAGCCACCACCGCCAGCATCGAAAACATGCAGCAACTCATGGATGCCTTTGATACCGGCAAAAACGCCGGCGATATTGTGGCATTCCAGGAATTAGGCAAAACCCTGAACGGCGAACTGAACACCCTTTTCCGCCAATGCACCATGACCGGCCCTGTCCACGACGAACTCCACACCTTCCTGACGCCCATTATGAAAGACGTAAAAATTTTGCAGGGAAGTAACATCGAAGCTTCTACCGCCGCACAATTACGCCTGAAAGACAGGTTAAACATTTACCAGACATTTTTTGAATAACCCTGTAGAGACGTAATATATTACGTCTCCCTTCTGGTCACCGCAGCTAATTTTACATCCGGATTTGCTATGAAAAGGCGAAATTCGAAAGTTTGGAAAACATAATAAGAGGCGTTGTATTAGGGTACGAAATGCAATAAATGTTAACCGGAAAATGACGCAATATCGTGGGAGACGTAATATATTACGTATCTACAAAAGGAAATACCTTGAAACCTACCTGGCTTAAAATTGCTTTTCTGAATTTGTTGGTGGTGGCCTTGCTAGGTTTGTTTCTGCGCTGGCAATTCGTACAACCTACTGAAGGCATTAACTTCAAAAATTTCTTGCACGCGCACAGCCACGTAGCCTTATTAGGCTGGCTTTTTTCGGCTTTTTACCTTGCATTTTTACCAACCTATTTACCGGAAAACCATGCCCGAAAAAAGATCTACTCCTGGCTTTTCTGGCTGGCGCAAACTTCGGTTTTAGGAATGCTCATCAGCTTCCCGATACAAGGCTACGCGCTATTCTCCATCACTTTTTCCACGCTGCACATTCTTTTCAGTTACGCCTTTATTTACCGTTTTCTGAAAGATTGTAAAAGCTCAGAACTGGTAAAAACGCAACATAAACTTTCTTTCAGATTCATTAAAGCATCGCTGTTTTTTCTAGCGCTTTCCAGTTTAGGTCCGTGGGTGATGGGTCCAATTATGGCTACCGGAAATAGCTTTACTGAGCTCTATTACAACGCTATTTATTTTTACCTTCATTTTCAGTACAACGGTTGGTTTACCTTCGCGGCACTGGGTTTATTTTTCTGGCTTTTAGAACATTACCAGATCACTTTTAACCGCCAAAAAGCTACCGTTTTTTTCAAACTGATTTTCAGGGCTTGTTTGCCAGCTTACCTCCTATCCGTACTCTGGATTAAACCCGATGCCTGGATATATATAATAGCCGGAATTTCCGCGTTGATGCAGGTTATTGCTTTAGTACTTTTTACTCGAATTTCCCTATCGTTTTGGCCGCAACTTTTCAGAAAATTAAACAGTTGGAGTCGCGCTTTAATGCTGCTGGCTTTCACCGCTTTTAGTTTGAAAATTCTAATGCAGGCCGTTTCTGCTTTTCCTTACTTTGCGGACCTCACTTACAAACTGCGGCACTTTATTATCGGATATCTGCATTTGGTGCTGATCGGGTTTGTGAGTTTGTTTCTGTTTGGCTGGTTCCTGCAATTGGGTTGGATATCGTTGAGAAACCGGATGGCAAAGATTGGACTTGTGGCGTTTTTGCTGGCTTTTCTCTTAACCGAAGGTTTGCTGTTTTTGCAGGGTATTTTTTACTGGGCGAAGTTGGGTATGATCCCGCATTATGATTGGTGGATGTTTGGATTGAGTGTGGGGTTGCCGGCTGGGTTGCTGATGCTTTTTTTAAATATTTCTTTCCAGAAAAAGCTAACTACACAGCTGTCATCCTGAACGATAGCGAAGGACCTCGTTAGCGGGCTTCAGAAGTGTTAACTACTGGATAATTTTCTCTGCTTTTCATAGCTAATATTAGTGCATCCAGCCGACATGGTCCTTCGCTCACGCTCAGGATGACAATAAAAAAAAGGATAGCGCAGGGTTTTAACCCTGCACTATCCTTTTTTGCTTCTAATCTAACTTTCTAACTACACCCCAAACTACTTCCGCAATTCAAACATTTATAGCAAGTTCCGGAACGGATAGTAATATGCCCACAAGTTGGACAAGCCGGCGCATCTCCCATCATGCTGGCTAAAACCTGTTGGGTTTGCTCAAAAATGAAGCTCTGCTTTTGCTCCAGAATTACCGACGTTCCGTTTGCGCCGGGAGTTACGTTAACAGCATTTTCCGACATTACTTTTTCAACGGTTTGCTGCGGGGATTCTTCGGGCAAATCTTCCGGCAGCACATGCACCAGATCTTTGCGTTCCAAATATTCAAAAGCTAACAAGCGGAAAATGTAATCGAAAATGGAGGTGGCTTGCTTGATGTTGGGATGCTCTACGCGGCCGGCGGGCTCGAAACGGGTGAAGGTGAAGCGGCTCACGTATTCCTCTAACGGCACGCCGTACTGCAAACCCAATGAAACGGAAATGGCAAAACAGTTAAGCAAACTCCGGAACGACACGCCTTCTTTGTACATATCGATGAAAATTTCGCCGAGCGTACCGTCTTGGTATTCGCCGGTGCGAACATAAATGGCATGGCCGTCGATTTTGGCTTTCTGGGTGAAACCGTTGCGTTTGTCGGGCAGGCGTTTGCGTTTTACGATCTCACTTAAGGCCCGCTTAAATTTCGTATCTTTCGATTCGGAAATGATGGCCATGGCGGCCTCCAGAACCTGGTCTTCAGTCAGCATTTTCGGGGCATCGGGCGCGGCAGTTTCGGAGGCAAAAACCATAGCGTTTTCTTCTGATTTTTCGCTCTCATTTTCCTTTTTCTGCTGCATGAGCGGCTGCGAAAGTTTACTGCCATCGCGATACAAAGCGCAGGCTTTTAAGCCCAATTTCCAGGCCTGAAGATTACAGTCGGCAACTTCTTCTACCGTGGTTTCGTGAGGCAGGTTTATGGTCTTTGAAATGGCTCCGGAAATGAAGGGTTGTACGGCAGCCATCATCTGCAAATGGCCCAGCGGTTTGATGTAGCGGGTGCCGGTTTCGCCGCAGCGGTTGGCGCAATCGAACACGGCGTAATGTTCCGGCTTCAGGAAAGGCGCGCCTTCCACGGTCATGGTGCCGGCTACAAATGCGTTGGCTTCGTTTACCTGTTTCGGCGTTAATTTCCAGTAATTTAGCAAGTCGAAATCGGGCTTCTGAAACTCGGAAAACGCTATGCCTAACCGCTCAAAAACTGCTTCGCCTAAAACGAATTTCGTGAATGCAAACCGGATATCGAAGGCTGTAGTTAAGGCATTTTCAATCTGCTGGATTTCAGCTTCGGTTAGGCCTTTTTCCTGCAGGAACTGGTGGTTTAAGTGGGGCGCATTTTTCAGGGTGCCGCTGCCTTTGGCGTAGGTTACAATCGCTTCAATTTGCCCTTCGGAATACCCTAATTTTTGCAGCGCGGCGGGAACGGCCTGGTTTATAATTTTGAAATAACCGCCGCCGGAAAGTTTCTTGAATTTTACCAAGGCAAAATCAGGTTCTACGCCGGTGGTGTCGCAGTCCATTAATAAACCGATGGTGCCAGTGGGCGCAATAACCGTGGCCTGGGCATTTCTGTAGCCGTATTTCTCGCCGAGTTCCAACGCTTCGTCCCAGCTTTTTTGGGCAGCTTTCAGTAAATAATCCGGACAAATTTCTGCATTAATTTTCTGCGGTTTTATGGAAAGCTTGTCAAATTCCTGATCTTCGTAAGCCGCTGCCCGGTGGTTTTTGATAACCCGCAACATTGCGTTTTTATTCGTTTCAAACTTCGCAAACGGGCCTAAAACCGAAGCCATTTCCGCGGAAGTTTTGTAGGCTGTGCCGGTCATAATGGCGGTGATGCCAGCGGCAATTTTCCGCGATTTTTGGGAATCATAAGGCAAGCCAGAAACCATGAGCATGGCGCCTAAATTGGCGTAACCGAGGCCAATGGTGCGGTAATCGTAAGAAAGTTGCGCGACTTCCTTGGCCGGGAATTGCGCCATTAAAACCGAAATTTCCAGCACGATGGTCCACAAGCGACAAGCGTGTTTAAAGGCTTCGGTTTCGAAAATTCCGGTTTCAGAATTGTAGAATTTCAGCAGGTTCAGCGAGGCTAAATTGCAGGCCGTATCGTCCAAAAACATGTATTCGGAGCAGGGATTGGAGCCTTTTATGCGGCCGCCTTCGGGGCAGGTGTGCCAGTCGTTGATGGTGGTGTCGAACTGCAAACCGGGATCAGCGCAATGCCAGGCAGCTTCGTTAATTTGGTTCCAGAGTTTACGGGCGGGCACTTTTTTTACGATACTGCCGTCGGTGCGGGCTTTCAGTTCCCAGTCGGAATCGGTATCTAAAGCAGCGAAAAAACTATCGCGCACGCGCACGGAGTTGTTCGAATTCTGGCCGGAAACGGTGCGGTAGGCTTCGCCTTCATAATCGGAGGCGTAACCAGCGGCTATTAAAGCGGCAACTTTTTTCTCCTCCTCCACTTTCCAGTTTATGAACTCTTCAATTTCCGGATGGTCCAGATCGAGGCTTACCATTTTAGCGGCCCTCCGCGTGGTGCCGCCGGATTTGATCGCGCCGGCTGCCCGGTCGCCTACTTTCAGGAACGACATTAAACCGGAAGACTGGCCGCCACCGGAAAGTTTTTCGTTGGCGCCGCGAATAGAGGAATAATTGGTGCCCACGCCAGAACCGTACTTGAAAATGCGGGCTTCGCGCACAAACAGATCCATGATGCCGCCTTCGTTCACCAGGTCGTCTTTCACCGATAAAATAAAGCAAGCGTGCGGCTGCGGCCGTTCATATGCCGACTCCGATTCTCTAAGTTTTCCGGTTTCCGGATCGACGTAAAAATGCCCCTGACTTTCGCCTTTTATGCCGTAGCTGTGGTGCAAACCGGTGTTGAACCATTGCGGCGAATTCGGTGCGGCGTACTGGCCAAGCAGCATGAAAACCACTTCGTCGTAAAAGGTTTGGGCTGTTTCTTCCGAAGCAAAATAGCCGTAGCGCTGCCCCCAACTTTGCCAGCAGGAAGCCAGCCGGCGCACCACTTGTTTCACGGAAGTTTCGGAGCCCAAAGTGCCATCGGGTTGCGGTACGCCGGTTTTCCGGAAGTATTTCTGCGCCAGAATATCCGTCGCGATCTGCGACCAGGTTTCCGGAACTTCTACGTTGTTCATTTCAAAAACCGTTTCGCCATTCGGGTTTTTAATGGCGGAAGTGCGGGTTGTGAATTTGAAATGTTCCAGCGGATTTGGTTTGGCAGAAGTGGTGAAAAAGCGCCTGATCTGTAGGCCGGTTGGTTTGGTAGTAGGTTCTTTTTTCATAGTGAAGCTTTTTAAACCGTCAGGTTAAGCAGACGGCAATGGATATTTTGATTTGAGAATTTTGATTGTTCCTTTCAGGTTGTGGGATTCTGAAATGCGTGAGTTTTGGAGGTAAAAAGCATAGCGTTTTTTGCTGTCTTTTCAGGCAATATTTTGCGGATTCAATTGCCCCTGCCTTCAGGCAGGGGTTTCCGGATTTTAAGAATTTTGGCTTTAGCCTAACCTGAATTATCGGAACAAATAAATTGATTTGGCTAAAGCCGTTCAGCACATTTGGTAATCCCCTGGCTGAAGCCAAGGGCAATTCAACTCATTATTTATTAAGGAATTTAAAGATGTTTACTTCAGCTAAGTAATTGAATCTAATGCTTCAACTTAAGGTAGTTTTTGCGTCATCCCGAGCGAAGCCGAGGGAACTATTGCATACTGAACCCGCACGTAAGGAATTTATCGCTCTGTCGCTCAAAATTCCATTGTAATTCCCATAAGTTTCCTCGACAAGCTCGGAATGACGCAATATATTTTTCCATTCTTTTAAGGTGTAAACTTGAAAATAAACCTTGTTTTCCAGCCTTCAACTTCCACTGCTGAAAGGTAAATTTTTCTTCCAAAAAAGAAATCCACAGCCTAAACCTTCATATCAGAAAATATATTTTTTCCGCTGACATCTATCACTTTTCGGTTTGACGCGCATCATTCTGCATGGCGTTTTCAGCTGCTACTTTTGTATTGTCGGGAAGAAAAAATGGAGGTCGGAAGGAATTCGGGCTTGTTTTGGAACCTGACGAATAATAAAAGACAAAAACATCTTTTATTCAGAAAACAGAAAAAATCATCATTAAAAAACCCAGATCTAACATGGAAACTACAGAAGTATTTATCGACGTAACCATTCTTGAGCCGCGCATGAAGCACCCTACTATTTTTGCACGTTTCGACGAGTTGCAGGGCGGCGAAAGCTTGATCATTCATAACGACCACGACCCAAAACCGGTTTATTATCAGTTACTTGGCGAACGTGGCAACATTTTTAAATGGCAATATTTAGAGCAAGGTCCGGAGATCTGGGAAGTGCGGATCACGAAAAATACTGCGGAAGAAGGCGAAACGATTGGCGAGCTGGTAGCGAAAGATTACCGCAAGGCGCAAGTATTCAAAAAGTATGGTCTTGACTTTTGCTGCGGCGGTAAGAAATCGGTGAAAGCGGCTTGCGAAGAAAAAGGAATTGATGCAGAAAAAGTAGAGGCTGAACTGAATGCATTTACCGAAACGCCAGCGCCGAAAACCGAAAATTACGACAACTGGGGCCTCGGTTTCCTGAGCGATTACATCGTGAATAAACACCACGCTTACGTTGTGGAGAGCATTCCGGCGCTGACCGAATATACCAATAAAATTGCCCGCGTGCACGGTGGCCGTCACCCGGAATTGCTGGAAGTGGCGAACCATTTTGCTGCGGTTGCCGCCGAACTTACCTCGCACATGCCGAAAGAAGAGCGCATTTTGTTCCCATACATCAAGCAAATGGAAGAAGCCAAAAAGAACGGCACAACCATGCAACGCCCCGCATTTGGCACCATTCAGGGCCCGATAAACATGATGGAAATGGAGCATACCGCCGCCGGTTCTGACATGGAAGCCATCCGGACACTGACCAATAACTACGAATTACCGGCCGATTCCTGCGCCACCTACCGCGTAGCCTTCTCTAAACTGCAGGAGTTTGAGGACGATCTTTTCAACCACATTCACCTGGAAAACAACATTCTCTTCCCGAAAGCAATTGCCCTGGAGAAAGAACTTTTTGCGTAGCGAGCTAAGCAATTGATGAAGTGAGAGAGTGGTTGGCGGGGCCGGGTGCGGCTGGTCCTGCCTTCTTTCATTACCCGGAATTTTTATTCTGACTTTTTACCCTTAAAACCATAGCGTTATGGAAACTGCCACCGAAAAAAAACCGATAAAGCGCGATCCGAACCTGGTTCCATTGAGCCGCGAACATCATTTCGGGCTGCTTTTTGCCTGGAAACTGAAGCAGGGTTTAGCGAAAAATGCCAGCCTTCAAACCATGCGCGATTACGTGCTTTATTTCTGGGAAACCGGTTTGCAGGAACATTTTCTGGCGGAAGAGGATCTGCTGTTAAACATTCTGCCGGCCACCGATGCGCAGCGGAGCAAGGTTTTAAAAGACCACGAAATTGTACGCAACCTCATAGGCAGGATCGAGCAGAAAACCGAAATTTCGGAAACGGTAATCGAGAAACTGCAAAGCTTTTTAACCGACCATATCCGCTACGAAGAACGCACATTTTTCCCCTACCTGGAGCAGCAAGCCAACGCCGAACAACTCGCCAAAATTGGCAAACATTTAACCGAAGAACATGCCGAACCAGAAGACAATTTTCTACCGGAATTCTGGACTGGGAAGAAGTGAATTTTTCTAAAAACCAGAATGCTCTTTCGGATTTTTAAATCCGGAAGCGGCCTGAATCGGGTCTATTGCCCCGCGTGGGAAATTGATTAAAAACGCAGATTGATTAATCCGCTACAGAGAATTTTCGGATAAATATATCCGAAAAAGCGAAAGAATTTTTCGGATAAAGTGGTCCTCCCCCTACCCCTCCAAAGGGGGACTTTTATCAGATAATTTACAAAATATTAAACACGCATTTTACGATTGTCCCCCTTTGGAGGGGGTTAGGGGGAGGACAGTTTAGCTGATCAAAATTTCCGCAAAACAAAACCAAAAACGCTATGAAAATCAGTGCAAAAACCAAGATCTCGTCGCTCATAAAAGAGAACCCGAAAGCCATCGATGCCATTGCGTCTATCAATCCGCATTTCGAGAAATTGCGCAACCCCATTCTGCGGAAAATTCTGGCGAGCCGGGTTACCATTGCCGATGCTGCGCGAATTGGAAATGCAGACGTAGCTGATTTTTTTAATAAACTGCAGCCGCTGGGTTTTGAGCCCGAAAACGATAGCGTTTCGGCGGTAAAAAGTGTGGAAATTCCTGCCGCTGAATCTAAAAATAAACCAGCTGATCTGCCTGAAAAGGTAGTGAAACTGGATGTGCGCGAAGACCTGGCTACAGGCAACGATCCATTCAATTTAATTATGGATGCGCTTGATAAACTGGAAGCAAACCAGGCTCTGCTGATCATCAATACCTTTGAGCCGACACCGCTTTTCAGCATTGTGGCCAAGCGCGGTTTCAGCAATTATGTGAAGAATCTGGGGCCTGATCTGGTGCATACGTATCTGTATAAAACGATAGGGAAAACGGCCGAAAAAGTCGCGGAAAAATCCGTTGCTGAAAGTCAGAAAATTGGTTTAAGCTTTCCGGAAGCGCTGGAGAAATTTGAGGGCCGTTTGCAGGAAGTAGATGTGCGCGATCTGGAAATGCCGCTGCCCATGATGACCATTCTGGAAAGCTTACCGAAACTGCAGGAAAACGAAGCGTTGTTTGTGCACCATCGGCGCGTGCCGCAGTACCTTTTGCCGCAATTAGCCGAACGCGGTTTTGCCTGGTCCGTAAACGAAGCGGCGCCCAACGAGGTAAAACTGCTCATCTATAAAAACTGAAACCGCCATGGATATGATCAGCAAAACGCAGCAAACCGGCAAATGGGTAGTGCTGCCGCATTACGCCTTCGCAGCGCTGGCATTTCTGGCGCTGAACGTACTTTTGCTGTTCTCCACTGATGCTTTCGGCGGCCATTTCTTCCATCCCAAACTCCTCACGCTTACGCATATAGCCGCATTAGGCTGGGGAACCATGATCATTTTCGGGGCCCTTTACCAACTTTTGCCGGTAATTCTGGAAGTGCCTTTGTATAGCGCCAAACTTGCTAAAATCACCTTCACGTTGCTGGCTTCCGGAACCGTTTTACTGGCCTGGGCTTTCTGGAATTTTCAGGTGCACTGGCCACTGCATGTTGCGGGTTGCGCGCTGGTTTTGGCGTTTCTGCTTTTCAACCTGAACGTGATGTTTACGGTGCGACAAGTGAAAAAATGGGCCATCGAAACCGACTTCATTTCCACCTCCGGTATCTGGCTTTTCATAACCGGTGTGATCGGTTTGTTAATGGCCATCAATTTCCAATTCCCGTTCCTGCCGGAAAGCCATTTGCATTACTTAAAACTGCACGCGCACGTGGGCATGGCCGGCTGGTTTTTGCTGCTCATTATTGGTGTGGGAAGTAAGTTGCTGCCCATGTTTCTGCTCAGCCACCATGTAGGTACCAAAAAGCTGCACATCAGTTATTACCTCATCAATCTGGGCCTGGTTTTGTTCGCCGCCGACCATCTTTTTTTCCATACGCCTTACTATTTTGTGTACGGTCTGTTGGTAGGACTAGGAATGGTTTTATTTGCGCTTTTTGTGCTGGATGCCTACCGGAAACGCGTGCGCAAAAACCAAGACGCCGGTATGCAACAATCGTTGCTGGCGGTGGTTTTAATGGCGCTTCCTATTGTAATGGTGGTGGCTGTAAGCGAACTCGTGAACATGCCTGAAAAACTACGGCTACATCTGTACTTAGTGTATGGCATTTCCATTTTTATGGGTTTCATTTCGGCGCTCATTCTGGGCCAGACTTTCAAGACTTTGCCGTTCATAATCTGGATGCACCAATACCAGCATTTAGTTGGAAAACAACCCGTGCCGCAACCCAAAGATCTATACTCCGATGGCCTCGTGAAAATGCAGAATTACACCTATCTGGGCGGCTTTGTAGTGCTGCTTGTTGGCACCGCTTTGTACCACCAGAAACTGATCCTGTTCGGCGGAAGTTTGCTGTTTTTTACCGCGCTGCTGTATTGCGGTCAGGTTTTTAAAATGTTGTTTATGAGCTTCAGCAGCCCGAAATTAATAGAAAATACAATCGGGGCAAACCAAACGGTAAGCTCCGCAAAAGAAGTTTATCATGAAAAATGAAGGTGAAATTTTACAGCAGGTCCATGAACTTTTAAAGTACATCATAGACCCCGAAATTGGGGTGAATATTGTGGACCTCGGGCTGGTTTACGAACTTTGTTTGTCGGAAGACAAGGAGATAAAAGTTACCATGACGCTTACCACGCCCGGCTGCCCCATGAGCAACACCATTACCAACAACGTAACCCAGCTCCTGAACCACCACCTGCCCGAATATTCGGTAAAAGTGAACCTGGTCTGGTTTCCGGCCTGGGAACCCGAAATGATAACCGAAGAAGGCCAGCGCCAACTCGACGGTGGCTTTTTCGGTGGCAAGAAAAAAGAAGAAAAATCCACCAGCATCTGGGACCGGTTTTTTAATTGATTTTGTGAGAAAAATGTCCCCTTTGGAAGGGGTTGGGGGAGAAATTTTACGGTATTGAAAATACGCATTGCGAAGATGAGTATTGTGGAGTTTCTCCCTTTGAGAGGAGTTAGAGGGGTGTTTACATCTGCGGTTAATTCTTCAAGCGATTACACCCCTCCGGCTCCCCTCGAGGGGAGAGTATCAGATAACGCGTAAATCAGATAATGTGATCCTCCCCATACTCTCTTCAAAGGGGGACAAAAAAAACCAGCCAACTTCTGCATAAAATTTCAACCTAAAACCCCACCCGCCATGATCCAGATGACCACCTTAACAGAAGTTTTAGACCATTTGCAACGCGAAGGCTATACCACCGATTTCAACCTGAAAGACAACTGCATCGAGTGCCACGGCAACTTCTTGCAGATCTTCCCAAGTGAGTTTTCAGTAGATAAAACCTACCGTTTTGAAGGCATGACCGACCCCAGCGACGAAGCCATTATCTATGCTATTTCCTCCGAGAAGCACAACGTAAAAGGCACCCTCGTAAACGGCTACGGCCCTTCTAGCAGCAGCTTAACGCACGAAATGGTAAAAGCGCTTAATCAAAGAACGATATAATTTTCGGGCAAAAGACTCTGAAAGTTCACTATCAAAATTATCTTCCTTTAATTTCTAAAATTTCACAAACCACAATTCACGCATTTCGTCTAGCGCAGCGCCCTCGAAAACCACGCATTCCGAAAAACTAACCTAAAAAGAAAGCCAGCTCGAAGGAAAAAAGCTCCCAGTTTTTGTGAGAGCAGCCTCCAAGCTTACTGGTTCCGCCAGGAAAGCAGCAATGCGGCTAGGTAGGGTTGCAGCCGCGAACGCAAAAACGCTGCCCGCCCGGCGGAAGAGGGCGAAAGCAAACTATAAGAGTTAAAAGTTCAGAGTTATGAGTTAAAAGTTGGCTATAAAAACGCTATCCTTTTAAGCCTCAAAACTCATTAGCAAACTTCACTACCAACTTGATGAGATCTCTCCTATCGTCGAGATGACGAAAAAGAAAACGCTTAGAGTACAACAAAAAAGTCTAAAATGCGGCTTCATATGTTACCTCGACGTTGTTCGGGATGACGGAAAAACGCTACGATCTTAAGCATAAAAACCCCGTAAACCATCATCTCCAAAACTGATTATTCTCATTTTTTCACCCTCAAGTTTTCCAGAATTTTGGGATAGAATAAGCAAACGGAAAAGCGTTTTAGGAGTAAAAAACGCTTGGGGTTCGGGGCCAAAAACTCACGGAAACTGCCTGCTAAACTTTAAGAAAAATGCTTACAAAAACCACGGAATACGCTTTGCGCGCCATGATCTACATCGCGCTGCACGCCTCGCCGGTAAACAAGGTCGGGATCAAAGAGATCGCGACCGAGCTGGATATTCCGATGGCTTTTATTGGCAAAATCCTGCAGGAACTGGTGCGCAAAGGCTTGCTTGCATCCACCAAAGGCCCCAACGGCGGTTTCTTTCTGGAACTTCCGGCGGCCAGCATCACCATTTTAGACGTGATCCGGGAAATTGACGGCCTCGAAGCTTTTAAACGCTGCGGCCTGGGTTTGAAACAATGTTCCAACCTCCACCCCTGCCCGCTGCACCAGGATTTTAAAGTGTACCGCGACGGCCTGGCCCAACTCTTCCGGAAACGAACCTTGCAAGACCTTGTCGATAACCTGGAAGCAGGCAAAGCGTTCCTGACCAGCCTCGAAATGCCCGCCAATCTTATTCCGCCCAAAAGTTGCTAAAAACAAACCTTCATCATGTCAGAAATTATAATTGAAAACGCCCGATTCACCAATAAATTAATGTCGATGCTGCCGCCGGGCTCTGCCGAACCGGATGCGCACATGCTGGAAATGGTGGATGAGATCAGGGCGCTGAAAAAGGAAAAGAACGCGGTGGTGCTGGCGCATTTTTACATGCCCGCCGAACTACAAATAACCGAAGCCGACGGCGGCGTGGCCGATTTCGTAGGCGATTCTTTAGCGCTCAGCGTGGCCGCCACCAAAGTGCAGGCCGATAATATTATTTTCTGCGGCGTAAAATTCATGGCCGAAACCGCCAAAATTCTGAACCCGACCAAGAACGTATTGCTGCCCAGCATGCTGGCCGGTTGTTCGTTGGCCGAAAGCATTACCGGCGAAGACGTGCGCCAACTGAAAGCCAAACACCCCGGCGTGCCCGTTATTGCCTACATAAACACCTATGCCGAAACCAAAGCCGAAGTGGATATTTGCTGCACCTCGCGGAATGCCCTAGAAATTGCGAAATCGTTTGAAGGCGACAAGCTGATCTTTCTGCCCGACGAATTTATGGGCAAAAACCTGCAAGCCCGCATAAAAGAAGAAACCGGCAAAAACCTGATCCTGTGGAGCGGCGCCTGCGAAGTGCACGAACAATTCACCCCACAACGCATAAAAGGCCTGCAACTGCAATACCCAGGCGCGGAAGTGTTGGTGCATTGGGAGGTTCCAGACCAAACCGTTTCAGAATCCCTGGAACGCGGCGGCGGCATCGTAGGTAGCACATCAGACATTATCCGGCACGTAGGCGAAAGCAAGGCACACCAGTTTATTTTAGGTTCGGAATGCGATCTGGGTGCAACGCTACGCGGCATGTATCCACAGAAAGAATTCATTGTACCCTGCATCAAATGTCCGCACATGAAACAAATCTCGCTGGAACGCACCCTGGCCTCACTCCGTGCCTTAGGTAATCCTGAAGAAGTTGCTTTCCTGATCAAACTCGACGAAACCATCCGCCAAAAAGCCTACGCGCCGATTGAACGGATGCTGGCTTTTAGTTAAGGGTTTTAACAAGTTCATCGCAGCATCAGATAAGTCCCCCTCTGGAGGGGGCAGGGGGAGGATTTTCACAATATTAAATTTGTAAAAAGCTGATCAGAAATGCATTGTCCTCCCCCTACCCCCTCCAAAGGGGGACTTAAAACACAGCATTCTTAAATTAGTTTCCCCAACATGCTTTCCTTCGATTTTCTGGTAATTGGCAGCGGCATTGGCGGTATGGGTTTTGCTTTGAAAGTTGCTAAACATGGCACCGTAGGCGTAATCTGCAAAGGCAAAGCAAACGAAACCAATACCAGTTTTGCTCAAGGCGGAATTTCTGCAGTAACTGATCCTAGGGATACTTTTGAAATTCACATTGCTGATACCTTAACTGCCGGAGCCGGCTTATGTGAAGAAAAAACAGTACGACTTTTAGCCGAAAAAGCTCCGCAGTGCATTCAGGAATTGCAAGAGCTCGGAGTAAACTTTACCAGAAATGAGGGAGGAAATTTAGACCTCGGCCGGGAAGGCGGACACAGCAAAAACCGCATTGTACATACCCACGATTATACCGGTTTCAGCGTACAACGAGCGCTTATAGAAAAGGTTAAAAGCCATCCGAATATAACCCTACAGGAAGAACACTTTGCCATAGATCTGCTGCTCTCAAATAGTACCAACGGCCAGCAAAAATGCGTTGGTGTTCAGACTTTTTCAGCTGAAAAGGATAGCGTTTTTCCCATTTATGCGAAAGCGGTAATGTTGGCAACCGGCGGTGCCGGGCAAGTTTACCAACACACCACCAACCCAAAAGTAGCAACCGGTGACGGCATTGCCATGGCATACCGAGCCGGAGCAAAAATCAAAGATGTAGAGTTCGTGCAATTTCACCCAACCGCGTTATACGATCCGGGTAAACCTACTTTTCTGATCAGCGAAGCGGTGCGAGGTTTCGGGGCCGAACTGGTGAATTCCGATGGAATTGCGTTTATGCAAAACTATCATCCGTTGGGAAGTTTAGCGCCGCGCGATATTGTTGCCAGAGCCATTCAGAAAGAAATGCAGAAAACCGGTTCGCCGTGCGTATATTTAGATCTGCGACATTTGCCTTCCGAAGAAATTAAAACCCGTTTCCCGAAAATTTATGCGCGGTGTCTGGATAGTGAACTGGATATGACCATAGATCTGATCCCGGTTGTGCCGGCGGCGCATTATATGTGCGGTGGCGTAGTTACCGATTCCGAAGGCCGGACTTCCATCGAAAACCTGTATGCCTGCGGCGAAACGGCTTGTACCGGCATTCATGGGGCAAACCGGCTAGCCAGTAATTCGCTGCCGGAAGCCTGGATCTTTGCAAGCCAAGCAGCTGAAGCGGCAGTTTTTGGTAGTAAAAACATAGCGTTTTCAGCAATTTCCGGCGAAGACCAAAATGCAAATTCCCGGAATGCTGGTATTTTTCCAGTTGATATAATTCAGAACAAGAAAGCGGAAATTCAGAAACTGATGTGGGATTACGTAGGCATTGTGCGCACCATTCCGGGTTTACTTTTATGCCGTGAAAAACTGGAACAAATGCTTTCGAAAATTACCCAGTTGCATCACCGATTTGCTTTTTCAATCGAGCTTCAGGAATTGCAGAACCTGGCGCAGGTTGGTTTACTTATTACCGATGCAGCTTTGCATAGAACCGAAAGCGTGGGTTGTCATTATCTGGAAACGAAACCTTTAAAACAGCCGGCAATAAAAAATTAAATGTCGAGGTGATGTATACTTTTTAAGGCTAAAACCATAGCGTTTTCAACTTTTACATAAAAAAAGAGCAACCGTTAAAAGTTGCTCTTTTTTTATTGGTAGCTACGTTGTTTTAGCCGTTGTAAGCCATAATTCCGCCGGTTAAGTTGCGTACGTTTGTAAAGCCTTGCTGTTGTAAAAATGCTTTAGCGGAAGCTGACCGAGCACCGGAACGGCAATGTACAATTACTTCGTCGTTTTTGTGGTCTTCCAGTTCTTCCAGTCGGTCGGGTAAGGCTCCGAGTGGAATATTTAAAGCGCCGATGTTTTGTTCCTGGTATTCCCAGTCTTCGCGCACATCTACAATAAATGGTTTTTCACCTTTGGCAAGGCGTTCTTTCAGTTCGGCGGGTGTAATGTCCTGGTTCATTAGTTTGGTTGAATGATGAGTTTATGCGTTTGAATACGGTTATTCTGAATTACCTGCAATAAATATAAACCCGGTTTCAGATCATTTGTTTTGAGTTGCATTTCTGAATTTGTACTAGCTTTTTCAAGAACAACCTGACCGGTAATGGTCATCAGACGAAGCGAATCGAAATTGCCCCTGATATTTACTACAGAAGTGGCCGGATTCGGATAAATCTGTACGTTTTGCGCTGCCAGCTGATTTTCAGTTATGCCCACAATGTTGTTGTTCATAACCGGACGCAGCATAATGGCTCCCGGATCAAAACCTACCCAATTGCTACCCGCAGCCAGAGAGCGGGTGTTTCCGTGGGAAGATTCATTTCTATCTACCCCAACCGAGAAGAAATATTGGTTGCTGGCGCTCCAGCCTACATAAAATGAACCCGAAACCGTAACCGGCGGATTTACCGGAATGGTAATGAAAGTATCGAGCTTCTCAATATCGGGCACGGTAAATCCGTAGTTAAAACGATGGCTTGGCGCTGGGTTACTATTCACTTCGTCCCAGATCCGGAAATTTACAAACGTGCCTTTCCGGTTCTGTACTTTCGGTAAATAAAACGTAAGCGCTTCTACCATGTCGGACTTATTAACCGTGAACTTATGCGCGATCTGCCCCGATAATCCTTGTTCAATACTGGTTACACTTTCCGCGGAGCCATCGTCGTAAGCGTAATAATTTTGCAGGGGCGTAATGCGGGAAATGGTATCGTTGTATTGAGTTTCCAGCGAGGTTTCGTTATTTTCTACTACTATTATGCTTTTAATATTTACCGGACCAGACACCGAACTGAACGGAGCGGCTGTTGGCGTAGCAGCATAAAGATAGGTAGCGGGAAAAGCATTAATTGCCACGCTGGAGTTATCGAAGCGCACCGGAGCATTGTTGCCAACTTTTACAAAAGCCAGCAAACTATCGGCGCGGGGCTGGCCGGAAAGGTTTTTAAGAACAGTATATAACGAATCGTTCAACTCGGTAGCTACGTGGCCTATAAACTGGTGTGCCGGCATGGCGCTGTAACGCTGGAGCATGGAATTGAGTGGCTGAATTATGGCTACATCGTCCACCATCAACGCATTATTCTTTTGCCGGCCGCTATTTAGTAAAACGTAATCGAGGTTCCAGGTATCGCGGACCAGGCTGGTACGGCCCGTACTCCGGAAGCGGAACTGAAAATTAGCATGAAAGAATTTCGCATCCTTAATGGCTACGAAAAACGGTGTAAAATTCGGCAAAGCTGCCTGCGTTGGGCTACCGCTGCGCTGGAAAACCTGTTCCCAAACACCAGCGTTCGTCTTAAATTCGAGTTTAAAACTCGCGTTGGAACCCGGATTATTGCCTATGCCACCGGTTTGCAGAAAAAAGCTTAAATAAACCGAATCGGTGGCATTGCGGTTGCTCAGATTTATAGGCTGCGAGGTGAGGGTATCTACTTCAACAATACTCTGGCTGCTGCTGGCATTTATTCTTCCATCTGCCAGAAACCCGTTAAAGGTTACCATATTTTTGGAAACCGGGTCTTTGCTGAAACGATCGTTTACGTAAACGCTGCTATTCGGCTCCCATTTCGTAGCATCCAGGCGGTTGTTGTAGCGGGCAAAATCGTCGAAAAACGGTAGCGAAAGCTGGGCAAAAACTCTTACCTGAAACAAGAAAAAAAGCAACGCAAACGGTATC
The DNA here is from genome assembly GCF_042657365.1 of Adhaeribacter terreus. Classification (NCBI taxonomy): domain Bacteria; kingdom Pseudomonadati; phylum Bacteroidota; class Cytophagia; order Cytophagales; family Hymenobacteraceae; genus Adhaeribacter; species Adhaeribacter terreus. Next base: position 251,938 of record NZ_JBHSKT010000002.1, on the reverse strand, counting down.
GTTTTCCGCATAAAAAGTAAAATTTATATGTTTATTCTTCCAACCCTTTCACCGGTTCCGGGCCATTTACCCAGATATCTACCAGCTGCCCGACTTTAATTTTAGCACCACCACCTGCAACCGGCCGCTGGCGCACCACCGAGCCATTTGGTTTTCCGGCTTCCTGCACGTAATTAATGCTGCCTAACTGCAAACCCTGCCCTACCAACAATACACTGGCTTCATCTACCGGCATACCTACAACGTTAGGAACATCGAATTCCGTATTACCTTCACCATCTCCAACCACCAGATCTACCACCGAACCTTTGGCTACCGGATCGCCGGGCTTAATTTCTTTGCCTTTAACCAACTGCTTTAAAACCGCATTCTGCGCCAGGTCCGGCACATAGGTAATTTCACCTACCATCAGATCGTAGCTTTTCAGGATCATCTGCGCATTTTTCAGAGAACCATCGATCAGCTTCGGCATTTTAATAATCGGCGGGTTCTTCATGTTTACGCTGATGTAAATTTTGCGGTTCTCTTTCACTTTCGAGCCCGGAGCCGGGTCCTGGGTCAGGATCACGAATGGTTTTATACCCGGATTATAGCTCGAATCGGAAACGTAGTAGCGCAGGTTCTGATCGTCAAGGTATTCCTCAATTTCCGGCAGGGTCATGCCCGTAATTTTAGGCACCGAAATGGTTTCGCCGTGGTTGGTGGTGTTCGGCAGATACACGAAAAAGAAGAAACCCAGCAGCATAAAAAAAACTACCAGTATTATGAAGACGTGCTTCAGCACATCGGCAAAAGAATTTGCTTTGAAAAAACTCATGTTTTGGTTGTTCGTTATTGGTTGTCAGTTGTTCGTTTCAGCCAGGAAATAAGTCAGAAAAATTTATCAGAAATATTCAGAACCGATAATGAACAACCAACAACTACATTAATGTACCTGCGATTTTTTATGATTTCTTTCCATGCCGTAAGTTAAGATCTTATCAATGAAATCGTAAGGCTTATAACCGTTTATCGCGGTCTGATGGAAAATACAAGTGGCTGGAGTCATGCCCGGCAGCGAATTTACTTCTATAATGATCGTTTCCACTTCGTCGTTTTCCAACACCCGTACAAAAGCATCAATGCGCGCGTAGCCTTCAATGTTCAGGATCTGGGCAACTTTCAGCAGGTCGGCTTTTACTTTATCCGAAATTTCCTGACGAATTTCCGGATCGGCATCGTAGCGCGCCGGCGTAATGTTCTGGCCTTCGCCCGCTAAAAATTTCTCTTCCAACGATAAAACCTCACCTACCGCTAACGCTTCCGAAGCTTCAAATATTTCGTACGAAACCTTGCCATCCGGTAAAAATCTGGTGAGCAGACCGCCGGTAATTTCCAGGAAATGCTTCGCGCCTTCGGCAGAAATAAGATTCTCGATCAGGTAAACCTGCTTGTTCGGGAATTCTTCTTTGTAGTTAAGTGAAAGCGTGCGCGCATGTTCCGGAATCAGATCCTCGCCTTCGCGGAAGATCAGGTTCGTAAAAGCCACTAGTTCGTCGCGGTTCTTGATCTTTTTCACCGCCGAAGAACAGCCATCATCAGAAGGCTTGGCAATGAACGGATAACTGAACATGCTTTCGATTTTCTGGTAGAATTCCATAGCGTTTTGCTGCCAGTCGGCTTTGGAAACCAAGGCGTGGTTGGCCACGTGCATGCCGTGCTGACGCAGAATTTCGTTCGTATCGTATTTGTTGATCGTGATCTGCGAAGAAGCGATACCGGAACCGTTGTATGGAATTCCAAATTCTTCCAGCTTGGCCTGTAAAGCACCATCTTCGCCCGGACGGCCGTGCAGCGCAATGAACACCGCATCTACCATGTTGCCCAATTGGCTGAAGGAGATTTGCTGCGGCTCCTGCAATACATTGCCGGCAAACGTAGAGGTAATGTTTTCGGCTTCTTGGCGGATCTTTTCTAAAACCGGGTGCGCATGGCCGCCGTTTTCGTAGAATTCTATTTTTTCCTTGATATCATCCGCATTGTCTTTCAACATAATGTTTACCGGAATTTCGTAGAGTTTATAATCCTCGGAAGAACCGGTAAGGAAGATCGGAATTGGCTGGTATTTCGCGCTGGAAGCCAGTTTTTCGTAAATGTTGCGGCCGCTTTCCACGGAAATATGACGCTCGGAAGAATAACCGCCCATAATTACACCCACCTTCATTTTATCGAGGCGCGCAGTGCGGTTACCGGCTATGGCGCGGTCCAGGGTGTCGAGCATCTGCGTTAAAGCCAGCACGTTTTTCCCCGATTTAATTCGTTCTGCTACCGAGGTCCGGATAATGTAAGTCAGGAACTGCGACGGATTCAGGCCAATTTCGGCAGCTTGATGGAAGAAGAACGACGAAGGCAACATGCCCGAAGTGGTGTTCGGATCGTTCAGGAAAATGGTACCGTTTTCAGAGAAAAAACCGTCGAGACGCGCGTACACGTTAAATCCGAAAGCTTCGAATAAACGCACACATTCCTGGCGGATCTTCTGAATTTGTTCTTCAGGCAGATCTATAGGCGTAATTTTTCGGCTTAAGCCCGGCAGATATTTGGAGCGGTAATCAAAAACTTCGTTGCCTTTCACAATTTCAGTTGGCGGCAAGGCTACAGCTTTTCCATCGGCATCCTGCACCACAATGCACGAAAATTCCTTGCCCCGGATAAAGCTTTCAACCAAAACGGCCGGCTCGGTTTCTACGTTCGTCAGGCTCACAAATTCGGTATCGGTAAGCGTGAAAACGGATTGCAGGTGCTTCAGCAGTTCTTCCGGATGGTAAATTTCGGTTTCGTCGTCGGCAATTACCGGCAAGCCAATGCCTTCGCGGATGTCGGTGAGCTGTTTTACCAGGTTCACTTTGCCGGCATTATCAAGTTCCTGCCAGGTATCTTTGGAAATATTTTTGGTAAAGAAACTCTTGTTTACGGCAGTTTCAAATTCGTCGAAATTTGGATCTTTTAAAACCGAAACCCCGATGGATGAACCTTGGTGCGGCGCTTTTAAAACCAACGGCAAACCAAGCTCATAAGTCAGCTGCTCGAACATGGCCGGACGGTCTTCAACGCGGGCCCAGAGTTCGGCAGGAATAACGCTATAGCTCGGCGAAGCAAAACCATTGTTCTGCATGAATTGCTTCTGCACAATTTTATCGATGCCAATGGCCGAAGCCAGAATGCCTGAACCGGAATACGGTATACGGTACCACTCCAGAAGTCCCTGAATGTTGCCGTCTTCGCCGTAAGGTCCGTGCAGCGCCAGGAACGCAAAATCGAAATGCTCTTTAAATTTATGCGGCTGAATTTTCTTGCCAACTTTGGTAATGATCTCGTCGAGTTCTTCCTTTTCCAGTTCGCCCAACGATTCGAGGTAGATCTGCAAATGATGCGCCGAATGCGGAACGGTATCTACGGGCGGGTAAAAATCGCGGATGGTGCCTTTGTAAATAAAGTGCCAGTCCAGCAATAAAAAATTGCCCATGCTATCCACGAAAACTGGAATAGCTTCAAAAAGTGTCTTATCTAAATTATCGAAAACGGTGCGGCCGCCGGCAAAGGAAATTTCGCGCTCACGCGACGGGCCACCGAAAATAATGCCTATTCTCATTCTATATGGGTACAGTTAGCGCAAAGTTAGTAAATTTTGCTTTGCCATTTACGTGGGTTTTTATGCTAAAACGGATACCGTTTTCAAAACAGTTTCATTTGAGCAGGCAAATTTTAACCCCGATGCGGTAATTCGTAATAATCTTTCGCATGATTAAAAATCGCACCTTGCCTGCTTTTAAAAAACTGATAACTTTGTCTGATATTTCCGTGAACAAGTACCCCCTCATTTTTCAAAATAAAATCTTATGAAAACTGTAGAACAGTATAATTTTGCCGGTAAAAAGGCGCTTATCCGCGTAGATTTTAACGTTCCGCTGGATAAAGATTTCAGAATTACTGACGATACCCGCATCCGCGCTGCCATTCCTACCATCAATAAAATTCTTAAAGATGGCGGTTCGGTTATTTTAATGTCGCACCTGGGCCGCCCGAAGACCGGTCCGGAGGAAAAATATTCGCTGAAGCACCTGGTAAATCACCTTTCAAGAACGTTCAATACCGACGTAAAATTTGCCGATGACTGCATGAGCGAAAAAGCGCTGCACATGGCACAAGATTTACAACCAGGCCAGATTTTACTGCTTGAAAACCTGCGTTTCTACAAAGAAGAAGAAAAAGGCGACGCCGAATTTGCCCGCAAACTGAGCCGCCTGGGCGATGTGTACGTGAACGATGCTTTCGGCACTGCCCACCGCGAACACGCTTCTACTGCCGTAATTGCCCGTTATTTCCCGAACGACCGTGTATGCGGCTATGTGATGCAAGCTGAACTGGACAATGCTAAAAAGGTGCTTGACAATGTAGAGCGCCCGTACACAGCTATTATGGGCGGCGCGAAGATCTCTGACAAAATCATGATCATCGAGCGTTTACTGGATAAAGTGGACAACCTGATCATTGGCGGCGGTATGGCTTATACGTTTGCAAAAGCGCAGGGCGGCGACATTGGGAATTCTTTGCTGGAAGCCGATAAAATGGACCTGGCACTGAGCTTAATTGAAAAAGCTAAAGCCAAAGGCGTGAATTTACTGTTGCCACAAGATTCGGTAATTGCCGATGCATTCAGCAATGATGCGAACGTAGACCTGGCTGATAACCACCACATTCCGGTAAACTGGATGGGCCTGGACATTGGACCGGAAGCCCGCGAAGCTTTTGAAACGGTTATCCGCAACTCCAAAACCATTCTGTGGAATGGCCCGATGGGTGTTTTCGAAATGCCGAACTTCTCTTTAGGTACCAAAACCGTAGCCGATGCCGTGGTAGAAGCGACTAAAAACGGTGCTTTCTCTTTAATTGGCGGCGGCGATTCTGCAGCTGCGGTAAACCTTTTCGGCTACGGCGACCAGGTTTCATACGTTTCTACCGGCGGCGGCGCGCTGCTGGAGTATATGGAAGGTAAAACCCTACCGGGCGTGCATGCTTTAGAAACCCAAACGGTATAGTTTTTAACCCGAAAAGTATAGCGTTTTAGAAAGCCCTGCCGGAAACGGCGGGGCTTTTTTTATTGCTGCCAAAATTTTAAACCTGATATGTTGCAATTCTTCTGTTTTGCTGTCATTTTTTCTCCTTACCAATATGAGATGAATTATGATCAGTCGGCTGGCTGCTATCAATCAATTCTTGTAATTTATGAAATGGAAATTTGTCTACGCTGGCTGTATAAATTAGCCCTTTGTCTTTTTCGAATAAATAGTGATTGGCATGCCGGTATTTAAACTTATCGTTTAGACTTTTTCTGAAGACTTTATTGTTGTCTTTATCAGGAAGATAACTAATTACATAGGTTGGTTTCTCATAGTGTAATTCATTAAGGACTTTCTTTATTCCTTCTGGACCATAGCCCACGGAAACAAAAACTAACCTTATACCTTTATCGGCTAAGGCTTTTTCATATTTAATATATTCCTGAGCAATTTCTTTAGTGCCTGCACACCAAGGAGCCCATAGTACTACCCAAGTGTAATTGCTTGTGTGCGATAACGCATTTATATCTTCTGCTTGAATTTCCTGGATGGTGAAATTTTCAGCTGCATAGGACATTTTGTTGTTTATGGAATCGATTGCAAAGGGAACAAAATGCTTTAGTTTCTCTTTTGGAAGCAAAGTATAACCTGAAAAATCTTGCCCAAAGCAATTAAGAATTAAAAGAGAACCAATAAGGGACAAAGTAAATCTCATAAGCGAAATTTCAAGATAAAAAACTGATCACCTCATTTTACGGTAAAACTTTATTTGTTGCGGTAACCTTATTGCAACTCTTTGTAAAGAAAAATTACAACAATAGAAAATTACTTCCTTACCACCAATTCGCCGCTTTCCAGATATTTCAATTTTCCGGAATCGAGCATTTTTCTGAGCAAATCGGTTAGTGTTTCGCGTTGTTTGGCGGGGAATTTTTCGGCCAGCATTTTGGGTAAAAGCGGTTCGTTGGCAATTATTTCCAGAAGTTGTTTTTCCAGTTGTGCGAATTCTTCCTGCTGTTTTTTGCGTTTTTTCTGCTTCAGGCAAAAATCGCAGATACGGCAACTTTCATCGGAAATTTCGCCAAAATATTCGAGCAGTAATTGTGTGCGGCAGCGGTTTTCGGTTTGCACATAACGCACCACAGAATCGGCTTTTTCAAGTGCAAGTCCGCGAAAACTCCGGAGCTTTTTCTGGTTTAAGGGCAAAGTGGTAGCATCATAACGCGGGGTAGTGAAAAGTACCTGCGGTTTATCATGCTGCGGTTCATACACAATTACGCCCGATTTATCCAGAAACTCCAGCATTTTTACGATCTGGGGCTGCGTAGCTTTCAGGTTAAGTGCCAGACTGTGTTCCGAAATTTTCACGAAGTTGGTAAACAATTCGCCGCCATACATTCTGATAAGCAGTTTCAGCAACGGATCTAACTCGCGGTTGGCCACCTGAAACTTATAAAGCTCTTCTTTGCCCGCCGGAATATAAACTTTGGAAGGCGAAAAATAGGCGTCGTTCAGCTGCAGGAAACCTTCGGTTTCGAGTTTTTTCAAACTGTGGTGCGTTTCCAGCGGGTTCAGTTTGTAGGTTTTTACCAGTTCTTCCAGATTAAAATCGAAAGTAACGAACTCGCCGCTGCCTACTGCTATCTGGTAAAAATTAGCGAGGGCCTGATAGGTTTTGCGTAGGGTTTCCATGGGCGGATGCGCTTCTTCCACTTTTTCACGCACCTCCAGCAGATCATTCGGCGCAAATAAAACCACGGCGTAAGCATAACGTCCGTCTCTTCCGGCGCGCCCGGCTTCCTGGTAATACGCTTCAAGATTGTCGGGCAAATCAACATGCACCACTAATCGCACATCGGGTTTGTCAATTCCCATTCCGAATGCATTGGTGGCCACCATAATTTGCACGCGGTTTTCGAGCCAGGCGGTCTGGGTTTGGTTGCGTTGTTCGAAAGAAAGTCCGGCGTGGTAAGGAGCAGCTTTGAAACCACGGCGCAGCAGTTCGTTGGCAATTTCTACAGTTCGTTTGCGGCTGCGCACATATACAATGCCAGTGCCCGGAACGCTTTTAATAACTTCCGCCAGCCGGTTTATTTTGTCTTCGGCAGGTTGGGCGGAATACGAAAGATTGGCTCGGGCAAAGCTGCTCTGAAAAACGTTTTCCTGCTTAAAAGCTAACTTTTCCTGAATGTCTTTTTTTACCGTTTCGGTGGCCGTTGCAGTTAGTGCCAGAATTGGAATATCGGGTAAAACTTCACGTAATTGGGCAATCTGCAGGTACGGAGGACGGAAATCGTAACCCCATTGCGAAATACAATGCGCTTCGTCTACGGCTAGCAGACACACGTTCATTTTCTTAACCCGCTCCCGGAAAATATCGGTTTGCAAGCGTTCCGGCGAAAGATACAGGAATTTTACGCCGCCATATACGCAGTTATCCAGCGCAATATCAATTTCCCGCCGGTTCATGCCCGTGTGAATGGCAATGGCAGAAATACCGCGTTTCTGCAACTGCATTACCTGGTCTTTCATCAGCGCGATCAGCGGCGAAATGACCAGGCAAATTCCTTCCATAGCCATTGCCGGAACCTGAAAGCAGATGGATTTTCCGCCACCGGTTGGAAGCAAAGCCAACGTATCTTTTCCGGCCAATGCAGCATTAATAATATCTTCCTGCAACGGCCGGAACTGGTCGTAACCCCAATATTGCTTTAAGATCTGGTGAATTTCGGGCAAAGGAAAACGCTATGATTTTGGACTTCAAAACTACGAATTTCTGCAGGAATTCCGGCCGTGAGTTTTTGGGGCTAAAAGCATAGCGTTTTTGAAAAAATAAACCTCACAGGTCTTTGAAACTTGTGAGGTTTGATACGTGATTTTTTTGGCTCGAAACAATACCGTTTTTGAGTTAAAAAGTATTCTATTTCAAAAACTTAAGGCAAAAAAATAGCGCAGAGCTTGTGCCCTGCGCTATTAAATTTTTCAGCAATTAAAATTAAGCGGCTTTCGATTGCGCTTCGCGCTCTTCAATTACTTTTACCAGCTTCTGAATAGACTGTGCGGCCCGTTCTTCGTCCAGTTTATTGATATTCAGCAACATTTTGGTTTTCTCCTGACGGGTAATTACCACGTTGTTCAGCAGGCGGATAATTTCTTCTTTCTGCTTAGCCGTTGCATATTTCATGGCTGGTTCTTCAATTACGGCAGCAGCTTCAGGTTTCGCCGAAGTTACTTCTTCCGAATTGGCTTTCATGGCAACTTCCTGCGTTTTGGCAACTACTTTTGGAGCAGCTTTTTCGGCTTTTGCTGCAGGTTGGGCTACCACTTTCACTTCCGAAGCACCAGTATAATCCATTTCTTCGGCAGGGGTTGGTTCATAACCCGCTGCGCGAATGATCCAGGCCAGAATATTTCGATACGCTTTACCAATTGCCCGCGTTTGCGCCATCGATGCTATCGCGAATTCCTGGTAATATTTCTTGCCATTTTCTTTATTTGAACAAATTGCAAAACCCGCGCCTACGGTCTGGCCGCTACGCACGTTCAGCAACGTTACTTTGGCTTCGTATTTCATTTCAGTTTCGTTGCTGAAATTAATTACGTGCTCCACCACCGGGAAAATACCTAAACGCGAACCGGCATATTGCCAGCCTTCCACGTTCACGAACTCTTTGCCCTGAATATTCTGATATAGTTTATTTTCTTTGATAAATTTGGCTAAATCAACAGCCAAATGCATGGTTTCATCCGAACGGGAAATGTCATAACTTTCTACCTTCGCTTTTCTGACCATTTTTTCTTCCTTCATTTCCTGATTCATTTTACTAGTTTTTGATTGTTACTTCTTAACAGGAAGGCATACTGAAAAGTGCAAATTTCCTACACTTTTTTAGTAATTTTTAGCACTGATAATCAGATAGTTACAAATAATTTTAAAACATTTACTAATCTAACAGGAATACCTGAATATCAGGGAGTTACAAAACAAAAGAACAACGCTAAAACCATTAGCTTTTTCTAACCTAAAAAGGGCTTTAAATTATGTTAATGAATGCTGGATTATTTGCAAGGGAAGAAATGTATTTGCAACAGTTAAACCCAACCGGATCAATTAATGGAAAGGAAACAGATGGTTGACTGGTTGCAGAATTTCGCGCAAAAAAAAGACGCAAAATTTTGCGTCTCTACATTTCATATCTGAACAATCAACAATTATCAATCAGCAATATAACAATTAAGCAATTTACGAGACAATGTGGCCGTCTTTCATAACCAGTTTGCGGTCTGCCATACCGGCTAATTCAGCGTTGTGGGTTACTACTACAAAGGTCTGGTTCAGTTCCTGGCGCAGACGAAAGAAAATATCGTGGAGTTCGTGCGCGTTTTTAGAATCGAGGTTACCGCTGGGCTCATCGGCAAAAATGATTTCCGGTGAATTGATCAAGGCCCGGGCTACAGCAGTGCGTTGCTGTTCTCCACCACTCATTTCGGAAGGTTTATGTTCTAAGCGGTGGCCTAAGTGCAGCATTTCCAGTAATTCGGTAGCGCGCGCTATTACTTCTTTTTCTGGGCGGCCAGCCAGGAAACCCGGTAAACAGGCATTTTCAAGGGCGGTAAACTCGGGTAATAAATTATGGAACTGGAAAATGAAACCGATGTATTTGTTCCGGAAACGCGCCAGATCGCCGTTATTCATTTTGGTAAGATCCTGACCCGAAAAATGCACTTCGCCCCGATCGGGCGCATCTAAAGTACCTAAAATATGCAGCAACGTACTTTTACCAGCCCCGGAAGCGCCTACAATAGACACAACTTCGCCCTTGGCAATGGTCAGATCTATGCCTTTCAGTACAGGCAGCGTACCGTAGTTCTTAAAAATATTGGTGGCTTGCAGCAGGGTCTCCGGCGTTGTCATGCTGGCAAACTTACTAAAAAAAATCGGCCGGAAAGCGCGGCAATGTTTCTTTGTCCGAAATTATGCCGTTTCTACTACAGAATTGATCTGGCACTGCGGAAAGTGGACCTGTAACTGCGGGCGGATCTCCGCGATCTTATCAACTTTTATCACTACTTCTTTCAACTGATTCTGTTGTTGTACGGTTTGCCGGGTCGGCCAGAACTTTACTTTCCACTTTTTCATATAAACTCTTTTTAGGAAGTTTAACAATCGTTTATTGTCTTAAATCATCCTGAAATTGGAGATTGGTGAACAACGGAAATGCTCCTTGTTCAACTGGCTGTAATTCTTCAACCCGTATCACTTCTAAATTCAGTGCTTCGGCCTGTTGAGAAGCAAATTCAACAGCTTGTACCTGGTCGCCGGCAACCAGTTTTATTTTCTGCAACAAGCCAGAACCTGGATTGTTTTTAGCGCGGAAGGTAACGGCGTATAAAATTTGCATTCGGGTTGTAGTTTAGTAGTGAATGAGTTAGGTTTTGAGCGGCAGTATAATAACAGGTTAATACTTTTTTTTTGAAAAAGGTTAGTATATTTCGCCAGGAATTTTCAATACCTTCCAAAAATCTTACAACAAAACCTGCTAAAAATCCTTTCGTAGAAAAACGTAGCACTTCAAGGTTCTAAACATTCAGCACATCTCTTGGCAAACGACAGTGATTACATAGAAAGATTAAAATGTGGCGACGAAACTTGCCTGCAGGAAATCTATACACTTTACCGTCGGGATTTTACTGACTGGGCCGAACGGAAGTTTTCTTTAGACCAGGAAGAAGCCCGCGATATATTCCAGGTTACCCTCATAAGCTTTTACGAAAACGTAACCAATGGCAAACTCCAGACCCTGAACAGCAGTTTGCGCACCTACCTTTTTGCGATCGGGAAATACAAAATTCTGAGGGACAAAAAAAAAGCGGTTATGTACGCTAACCTCGACGACCTTCCGGATATTAACATGTTAGAAAACGATAACGAACCGGAACTGGAAAAAGAGCAACAGGCCAAAGTGCATGCAGCTTTAAACAAACTTGGCGGCGATTGCCAGAAAATACTGGAGTTATTTTATTTTCAGGAACTGAGCATGGTTGCTATTGCACAGGTTCTGAATTATAAAAACGACAACGTAGCCAAAGTAAAAAAAGCGAATTGCATGCGTAAACTGGCCTCCATTTTTAAATCCAGATAAATTTCCGGCTTATTGTTTTCTATAGGAATTTAGTTTTTCATTGCTAAAAGATACCGTTTTGAATCCTGAACTATCACATCTGGAAGATATTGAGCGTTTTGCGGGTGGTCAGATGACTGCACAAGAAGTTTCGGAATTCCGGAAGCGCCTGGCTGTAGATAATGACCTGATGGCTGAATTTGAGCTTTTCCGGACTTTAAAAGCTGGTATTAAGTCTTTTCACCGGGAACGCCTTTTAGGGCAAATGGCTGCTTACGAAGCACAACTTCAAAAGGAAACCCAACCATCTTACCAGCGTTTTTCCTTCCGTAAACTTGGTATTGCGGCTTCAGTTGCGGCTGTATTGGGCGCGGGTATTTTTCTGTGGAACCAGCAAAGCAAGCAAGCAAATAACTGGCAGGCTGCTTTTATTGACGACCCAGGTTTACCCGTATTGATGAGTAATAATAAAAGCGCTTACAACCAGGCCATGAATTTTTACCGTCAGGGCCAGTTTAAAGAAGCTTTAAATAGCTTACCAACTACTACTTCCGATACCACCACTTTTTACCGCGGCATTTTCTGGCTGAAACTACAAAACTCCGATTCTGCTTTCCGTTATTTAGATCCGGTCCGGAACCAAAGTACTTCTGCCTTTAAACATAAAGCCGATTATTACAGCGCTATGGCGTTATGGCAAGCCGGCAAAAAACCGGAAGCCAAGGCTGCTTTCAAAAAAATGGCTGCAAATGAGCAACATCCTTTCCACGATATTTCTGCTGAAATTCTGGGAAGCAGTTTTTAAGTCCTAAACCATAGCGTTTTTCTTTTACAGATTAGCCAATAAAAAAACTTCCGCAGCGTAAACATCAAGTTCAGCGCTGCGGAAGTTTTTTTTATTCCAGACTATAGAAAACGGAAGTTAAACTGTTAAGCAAATTGCTTTTGTAACTTACCGGCACTGCGTTGTTTTTTCCAGATAAGCCAACCAGCCAGTGCAGCAAGCATCATTGCAGTTGCAAGAAACCAGGTTTGTTTCCACCACGGTTCAAGACCTACCGGCAGCGGTCCTTCGTCGCCGGTTAGTACCAGGCCGCTCCAGTAAAACGGATTTGCTTCTTCGGAATTACGGGCCTTGGAAATGAAATCAACTTTGGCTTGTTGCAGGGCTTCCTGTTTGGTTTTTCCGGCGAAAAGGTATTCGTAAAAACTGGAAAGTACCGTGCTGGTTTGGCGGTCATCCACTTTCCAGAGGGTAGAAAGTGTGCTTGGGCAACCTAAATAATAGAATCCCCAGCTTAAGCTCGTCATTGCATCGTTTCTGTTATCTATCATACCTTTTCCGGTTTCACAGGCGCTTAGCACAGCCAGATTTGGCCTGATATTCAGGTTGAGTAATTCGCTCATGTGCAGTTCTCCGTCTTCCGTCTCCCCTTTCGCCATCAAAAACTTTGAATTCAGCGGGTTAGCCATATCCGTTTCGGCGTGCGTAGCCAGGTGAATAATGCTGAAATTACTCGCATGCGATTTAAAGTATTCTTCGGTGGCTTCTTTGTCTATCAGGAACATACCTTTCACTTTTTGCTGTAGCTTCAGCAACAAGTCTATAGTATAAGGCAATTTTGCGTAGGTTCCGGCTATCATTTCACCACCCATCAGATTTATTTTTCCGGAAGCAATTTGCCCGGCCAGGCTTTTATCTGCAAAAGGTGCCATGGCCAAAATAGGTTTTTCGAACTTCTGATCCTGCGCTCGGGTCAGCTCTTTACTAAGTTTATTTAAAGTGGAAGAATGCTGATAACTGATATGATATTTATTGAGCAGGTAAGGCAATTTCCGATAATCGGACGAAGCGGTTTGGTTGGTAAGCAACGTTTCGAAAGGGATCTGCCACAAATAACCGTCGGGCATGATCATGAGTTTTTCTACTTGTTTGCCTAGCACTTTATCGGCTGGCTTTACCAGTAACTCGTGAAACTGGCTGGCTAATTTCCGGTAAACCGGCAAATCAGAATTCGTTATACTATGAACCAGCGAATCGATCTTGAGCTCATAATCCTGCGGCAAAGTCGTCCGGATAAAATCTGTACGTTTTTTTTGCACTACCAGCATGTAAACTTCACGATCGAAAGCGTAATTAACATTTAAGAAATAGCTTATTTTGGCAGTTTTATTATCTGGCAGCCTCTTTTGCACTTCTTCTATGCTTAAAGCGTTGTTTTGCTCAATTCTGGCACCATAGAACGCCGGATATTTTGTTTTAGCTTCGCTGGCCAATTGCTGCATTTCCTGGCGGGTTGATGCCAGTTGCGTTTTAGCATTTCTAAAAGGAGATTTATTCCGAAGGCTTGCGAACCGGCGGGCTATCTCCGTTTGCTCTTCTTCCCGTAAAGTTTTAGCGGTTAAGCGTTTAAGGTTCTTATCCAGGTTATCATAGTTTTGCAGAGTGTTAGCTAGCTGATAGCCAAGCGCAGCATGTAATAAATTGGCATTCTTTAATTTTTCGATATTCCTGAATGCCTGCTGTTTGTACTTTTCATTTCCGGTTTTTTCGTAAAGCATATGGGCAGACTCGATTGAAAGGCCATAGTTCCAGTTTTGGAAAAGGATGGCGGGAGCATCGTTCTCGTTTGCATAAATTGCCTTCTTTTTCCGGATAAATTCGGCCAGCTCCAGGCTTTTGAGGCCGTACTGATTAAAGGTTTCCAGATCTTTCAGATCTTTGGAAGCATAATACTGGCCAAGGAAATAATAGCTAACATGCTCCAGAATCAACCCCAAATGATTTTCAGATTGAATATTCGTTAAAGCTGGAACCTGGTAAAGATTCGTTCCTTTATAACCAGGCAAACACGCTTTTAAAGCCAGTAAAATGTTTTCCTCGCTTAGCTTTTTATTTAATATTAAACTTTCAGAATAAGTACCGGCAAGCGATACATACAGATAGGCAATTTCCGGATTATGGTACTTTTTATAAATTCCGATCCCTTTTTTTAGATAAGGAATTACTTTTGTCGTTATTAATTCTCTTCTGAGTTCAACGTCCTCAGTAATACTCGCTAACTCGCTGTAAGCAAACGCCTTATTAGTATAAACCTTAGCTAAATACTGGTTATCTTTTCCATAAAGGTTCAGCACTGCCTGCTCCGCACTATCCTGATAAGCTAAGTTAACATGGGTATTGGTGGGGTATTTCTTTCCTTTATAAACAACCTCTTTCTTAAATTTGTCTTTTTCTTCAAACTGAAAGCTTCTGAAGTGCATGCCGTAAAGACTATAAATAATTGGGGCTCCCTCCGTTCTTAATGGTTCGGCTTGTTTATTTACAATCTGCAGCGCTTTGGAAACGTACATAAATGAAGAATCTGTACGGCCGCCGGCGAAATAACATTTACTTAAATCAGCATACACCCGGGCAGCTTCCAAGCTATTCTTCCCGTGCTTTTTAATGGTTAAACGACGGGCCTGGTACCAGGCGGCAAGCGCATTTTCTACTTCGCGGTTACTAAAGTGTAATTCTCCTTTTAACCGGTAAAACTGGCTATAAGCTTCGTCGGTTGGCTTCACATGTTTCATCAAAAACCGTTCATCTTCCTGCATCTGCTGATAACAGGTAAATGTGGCTTTCATTTGCAGCAAGGAAGTGGCAAGCCCGATCCGGGCCAGCATATAATCTGAAGGAGATTTATCTTTTAGTAAGGTAGCGGCTTCAGAAAAGGCCAGGTAAGCACTGTCGGCAGCCAACCGTTGAATCAGTTTTTCGCCCTGAACCAATAGCGTTTTGCCTTTTTGTACTTCTTTGGAAGGCAAAGCTGCATTTGCCACGATTGCTGAGCTGCAAAAAACCAAAGAGAGTATCAGCCCTTTTACAAGACCGACAGAAAAATATATCTGTTTAAACATAGGGTGCTATTTACAATTATGCAAAATAAGGCTATTTTGGCAATGGTCAATGTAAAATATGGTGAACAGGCTTTAAAATTGAAGTAACGTTTTTTGAAAGATCTAAAAGGAGCTATAATTTAAACATCTTTGGACAATAACCGGCACTTTCAGATTAAAAAAGCGAAGGAATTTGAAAATAAAACCGGAAAACCTTACTTTCGTGCGACCATTAAACTGTACCCATGAACATACACGAATATCAGGGAAAAGAAATTCTGAAACGCTACGGCGTTCGCATTCAGGAAGGCATTGTGGCGGAAACGCCGGAACAGGCCGTAGAAGCTGCCAAACGCTTAACCGAAGAAACCGGTACTGGCTGGCATGTTGTAAAAGCGCAGATCCACGCTGGTGGCCGCGGTAAAGGCGGCGGGGTGAAACTGGCTAAAAACCTGGAGCAGGTAAAAGAAATTGCCGGTCAGATCATTGGTATGAACCTGGTAACGCACCAGACCGGTCCGGAAGGCAAAAATGTACATAAAGTGCTTATCGCGCAGGATGTCTATTACCCAGGCGCTTCTGAAACCAAAGAATTCTACGTTTCTATTTTATTAGATCGTGCTACCGGCCAGAACGTGATCATGTATTCTACTGAAGGTGGTATGGACATTGAAGAAGTTGCGGAGCACACGCCAGATAAGATCTTCAAAGAATATATTAGCCCGGTTGTAGGTTTACAGGGTTTCCAGGCACGTAAAGTTGCTTTTAACTTAGGCTTGGAAGGCGAGGCTTTTAAAGAAATGGTGAAATTCATCACGGCACTTTACAAAGCTTATGTAGAAACCGATTCTTCGATGTTCGAGATCAATCCGGTTCTGAAAACTTCTGACAATAAAATTTTAGCAGTAGATGCTAAAGTTGACTTAGATGATAACGCACTGTACCGCCACAAAGATCTGGCAGACCTGCGCGACATTACCGAAGAAGATCCGTTGGAAGTTGAAGCGGGCGAGCACAACCTGAACTATGTAAAACTGGACGGAAACGTTGGTTGTATGGTAAACGGCGCTGGTCTGGCGATGGCAACTATGGATATCATCAAGCTTTCTGGCGGTGAGCCTGCTAACTTCCTGGACGTAGGGGGTGGAGCAAACGCAAAGACCGTAGAAGCTGGTTTCCGCATTATTCTGAAAGATCCGAACGTGAAAGCGATCCTGATCAATATTTTTGGTGGCATTGTACGTTGCGACCGCGTTGCTAACGGTGTGGTTGAAGCTTACAAAAACATCGGCAACATCGAAGTTCCGATCATTGTTCGTCTGCAAGGTACCAACGCTGAAGAAGGCGCCCGTATCATCGACGAGTCTGGTCTGAAAGTTTACTCTGCTGTACAGCTGAAAGAAGCTGCTCAGAAAGTGAAAGAAGTAATTGAAGGCACATTAGTGTAGTTTTTACGCTGAAAAGCCTACCATTTTTAAAAGCCTTCCCAGGAAACCGGGAAGGCTTTTTGTTTTTATTTCAGCTAAAGTTTCTAACTTGTTAAGGAATGTTTAAAGCTGCTATGAATAGGAAAACGGTTTTACTTTTTGCGTTGATTTTGATACCGTTTTTCGGTTGCAGGAAAGCTGAGAAGAAATTGCCTGAGCCAACGAAGGTGCATGAGATTAACATTGGTACCGGCTTAAGTTTCCGGAATATTGATGGCAAATTAGAGTATGGTTTTAATCAATTTTGGAAATTCGATTTACTAAACGATTCTTTTTATATAAAGCGGAATTCTACTTTTATAGATTCGCCTGGATACATTAAAATTTGGGCGGGAAAATATGATTACACAAAAGACAGCTTGGCTATACGATTCATTTAGGAAGCATTATAACTCCAAAATGGGAAAGCATTTCTGAGTGATACTTCCTTATTAGGAATTATTTTAGATGGACCACAAAGACATATAATTCAATACAGACGCGATACTTTAACCAGGTATTTTATTTACCAGGTAGGACCAAGTGATTTCGGGCCATTTATTTCCAGATTAAGCACATTCGGACGAGATGAAATAAAAGATACAATTTTTCGGAAAACCGATCTTAAAGATGATAGCCTCGCTCAATTTATAGGTAAAAACGACAAATTCAACTTGTTAATTGAACCTATTCCTCCCGCAGTCAGGAAAACGATTAAATTCACCCCTCCAATAAAAAAGGACTAAATCACTTTTTACGCCGCAAACAATAGCGTTTCAAACAAACTTTTCTAACTTATACAACCAAACCAACAAAAACAGCATCTTGCTTGCAAAGTATATTCTCTAAACGCCACGTTCATGAAAAAGCTATTTGCTGTGATATTAGTTACTTTGCTGTTTACGCTTCAGTTACAGGCCCAAACTTTGCAAGGCAGGATTCTGGATGCACAAACCAAGCAACCCATTGAATTTGCCAGTATTGGTATTCTGCACCGCGATGCCGGAACCGTGGCCAATGAACAAGGCAGTTTCGTTTTGAACATTGAAAAAGCCCGCCCCGGAGATACGATAAAAGTTTCGATGCTGGGTTATGAAAGCCGTTTATTTCCGGCAAGTGATTTTGCAAATGTGCTGGCTCGGCAAAACGGCATTATTGCGCTGCAACCACAAACCCGCAATTTGCAGGAAGTTGTAATTAAGCCCCGAAAAATCAAAACCATTACAGCCGGCAATACCACCGATTCGAAGTTTATGACGGCGGGATTTACTTCTAACGATCTGGGTTCGGAAGTGGGAACGGTTTTGCGGTATAACAAGAAAAAGCCCGGCAAATTAGAAAACGTAAATTTCAATATTGCCAGCAACAGCTACCACAACGTGCTTTTCCGGGTTAACTTATATGATTATAAAAACGGTAAAATCGGCGAAAACCTGCTAAAAGAACCACTTTACACCGATTTCACCGGTGACTCCGGCACGCATACTTTAGACCTCTCCGACAAAGACATTTACATCAGTTCCGATTGCCTGCTCACGCTGGAATGGATAAAAGATTATGGCAAACGCGGTTTATTTTTCAGCGCCGGTTTCTTCAATTCCGATAGTTATGCCCGCAAAACCAGCCAGGGAGATTGGTTTGAAGTGCCGGCCGGCCTTGGTTTCTGGGCAACTATTGTGCACGAAAAATAACCACCGGCAAGAAAAAAACGCTACCTTTTCAGCCCTAAAAACTCCACCCTGACGCATGATAGAATTCATTCTTTATGTTGCTGACCAAAGCCGCAGCAAAACGTTTTACGCAAACGTACTACAACAAACACCAACTTTAGATGTGCCCGGTATGACGGAATTTGACCTGAGTGAAACCTGCAAACTCGGTTTGATGCCCGAAAACGGAATTGCAAAGATTCTGGGCGAACACCTTCCCCACCCTGCTTCCGGCAACGGCATTCCGCGTTGCGAACTTTATTTATTTAAAGAAAACGCCGCTGAAGTGTGTGAACGCGCCGTAAAAAATGGCGGCAAAATGATCAGTACTGTGCAGCCGCGAGATTGGGGACATACTGTTGGTTACGTGACAGATCCGGATGGGCATGTACTGGCTCTTGCAGAAAAATACTGAACCACAAATAAACTAAAATGCCTGACCAATTTCTTAGTCAGGCATTTTAGTTTTCACGCTCAAAAAGATAACGTTTTCTGCTTAAAATTAATCTTTGTTGTTTTGCTTAATGGTAAATACGCGGGAAATATTAAAGC
The DNA here is from genome assembly GCF_042657365.1 of Adhaeribacter terreus. Classification (NCBI taxonomy): domain Bacteria; kingdom Pseudomonadati; phylum Bacteroidota; class Cytophagia; order Cytophagales; family Hymenobacteraceae; genus Adhaeribacter; species Adhaeribacter terreus. The sequence continues at coordinate 233,108 of NZ_JBHSKT010000002.1, read as the reverse complement.
CGAAACGAATGTCTCCATCGAACCAGTTTCCATCGGTTTCGGTAATGAAGCCTTTTTCTACCATGGCCGTTGAGTTAGTAAAATGCAGCTGGAAAACATGGCCGCCGGTTTCAATATCAAAACCAATGGCTAAGGAATTGCGCATATTTTCAGCTATCTGATCAGGCAACACATAATAATATTCGGCGTTTATGGCCAGGCGGCGCGTTAATTTCTGCCGGCCGGCTACTCCAAACGCAATTACGTCGTGCTTTTCGGCATTGGTGGCAATTAAGTTACGGTGTACCACAGTTGGCATAAACTGTAACGTAAAGCCTTCGGAAAATTTCCGGCCAAAAATAAGCTGATGCGTGTAAGCCAACCGCGAACTGAAATAATTGTTGCGTTCCGGGTTTTGCCATTTCAAAGAATTCAGCGCAATGCTCGAAAACCAGATAACCGAAACCGGCATGTTGCGGGCGCCGCTGCTTTGCCGCAACAGTTTCATTTTCATGAAGCCATCATAGGTTTTCTGCACCGAACTCCGGCCTACCCCTATCATTAAATGCTTCGAAATACCGTAATCCAGGCCAATGCGAATAGTAGCCGCATCTAAACCAAAAAGTTCGTAAGCGCCGCCGTTCAGTGGCCCGAAACGATGCGAAATTTTCATATCGAGTACGCCGGGTGCCGTATTTTCCAACGACTGGCTGTTAATTACGCGGGTGGTTTTAAAGCTGGCTTTGGCAAATTCGGTGGTCGGTTTTTCGTCTTCTATTAAAGAAAGCAGATCATCCTGCGCAAAAACGGTAGGCGAAACGGCAAAAAAAGTAAGGGCAAGCAAAAAATATTTCCGGAAGATCTTCATGAGGGGCGGTTAGCTTTTCAAGGCCTGATAATCCATATTTACGGTTACTTTAATTTCCTTCGCAATTTTCTCGCGCACCAGTTTCGGGATCTCGATCTTATAATCATCGGGCGCCACATTAAAAACCGAATGGGCTTTTACTTTGCCGTTTTCTACGGTAATAGTACCCGGTGCTTCCACCTCTTTGGTTACGCCATGAATGGTCATTTTGCCTTTCACGTTTACTTTATACGTACCGTTTTTACTGAAATCTACCGCACTTATATTGGTAATATTGCCGGCAAAAGTAGCTTTTGGATATTTGCCAGATTCCACGTAATTCTCATTGAAATGCTCTTCCATCAAAGCTTTTTCGAACTTGAAAGCTTTCATCAGAATGGCAAATTCCATTTTACCGGTTTTGGCATCTATCACGCTGGTAGCATTGTTATTATTGGCTTCAATGTTTTCCATGGGTGTGCTGGAAAAGAAAGTAACCTGACCGTTTTTGGTAAAATATTTATCCTGCGCAAAAGCACCCGATACGGCTAAAATGCCGCTAAAAAGTAAGGTTAAAACACACTTTTTCATAAAAAATTAAATTTAAAAAGGCGAATAAAAAACGGTATCATTTTAAGCTGAAAAACTCATGGCACCACCACGCATTTCACCAACACCACATCCATCAGAAAACCGGTGCACTGCCCTTTCACAGTCATTTCACGGCCGGTTTTCAAATTCAGACCTTCCGGAATATTGCTACCTGGTATTTCGCAGGTAACGCCGCCCATCGGGTTACCTGCATCAAGCGTTAGATTGAGGGAGCCATCGTTGCCGCGGCTTACGTTCTGTAAAACGCCTTTCACCTGAATTACCTTATCCAGGTATTGCTGATTGGCGTGCGCTTCATTTTCAGCAAACTGCCGGTAAAGTTCCGGAGCCGGCAAACTCAGATCGGCGGTTTCATTGGTCAGGTTGCGGGTTGGTTTGTTGTATAAGTAGTATGAAACCAACACTGCCAGCAGCAAAACGAAAGCGATCAGGTAATTTCTCTTGTTCATGTTTCTTCTTCAAACTATTGCGGATGGCCGCTGTCTATCCACTTTTTTATTGCTATTATATCGCAGTCGGGCAGTTTATTTCCGTCTTGCGGCATGGGTTTACTGGAAGTATGCGATATCGCACCGTACAAATTCCGGCTTATCGTAGCGTCTTTTACTCCCTGGTAAGAATCCAGACTTACATTGCCGCTAGCGCCGCTACCACTGTGGCAGGTAACGCAATTATTTTTTACGATCGGCTCAATGCGTGCCTGGTAACCAATATTCAGCGTATCGCAGGTTTGGTTCGGATCTTTGGGGTACAGCTCGCTTTCCACATCGTAATAGCAGCCCGAAAAAAAGAACGTCCCACTTACCAAAAAACCAAAAATATATTTCTTCATGAAGTTCATTTAATTATTAAGCGCACCAAAGTTCACCCATTTTTTTATCTGGGAAACCTGACAATCGGTTAATTTCCCGCCCTGAGGCATCGGTACAAAACCTGCCGCATGCGAAACCGCACCAACCAGTCTGCCATTATTTACTGCTACCACCAAACCGGCATGCGTACTGAAATTATAACCGCCGGAAGCTAAACTATTATTATGGCAACCAGAGCAATTGTTCTGTACCAAAGGTTTTATAACCGCCGAATACGTTACCGAAGCTGTATCGCAGGTACTGGTGCCGCAAATTTCATTTCTAGCGCCCTGGTTAATCCAGGTCTGAATGATCTGGATCTGGGCCTCAGTAAGCGAATTTCTTCCGTATGGCATGCGTTTATCTTTGTCGTCTTCTACCAGCACTTCAAAAAGATCGCTGCCACCGGCATTTCCGGGTCTTACATCAGCCGTGGCCATCACGTTTGCATAATTATCCAGCACCACACCATCTTCGCGGTCAGTTGCATTATGGCAGCCGCTCATGGTGCAGTTCGAAAGCAGGATCGGCAATACATCGCGCTGAAAGTAAACGGTGTTCGGGTCGCATGGCTGGCCGGTATCTACTGGGTTATTATTACTTGGATTTTCAGGCGCCGGCTGCACCGGAATTTCGTGTTTGCAGGCCATAAAAAACCCAAGCCCAAACAACATTATAAAACCGGTATATTGCTGAAAAATCTCTTTCATCGGGAGTTTCCGGGTTGCGTGTTGGCGAGTTCTAATTTACTTAATTTTTACCGAAAGAAAGTTTCCCAGATCCGGCGACTGATCATTCGGACAGCCGCCGGATTCTGAGATCCATCATCATCATTCAGAAACCATTCATGGTGATTTCTACGACAAATAAGCATGCTTTATTAAAGCAACAGAAACAAATATTGCCGAACGGGAAAAAGTGAATGCTGAACCAGTTTTCTGTAACCTGAATTGGAAAGGGATTTGGTAGTTTGAAGATTTGGAAACGTAATAATTACCTTTCAATTTTCTAAATCTCTTATTTGCCGGTAAGCCAGTTTTTGAATGTTGCAGACCGCTCTGTACTTACAATTGTTTCAATTTCCGATGGCGGATTCAGCTCAATTTTCACGCGCGATTTGGAGTAACTTAGCATGTTGCCGATGGCTTTTACATTGATGATAAACTGGCGGTTGATGCGAAAAAAAACGGTTGGATCGAGTTCTTTTTCCTGCTCGTCAAGCGTGGAATCTACCGGCAGTTTTTTTCCTTCGAAAGTGCACAGAAAGGTAACTTTCTCCTGCGTGAAAAAATAAGCCACATCAGCCACTTCCACGGTTTTTATGTGCGGACCGTAGCGAATAACCAGGCGTTTCTGAAAATGCTGCTGCGCGGGTTTTAAAGCCTGCAAAAGTTGCTGATAATCGATCACCGGATTTGTGTTTTGCGAACGTAACCTTTTCCATTTTTCCAGGCTTTTTTCAAGCTCGGCCTGTTTTACCGGTTTCAGCAGATAGTCGATGCTGTTCACTTTAAAAGCATCCAGCGCATATTGGTCGAAGGCCGTGGTAAAAATAACCGGCGCGGTAACTTCCACTTCCTTAAAAATTTCGAAACTCGATCCGTCAGCCAAATGAATATCCGAAAAAATGAGGTCCGGCGCCGGATTCTGTCGCAGCCACTCCACCGAACTTTCAATACTATCGGCCACGCCGGCAATGTACAAGCCGGGCTCGAGCTGGCGTAAAAGTTTTTCCATGCGGGCAGCCGCAACTTCTTCATCTTCTATCAGAAATACTTTCATAGTTCAGAAATTAAGGGAATTTTTACCTCAAAAACCATAGCGTTCTCTATAACCTGCACCGGTTTTCGGGTTAATATAGTATAGCGTTTAACAATATTGGCTAACCCGATACCAGTAGAACTTTCGGGCATTTTTTTCTTCTGAAGATTATTGCGCACCACCAGATAAGCCCCCGCTTCGGTGAAAATCTGAACCAATAAAGGCTTGCTGCGAGAAACCACGTTGTGCTTGATCGCATTTTCTACGAGCAGCTGCAAAGTAAGCGGCGCAACCAGCAATTCCAGTTCATTTTCAGGCACCAGAACTTCTAAAGCCAGATTAGAACCGTATCGTTTTTGCTGCAAAAAGTAATAGCGCTGCACCAGTTCCAGTTCTTCGCCCAACGTGATCGTATCTTTTTCGCGGTAAACCAGAATGTTCCGGAAGAAATCGGAAAGCTTTTCTACGTACGCAACCGCCGCTTCCTGATCATCTTCAATAATGCCGATGAGCGTATTAAAACTGTTGAAAAGAAAGTGTGGATTTACCTGGTTCTTAAGCGTTTCGAACTGGAACATTACTTTATCTTTTTCCAGGCGTTCGGCTTTTTTCAGGCGTTTTTCACGGCTTTTAATAAACCCGAAAAGCAAACTTCCAGCGGCCACAAAACTTAACAGGTAAAACCAGGTTGTATTCCAGAAAGGTTGCTGCACCAGAAAATGATAGGTTTCTATTGGCGCGTTTTGAAAGTTACCATTAGCCGAAGCGCTGACTTTGAAAGTGTATTCTCCGGGCGGAAGTTTTGGATACGTAATGCTGCGGTTGTTCGAAAATATCCACTCGCGGTCATAACCTTCCAGCTTTAGCCGGTAACTTACTTCCTCCGGTTGCTGAAACCAAAGCCCTGCATAATTGAAGGAAATGTGGTTTTCGTCGTGCTTAAATGCATGGTTAGGTTCCGTAGAAATGGGTTTCAGGAAAAGCTGCAGACTGGTAATGTTGGTTTTGGGTTGAGCGGCCACCTGCATAGAAACCGGTTGGTAAGCAACCAGCACTTTTTGCGCCCCAAACCATACCGTTCCGTCGCTTGCTTTTGCCATGGCGTTCAGGTCCTGACCCATATTTTGCAAGCCGTTTTCCGAGCCTAAGTTGCGCATTTTCCCGGTTTTCGGATCTAAGATATCAAGACCTTTCTGGTGCAGAATAAGCAGGTTGCCAAATTTATCGGTTTGCAAAGCGTTAATATTCAGGTCACGCAAACCTTGCTTGCTGCTGAAATTTACAAACTGCTTCCCGTCGAATTTAAAAAGTCCGTTTTTAGGCGTGCTAACCCATAAATTTCCATCCTGGGTTTCGACCATAGAATAAACGGTGCGGGAAGTTAAGCCTTCTTTTCCGGAATAATTGGTGAATCGGCCGTGCTCTAATTTGGTTAAACCTTTGCCATCGGTTGCAAACCAGACGCGCTTTTTACGGTCTATAAAAACCTGGTAAATATAATTGAAACCAATGCCGTCGCGCTGGTTAAAATTCTGAAATTGTAGCGAAGTTTCGTCGTTGGTATTAAGTTTGCACCACGATGCTCCACCCAACGTAGCCAGCCAGATCTCGTTTCCGGAACCGTCGATGGAAAGTACGTTATCGTTTACCAGACCGTTCTTTTCCGTGTATTGGGTTTCTCTTCCGCTAGCCGGATCAATTCTGAAAACGCCGCCGCCAAAGGTTCCCACCCACATAAAGCCCTGCGTATCTTCGTATAAACTTATCACCTTAAATTTCTGAAAAGGCAGGGCTGCAAAAGCGGGTTTTATGCTGAAACCATCGTTTTGTTTTTGTGCGCAGAAAAGGCCATCGTCGGTGCTGAACCAGATATTACCGTGCGTATCGGGCAAAACCGCCAGCACACCCGTTGCCGATTGCTTTTCCGGGAATTTCAGAAAACGAAGGGCTGGCTTTGCTAAACGGATTTCGGAAGTATTGCCGGCTACCCAAACCAAACCCTCAGCATCGTAAAGCAAGTCAGAAATTTTAAAGCCGGACGGTTTATTATCTTCAACCGCTACCAATTTTTCCGGCTCCGCCAGATCGAATTCGAAAAGGCCGTGGTTATACGTTGCGATCAAAGCGGCGCTGGCGGTTGTGGGCAATATGGCCGAAATCACGCTGTAAGGCCAGTTTTCGGCTATTTCCAGCTTCGTAATTTTCCGGGTTTCGGCATTTATCTGGCAGAAACCGCCGGAATATGTTCCCGCCCAGATCGTTTCCTTTCCCGGACAAATAGCCAGCGACGTTACAATATTATCGGGCAGGCCCTGCGCGGTTCCGATCCTGGAAACCTGCTTTTTATGAGCACTGAAATTACAGATGGCAATACCACGGTCGGTTCCGGCCCAGATATTCCCGCTTCTATCGGCCGTGAGCGCGTACACGTAATCGTCGGGCAAGCCGGTTTTGGTATTGAATTGATAGAGTAAATTCTGTTTCCAGCAATACAAACCATCGCCGTACGTTGCCAGCCAGATACTGCCTTGTGTATCTTCTTGAATGGCTAAAATGGCAGATTGCGGTGCATTCCTTTGTGGTTTAAAGGGTGTTAATTTCTGATTGCTAAGGCGGTAAATTTCTCCGTTTTCACAGCCAATCCAAAGGCGTTTATGTTTATCCTGAAAAAGGGAAGAAACGGGCGGAATTGGTTTAGCTGCATTTTCTAAAAAAACAGGTTTGGTTTCAAAGCCATCGTACTGAAAAAGGCCTTGCGCGGTGCCCAGCCAAATAAAACCGGCAGCATCCTGGTAAAGCTTTTTAATTTTCAGCGGTTCGTTATTGTGCTCAAAAGTGCGCGCGTTAAAATGCAGATTCTGGCCCGAAACCAAAAATGGCAGGAACAAAGTCAGGAACAAGAACAGGCGAAAAACCGGCATCGGGAATTTAAGATTGCGGTTGCAGAACGGCGTTTAGATCTACCTGAATTTCTTCGGCAATTTTCTGGTACACAATTTTGGGAATGGTAATGTTGTGATCGGCCAGCGGCACTGTGAAACTGGAAGAAACCGAAATTACGCCTTTTTTGATCTGCAACGTTGCTTTAATAATGCGTTCCTGTTCTACGCCGTGCACCAGTAATTTTCCTTTCGCGCGAACGGTGTGCGTGCCATCAACAGTAAAATCTATGGTTTCAATAATTTTTCCGGAAAAAGATGAATTCGGAAATTTATTGCTTTCCATGTAATTCTCGTTAAAATGTTCGCGCTGCAAGGCACTGTTAAACCCTTCGAAAGAATTGTTGGCCACCGAAAAAGCAAAAGTTTGCTCGGCCGGATTGATCACGCCTTTCATTTTAGCAGAACGTGCTTCGATGAGTTCCAGCGGTGCTTCCGATTTAAACTGAATGTTTCCGGTTTTGGTAATAAATAACGTTTGTTGCGGCGCCGGCAGCAGAACTTGCAAAAGAAAAGCACAAATTACAACTATAATCTGCATGTGTATCGCTATTAGAATCAGCGTCTGAACTTACCATATTTGCCTGCGCTGTTTGTAAAGATAACAAAAAACAATAATCTTCAAATTAAGGTTTACCATTTTTTCTAAAGCACTTTTGCGCCCGAAAACCCTACCGTTTTTAAATTAAAAATGCAGGCGTTAAATTGAAAAGGAAAACACTAAACCAAGGATGTTAGCTTAAAATAGTGCTGCTTGCTATATCTTTTTCGGGCATTTGGCAGTATTAAAATTCTAAAGCAAAAACGGTATCGTTTTAGCGCTGAAAACTAAACCCTAACCGCAATGGATACTTACAACCTGAAACCCGAAAACATGCGTGCTCCGGCCCATTTATCTGAAACTGAGATCAAGAAAAGCCTGGAGGAACTCGACAATAAAATTAAAACCTTGAAAGCCAAAGTACAGGCTACCACGGCAGATTCGAACCATACCTACCACGAACATATTACCGCCCTGGAAGCCAAACGCGCCCTAATTGCCGAAAAGCTGAATTCGCCGGAAACCAAAACCCAAAGCGCCTGGGATGAGATCAAAAAGAAAATCGATAATTTGGGTGATGATCTGCGCGGTTTGATTGCCGGCGGGAAAATGTAAATTTCGTTGATTGTTGATTGATTGAAAAATAAAAACCCGGTCTGTGGAACAGCCGGGTTTTTCGGTTTGGAAGAATAGCGTTTCTGGGTGTTAAAATCCCTTTCCTTGGTCTGTGGCGCACAGACCAAAGCAGTAGCGTAAAAATTAGCAGGAACTTTTAACGGCAGCAGGTTGGTCTGTGCGCCACAGATCAAGGATAAGACCTCGTAACACATTTTTACTTTCTGGTTGCAGTATTTATGCGGACACCTAAACTTTGGAACATGGTATTAACTACTGTGTCCCTAAATACAAGTCTGTTTTAAGTTAAACTATCAATATATATTTTTCCGGAAGGGAAAAAATTGGAGGTACTATCATATTTACTGAAAATGATCTTGTTGCCCTCTAAGGCATAATTGTAAGTCATAGAGAAATAGCCGGAAGGAGCATAGATGTTCGCTAATGACTCCTTAAAAGTCATATCAGGCTGAAAATTAAATAAGATCTCATCCTGATAGGGATAATTTTGCGAGAAATTGGTTGGAAAAGCAGGCTCCATTTGGGGATAAGTAAAAATACCTTCTTTACGGTATTGAGCCTTCCACTCTCCCACAACGGATGGGCCATCCGGTTCTGGATCTTTCTTCTTGCAGGAAATACTTAAAAAGATTAGTATTGATAATAGGGATGTTATTTTCATTGCCCTTAGTTTTTCTCGAAATATTATTGATAAATAACATTATAAAAATATCAATTACAAATTTTTAGCTCAACAACGAAAAACCCCGAAGCTTATGCTTCAGGGTTTTTCTATTAAAAACGCTATGGTTTTAAGCTCAAAAACTACCCAACGATCGGCTCCCGGAAACCAACCCAGGTAAAGCGTTTGATCACGAATTCAGGATTCGTGAAAGAAGCATTACCAGCCGGGTTTCCGCCCGTAACGTGGAAATCGGAGAAACCGGCGTTCTGGTTCACGTAAATACCGCCGGTTAAATTGAAGCTAACCGGAGTTCCGGCCAAGCTCATTTCATCCATAATTTTTTCTTTTACGGCAGCATCTGTCGTGTACGCGCCGCAGGAAATTGCCCCGTGCTCCATCGCCATTTCTTTGGCCAGGGCAATGCTTTCGTCGGTGTTTTTGGTTTTGATCAAAAGCACGATCGGGCCGAAAAGTTCTTTGCTGTACACTTCCTTGTCTTCGGCATTCACCTCGTAAATTACCGGGCTGCAGGTACGTGCCTCGTGGAACATCGGGTTCTGGATCTGGCAGGAATCTAAAACGCTTTTGCCTTTCATAGCTGCCATATCTTTCACGCGGTCAGAAGTGGCCACGTTTTGAATGGCGCCGAGCACGTGCGGACCAGCTTTCGGGTTATTTACCAGGCCGGTTACGGCTTCGGCAAGTTTCTGCGCTACGGTTTCGTAAGGCACGTTTTCGCCGTTTACCATTACGCCGGTTTCCGGAATAAAGAAGTTCTGCGGCGCGGTACACATCTGGCCCGAATATAAAGTAACAGAAAACGCTAAGTTCTGCGCTACTTTATCCAGGTCGGTCATAGAATCTAAAATAATGGAATTTACGCCGGCTTTTTCGGTGAAAACCGTTTTGCCTGGCAAGCTTTCCACATAGTTACCAAAAGTAGTTCCGCCGGTATAATCGATCAGTTTCACTTTCGGGTTTTCAGCCAGTTCTTTGGTGATTAAATGATCTTCCGCATCTACGGCTAACTGGCAGATATTCGGATCAAAACCATTTTCCTGCAGCACTTTCTGAACTTCGGCAATTACAATGGCAATTGGTAAAACTGCTTTCGGGTGCGGCTTGATAATTACCGGGTTGCCAGTTACCAGACTCGCGTACATGCCCGGCACCGTATTCCAGGTCGGGAAGGTAGAGCAGCCAATTACCAGGGAAATTCCTTTCGGAACGGCTACCCAGATCTTGTTCAGTTTCAGGTTGTATTTACCCATCGGTTTTTCCCATTCGGTCTGGTTCGGGAAACGGGTTTGTTCCTCGAAACCGGCTGCAAGGGCTTCCAACGCGCGGTCGGCAGCGTGCGGGCCCGAAGCCTGGAACGACATCATATAAGCCTGGCCGGTGGTGTGCATGGTAGCGTAAGCAATGTCGAAGAAACGGCTTTTCAAACGCTCCAAAGATTCTACTAAAACCGCAGCCCGGTCGGTCGGCGATACTTTACGCCACTGGTGAAACGCATTTTCAGCACGGCTGATCAGGGTTTCGGTCGAGAAATACGGGTATTTTACGCCCAGTTTTTCCTGCGTATAAGGCGAATCTTCCTGGCCAACCCATTTCTCCGGGTTTTCCTGCAGCAACTCCGCAAAGTTGTTGTTCAAATAGGTTTTGTATTTATCGCGGCCTTCTTTATCAGCCGTTTCACCGTAAATTTCCGGCGACGGATTTTCCGGGTATAACGTAAAGAATTTGCGTTCGTGCAAAGCTTTGATCGCGGCATCGAGCGCAGACTGGTGTTTTTCTTTCAGGTTGGTCATGTTGCTATTGAAGAACAGAAATGATTTCGGGTGTTGTTAAGCAATTTAATTACTAACTTGCTCCAGAATAGAAATTCTGAAACCTAAAATTAAGGCATTAGTATTAAACTTACCACCCCTTACCAGATTTTTACCGATCTTTATTTACTCAACTGAAATTAAAGCTTTTCTAAACCGATTTTCAATTCCGTTTTTATGCAACGTTTTTACTTTTTGCTGCTTTTTTTGCTACCATTTTTTAGCATAAAAACAGTTCTGGGCCAAAATCCGGCGCCGGTTAAATCCATTCCCGGCAAACTGGTTTTTAAGCTGAAGCCCGAATATAAAACTTACGCCAAAGGCAACACCATTCAATTAAGTGCTTTAAACCAAGCACTTGCTACTATAAAAGCCGGCAGCGTACAACAGAAATACCCGAAAGCAACCTTGCCGGCCGATAAACCCGGAGCTGTAGACCTGACGCTGATCTACGAAGTAAAACTGGATAAAAATGCTTCGCTGGTAAACGCTAAGAAAATGCTGCTTAAAACTGGTGTATTGGCTTATGCCGAAACGCTGAATGCTTTAGAACCGCTTTTCCAGACCAACGACCCGCTCTCCGATTCTACTGCAACTGTAAAGCAATACCATTTAAAGAATATTAAAGCTTACCGCGGCTGGGATTTTGAACAAGGAGATACTTCCATTGTGATCGGGATTCTGGATACAGGCATCCGGTATTCGCACAAAGATCTGAAAGGCAACCTGAAATACAATTACGCTGATCCAATTGATGGAATTGATAACGATCAGGATGGCTACGTAGATAATTTCCGGGGCTGGGACATGGCTGATAACGATAACAATGCTACCGCTGATGCCAGCGGCCATGGCGTGGGAGTTACCGGTGTGGCTTCTGCCGTTACGCAGAATAATAAAGGCGTTGCAGGTGTTGGTTTCAAAAGTAAATTCCTGCCTATCAAAATTTACCCGACCACTCCTACCGGCACTTTTGCCGGTTACGAAGCCATTGTTTTTGCTGCCGACCATGGTTGCGATGTGATCAACCTTTCGTGGGGCGGCGTTTATCCGCCTTCGCTCTATGAACAGGACGTAATAAATTATGCGGCAATCAATAAAAACCGGGTGGTAATTGCTGCCGCCGGAAATAATAGCGCGAAACTGGATTTCTACCCGGCATCTTATAAAAACGTGCTTTCGGTGGGTACTACGGATCAACAGAATATCAAAGCCCTGACTTTTGGGCATAAAGTAGATGTTGTGGCACCCGGATTAGGAATTTTAACCACCTCTAACAACCACGACAGCGCCTACGTGCAGGGAAATGGATCGTCTTATGCCTGCCCGATGGTGGCTGGAACAGCGGCGCTGGTCAAAAAGAAATTCCCGCAGTTTAATGCGCTGCAAATAGCGGAACAGATCCGCACTACTGCCGATGCCGATATTTACAGTTTACCCGCAAATGCTGCTTTCACCGGACAATTAGGCCACGGTTTGCTGGATGTAGCCAAAGCGTTAAGCACAATCAATGCCAAATCGGTGCGCTATACGGAGATAAATACTAATAAAAAAGGCGTACATCACCCCGGCGACACCTTGTATTTAACGGTAGAGTTTAAAAATTACCTGGCGCCGCTTGCTAACCTGGATGTAGTGGTAAGTTCCTCCTCCCAATATTTAACCGTGTTTCAGGGAAATTTTCCGGCTGGTGCTATGGCAACTTTGAGCAGTAAAACTACTACTATTCCTTTCAGCTTTGTTTTAGCCGCCAATACGCCGGTAAACGAAAAAATTGCGATCCGCTTCGATTATACCGATGGTACTTACACCGATTCCGAATATTATGAAATGTTCCTGAACCCGGATTTTGTAACCATCGATATAAATGAAGTAGACGTTACAGTTACCAGCCGCGGCAATATTGGTTACAACGATATGAACCCGGAACAGGGAAATGGCGTGCGTTACAAACTGCAGAATTTACTGGCTGAAGGCGGCTTTATGGTAGGAACTTCCCCAACCAAGGTTTCCGATAATGTGCGCAATGAGAACTTCGACCCGGATGGAGATTTCTATTCTTTGAACAACGTTCATTTTGTAAATGCGCTACCACGTGCCGATCAGATGGCCGAAGGCATGATGCAGGATTCCTTTCCGCAACGCGTTACTACTGTTGGTGTGAAAGTGTTTTATAAAGGGCTGGCCTGGGAAAATGCACCAAATGATAAATTCGTGATCATGGAATACCAGGTAATAAACCAGAGCACCGACACGCTGCAAAACCTGTATGCTGGTATGTATGCCGACTGGGATATTATTGACGCTGCGCGCAACGTAGCCGCCTGGGATTCGGTGAACAAAATGGGGTACGCACATCATATAACCAAAACCACGCATTTTGCCGGCATAAAATTAATTACGCCGGGCGCCCCATCGTTCTATGCTTTTGATTTTGCGACGCCACCAGCCGGTACCATCGATATTTCGAATGGTTTTACCAACGCCGAAAAATACCAGGCTTTGGCGGGAGGTGTTGCACGCAAAACGGCTGGCACGCTGGCTTCCGGTAACGATGTTTCGTTTGTGATCGGGGAAAAATTACCGGACCTCGCTCCTGCCGATACCGCTATTATTGCCCTCGCAATTTTAGCCGGCGACAGTTTAGCCGATCTGCAGGCAAGCGCACAAGCCGCTCAACTGCAATATTATGCTAAACCAAATACCGGCATAAAACCTGGCTTTGTAACGCCACCCATCAAAGTTTATCCAAACCCGGCTTCCGATCTTTTGCAGCTTGAATTGCCAGCGCACTTTTCTAAAACCGAAACGCACCTGGAACTTATAAATACTGTAGGAAAATCGGTAGCTTTTAAAACCCTAAAACCCGGATCGAAATCTACTTTAAATGTTTCGGGGCTTGCTACTGGTTTATATGTGCTGAAAGTCCGGAATAACGGGATGATACAAACGCAGAAAATTCAGATAGTGCGATAATTGCTGAAACTCTTTATAAATGAAAAGCGCAACTTGAACCGGTTGCGCTTTTTTTTCGCCTTTGGAGTTTTTCACCTCAAAAGCATAGCGTTTTCAATTTAACCTTTGTAATTCAGAACCCTGAAAAGCAAAAAAACCTGGCTGTTTCCAGCCAGGTTTTTTCGTTAAAAAGGATACCGTTTTGCTTATGCGGTGGCGCCTTGCAAACGAATCAGGTTCAGAGCAGAACCGGCTTTGAACCAGGCGATCTGACCTTCGTTGTAAGTATGGTTCACTTCGAAAGAATCGGTAGAGCCATCGGCGTGGTGTAATACAACTTTCAGCGCTTTACCCGGCTGGAAATCGGTTAAACCAACAATATCGATGGTATCGTCTTCCTGGATCTTGTTGTAATCTTCCTTGTTGGCAAACGTAAGCCCCAGCATACCTTGCTTTTTCAGGTTGGTTTCGTGAATACGGGCAAACGATTTTACCAGTACCGCGCGAACGCCTAAGTGACGTGGCTCCATAGCAGCGTGCTCTCTTGAAGAACCTTCGCCGTAGTTTTCGTCGCCAACTACTACCGAACCGATACCGGCAGCTTTGTAAGTACGGGCAACTGCAGGAACTTCTGCATATGGTGTGCCGCTTACCAGCTGGTTTTTCACTTTGTTTGCTTCGCCATTGAATGCGTTGATCGCACCGATGAGCATGTTGTTGGAAATATTATCCAGGTGACCACGGTATTTCAACCACGGGCCAGCCATAGAAATATGGTCAGTAGTACACTTGCCTTGCGCTTTGATAAGCAGACGCATGCCGGTCAGATCCTGGCCATTCCAAGGCTGGAAACCTTCCAGTAATTGCAGACGGTCAGAAGCAGGATCTACGATCACGCTCACCTGGCTACCATCGGCGGCCGGAGCTACGAAACCTGCATCTTCTACCGCAAAACCTTTAACCGGCATTTCTACGCCTTGTGGTTCATCCAGCATTACGTCTTCGCCGTTCTTGTTTTTCAGCGTATCAGTAAGCGGGTTGAAAGTAAGATCGCCGGCAATAGCAAACGCCGTTACAATTTCCGGAGAAGCCACGAAAGCGTGCGTGTTCGGGTTGCCATCGTTACGCTTCGCGAAGTTACGGTTAAAAGAAGTAATGATAGAGTTACGACGTTTCGGATCGTCGGTGTGACGTGCCCACTGGCCGATGCATGGTCCGCAAGCGTTGGCTAAAACTACACCACCCATTTCGGCAAATGTATCTAATAAACCATCGCGCTCTACGGTGTAACGAACCAATTCAGAACCTGGCGTAACCGTAAATTCAGCATTTACCATTAAGCCTTTGTCAGTAGCTTGTTTAGCTACGGAAGCCGCACGGGTAATGTCTTCGTAAGAAGAGTTGGTGCACGAACCGATCAGACCTACTTCCAGTTTAGCAGGCCACTCGTGCGAACGAACTGCAGCAGCAAACTGGGAAATCGGCCACGCAGCATCTGGTGTGAAAGGACCGTTTACGTGCGGCTCTAAGGTATTTAGATCAATCTCGATCAGTTGGTCATAATAAGAAGCCGGATCTGCGTAAACGGCATCGTCAGCGCGTAAATGTTCGGCAACCTGGTCGGCTAAAGCAGCAATTTCAGCGCGCTCGGTTCCGTTCAGATAATCTTTCATTTTAGTATCGTAAGCGAACAACGACGTAGTAGCGCCAATTTCGGCACCCATGTTACAGATCGTTGCTTTACCCGTACAAGAAAGATTGTTGGCGCCTTCGCCGAAATATTCTACAATAGCGCCGGTTCCGCCTTTCACGGTCAGAATACCAGCCACTTTCAGGATTACGTCTTTGGCAGAAGTCCAGCCGCTCATTTTGCCGGTCAGTTTCACACCAATTACTTTCGGGAATTTCAATTCCCAGGCCATACCTGCCATTACGTCTACCGCATCGGCGCCACCAACCCCAATCGCAACCATACCCAGACCACCAGCATTTGGTGTATGTGAGTCGGTTCCGATCATCATACCACCCGGGAATGCGTAGTTTTCAAGCACAACCTGGTGAATGATACCAGCGCCTGGCTTCCAGAAACCGATGCCGTATTTGTTAGAAACTGAAGCTAAGAAATCGTAAACTTCTTTGTTTTCAGTATTTGCGATCTGAAGATCCTGCTCGGCACCAATTTTAGCCTGAATTAAGTGGTCGCAGTGTACGGTAGAAGGAACGGCAACCTTGGCTTTACCAGCCTGCATGAACTGCAACAAGGCCATCTGGGCAGTAGCATCCTGCATGGCAACGCGGTCCGGAGCGAAATCTACGTATGAATTTCCTCTTTCGAAGGCTTGCGTTGCTTTACCATCAAATAAATGGGAGTATAAAATTTTCTCAGTCATGGTAAGCGGACGACCTACAATTGTACGTGCCGCTGCGATTTTATCGCCCATGCCGGCGTAAACCGCCTTGATCATGTCTAAATCGAATGCCATTTTTGTATATTCGGGTTTATAGTTAATTTTCTATCTATTAATTGCAAATGTAAGGAATATGTGCTTTTATTAACAAAATTTTAAGTATAACGAAAGTTGTTTAAAACTATTCTAATTAAGCACCCTCCTTCCGGCACTTTTCAGGCCTGAAATGCTACCGTTTTAACCGCTCCGACAGAAAAAAGTTGAAATACCATTGCTTCCTGTTAAATTGCTGGTTATTACACCCCGATTCAGATTTTTTTTCACGTTGGCTTTTCCTGCAAATTCTCATGTAAACCAGCCTGGCGGCTATTTCCCGGCGCTTACGGGCGTAAGGGCGGTGGCGGCCTGCATGATCTTTGCGCAACACTACCGGCCTAAAGCGGGGCAACTTCCCGAGATACTTGACCTGATATTATACACGTTTCACGTGGCTTTACCGGCATTTTTTGTGCTTAGCGGTTTCCTGATCACATATCGGTATGAAACGGCATTTCAGAACAGCACCATACGTTTCAGCAAATATATGTTCCTGCGGTTTGCCCGTATTTACCCGCTTTACCTGACGCTAATTATTATAGTATTGATCTGGCAAAGGAATGATTCGGCGTGGGAGTGGTTTTTAAACCTGACCTTGTTAAAGAGCTTTTTCGATGCGGAAAAATTTACCGGTATTGCTCAGGCCTGGTCTATTACCGTGGAAGAAGTTTTTTACGTTAGCGCTCCCCTGCTTTTCCTGGGCTTCCGGAAACTCAGTGTGGTTATGGTATTTTTAATTTTACTGTTTGGAATAGGCCTGGTAATGCTATCGCAAAAGGCAGGCGGATTATCTTTCATGAATAATTTCCCTTTCATGATGGAATATACTTTTTTTGGAAGGTGCTTCGAATTTTACTGCGGTTACTGGCTTGCTGTTTATTTGAAAAACAATCCGGATATGGATAAAAAAAGCAGTTTTTTCACAATAATTGGTGTATTATCTGCTTTGGCAGCTTTTAGCCTGGTCGCTTTTGCCCATACCCAAAAATTTACATTTCCATTTCCAGCCACCCCCGAAAACCTTGCTAATAACTTTGTTTTACCAATTGGCATTGCGCTTCTATTTTTTGGATTAGTTACAGAAAAAACCTTGCTCAGCCGGTTTTTGAGTTTAAATCCGGTGCAGATTTTTGGCAAAAGTTCCTACGCATTTTACCTTATTCATGCCGGCGTATTTTACAAATTCATCTACTTCAATATTACCACCAATAAACTCTTTTCATTCCTGCTCATAAGCACAGCGGCGGTTGCTATTTTCCTGTTTTTCGAAGAACCGGCAAACCAATACCTCAGAAGGAAATTCGATGCCCGGGAATTGCGAAAAAAGATGAAACAGCCCGACTTTTTGCAGCAAAAAGCATAGCGTTTTTAAACTACAATTCACTTTTTAAGCCAATAAACCTACCGTTTTGAATTCCACCACGCCGTCCCTGATGCAACAGCAAACCGCTTATTTCCCGGCTTTAACGGGCGTGCGGGCATTGGCGGCTTATCTGGTTTATGTACATCATGTAAGGCAAGACAGCTGGAATTTACCCGAACTTGCGGAAAAACTGGTAACTGGTGGAGGCGCAGGCGTAACGATCTTTTTCGTGCTAAGCGGATTTTTAATTGCGTATCGGTATGAAGCAGTTTTACAGCAAAAAACCATAGCGTTCGGTAGTTACATGCTGCGTCGGTTTGCCCGCATTTACCCGCTTTACCTGGTGCTTTCGGTTTTTATGCTGCTGTGGCAGAAGAATTATTCGGGTTGGGAATGGTTTCTAAACCTGAGTTTGCTGAAAGCCTTCTTTGAAAATGAGAAATATACCGGCATTCTGCAAGGCTGGTCGTTGACGGTGGAAGAAAGTTTTTACCTGCTGGCTCCACTACTTTTTCTGGCTTTCAGAAGAATTGGGTTCATTACAATTATTTTGCTTCTTGGTCTAGGCTGTATATTCGTTTTTCTGGCAAAACAAGCTGGTACAACATCATTTTTGAGTAGTTATGAACTCATGTTAGGCTGGTCGATCTTTGGCAGAGCTTTTGAATTTTATTACGGCTACCTGCTCTCGAAACGTTTAAAATCTGAGGAAAACCATGAAAGAAAAGGCAGCAAATTTACCTGGCTGGGAAGTCTGGGAATAATTACCGGATTAATAATTATCGGTTATGCTATCGGGCAGCAATTTATTTTTGAATTTCCGTTTTCCCCTTTCCTGTTATTCAATAATTTCATTTTCCCGATCGCTATAACCTGTTGGTTTTACGGCTTGCTTACTGAACGAACTTTGTTCAGCAAACTGTTGAGCTCAAAATTATTTCAGGTGCTTGGCAAAAGTTCTTATGCCTTTTATCTAATTCATTTGGGATGGTTTTTCGAAGCGTTTTACTTTCACGTACATGCCAGCCGTATTTCAGCTTTCTTTTTTCTGATAGCTTGTTCCATTGCTATTTACTACTTCTTCGAAGAACCGGTAAATCAATACATCCGAAGAAAATTCGATGCCAGGGACTTGCGAAAAAAACTCAGCCAACAACCCGACTTTTCAGAGCAAAAAGTATAGCGTTTCTGATCTCGGATGAAGCGGATCAATGGATTTCGTGGAAATTTAGCTTACCAAAAAGAGAAACTGCAAGCAGAACTTATAGCTTCTAGTAGTTAGTTTTCAACTAGAAAAGCATAACGTTTCCGCCCCAAAACGGTAGGGATGTAAGCCAAAAAACTCAGGAGTTTTACTTTTCGCGCTCGATGGTGTAGGCCAGGAGTTGTTCAAGGGAAGTCCGGGATGGCGAGGGTTCGAAGGTGCGCAGGATTTCCAGGGCTTCGCGGTGGAACTGGGTCATGCGTTCGATGGCGTAGTTTAGGCCGCCGCTGCTTTTCACGAAATCAATAACCTGCTGCACGCGGTCGTTTTTGCCGTTGTTGTTCTTTACCAGGTAGATCATTTTGCGCTTGGTGAGCCAATCGGTGTTTTGCAGAGCGTAGATCAGCGGCAAGGTCATTTTCTTTTCCTTGATGTCGATGCCAACGGGTTTGCCGATTTCGGCGGTGCCGTAGTCGAAAAGATCGTCTTTTATCTGGAAGGCAATGCCTACCTTTTCGCCGAACAAACGCGCTTTTTCAATTACTTCTGCCGAAGAATTTACGGAAGCGGCGCCAACGGCACAGCAGGAAGCAATGAGCGAAGCGGTTTTCTGACGGATGATATCGAAATAAACTTCTTCGGTAATATCCAGACGACGGGCTTTTTCAATTTGCAGCAGTTCGCCTTCACTCATTTCGCGCACGGCATTGCTTACCAGTTTCAGCAAGTCAAAATCGTTGTTTTCGAGCGAAAGCAAAAGGCCTTTGGAAAGCAGGTAATCGCCAACTAAAACGGCAATTTTGTTTTTCCAGAGCGCATTTACCGAGAAAAAGCCGCGACGGTAATTGGCATCATCCACCACATCGTCGTGCACCAAAGTAGCAGTATGCAGCAGTTCAATTAAAGCGGCGCCGCGGTAAGTGGCATCGGTAATTTCGCCGTGGCGGCAGAGTTTGGCGGTGAAGAAAACGAACATGGGCCGCATTTGCTTGCCTTTGCGCTTTACAATGTAACTCATGATCTTATCGAGCAAGAGTACGCGGCTTTGCATGGAACTGCGGAATTTCTTCTCAAACAATTCCATTTCGGCGGCAATGGGGGCCTGGATCTGGTTTAAACTGATCTTCATTTTCTTGGTAGCACAATATTACCACGGTTCCGTATTTATTCCAAACGGGCGCTTGTAAAACCCGGATTATTTCTCTTATTTCCACCCTACATTCTACCCTTATGGCTCCGCTTCACAAACATTCGCTTGTTTTGCACCCTCCGCACGGCCGCCGGTACTCCGCCGATGCCCGTTTTCTTTCTGATGGCAAACCCAAACCGGTCGTCGTTTTTGTGCATGGTTTTAAAGGTTTCAAAGACTGGGGCTGCTGGAATTTAGTGGCTGATACTTTTGCCGGGCAAGGTTTTGCGTTCATCAAAATGAATTTTTCGCACAACGGCACTTCTCCCGAAGATGACTCGGACCTGCACGACCTGGAAGCGTTCGGGAACAACAATTTTTCGCTGGAAATGGAAGACGTGGATACGCTTTTGAATTTTCTGGAAAGTGATGCCTGTTCGTTCAGAAATGAGCTCGATCTGGATAAAACAGGCATCATCGGGCATAGTCGCGGGGGCGGATTGGTGTTGCTGAAAGCGGCCGAAGATGTGCGCATAAAAGCCGTAACAACCTGGGCCAGCGTATGCGATATGAACCCGGGCTGGGGCGAAGATATTCTGAAAAAATGGGAAGCTGAAGGCGTTTTGTATAACCTTAATGGCCGCACCAACGTGCAAATGCCGCTCAAATACCAGCTTTACGAAGATTACGTGGCCAACGGCGATCGTTACAACGTAAGCTTGGCCGCCAGTAAACTGCAACAGCCGCTTTTAATTGTGCACGGTTCCGAAGACGAAGTTTTGCCGCTGGCCTGCGCCGAACAACTGCACCGCGAACAACCAAATTCCGAATTGTTTGTAGTAGAAAATGCCGATCATAGTTTCGGAGCTTGCCACCCTTACGATAAACCCGAAATGCCCGCAGATCTGCAAAAAGTGGTTGCAAAAACGATAGCCTTTTTCCGCGAAAACATATAGCCATGACCAACGCATTCTTACTTTTAGGCAGCAACATCGGCGACCGCCTGGCTTTCCTGGATCTGGCTATTTCTTCGCTGAAAAAAAGCGCAGGCGAGATCAAAAATCTTTCGTCGGTTTACGAAACGGCGGCCTGGGGAAATACGGAACAACAGGCTTTTCTGAACCAGGTTTTAGAACTGCAGACTTCCCTCCTGCCCGAGCAACTTTTAGCGCAAATTTACCAGATAGAAAAAGCCGCCGGCCGCATCAGAACCGAACATTGGGGACCGCGCGAGCTCGATATTGACATTCTGTTTTTTGGCGACCAACGGGTGAACTTGCCAAACCTTTCGGTGCCGCACCCGCAACTTCATTTGCGCCGGTTCACGCTGCTGCCTTTAGCCGAAATTGCGCCCGATCTGGTGCATCCTACACTTCGTAAATCAGTTTACGAACTCCTGCAATCCTGCCCCGATAAATTGGAAGCCCATCTTTATCATCACGGCAGAATTGACCTGTAATGCAACGTAACTAAAAAAAAGCCGCCCGAAAAAATTTCCGGGCGGCTTTACTTTTTTAGCTTAAAATGCTACCATTTTTATTACGAAGCGGTTGGAGCCGGAACTACCGCCGAAGCAACTTCCGATTCTTTGTTGATCTTTTTTACCAAGCCTTGCAGCACTTTTCCCGGTCCGCATTCAATGAACAACGAAGCGCCGTCGGCAACCATTTGTTGCACAGATTGCGTCCAGAGAACCGGAGCCGTAAGTTGTTTTACCAGGTTTTCCTGAATTACTTCAGAATCTATGTGCGGACGGGCATCTACGTTCTGGTAAACCGGGCAAATGGCTTTGTTGAATTCGGTATTTTCGATGGCCAACGCTAATTCCTGTTCGGCGCTTTTCATTAATGGCGAATGGAACGCACCACCAACCGGCAGAATTAAAGCACGTTTGGCACCGGCTGCTTTCATCAATTCGCAGGCAATTTCAACGCCTTTAATAGAGCCGGAAATTACCAATTGGCCCGGGCAGTTAAAGTTTGCGGCAACCACAATTTCGCCTTCAATAGAAGCACAAATATCCACTACTTTTTCATCATCCAGACCTAAAATTGCAGCCATGGTAGAAGGTTGCAGTTCGCAGGCTTTTTGCATGGCCAGCGCACGTTGCGAAACCAGTTTCAGGGCATCTTCAAACTTCAGCACTTTATTGGCAACCAAAGCCGAGAATTCACCTAAAGAATGACCGGCTACCATATCGGGTTTGAAATCCGGCATAACGGCAGCCTGAATTACGGAGTGCAGAAAAATGGCCGGCTGGGTTACTTTGGTTTGCTTCAGTTCTTCGTCGGTGCCGCTGAACATGAGGTCGGTGATGCGGAAACCCAGAATTTCGTTGGCCTGTTCGAACATGTCTTTAGCCAGCGAAAAATTATCGTAAAGGTCTTTGCCCATGCCCACGAACTGCGCCCCCTGGCCCGGAAAAATATATGCTTTCATACAAAAAGGTTAATGTCGGTTTCAGATTTTTGGCCCGAAAGATACAGCATAATTCTGAAAAAGCGGGAATCCGATTGGTAAACAACTGTGATTTTGAAGGTTTTGACTTTTTTGGGGTGAAAGCATAGCGTTTTTTGGCAGCAACTTTAACTGGCGCAAGTGTGAAGCGAAAGCGTCACTTGTGACTTTAAGACAAAAGCAAGTCTCCAGACTTGCGTGTGCATGAATATGAAATCTGGTTCACGGAAGTCTGGAGACTTCCAAGGTGTAAAAGACACAAGTGACACTTTCGCTTCACACTTGCGCCAGTTGATTTTTTTTGACTTTTTGATGCCAAAACCATAGCGTTTTTAAACAAAAAACCTCACAGGTCTTGGAGACCTGTGAGGTTTAAAAATATTAGCAGCTTCGACTTTTTGAGCCGAAAACTATATCGTTTTTAAACCAATGAAGCTAAGCTTTGCTCCAGAGCTTTGATCTTGGCTTCGGCGTCGGCTTTTTTCTGGTATTCTTTTTCCAGCACAATGGCTGGCGCACCGTTTACGAAACGCTCGTTGCTCAGTTTTTTGCTAACTGCATCGAGGAAACCTTTGGCGTATTCCAGCTCTTTTTCCAGACGATCTTTTTCGGCAGCCAGGTCAATATTGCCTTCCATCGGCACGAAAAACTCATCCGGACCTTCTACAAAACTGATGGCATTTTCCAGAGAATCTTCGCTGTAATTTACTGTTTCGAGGTTGGCCAGTTTAGTGATGATGCTTACAAAACCTTCGTAGTAGTGCGCAGATTGGGTTTTAATGTGCAGCGGCAAAGCTTTATTGTTCGGAATATTTTTCTGGTTCCGGATGTTTCTGATGCCGGCTACTACGTCTAACACGCGGTCCATTTTTTCGAGCAGAATTACGTCTACTTTGCCAACTTTCGGCCATGGTGCTACGATTAAGCAATCTTTTATCGGGCGCTCTTTTAATTCGTGCCAGATCTCTTCGGTAATGAACGGCATGAACGGGTGCAACGCTTTCAGGATATTCTCCATGAAATTGTGCGTGGCTTTCAGCGTGTGCGGGTCGATCGGTTGCTGGTAGGCCGGCTTGATCATTTCTAAATATGAAGAACAGAAATCGTCCCAAACCAGTTTGTAAACCGTCATGAGCGCATCCGACATCCGGAATTTCTCGAAATGTTCTTCCATCTGGCTCAGGCCCTGGTTGAATTTCGCTTCGAACCAGGCAATGGCGGTTTCGTTCGGGTTTTCCAGCGTTTGGTCAACTTCCCAGCTGCTGATTAAACGGAACGCATTCCAGATCTTGTTGCTGAAGTTACGGCCTTGTTCGCAAAGTTTTTCATCGAACAACAAGTCGTTTCCGGCCGGTGAACTGTAAAGCATACCCGTACGCACGCCGTCGGCGCCGTATTTTTCGATCAGGTCCAACGGATCGGGTGAGTTGCCCAATGATTTCGACATTTTGCGGCCCTGCGCATCGCGTACGATACCGGTTAAATACACGTTTTTGAACGGCATTTCCTTGCGGTATTCGTAACCAGCCATGATCATGCGCGCCACCCAGAAAAACAGGATTTCCGGAGCAGTTACGAGGTCGTTGGTCGGGTAATAATAATTAATATCCTTGTTGTCCGGATCTTTGAAACCATCGAAAACGGAGATCGGCCACAGCCACGACGAGAACCAGGTATCCAGAACGTCTTCATCCTGACGTAGATCGGCTTCGGTTAAGTCCGGATTTTCGGTTTGCGTATGGGCCAGATCCAAGGCTTCGGAAATATTCTGGGCTACTACAAACGTGCCATCCGGTAAATAATAAGCCGGAATCCGTTGTCCCCACCACAGCTGCCGGGAAATACACCAGTCGCGCACGTTTTCCATCCAGGAACGGTACATGTTCTTGAATTTCGGCGGGTGCAGTTTGATGTCGTCGTTCATTACGGCATCAAGCGCAGGTTTTGCCATAGCGTCCATTTTCACCCACCATTGCATAGAAAGTTTCGGCTCAATTACGGCGCCGGTTCTTTCGGAAGTTTGCAGAATGCTTGGATATTCTTTTACATCGGCCAGTAATTCAGCTTCCTGCAGATCTTTTACGATATTCCGGCGCGCGGCAAAACGGTCCTGACCAACGTAGAGCACGGCTTTTTCATTCAGCGTTCCGTTGTCGTTCAGAATATCGATTACCGGCAGGTTGTGGCGCTGCCCCAGTTCGTAGTCATTCAGATCGTGCGCAGGAGTTACTTTCAAACAGCCCGTTCCGAAATCCATGCTTACGTAATCGTCGGCAATGATCGGGATGGCGCGGTTCAGCAACGGGATCATTACTTTGCGGCCGATCAGGTATTTGTAGCGTTCGTCGTTCGGGTTCACGGCTACGGCTACGTCGGCCATAATGGTTTCCGGGCGCGACGTGGCAACGGTAATATAATCGGCGCCCATGGTCTGCGATGGTCCTTCGAGGAAATAGCGCAGGTGGTACATTTTGGCTACGGTTTCCTTCGGAATTACTTCTTCATCGGAAATAGCAGTAAGGCCCATTGGGTCCCAGTTTACCATGCGCACGCCGCGGTACACTTTATTTTTGCGGTAAAGATCTACGAAAACCTTAATTACAGCATCGGTCAGGTCGGGCTCCATGGTGAAACGGGTGCGGTCCCAATCGCAGGAAGCGCCGAGTTTTTTGAGCTGATCGAGGATGATTCCGCCGTATTTCGTTTTCCATTCCCAGGCATATTCCAGGAATTCTTCGCGGGTGAGGTCGGTTTTAGCAATGCCTTTTTCTTTGAGCATAGCCACTACGCGGGCTTCTGTTGCAATAGAAGCGTGGTCGGTGCCGGGAACCCAGCACGCTTCTTTACCCTGCATGCGCGCGCGGCGAACAAGAATATCCTGAATGGTATTATTGAGCATGTGGCCCATATGGAGTACACCGGTTACGTTTGGCGGCGGAATTACTACAGTATATGGCTGCTTGCGCGGATTGGGTTTGGAACGGAAAAAGCCGTTTTCCATCCAGGTTTTATACCACTTCTCTTCGGTTTCTTTGGGGTTATAGGTTTTGGCTATCGACATCTGTTTTGCAATTTGAAGATTTGGAAATCTGAAGATCTGAAAAAGAGAGTCTTCTTATTCCGGGTTCATACCGGCTAAACCGGCGGTTTTCTGTAAAAAGCAAAATTAGGGATTTTTTCAGATGTAGCGGAAGGGATTTTGTTTCAAGGTGTTTTTTGATCGAAAAGCATAGCGTTTTTGGTCATTCTGAGCGCTAGTCGAGGAAACTTATGAAACCGCATTTCTGAGTTTTTCTGCTTGAAAACATACCGTTTTTTCTATCATTTCGACGTGAAGAGAGATCTCGTCAAGTTGGTAGAAATTCTTGCTATTGACTTTTTTGGCTGAAAAGCATACCATTTCTGTCATCCTGAGCACAATTGAGCGCGGGAGCGCGAAGATTGCGAGCGTAGCTCTGAAGGACCTCGTTGGCGGGCAGCAGTTTTTCAACTAAAAGTGCTAGCGTTTTTTGAAACGCCATTTCTGCTAAAAGGCTGACTTTAAACTTTCATCGGCAATTTTCTCCCTCAAGCCGGGCGGGCTTCGTTTCTGCGTTCGCGTCTCACCCTTTCCTTTGCTTGCGCAATTTTGCTAAAGCAAAAGTCGGAAAGTGCGGAGGCCGCTCTCACAGAAACTGGGATCATTTCCCTCCGTAGTCTGCTTCTTTTTAGTTTAGCTTTCTTTGGTAACGTGATTTTCGTGCTGCGCTGCGCTGGCGATAGGCGTGAAAATTCTAATAAATTGCTTTTTGTGTGTTTTGAAATTTTGAATTCCGGATTTTGCTTAAAAACGGCATGCTTTTAAATGAAGAAACCCGCCGGAGCGGGTTTCTACTTAAAGAAATTTTCAACTATTTCAACGAATTAACTGGCGTGTAACCAGGTTTGTTTTGCGGCCAGCTCTTCCTGGGTTTCGCGGTAATCCGGGTCGTCTACACAGCAATCTACCGGGCAAACGGCGGCGCACTGCGGCTCTTCGTGGAAACCTACGCACTCGGTGCATTTATCGGAAACGATGTAGTAGAATTCTTCCGAAATAGGGGTTTGCGGGGCTTTGCCATCTATTACTTCGCCGCCGTCAATTTCTACTTCGGTTAAGCTTGTTCCGCCGCCCCATGTCCACTTGGCACCACCTTCGTAAATGGCGGTGTTCGGGCATTCCGGTTCGCAGGCGCCACAGTTAATACACTCATCTGTGATCATTATCGCCATAATCGTATCTCCTGTTTTATATTTTTAAAGTTTATTATCCGTAATTTCGCGGCGCAAAAGTAGGAACAATCTCCTACGTAATCAAATTTCGGGAGTTATTATTCCCGCGAAAATGACTTTTATCATCATTTTCAGTACCATTTTTAACCGGAGCTGCGAAAAACAATTTTCAAATCTCCCTATCTTCAAATCAGAAAATATGACCTTAGAGAACCGGATCGAAGCTTTTGCAAAATTAGGCCAACGCTTAAAAAGCCTTTCGCCAGACGAACTGCAATACCTGGCTTCCCGTGCACGGAACGCCAATTCCTGGTTCGATCTGCCCAACGTAACCGCTGCTTTTCAGGGCATTGCCAATCTGCTGGAAGAACAGTATCTCCACGAGTGGCTTTTCGTGTACGATTTTCCGCAGACTTCGCCGAGAAAAGTAGGTATTGTAATGGCTGGTAACATTCCGCTGGTTGGTTTTCACGATCTGCTGAGCGTATTGATCTCCGGGCACCATGCTTTGGTAAAAACCAGCTCCGACGATCCGCATTTGGTAAAATTTGTGGTAGATGAACTGCTGAAAATTGAGCCGCGGTTTGGCTATTACATTACGTTTGCCGATCTGCTGAAGGAATCGGAAGCCATCATTGCTACGGGTTCGGACAATACAGCGCGTTATTTTGAATATTATTTTGCCAGCCGCCCGCACATCATCCGCAAGAACCGCAGCAGCGTGGCCATTTTAAGCGGCTTTGAAACCGAAGAAGAACTGCACCAGCTTGGCCAGGATATTTTCCAGTATTATGGTTTGGGCTGCCGCAACATTTCCAAGTTTTTTGTGCCCGAAGGCTACCGTTTTGATAAATTTTTTGAGAGCATTGAAAGCTACAAAACCGTTTTAGACCACCACCGCTACCAGAATAATTACGACTACAACAAATCTATTCTGCTGGTGAACGGCGTGCCGCATTTCGATAATGGCTTCCTGCTTTTAACCGAAAATCCACAACCGGTCTCCCCTATTTCGGTTATTCATTACGAAACCTTTAATGGCCTGCCCGATCTTTACCGAAAAATGACGGAAGCGGAACATAAAACGCAATGCGTGGTTTCTTCTGCGGGCTGGTACCCGAAAAGTTTTTCGTTTGGTCAAGCCCAATGCCCGATGGTTTGGGATTATGCCGATGGTGTAGATACACTGGCTTTCCTGGCGACTTTATAAGCAGTTTTTTACCTGAAACTGCTACCGTTTTAAAGCAAAAAAGTCTGGTTGTAGAGCCAGACTTTTTTTGTGGTTTTGGGTAGCGTTTTTTTTAAATGTATTTTATTTCGTAGCGTAGGGTTTAAACCCTACGTTACGAAATATTCTAATCAAACCTTTCTACCAGCAACACGCCGTTCACTTTGCTTAACCGTTGAATGAGTTTATCTAAATGCGCGGTATCGTTCACGAAAACCATGATGTTACCTTCAAAGAAACCGTCTTCGGAATCGATGGTGATGGAGCGCATGTTCACTTTCAGGGAGTTGGAAATGATGCGGGTTACGTCGTTTACCAGACCTACGCGATCGGAACCTTTTATGCGGATACCAGCCAGAAACGCAAGTTCCTGCTGATCGGTCCACTTGGTTTTTACAATGCGGTTTCCGTGGTTAGCCAGTAGTTCTATTGCAACCGGGCACGACGTACGGTGAATGATAATTCCTTCTTCTTCCGTCTGAAAGCCAAACACATCGTCGCCGGGAATCGGGTTGCAGCAGGTGGCAATTTTATAATCGAACCGGGAGGTATTTTCCCCGATCACGAGCATATCGGTGTTCAGGCCGCGCGCTTTCTGTACTTCCAGTTCAAATTGTTTGGGTTCCAGTTTATTAGAAACGGCTTTGGAAGCTTCGCTTTGCGGATCGAAAATATCTTCCTTAATTTCATTCAGATCCAATTTATCTGTAGCCGCACGGTAATAAAGCTCCGGTAAACTATGCACGTTGAAATGGATCAGCAGACGGTTCAGGTTGTGATGATTGCTTTCAATGCCGAGCTTGGCCAACTGGCTTTCTACCAGAATATGTCCTTCTTCGGCGCGGATCTTTTTCTCGTCGCGGAGGAAGTCTTTTATTTTAGCGCGGGCCTTGGAAGTAGAAACAAAATTCAGCCATTCATCAGCCGGTTTTTGTTTCATTGAAGTCAGAATTTCTACCTGGTCGCCGTTTTTGAGGCGGTAACTGAGCGGCACAAGTTTCTGGTTCACCTTCGCGCCCAAACATTGCAAACCGATTTGGGTATGAATTTCAAAGGCAAAATCCAGCGTGGTAGATTTATCGGGCAGAATGATCAGGTCACCTTTCGGGGTAAACACGAAAACTTCTTCCACGAACAGGTTTTTCCGGAACTCGTCCATGAATTCCAGCGCGTTCGAGTCGTTGGTTTCGAGCATTTCCCGCACCTTGTTGATCCATTGCTCCAAAGCACTTTCAGATGTACTCGGACCGCCGGCTTTGTATTTCCAATGCGCAGCGTAACCTTTTTCGGCAATTTCGTCCATGCGTTTGCTCCGGATCTGCACTTCTACCCACTGCCCGGTTTTGCTCATTACAGTAGTGTGCAAACTTTCGTAGCCGTTGGCTTTTGGCGTACTCACCCAGTCGCGCAGGCGGTCGGGGTTGGGCTGGTAATGGTCCGTTACGATGGAATAAACCTGCCAGCAGGCGGCTTTTTCGTTTTCGTGCGGCACATTCAGAATAATTCTGATCGCAAAAAGATCGTAAATTTCATCGAAGGTGATGTTTTGCTTTTTGATCTTTTTCAGAATGGAATAAATGGATTTCGGGCGGCCTTTTATCTCAAAATCGAAACCGTGCTTGTGTAGTTCTTCCTCAATAGGCAACGTAAAATCGCGGATGAATTTGGTACGGGAACTGCGGGTTTGCCGGATCTTGTTCGAAATATCTTTATACGTTTCGGTATCGGTGTATTTCAGGTATAGATCTTCGAGCTCAGATTTTATGGCATACAGACCCAAACGGTGGGCCAGCGGCGCGTACAGATACATGGTTTCCGAAGCAATTTTGAGCTGCTTGTCGCGCGGCATGCTGTCCAGGGTTCGCATGTTGTGCAAACGGTCGGCTATTTTGATCAGAATTACGCGTACGTCGTCGGAAAGCGTGAGCAGCATTTTCCGGAAGTTCTCGGCTTGCTGCGAAGTGCCGTAATCGAAAACGCCGGAAATTTTAGTTAAGCCTTCTACAATTTTGGCAACCTTCGGCCCGAACTCGCGCTCAATGTCGGAGATTTCCATTTCGGTATCTTCCACCACGTCGTGCAGCAGCGCAGCCACAATGCCGGTTGGGCCCAGACCAATTTCTTCCACTACGATCTGCGCCACGGCAAGCGGGTGCAGAATATAAGGCTCGCCCGATTTGCGGCGCATGTCTTTATGCGCTTCTACGGAGGTATTAAAAGCTTTTTTAATGAGCTTGGCGTCGTTGCCTTTCAGGAAAGGTTTGGCGTATTTTAAAATCCGGCGGTAATGGCGCAGAATTTCCTTGCGTTCAGCTTCAGGATCGATCATTCCTAAATATAAGTATTCGGTTCTGCTTACGCAGAATTGGTTCGGGGAAAATAATTCGGTAAAGATATCAGGTTATACGCGAGTTTTTATGAAAAAAGGGATACTGTTTTTTTGGAAGATGGGAAATTCTGCTGGCAACCCTCAGCTAAAGCAGACGGCAATGAATAAAATGGTATATAATTCAAATTAAAAACTCAAATAGATATATTCTGTAGGGACAGGGCTTGACCTGTCCCTACATTTTAATATGCTCGTTTTAAACCGCTTACCAAAACGACGTCATTTTTATAGAAAAAACTTGAGAAACGGTATTGCATAGAAAAAAAATCTGTTTTACCTTTGCATCGCTTTCAAAGGAAAAGCAGAATACCCGCGGATGTGGCGAAATTGGTAGACGCACTAGACTTAGGATCTAGCGCTGCGAGGCATGGGGGTTCGAGTCCCTCCATCCGCACATTGAAAGAAACCCTCAACAGCCCCGGTTGTTGAGGGTTTTTAAATTTTAACCCGAAATTAGTTTTAAACTTAAAATAATTTTCAGCCTTGGATATTACATTAGAAAAACAAAACCCGACCAGCGCCCGTTTGCGCGTGAAACTTGCTGAAGCCGATTACGCTCCGGGCGTAGAAGCACAGGTAAAAGAATACAGCAAAAAAGCGCAGATCAAAGGTTTCCGTCCGGGCAAAGTGCCGGCTGGCATGATCCGCAAAATGTATGGCAAAAGCCTGCTGGTAGATGCGATCAATAAATTGCTGCACGAATCTGTAAACAACTACATTAAAGAAAACAAGATCAAGATTTTAGGCGAGCCGCTTCCGGAACGCGTAGAAAATATTGACTGGGATACTCAGAAAGAATTCGATTTTTCTTACGAACTGGGTCTATTGCCGGAATTTGAACTGAACTTAGGCGAAACTGCTTCTGTAGAAGGTTACAAAGTAGAAGTTGATGACGAAACCATTAACGAAGCTTATGAGCACATGCAGCGCCAGTTCGGCAAAACCGAAAACCCGGAAACTTCTGAAGCCAACGATTATATTTTCGGTGAACTGAAGCAACTGGATGGCGATTTCAAAACCACTACCCTGCTGCCTTTAAACAAACTGAAAGCAAACCAGGACCTTTTCATCGGTAAGAAAAAAGACGATGTAATTACGTTCAACCTGATGGAAGCTTTCGGTGACGATGTGAACGCAGTTGCAAACGTAACCGGTGCCGGCAAAGAAAAAGCGGCTGAACTGAAAGGTAATTTCGAATTCAAAGTAGACAATATTTCCCGCACTGAAGCTGCTCCGATCGACCAGGATTTCTTCGACAAAATTTTCGGTAAAGAAGCCGTAAAAAGCCGTGAAGAGTTCGATGCGAAAGTGAAAGAAACTATCGAAGAGAATTACAAAGCAGAAGCCGAGAAAGTATTGAACCACAAAATTGTGGACAAACTGGTGAACGAAACCCAGATCGAAGTTCCGCGTGAGTTCATGAAAAAATGGTTACTGACCGCTAACGAAGGTAAACTGACCGCTGAGCAGATCGAAGAGAACATTGAGAACTACGAGAAAGAACTGAAGTGGTCGATGATCCGCAACAAAGTTGTTGAAGAGAACGGTCTGAAAGTTACCAACGAAGAAGTTGTGAACCGCACCAAAGAGAAAATGCTGGCGCAGTTCAACATGCCGGAAGTTTCGGAAGAAATGATGGAGAGCATGAACCAGTTCGCGGATTCTTACCTGCGTCAGGACAACGGTAAAAACTACATGAACGAATACGAAGCCATTTTGGCAGAAAAAGTGATCGAAGCGCTGAAGGAAAAAATGACAGTAGTAGAAAAAACTGTAACGGCCGAAGAGTTC
Source organism: Adhaeribacter terreus (assembly GCF_042657365.1). NCBI lineage: Bacteria > Pseudomonadati > Bacteroidota > Cytophagia > Cytophagales > Hymenobacteraceae > Adhaeribacter > Adhaeribacter terreus. Next base: position 201,178 of record NZ_JBHSKT010000002.1, on the reverse strand, counting down.
CGTAACATGAGTTTCTAAGCTGTTTTACATAGCGTTTTAAGAAAAAGTCCGGCTGACAAGGCCGGACTTTTTTTATTTTCGCACGATTTGTGTAACCTTGTTTCTATAAAAAGGTAAACGCAAAAAACTCAAAAATACGATATGATGAACAGAGACGAATTCCGCAAGTTTGCCGTGAAAGGCCAGGGCTTGAGCGGACTCGGTGTAGATCAATATTTGCACCACGTAGAAAGCCAGACGCTGCACAGCATTAACAATATGACCCGTTCGGTAATTGAAGAGCGCCCAACGAATTTCCGTGAGATCGACGTTTTCTCCCGTTTGATCATGGACCGCATAATTTTCCTGGGCACGCAGGTAGACGATTTTATTGCCAATATCATTACCGCGCAGCTGCTTTTCCTGGAATCGGCGGACGCAAAAAAAGATATTCTGCTTTATATTAATTCGCCGGGCGGTTCGGTTTACGCCGGTTTAGGCATTTACGACACCATGCAATACGTGGGTCCGGATGTGGCTACGATCTGTACTGGTCTGGCTGCTTCGATGGGTGCCGTTTTATTATGCGGTGGCGCGGCCGGTAAACGTTCTGCTTTGCCTCACTCCCGCGTAATGATCCACCAGCCAATGGGCGGTACGCAAGGCCAGGCTTCAGATATTGAAATTACGGCGCGTGAAATTCTGAAACTGAAGAAGGAATTGTATGACATTATTGCGCACCACAGCGGTAAAACCTACCAGGAAGTGCACGATAATTCTGACCGTGATTACTGGATGCGCGCCGACGAAGCCAAAGAATATGGTTTGATCGATGAGGTTCTGGTAAGACCAGCGAAGTAATTTGTTGATTGTTGATTGATTTGAAAAGCCCGGTGGAAGAAATTCTATCGGGCTTTTTTGATTGAAAACCATAGCGTTTTCAGGGCAGTTTTTTTTTACAACTGCCTTGTAAACAACTGAAAATAAAAAAAGTCGGAAACCTTTTGATGATCTCCGACTTTTTTGGCTTAAAAGGATAGCGTTTTAGCAAAGTTCTATTCCGAAATTTTCTGCAGCTTTAAAGTTGACTGCAACGCGTTTCCGTTTATTTTAACCACATAGAAACCAGGCAGTAACGTTTTTGTTTCTAGCAGAATATTGTTTTCGCCGTTAGCCAGTTTCACAGTTTTTTGGCTTAAAAGCCTACCGTTTGCTTCATAAATTTCAATTACTGCTTCTCCCTTTTGGCTGGCTTGTAGTTTTAAGAAGCAATTGTTGCTGGCCGGGTTCGGGAACAGAACAGGCTGCATGCTTTCCGGTTTACGGTCCAGCACAACTATTTTGCTGAATTCAAATTGGCCATCGGTATCTATTTGCTTCAGGCGGTAGTAAACCAGGCCGGTAGTTAACTGACGATCTTCAAAAGTATATTCTTTAATGGTTGAAGAATTTCCGACGCCTTTTACGTTTCCAAATGTCGTAAACGCGCGGCCATCGAAGCTTTTCTGAATTTCGAAATGATCGTTGTTTTTCTCGCTGGCAGTAGCCCAGGCAAGCAAATTAGCATTTGGTTGGACTTTAGCCGTGAACTTTACAAGTGTTACCGGTAACGGAGTGAGACCAATTTTTGCCGTCTGGTTCAGCATAACGGTGCAATTTGTGGAGCGGGTAATATCGGTAACCTGCACTTCATAAATACTTTCCTCCAAAATAGGGTCGGTTGGCAGGTTAATATTCCCTCCCGTTCCGGTAACCGGGCTACCAATGTTTACCGCGTTTTTCCGAAGCTGATACAAATAATTCAACTGGGAACCCTGTACCTGCACATTGGTTGAAGAACCATCGGAAATACCAACCGGAGCGCTTACCGTTTTTGTTGCATCGGGCTTCGGGTTTACGGTAATGGTGCCACCGGTAAAAGAAACTGGGCTACAGGTTCCACCGGAAACTTTCTGCGCGGTTACAGTAAAAGTTTCAGTAGCATTTAATTCCCAGGTAAAGAAAGATATGGTACCACCCGTGCCTAAAACCGAAGAGCCGCGGTCTGTTGTGCCGTTTTTAAGGGTATAAATTACGCCGTCTTCAGAATTCGCAACCTGGAACTGCGCCTGCGAACCTTCACAAACCAAAGGGGTTACCACCGTAGCTGTTTTAGTTACCGGCGGCACACACGTTACGATCACGTAAGTTCCGGCGGTATTATTAGATTGTGCACTTTCGTTGCTGCCAATGGTACCTAAAGTGGCCGTTAATTTTCCTCCGGTATAAAGTTCATATTCGGCCGCACTTAAACCGTTTACCGCCCAAGCCGCCGGACTTGCACTGGTAGAAGTAGTAGAAATGGTGCGCAACAAATAGCCATCTATGTACAGGTTAACATTGGTACCCGTTGGAATATTGGCAGGCACAGTTACGTTTACGGTGGTTCCGCCTTCCTTATAAGCTACGCCGCCAATCAGGGTTACATTTGGTACTGCCGGAGTTGCAGCTGGCGCGGCAGCAACCGTTACCGAATTGGAAGTAGCACTAATGGTTTTATTTGCGGCTAAAGCTGTTGCAGTTATTGTGTTTGTGGCAGCAAGCCCCGTTACTCCAGTCAATGTCCAGGTTCCGGAAGCCATTACAGTTGCCGTACCGATGGAGGTACCATTTCTATAGATCGTTATTACTGTGCCGGCAGGTTCTATTGAAGTACCGGATATTGAAGTAGAGTTTGAATGGATCGGGCCGTTTACGACCGGCGTTGTAGTTGGATCGGTTACCATTCTGGATACAAATGTGGAAGCACATTTTCCGGCCTCTACTTGCTGTACCTGAATGGTTTTACCGGCACCAACTGCAATGCCGGAAAGCGTCCAGCTTATGGCTGTTCCGGTTGGGGTTGCCGGAATATTAACGGCCCCAATAAACATATTATCGGCTAAAACTACAATACGGGAACCTGCAATACCGGTACCAGAAATGGAAGTTGTTGCCGGCTTAATTGGGTTTGTGGTAAGTGTCGGAGCTGTAGAGTTACCGCTGTTGCCTACACATTCAGGAACAGATCTTGGCGACTCGCACAAAGTAACGCCGTTTACAGTTTCTACCGCGCGGGCATAATATGAACCGGTTCCTAAGGAAACACCCACACAACCACCACCCGGATTACAGTTGGTGTAAGAAGTATTGTTGTAAGTTCCGGAACACAAATATTTAAATTCGTCTGCCGCCATTCCGTTTGCCCCGGTATAAACAGTTATTACAATGGTATTCGGATCGCCGATCTTATAAAGATTGATGCGGGTATTTGCAGCCACACCTATTACTCTGCCCGAAAAACCCTTATCGGAAGCACACGCTAACTCCGGGGTTCTGCTATAAGTACAGTTTTCAATTACAATAACTGAATTGGAAAGATCGGAAATTGATTCAGAAGAAGCCGTAGCGGTAGCCGTGATATGATCGTTCAATGCTACAGATACAGCATTCATCGTCCAGGTTCCGCCCGAAAGCACGGTTGTATTACCTAAAATGATACCGTTTTTGTAAACTTTAATTGCCGTTCCCGCTGCTTCTGTGGAAGTTCCGCTTATGGATGTACCGGCAAAAAACGGACTGGTAACCACCGGAGCATCGGAGCGCACTGCCGGAAAGTTGGAAGAAGTGGTGCCGGAAGCCGGAGTAGGAACGAAACCGGAAATGATCTTGGTCCAGGCGGAAGCAGTATTGTATGAAGCATCAATGCCACTGATATCAGAAATAGGACCTTTAACGGAGCTCTGCGGGGCCATAACGGTATTGGCTACCATTCTTAAAGCCGTAGAAGTTGTAACGGTCGGAAAGTATTGGGTGATCTTGGAAAAAGGGATGTAGAAATCGTAAAAGTAATCGGCATCACCGGAGTTGGTGGTAAACGCTATAGCTTTTTGCGCATAAACTGAATAAGGCAGATCGGCATCTGTTCCTTTCTGTGTGGCGGTACCGGTAGCATTGTTTACATCATAAAGCCGCACCCCAAAATTGGTAGCAAGCACAATTTCAAACTCAAAACCCGGATTATCTACACTGGCTTCCGGATCGGCATTGGCACCGGAAAAACCAAACTTTCCGTCGGCATCTACCAACACACTGTAACCCTTGGAATTCGGCGCAATGTTACCTAAACGAAAACGGAACATTAAATTACCCGCTGGCGAAAGGTAAGATGAAACCGGGTAAACGGTACTGTTCATGTCAGCAAAATCGGAAAAGCCACCGCCTGGGCCACGATTCAGGTCGTTCATAGGTTCGGCAGTTGGCACCGGCAAAGGCCGGTACGGGATTTCGCTTTCCAACAGATCGTTGCTCTGAAAGCCGCGCTGAATACCATTGGTTTTAACAGAAACGTAGCCATCACCATCCGGATCTAATACTGCTCTGCCCACACCTGCTGTAGCGGCAGAAGCAGATTTTACAATCAGGCCTTTGGTTTGACCGAAAGCATGGAATTGTTGGGTGAAAGTGATCAAAACCAGTAAGGCAATGGTTTCCCAAGCCTTCTTAAAATTCCCCCGTTTATTCTTTACAGGAAATAAATTCATATGCTTTAGTCTTAAATTTCAGTTAAAATTACCGCGCTACTGTTCAATTTTTTCTTTATTTCGACCAAAGTCCGGTTTTACTCGACGAACTATTAAAAGCTTTCGATAAAAAAATTCTTATTCTTTATGGTTTTTCATTTGTACAAAGGCAGCAAAAGCAATAAATTAAACATGCCTAAATACAATTTTAGTTTTAACACAATAAATACAATACAACTTTGACCTTTCTATATTGCCACAACAGATTTTCCGGGATATGATTTATTTCGTGATGGTTTAGAATATGGCCCGGCGTTATTTCAAGCCTAAGCTTTGAGCGCGGCGGCACGATGTATTTGAAAAAGACAGGATTGAGAGAAGATAAAGTAGACAGAAAAAACTGGGAATGGCCATATAGAGCTTCGGAGAAAATCTATTACAAGGCTGCAATTTTTTATCCGAATCATTCAAAGGGTAACCAGATAAATATCTGCAGAACGGCTCAATTTTAGCAGTTATAGAATTTTGATTTTAGTTTTAGAAGGTAAAAGCATAGCGTTTTCAAAAAAAAATATGCTTATCTGTATCAGGCTTTTCAATTAAAGTTTTCATCCAAATATGCGCCTACAATGCAACAGTAACTTATATATTTTCATCTTTATTTTCAGATATAGTAATTTTTGCAGTGAGTTATCAACAGCATGTTGAAATTTTTTATAACCGGATACTTCTTCAATTTATTACCTTTGTAAACTAAGGGTTAAAAAAATGCCCTAAAATACCACGTTTTTATATGGCAGAAATTATTTGCTCTTTTTGCGGCAAGCAGAAAAAAGAGGTTTCCGTAATGATCTCGGGCGTGAACGCGCACATTTGCGAGCGTTGCGTTGGCCAGGCCCAGCAGATCCTGAACGAGGAAAATAAGATCCGTTCGAAAGATAAAACCCCTAAATTCAACCTGGTAAAACCACGCGATATGAAAGAGTATCTCGATCAGTTCGTGGTGGGTCAGGATGAAGCGAAGAAAGTGATGAGCGTGGCGGTTTACAACCACTACAAACGCCTCATGCAGACTCCGAAAGCCGACGATGTGGTGATTGAGAAATCGAACATTATTATGGTTGGCGAAACCGGAACCGGAAAAACATTTTTAGCCAGAATGCTGGCTGGTATGCTGCAAGTGCCTTTTTGCATTGCCGATGCTACCGTTTTAACCGAAGCCGGTTACGTAGGCGAAGACGTGGAAAGCATTTTAACCCGCCTTTTGCAAGCCGCCGATTATAATGTAGAAGCAGCCGAACGCGGTATTGTATATATTGACGAGATAGATAAAATTGCCCGTAAAAGCGATAATCCAAGCATTACCCGCGACGTTAGCGGGGAAGGTGTGCAGCAGGCCATGCTGAAATTGCTGGAAGGTTCTACCGTGAACGTACCACCGCAAGGCGGCCGCAAACACCCGGAGCAGAAAATGATCTCCATCAATACCGAAAATATTCTATTCATTTGCGGTGGCGCTTTTGTAGGCATCGATAGAATCATCAAAAGTCGTTTAAATACGAAGCCAATTGGTTTTGCAAAAACGCATTTAGAAGAAACAGACCAGAATAATTTCCTGAAATACATTTCGGCTCAGGATCTGAAAGCGTTTGGTTTAATTCCGGAACTGATCGGTCGTTTACCGGTTTTAACGCACCTGAATCCTCTCGACTCAGATACGTTGCGCCTGATCTTAACGCAACCGAAAAACTCCATTGTGAAGCAATACAAACGCTTGTTCGAAATGGAAAATATTGCGCTTACCTTCGAAGAAGATGCGTTGAATTACATCGTAGAAAAAGCATCGGAATATAAATTAGGTGCCCGTGGTTTACGTTCCATCTGCGAAAGCATTATGACCGATGCCATGTTCGACCTGCCTTCGGAAGCTGATACCAAAGAACTGATCATTGACCTGGATTATGCCCGGGAGAAATTCGAGAAATCGGCGTTGAAACAGCTGAAAGTAGCGTAATATTGACGATTTTAGATTTACGATGGAAAGCTCTGGAGAGATCCGGAGCTTTTTTTGTTTGTCTGAATTTGGATTCGTCAGATGATTGGATTTAAAGATTTATCGCGTCATTCCGAGCAACACCGAGGAAACTATTGGGTACTGCTATGTCAATTACGAGAAGCTAAAATTGCCTTTCGTTCGGGTTCGGTATGCGATAGTTCCCTCGGCGTTGCTCGGGATGACGCAGAAATTCTGACTTACCAATCGAAAAACGATAGCGTTTTGAGCAGAAAAAGTATAAAAAATGTAGCATAGAGTTTAAACCTACGCTTCCCTACCCTACTTTTCCTTCAGATACCCTACCATTAATTTCGCAGCCTGCTCGGCGGTATTGGCAGTTCCTAATTTAGCTCTTATTTCAGCGTAACCATTCAGCATTTCCTGCCGATATTCCTTTTCGAAAAGAATGCGCTTCAGTTCTGCGGAAATTTGCTGCGGGTTCAGGTTTTCCTGGATCAGTTCTTTTACGACTTCCTTGCCGGCAATTAAATTCACCAGCGAAATGAAATTCACTTTGATCACCATTTTGCCGATGGCGTAGGAAATGGAGCTGGTTTTATAGCAGACAATTTGCGGCACGTTGAATAAAGCGGTTTCCAAGGTGGCCGTGCCGGAAGTAACCAAAGCCGCTTCGGCGTGAGAAAGCAAGTCGTAGGTTTGTTCGTAGAGAATTCTGATGTTGGTGCCTTGCGTAAATTGCGCGTAAAATTCTTCGCTGAAAGTTGAAACGCCGGCTACTACAAACTGGTGCTCCGGAAAATCAGGCATGACCTGCAACATGATGCGGAGCATGTTTTCTATTTCCTGCTTACGGCTGCCCGGTAAAACGGCAATGATCGGTTTTCCGCCTAAGCCGTTTTTTTGCAGGAAATCTGCAGAAACCTGGTGTGCATTTACGCTGTCGGAAACGGGGTTGCCGATGTAGTCGGTTTGGTAATCGAAGCGCTGGTAAAAATCTTTTTCGAAGGGCATGATCACAAACATGCGGTCTACCGATCTTTTAATGCCGTGCACGCGCCCCTGGTTCCAGGCCCAGATCTTCGGGGAAATGTAGTAGAAGGTTTTGAAGTCTTTTTCCTTGGCGAACTTCGCAATGCGCATGTTGAAACCGGCGTAATCTACCAGAATCACTACGTCGGGTTGCCAGTTCAGAATATCCTGCTTGCATTGCTTCAGGAAACGGCTGATCTTGAAAATACTTTTGGCTACTTCCACAAAACCCATGAAGGCCATTTCGCGATAGTGAGTAACCAGCTCCCCTCCCACGCCCTGCATCTGCTCCCCGCCCCAAAACCGGAACTCCGCTTCCGGATCCTGAAGTTTGAGTTGCTTCATCAAATTGGAAGCGTGCATATCGCCCGAACGTTCGCCGGCTATGAGGTAGTATTTCAAGGGTTAATGATTGAATTGTTGAGTGAGTGAATGAATTATTGAATGATTGAATAATAAATTCTGTCATCCTGAGCGCAGCGAAGGATCTCGTCGGCGGGCAGCATAAAAATTAGCTATATGAAGTAAATCGTTACCTAATTGGCTCTAAAAATTACTGCAGGAAAATAACGTTTCTGCTGTGAGCCAACGAGGTCCTTCGCTATCGCCCAGGATGACAGGAATATTTAGAATTACCTATCACCAATTATCAACTACAATCTAAAATCGTAATTCGTAAATTAAACCTCACCGTAATACTCCACAAAATTCCGTGGCGTTTCGTAGAGCTTGAGACAGTGCAGTTTAGCGCCGGAAGCCGGGGACGCGATCTTTTCGATCTTTGGGGCCAGGATGTTCCAGAATTCGATCACCAGGTTTTCGGTGCTGGCGAGTTTGCCTTCCATGAAAGCTACGTCGAGGTTCAGGTTTTTATGATCTACTTTTTTGATGATGTTTTCGCGGATCAGGGTACTGAGCTTTTTCAGGTCTATTACGAAACCGGTTTCCGGGTCGGGTTTGCCTTTTACGGTTACGATCAGGTCGTAATTATGCCCGTGCCAGTTGGCGTTAGCGCAGGGACCGAAAATTTCCTGGTTCTTGGCTTGCGACCAGTTTGGGTTATTTAATTTATGGGCGGCGTTAAAATGCTCGGTCCGGCTTACGTAGATCATTTAATTTAATGTGCTAATTTTTCAATGTGCTAATGTGCTATTTCTGAATGATTTAATGTGATAATTTGTGCCGATTCTTCCGAAAAAACGCTAGGGTATTAGGCTGAAAAAGTCAGCAGAAACTGACCTGAAAGCTCAAAAACGCATTTTCCAAAATTCATTAGCACCTCAACACATTAAACAATTAGCACATTAACCGAATTTATAATTCTTTTTCAGCAGCAAATATACGAAAAAAGGCACCCCGAACAGCGAAGTTACTACGCCAACCGGTAATCCGGCGGGAGGAAAAACGATGCGGGCCAGCAGATCGCAGATGAGCATGAACAAACCGCCGGTTAAGGCGCAGAAAAGCAGGTTCAATTTTCCGGTTATGCTCAGCAGGCCGCGGGTAACGTGCGGAATAATGAGGCCTACAAAACCAACCGGTCCGGAAAGCGCTACGGCAAAACCGGTTACTACCGAAACGGTAATTAAGATGATCCAGCGGGTTTGCGCTATGTTTACGCCAAGCATTCGGGCACGTTCGGGGCCGAGCAGCAACACGTTCAGGCGCTTTTGCATGAACATGAAAACCAGCAACGCCAGCAACAATGCCACCGCCGGGTAAGGCAGATATTCCCAGTTCGCTTTCTCAAAACCGCCCATCGCCCAGAAAATAACCGATTTCAGTTTACCTTCGGAAGAAGAAAGAAAGGTAATGAGCGAAGTTAAAGCGCCGATGAGCGAAGTTAAGGCAATGCCGGCAAGCAACATTTGCGAAGGAATAAGTTGCCCCGAACGGGTGCCGAGCGCTACGACGATAATCGTTACCACAAACGAACCGAGCAACGCGGCAAACGGTGGTAAATAGATTCCGAAAACGGTGAGGTTGGTAAAGGCAAAAAAGCAGAACGAAGCTCCGAATGATGCGCCCGAAGCCGTGCCTAAAATGTAAGGATCGGCGAGCGCATTGTTCACCATGGCCTGCATAAGGTAACCGCAAAAAGCCAGCGATGAGCCCACGCATAGCGCTAAAAGTAGGCGCGGCAAACGCAAATGCAGCACCGCAAAATGCGCCGGATCTTCGGGATTGTGATTGAAAAGGGCGTTCCAAACGGTAGGGAAATCGGTCTCAAAACTGCCCAGTTTGAGGCCGACCACGGTTACCCCGAAAATGAGTAACAACATTAAAAATATATAGAGCAGCGGGCGGTTCACTTTTGCAGGTAATTTCTGATTTCCCGGATCGATTCTACCACACGCGGACTGGGGCGGGAAGCCAGGTCGTCGTTTAGTATAAAAATGCGCTTGTTTTTAAAGGCGTTCACTTTTTGCAGTTCGGGATAAAGCCGGAAAAAAGTTTCGTTTTGTGGTTTGCTGGTACCGAAAATAAAATCGGGGTTTAGTTGCAACACATATTCGCGGGTAAGTTGCGGCGATTGCTGCGGGAAAATTTCCTGAATTGCGTTCGCGCCGCCGGCTTTTTCCAGTTTATCGGTCATGAGGGTGTTGCGGCCGTACACGTAGATCGGATCGGTGTTGATGATGACCAGCGCGCGTTTCCGTTCGTGGGTTTTTACCTCGTTTAGGTTAGCGTTTAGTTCGGTTTGCAGCGAATCGGTGAGTTTTCTGGCTTCGGTTTCGCGGTGCATGATTCGGCCAATATCATTCAGACCGCGGAAAATATCAGCTACTCTTTCGTACTTCTGAAAATAAACCGGAATGCCGAGTTGTTCAATTTTAGCTGCGGTTTCCATGGGCGTAATGCCGTCTTCGGTGAAAACGATTTCCGGTTTCAACGCCAGCAAACCTTCCAGATCCAACGGATACGAATTCACGATCGGTTTCTTCAAAACCGCTTCCGGGAAATTGCAAACCTGCGTGCGTCCCACGATCACAGAATCCGGAACCACGGCGTAAAGCATTTCGGTCATAGCCGCGGAAAGCGCCATGATGCGTTGCGGGTTTTCCGGAATTCCGAGTTTGCGGCCCAAATCGTCGGTTACGGTTATTTTGTCTGCTCCGGCTTTTTGAACTGAATTTGATACCGTTTTTTCGGGATTTCCGCCGCAGCCGAAAAGGAAAAGCAGCAGCAACATTTTGCTGAAATAGCTTCGGAAAATCGATAGGGTTTCGGGCATAAAAAGTCAGCAGTTTGTCATGCTGAGCGAGAGCGAAGGACCTTGTTGGCTGCCAGTAGAAACGTATCTACAAAGAGCTGACAAGTTGTTTCGCTAGCGCTTAACATGACAGTTATTTTTTGCGTCATCCCGAGCAACCTTGAGGGATGACGCGTAAAGATTACCTTAGTCAGGCTTTTAAATTTTCGTAAATTTAGGCAAATTTTAACAGGCACCTAAAAACGCACCCATGATAGTAGTAACCGGAGCGGCCGGCTTTATTGCCAGCTGTTTAGTAACCCGCCTCAACGAAGCCAATTTCAACGATATTGTTGTTGTAGATAATTTCTCGATTGCCAAAAAGGAAAACAACCTGAAAGGCAAAAAGATCAGGGAATACGTGGACCGCATGGAATTCTTCGAATGGCTGGAGAAAAACTACGAGGAAGTGGAATTCATTTTTCACCTCGGCGCCCGCACCGATACCACCGAGTTCAACAAGGATATTTTCGACTTGCTGAACCTGAACTACTCCAAACAAATGTGGAACGCCTGCGCCGAATACCAGATTCCGCTGGTTTATGCCTCTAGCGCGGCAACCTACGGCAGCGGCAAACTGGGCTACGACGACGAGGAAGCCATAATCCCGTTGCTGCACCCGCTCAACCCGTACGGCGATTCCAAAAACGATTTCGACAAATGGGTGCTGGAGCAAACTGCCAAACCGTTTTTCTGGGTTGGTCTGAAATTCTTCAACGTTTACGGCCCGAACGAATACCACAAAGGCCGCATGGCTTCGGTAGTTCTACATGCCTTTAACCAGATAAAAGAAACCGGCAAACTGAAACTTTTCCGCTCGCACAACCCGGAATTTAAGGACGGCGAACAGATGCGCGACTTTATTTATGTGAAAGATGTGGTGGAAGTTTGCTACTTTTTAATGCAGAACCGCAAAAATTCCGGTATTTACAACCTGGGTTCCGGCAAGGCCCGCACCTTCCTCGATCTGGCTTTCCAAACCTTCCAGGCCATGGGCCGCGAAGCCGAAATCGATTTTGTAGATACGCCCGCCGATATCCGCGACACCTACCAGTATTTCACCGAAGCCAACATGCAGAAACTCCGCAGCATTGGCTACGATAAACCGTTCCATACGCTGGAAGAAGGCGTGCAGGATTATGTGAAGAATTATTTGCTGGAGGGGAAGTATTATTAGGGTAAACTACGCCCATAAAGTAAATAATCTTAAATCAGCTTTTTATTCAGTAGTTTGGTGTAATCTGTAATGAAAAATGTTTAATTGGCTCTTTGGTAAGAAACAGAAGCAACTCACCAAATTTGAATATTATGAAAAGTGGGACTTTTACGGACTACTAGACGACCTTCATATAGCCGAAAGAATTCTTAAGAATAAAACTGGCGGATATTCGGGCGACTTTGACTCAGTTGAGCAATTCAGGGAGGCGTTAGAAGATGAAATAGACTGGATTGAATACAACAATAAAACCGACTTGACCCAAATTCACAAATGGTTTTTACCGACAGGGGCTTGGGATGATTTTGCTGGCCAAGAAGGATTGGAACTTGGCAACCGAATTTCTGAAAGAACCTCAAAATGGATAAAAGGAACAGCAGAAGAAAGAAAAAGACAATAGCCAACAAGACATAAACGTCAGCCTTCGGCCGACGGCCTCGCCCGTCGTTTATACTAAACGTTAATAATATTCAGGAAATATTAAACTAAATGCACCTCCCTTCCAAAGCAGAAAATATCTTATCCCAAATCAGCCAAACAACCAAGTTGGGCGATTTACGCAACCTGGCCAAAGATATCAAACAAGATCACGGATTAGCGATGGAACTGTGGCGTACTGGAGCATATTTTCCGCGGCAGTTGGCCATCCTGATCATGGATAAAAAACTGCTCACGCAGGAAGTGATCGATAAACTGGATCAGGACATTCAGCGCCACCCGCAGGAAGAGCAAACGCAACTGATCGACTGGCTTATGGCTAACCAGCTTTCCAAAGACAAGAAAACCGTTGCGCTCATGGAATCGTGGGAAAATAGTCCTTCAGCTTTGCAACGGCGCATTTTCTGGTATTACCAGGGCCGCTTGCGCTGGGTAGGGCAAACGCCGCCACCTAATACCGAAACTCTGCTAAACGCTATCGAAAATGGCTTGGAAACTGAAGTACCGGAAGTGCAATGGGCCATGAATTTTACGGCGGCACAGATCGGCATTTTTCAACCTGAACACCGCTCCCGCTGCATTGCGCTCGGTGAACGCGTAGGTTTGTACAAAGACGATATGGTGCCCAGAAACTGTACACCCAATTATTTACCCGAACTTATTGCCATTCAGGTGGCCAAACTAAACAAGTAAGGCGGCTGCACTTTCAAACTTTAGCTTCAAAACGATACCCAAAACCATGGAAAAACTCGAAATTCAGAATACCATTGCCATAAACGCCGTGCCGGAGAAAGTCTGGGATGCGTTGGTAAACCCGCAGCAAACCAAAAAATACATGTTCGGCTGCGAAACCGTTTCCGACTGGAAACCGGGCAGTTCACTGCTTTGGCGCATGGAACACGAAGGCCAGGATTTTGTAGCCGTAAAAGGAAACATCAAAGAAATTCAGCCGGAAAAATTCCTGGCCTATACCGTTTTCGACCCAAATTCCAGCATGGCCGATATTCCGGAAAACTACCTGACTGTAACCTATGAACTAACGCCGGAAAACAACCAAACGCTGCTGAAAGTAACGCAAGGCGATTACAACACCGTTGCGGAAGGCGAACGCCGTTACCAGGAAAGCTACAACAACGGTGAAGGCTGGAATCCGATTTTAGTGCAGATTAAAGAAGTTGCAGAAAAAAGTTAAATTCGCGCTTCTACCGGTACCGCCGGGAATCAGCATTTTATTTTTTTAGGAATAAAATGCCCCGTAAAACCGGAATGCACCATTTTTTATAATTACTAATATCAAAATCTCTATGGAAGTAAAAGACAGCAACGGCAATATTCTGAACGAAGGCGATTCGGTAACCGTGATCAAAGACCTGAAAGTGAAAGGCTCTTCTTCTACCATTAAACGCGGTACGGTTGTAAAAAATATCCGCCTGACTAACAGCCCAAACGAAATTGAAGGCAAAGTTGGCGGCACCGTAATTGTTTTAAAAACCGAATTCATGAAAAAGGTATAAGCCATACTTGCCGCTTCAAAAGATCGCGGGCAGCAAGGTTATAATAGACCTTTCTGCCCGCGATCTTTCGTTTTAACCGTTTTAGATTAAGCTTTTTGGTTATTCGTATTTTCAACTGAAAAAAGATTTTCAAAAATGACAAACATCACTTTATATTTCAGAATAAACCGGTAAATTCCCTCTGCATTCTTCACCGCTCAACGAACGCCAAACCATGAACGATACCTATCTCCACCTCACGCTCACGCACTTCCCCATAGTGGGTAGTTTTATTGCCCTGGTACTTTTGTTTTCGGGTTATATTCAGAAAAATGAAGGCATTACGAAGGCGGCGCTTTATCTGCTGGTAGCTTTGGCCCTGGTTACCATTGTAGTTAACCATACCGGCGAAGAAGCAGAAGAATTTGTGGAACACATGGCCGGTTATTCGCACGATGCGATCCATGACCACGAAGAAATGGCCGAATGGGCTTTCCGGCTGATGCTGGCCACAGGAATTGGCGCGGCAGTTGCACTTTATCTGTTCCGGAAGAACGCTGCTAAAACCTGGCTGGTCGTTTTATTAGTGCTTTTCGGTAACTTGTTTGCCTGCGGTTTAATGGCCTGGACCGGAAAAAAAGGCGGTGAGATCCGGCATACCGAAGTTAATTCAGTAGCCGAAAAAACTGCGCCAACAGATAGCAATTCACCTTCAGAACAGCCTTTCTGATTTCAGAAGCTTTTTCAAAATTCTGGTCAGAAAACGGTATGGTTTTCAGCCTGAAAACTAATAGCAGCAATATATTTTTAATTCCTTATCTGAAATTTTTCAACTAACCGGTTTTCCTTTCGTTAGCTGAAGTTCATAAAACAAAAAGTGCTTTCAGCATTACCTGAAAGCACTTTTTCTACTTAAAACCCTACCGTTTTTATGTTGGAAATTACATCGAAAACCGTAAGCCCAGGTTATACCAACGGCCCGGCATCGGCACTGCGCCTGCTTCTATGTAACTTACATCCATCAGGTTGGTTGCATCGGCATAAATGCTGTAATATTTCGCTTTAAATTCCAGGCGGGAATCTACCAGCGTATACGTTTTGTAATTGATGCGTTCGCAATGGCGGGCAGCCAGCGTTACGTTAAAATTACGGTATAATTCAAGATTAACCGTTGCTGTAAGCTGGTTTCGTAAACTTTCCAGCGCATACCGCGATATTTTCTGCGATTGCTCTCCGGTTTTCCGGAATTCAGGATCGAGATACGTGTAAGCCAGGCCTGCGGTAAAATTGAAATTACGGCTATTCTGCTCTGCACCAAAAGGACGGTAATCGGCGCTGAACGTGTAGCCCTGCGTGTTTATCTGCTGAAAATTCTGCGGCTGCCACGGCTGGCTGAGATCGTTACGTACCCAATCAATAAAATTATCGATGCGGCGGTAAAAATAGCTGGCGTTTACGAATAAAAACCGGTTGTTGTATTTCAATCCGCCTTCTCCATATTTCGAGGTTTCCGGTTTTAGCTGGTCGTTCCCAATGTTGGTCGGGCCTTTGTAATAGAGGTCGGTATAGGTCGGCAAACGTTGGCCGGAACCAACATTCATAAATACTTTCCAGTTCTGGTAAACATCGTAACCGGCATCCATTCCCGGGAAAACTTCCCAGCCGTAATCGGAATTATAATTGGTATAAGCTCCTACATTTACCAGCAGTTTTTCTACTTTATCGAATTTATATTCACTGAAAACGCCCAGATTGGTTCGTTCCCGCTCGCCTAAATTGGTACTGTTAATATCTTCTTTGCGCGCCTCCAGGCCCAAACCAAACGTTCCGATCCCGGTTTCCAGCGTATTATTCAGTTCTGCGTTCAGCGTCTGGCTTTTATGGTTGTTGTGAAATTTATCAGGCATTTGCTTTATATACAGATAATCGTCCTGATTGTGGCGGTAGCTAATGCGCGGTTTCAAAATCCAGAAATCATTGATCCGGGTTTTGTAGGAAATAGCTGCCAAAGCAGTTTCCACGGTTTCTTCTGCTTCCTTATCGCCAGGCGCGGCATAAAAGGCATTGGCGCCAAAATTACTCCGTATAAACCCGCCGGAAACGCCTAATTCGCTATGGTTTTTGGTTGAAAAACTGCCCTGGTAAAACGCTTTCTGATTTTTATAAGCCGTATTGTAACGGTACCCGTTTCCGGCATCATGGCTCAGCGACAATACATGGTTGTTGTTCGCTTTTACAAATGCGCCGGTAGCCTGCACGCCGTAACTGGCATAAGTATCGCCGTTACTTTCGTCTTTCTTAAAGCTGCTTCCGGCATAAGTCTGGGCAGAAACACCGGTTTTTTCCGGCGTTTTGGTAATAATATTGATGGCTCCGGTCAGCGCATTTACACCGTAGATCCGGGCCGCCGAACCCCGCAGAATTTCAATTCTTTCAATGGCATCCAGCAGCACCGGAATATTCATCATGTTGTGGCCGGTCTGCGGATCGGAAATTTTCACGCCGTTCAGCAAAAGCAAGGTCTGGTCGAAGGTTCCTCCATCTAAACTTACGTCGGTTTGAACGCCTTTCGGGCCGCGCTGACGCACATCTACGCCGGCTACGTAGCTTAGTAATTCATTTACCGAACGTACCGGCAACGTCTTGATCATAGCCTGATCGATGATGCGGATGTTGCGGTTCTGCTGCGCAAATGGCAACTGAATGCGGTTTTCCTGAATGATCACCTCGTTCAGCAGTTTGCCCGCACCTCTTGATTCTTCTAAACGGCTAAGCAGAGAATCTCCTTGCTGTGCCTCATCTTGTGCCTGCACAGCCATAAAAGGCAGCGCTCCTAGCGTAAAGCAGAACGTAATTTTTTTAAGCATTATTAAATTGGTTTGTGAGAGATTATTTTTTTGAGCAATATCTTAGCGGGCTAACCGTACTTCGCGGCTAACTTCCAGGCTAAAAGAAATGGAGTTGAAGTGGAACATAGATGGCTTCCCGAAGCGATTACTGGTAGATTCTGGTGCTATTTTTTAAAATGCCTTTGTACTTCAGGCACTTATCCAGACTAATTGCAAACTGGTTTATCCTTAAAAACCAGGTTGATCGCGGGAACAGGTATTATTTAAATTTATTCAGAATATCCGTTTGGTATACATTTGAATTTCGGTTCAAAGGTAGAAAAGGGATTTATTCTTTTCAGGAAAAATTTAAGATAACATCAAGCATTATCCGCCAACGAAAATTAACATTCAATAACTATTATATATTTCGTGGCGAATACAATATCCCAACTCTAACTTAACAATAATTGAAAGTCAGCGAGAGCAATTTTTTCTCATGTTCATTTGATCAACCGCAGTGAGGATCTGACAGAACTGTGACTTTTTCAGGCTTATACCCTACCGTTTTTCGGCCGCTTAAAACAATACTGAAACCTGCGCCCGGCCGGTATGCACGGCGCGCACCGCGTTCGGTTTCCGCCCATCGTAGATCAGCGAAATATTCAGGCCATTACTCAAACGCTGCTGCACCGAAACATTCCAGGTAGCATTATTTCCCGGCCGCAGCGTATTCAGAATTTCGTAACCAACCGCCGAATTTTCGTCGCCGGTAAAACCGATGCGGATGTATTTTATAGTGGCAGTTACGGTGCGTTTGCTAACCTGGCTCAGGCGTGAATCAAGCCCTAATTCATGGAAAACCGCTTCTTCCCGTTCGCCGGGTTCCTGGCCGGGAGCCGTTTGAGGTGCAAACAAATTCTGCTTTCTAGAGAACGAATAGTTACCCGTGAAACGCAGTTTCGTGGTGGGCTGATACGCTAATTCCGGCGTGGCAGTATAACTTTCGATCTTGAAATTCTTGGTAGTTAAATAACTCGACTGGCTTTCGCGGATATTCCTCTCTAAAAGTACCTTCGAAGCCAGAACTTCGTTCAGGTTATTCCGGGCCGTAAAACTTTGCGTATTCTGGTTGCGGGTATCGGTGCCGTTGCTTAAAAGAACTTTCTGCTGGCTTTGCTGCATAGTAAATTCCAAACCATATTTCGGGTTGCTGCGGTTAAAATAAAGCGTATTCCGGAAAGATTTTGCCAGCGAGATCAGGAACAGATCTTCAATATCCAGGCTGAAAGGATTCAGGCGGTTCAGAATATTTTTATCCGTCGTTTTTTTATCGATGCTAATGTAAGTCAGCGAGTTAAACCGCGAAGCAAAATCCCGCCAGCCTTTCTGCCCTTCCCAGTTCCGCGGCATCGACCCGCTTAAACGGTAAGAAAACTGGTTGGAATAAGCCGTAACGTATTCATCCGTGGGCAGGTAAACTTTAATGTGCGTGCGGCGGTCAATTTCCGGGCTTTGGGCTTCAAAATAATCGTTCAGGTTTTTCGGGTCGCCGCCTTCACGCAGGTAATGCGTGCCTTGGCCATGAACCGTTTCCACAAAAACATATTCCCGCTTCTGCTCCCTTCCGGTGGCCACCGCATAACTCAATTCCGATCGTAAATGCCGGTCCAGGAAATCGCCGGTCCAGTCAATCTTCGATAAAACTGTATTCTCGTTGATCGTGTCGCTGGTAGTTACATCGCGGTAGGTCAAGAGCAAATTCAGGTCATTAAATTCACCCAACCTCGTGTTCAAAGTTGCATTGTACGTGTTCGAAAGATCGCGCGGGCGCAGTTCACCGTTTATAGGCTGGCGGTCGTCGCGGCGGGTATAATCGAGCCGGTAGCGTATGGCAGAAGTATCGTTGCTTTGCAGGAAAAATACGTGCTCATCGAAAAAATTTGCCGAACCGATCACCGAATCCGGCGCACTGGTTAAGGAAAGCCGGTTTTTATCGAAACGATAAACATAACCCGGCACCACGTATTTCATATTGTATTTAAAACCCGCATCGCCGCGCACCCAATCGCTTTTCGATTCCGAAACGGTATTGTTTAGGAGGAAAAAACTGCCTTTCAGTTCCAGCTTATTAAATTGCTGCGCCACATCGGCCCAATGCTGCAAACCATCTACCTGCCCCTGCCGGTAGCGCCGCGAAATACGGTAGTTCACCAGGTTCTTTTCGTCTTTAAAAAGGCCCGCCGAAAAATTCAGAATATTATCGTTGCGGCGCGCCGTATCTGTGTTCACACTCCAGTCGCGGTCAAATTCTATGTCCCGGTAACGGTCAATGGCTTCAAAATCGGCGTCGGTATATTCGTAATTGAGGGTGCTGCGCAGGCGGTAATTCTTTAAAGCCGGAATAACTTTATCCAGCATTTCGTAGCCAACTTTCATGGCGCGCCCTTTATCATCTTCGGAATCCAGCTCCGAAAAACGGTTCCGGTCGAACTGCGACGTAGCAAATTCCGCAAAAACAGCCGTTTCTTTGGTAACCTGGTAACTGCCGCCCGCCGTGATCATTTGCTTTTTAATGGGTAACGGTAACTGTCGCACCGGTAAATATCGGCCTTGCCGAACACCGTTTATAGGGGCTACCCATTTAAAAACCCGACCGTTTATCGAGGTGTTTTCCTGCACATAATCACCATTCCCAATTCCGAAATCAGAAAACCGAACCGTAAAATGCGCCGAATCCGGATCCTGGGAGAAGATAAATATCTGGAAAACTTCACCGTTCACCACCGTATCCCGGCGCGCATATAAAACCTGCTTGGCATCAAACGCTACCGAATCGGAGCCAGAAACTACCGCCTGACTCAGATCATCGCCGATCTGGGAAAGCAGCCGTTTCTGATTTTGCTTCAGATCTACCTGGTTCGGATTATTCGGGTTATCGCTTTCGTTATAATAATTCAGCTGAAATTTCAGATTCTTATAACTTTGGTAATGGCTGGCGTGCGTTACACTGCGGCTGTAATTCTGGTCCGAATATTCAAAATCTACCCGGATGCGGGTGTTGCGGGTAATAAGGTACTTGGGCGTAAAGGTAATTTCGGCCTGGTTGTAATCGATCACGTAATCATAATCGAAACCGCGCTGCAACAATCGTCCGTCCAGATAAACTTTCTCCGAATTCGCCAGAACGATAATGAATTTATCGCCGCCAATGCCATTGAGCCGGTAAGGTCCCTGCACACTTTCTATGGGTGTAATATTCTGCGAAGAAAACTTTCCCTTAGCAACTGCCGCGGCAATGGTCGTGGTAGAGCTTTTCTTTTCGTTCGGTTCCGAAAAAACTTCCAGCGCGCCGCCCTGCACATTTTTATAGAACCTCAGAAAGTTGGATGGCTTATTCCGCAAAACCACGTCGCCGCCGGTAAGTGCCCAGCGTTTGTGTTGCAGCGTAATAAAAACCCGGTCAAATTCCTGCAATTGCTGCGTATTGCCTTCCGGCTGAAATGGAATATTCTGATCGGTAACCGAAGCAATGATGTTGATGTCTTCCGATAGTTTTCCTTCCAGTTGTAAGTTCAGCGCAGAATTCACGAAAACGTTCTGGGTATTGCCGAAAGAAAGTCCGCGGGTGTAACTACCGCTTTTATTCAGGCCGGGCGTTTTAAAAAGCTCTTCTTTCACCGAAAAATCTTCAAAGGCATAAGCCCTTTCAAAGGAAACGGAATCCATGCGGAGCAGATCGCGCTTGAAATATGGGCGGCCTAAATTAAGCGGCAAAACCCGGTAGCAAACCAGTATGGAGTCTTCCCAGAGCACATTTTTAAACGTGAACTGGTTGGTATTTACATCGTAGGTATAATCGAGGACTTCCTGCGCGTTGTTGAAAAACGTAACGGAATTGGGTAAAAGGGTAAGGGAATCGAGCGCAAAACTCTTCTCGGTAACCTTCACCCATTTACAGCGCCGGCTCGAGATCTGGGCAATTGCGAACTGACTTAGCAGGAAAAGAAAAAAAAATAAGCTAAGCCGCTTTTGCATATCACGCCAAAGGTAGTTCAATAAAGAATGTGGTGCCTTCGTTTTCTACGGTTTCGAACCAGATCCGGCCACCGGCGCCTTCAATGCCTTTTTTAGCCACTGCCAAACCAATGCCCGAACCTGAATATTTGGTACTGAAATTCGGAATAAAAACTTTGTCCTGCACTTCCGCCGGAATGCCGCTACCGTTGTCTTTTATGCTTACCAGCACTTTATTTCCCGGAACTTCGCGCAGGCTTACCTGAATAAACGGTTCGCGGCCCGCCGGTATTGCCTGCAGCGCATTCAGAAACAAATTATTAAAGGTACGCATCAACAGTTTTTCATCTGCCATTACGTGAACATCATCCACCGCCAGGCTGGTTTCAAACTTCGCCGTTAACGGGTCATGGTTCAGATCTACGCTGCGCTTCAGTACGGTGGCCAGGTTTATGCGTTCCGGTTTAAGCTCCGGCAAAGCCGTAAACGACGAAAATGAAGTTGCAATATCGCTTAGAATATCAATATTGGTAATAAGCGTCTGGGAAATTTTACTGATCAGCTCATCCACATTATTCCGTTTTTCGGCAATAGCTTTCTGCAGATATTGGAGCGAAAGCTTCATGGGCGTTAGCGGATTCTTTATTTCGTGAGCCACTTGCCGCGCCATTTCACGCCAAGCCGCTTCTTTTTCTTTTACAGCCAGCTCTTCCTTACTTTCTTCCAGCTTCGAGATCATCTGGTTATATTCTTTCACCAGTAATCCGATCTCATCGTTGGAATTATAAATAATGCGTTCGTTCTGGCCGGTTAAAGTAGTTTGCTTCAGTTTTTCGGTTATCAGGTTAAGTGGCACGGTAAGTACGCGGGCCGCCAGATATGTGAGCACCATAAACCCAATGAACATGAGCGTGAAAATATTGAGAATGGTGGTAGCCAGCTCGATCAGTTTAATGTTCAGCTCTTTTTCAGAATCGAAAAACGGTAGGGAAATGAAGCCTAAAAGTCGTTGGCTGCCGTTGCCATAAACCGGCAGGTAAAGCGAACTGAAATTAAGCAAGCCTGCTTTTTCGTTTACCAGAATATGCTTCTTTTTATCTTCGGTAAGCGCCGCGTAAGCCTGCGGATTAATGAGTTTAGAAAGCAGGCCAGCTTCAAAAATAAGCGGTTGGCTCGAGGCCTGCAGCTTTCCGTCGGCGCTGTAAAAGTTGATATCCGCTTCCGAAAGATTCGAAAAATCGATCAGAATTCCTTCCAAACGAGTTTTATCGGTAAAATCTGTACCGTTTTTCAAGGCCGCTGTTAAGTTATCCTGAATGAGTTGGCCGCGTTTCTCGTAGGTTTCGGAAAGGTCTTTCTGATACGAATCGGTAATTAAACTGCCAATGGAAATACTGATGAGCAGCAAGGGCACAAAGATCCCGAAGTTGAGGAATATCTGGATCTTGGTACTGAAATTGGACCGGAAACGCATAAAAAATTCGCCTCTTGCCAGCAGGTAAATACTTAATACGGTCAGGAAAAAGGCTAAATGCAGCAGGAACAAAAACGAAAAATTCGACCAGATATCGCTTAGCAGATACTTGTTGGTAGAAATAACCAGCACAGTATTTTCCACCTGTCGGATTGCCAGGTGATCGCGACGTTTGCCTTCGCGGCCGGTAGTAAAAATACGCTCGCTTTCCAGCCAGGTCGGGTCGAACTGGTAACCGTAATCATAATCGCCGACACTGGTGCGCAATTCCTTGTCTTTATAAATGGCATAACTCAGCGATTTAGATTGCAACGGCTGAATAGATTTCTGATCGACGAGCAATTCCGGAATTACGCTGCGCGGCGTAAGCTTTTTCGGATGCAATTCAATAATGATCGTGGCTTTGGCTTTATTAGAAACCGGCACCGAAATAATTTTCACGTAGCTGCGGCTGTTCAGTTCGTTATTAGACCGCAACAAAAACAAATTCGGGTAACTGGTTCTTTCAGCGCGGGTAACGAGCAACATGCGCTGCTTCACCACCGAATTGATAGAATCTGCCGAACCAATGTGTTTACCCGCAACGTCGAATATTTTCACTACGGTTTCGTATTTCTCAAAATCATTGCGCAGGTAATATTTCTGGATCTTCTGCTTAATGAATTCCGGATCTACCAACGCGCCAGACATTTTCTTCCGAATCAGTGGATCGGCCAGAACTTCGGTAGCAACTTTTTCAAGCAAAAACTCGCTCACTACGTCGTTTTCCTGGGTCAGCGTTTTAGCAAATTGCTGTTTGTGTACCTGTAACTGCTCATGGTAATGCCGGAAAAGCGCCATACTCCCGATCCAGGCACTAAGTGCCACGATCAGGATCCCGAATAAGTATTGGCGGTCTGGTAAAAGTGTATCACTAGTAACGCGTGCTTCCCAAACCTGCAGAATGGCCGTGAAAAGCAACGCTGCAAATACCAGGAAAGAACCTGATAGCTCCATAAAATTGGTGATCGTGAACACGAAAGCCAAACCGAAAAGCACAAACAAACTCGGATAAAACGAAAAGCGCGGCAAACTGAAATAAGCGATCATGAGCAAATAACTGAAGCACATGAAAGCCGCTGTATTGATCAGGATGCCGGTAAGCAGCGCAATTTTATAAAAATCGAAATCCAGGCTTTGAGTTATATCCAACACAAGCAGGGAGTTAGTGTAAATGCTCACATAAAATTGATACATGAGCCAAAGCAGAAAGTAAAATGCTACCAACGTAACGATCTTCAGCCAAATAGCACTTTCTTCATTGAGTTTAAGTTTGGTATACCAATCCGTTTTGTTGCGTTGCAAACCTATCAGCTCAATACCGATAAGCAGCACCAGCGACGCATTCAGCAAAAGATCACCGATGGAAGGCGACCAGAAAGAAGCAGCATAATATTTCGGGTCAAAAAGCCCGATTCGCAGCATATCTGAAGGGAAATTAAAAAATAGCAGTACGATCCGGAGCACCAGAATGCCGGAGATAAAAAACAGTACCGCGCGCAAATGCTTACCTTTTGCCCACAATTGTTTCCGGAAAGAATGCAGTAAACTAACCGTAAAAATCACGGCTATTGAAAAAAGAAAAAAAGCCGGCAAATTACGCTGAACTGCTACAACATCATCTTTGATCGGGAGAATAGAGAATAAGTAATTACCGCGCGGCGAATAAATTTCCGGAAGCTTTGCCGCCAGATCCACTACCAGGCTCGTTTTCAGGTCGCCGAAAATATCTGGATTCAGGCCGGAAACCAGGTAGCGGTTATTAATGCCATAATTTATCTCCAGCGGAACGCAAACCAGCACTAAAAAATCAGGTTCCACGGGGTGCTTTACCACCAGAAATTTCCCGAATTTATTCTCTACCAACTGTTCTTCTTTCAGGTCATAAATATTCTCAAAATCAGAAAGCGTAGAATTATCGGACCAGAAAAGCAGTTTACCGCTTTCAAAAATAAACGTCGGGTATTGCGTATGTGTCAGTAAATTTTTGAAATCATGATTACCGGCCAGTAACTCACCTTCTAAATGTTTAGCGCTGCGATTTGCGCGGGCCAGCACAGAATCGATCTTCACTTCCACCTTCGATACCGATTCTTCAGAAGTAAGTAAACCTACGCCGGACGGCCGGTGAAAAAGCGAGCCAAACATCAAGCTTAGCAGAACGCTGATTATCAGAATAAAAGTTTTGGGAGTAAGATTCAACGCGCAGGAAATGAGTTACAGGCCAAGTTAAACAAAAACCATGCAATTCGTAAAAACAATGGCTTAATTTAAGAAACAAGCAGTTTTACACAGAAAAACCATAGCGTTTTCTATTCGTTTTCCTAAACAGCCTGAACTGCAAACGAAAAACGAATAGAAAACGCTATGGTTTTAGTCCTGAAAAGTAAAGGTTAACTTAATAAGAATTAAGCAGCCTGGTTTTTCTTATTCTGACGGTACCATAAAAAGCCCACGGTTCCTACCAATATATAAGGAATGGAAACCAGGTAAAGGATACCGGTATTAAGACTCGTTCCTACCTTTTTGGCATGGTCGTTATCTTTATTCTCACCAACCTGCGCCCGGCACATTACGCAACCCTGAGCATTAGCATCCACTGAAAATAAGCTTAAAGAAACGGCCAGAAATAAGCTAAAAAAAACCGCCTGAATATACTTTTTCATAATCGACCTTTTAAAAAATTTCTATAAAAATTAGTGCTAATTAAAATTATAATACGGCGAGATCATTAAATAAACCAGAACTCCAGAAACCGACACATATAACCAAATTGGAAATGTCCAGCGGGAAAAACGGGTATGTTTACGGAACTGACCGGATATGGCAAAATAAATAGTAAGCAAAACAAGTGGCACAATTACCGCCGCCAGAATTATATGCGTTAAAAGAATAAAGAAATAAATACTCCGCATAATTCCTTCTCCCCCATAAGCCGTAGATTGCCCGAAATAATGATAGGTTACGTAAGAGATCAGGAAAAGGGATGAAAGTACAAAAGCGGTGAACATAGCGGCGCGGTGTGCAACCTGATTCCCTTTCTTTATAAAATAGAACCCCGTAATAAGCGCTAATGCCGTTAAGGAATTTAAAATGGCATGAAGTTTCGGAAGAAAAGAAACGTTTACCGGTGTAGTATCGCCCGATTTAGGCATGTAAAACAAATAAGCCACTAAAACCGGTACAGCAATGGAAAGAACGGCAATTAAAGCGAGGTAACGGGAATCGTTATTTTTCATTTTGTTTATACGCATGCTGCAGCACCGTAATTTCAGTGATCAGGCGGTCCACGTCTTTCTGAATGGTACCATCGTAAATACCGCGCACGTGTTTATCCTTGTCTATAAGCATGAATTTTTCGCTATGAACAAAATCAACAGTACCGTCGCTACTTTCCTGTACCGGTAATAAATACCCGTGCTGGGCCAGATCGTAAATTTCTTTTTTAGGTCCTGTAAGGAAATACCACATCTTAGGGTCGGCATTATACAGGGAAGCATATTGCTGAAGCGTTTCTACAGAATCCCGTTCGGGGTCAACTGTGTATGAAACGATCTTTATAGAAGAGTCATTCTTAAAACGATCCTGTACCCGGGTCATTTGGGAAGTCATTTTCTTACAAATGCCCTGGCAGGATGTAAAAATAAAGTTAGCGACATAGATTTTACCATCCAGGTCGCGTTGCGTAACGGTTTTTCCTTCCTGCGATATTAACTTAAAATCAGGAACTTTCCGGAAAACAGTATCGCCTTTTTGAACCAGGGCTTCACCTTCATCCGTAACTTCCGGATAAAAATAACGCAGATCGTAATGATTAGATCCTAAGCCTTTCAGTAACAAAAACACCAAAACAGGTACTATTAATAGTAACCCTAAAAACAGTACCTTTTTGGTATTCATAGTTATTTAAAATAAGTAAAAATATAATCGCCTACAGAAGTACCTTCAGTAATCAGGGCAATCAGTAACCAGATCAGCAAAGAAGTTGGGATCATGATCGTCCAGATCAGGCTTTTTGTTTCATGCTTTAAGTGCATGAATTCAGCCACAATAAAGAAGGCTTTAAAAATAGTAAGAATAATAAAAATACTGTTCCGCAGCATACTAGGTTCCATTGCAAAAGCAAAAGCAAACTCGATAGCCGTTAAAACGCAAAGCACAATAAATGTACGCCAGATCGCTTTGGTCTGAGCCGGCGGAATAACGCCTGGCTCATGATGTGAATCGTGATGGGAATGTGAAGCCATAGTCTTATTAATTAAGAATTAATAATTAAGAATTAATAATCTTCTAAACCGGAGAATTTGAGTTTTCAACCTGAAACCCTATCGTTTTGGTACTATTAATTCTTAATCATTAATTCATTTCTAATTCTTAATTTTTAATTACTAATAAAATTAAACCAGATAGAAGAAGGTAAAAACAAATACCCACACTAAATCTACAAAGTGCCAGTATAAACCAACTTTCTCAACCATTTCATAATGTCCGCGACGTTCGTACGTACCGTTTACAGTATTAATGAAAATGATGATCAGCAATACAATACCAGACAATACGTGCGTACCGTGGAAACCGGTAATGAAGAAGAACAGGTCAGCAAACAATGGAGGTCCGTATTGGTTTTGAACCAGATTAGCGCCAAAGATCTTTGTGCCATCAATCAGGGTCATACCGGCATCCGTACCATGAATAAAGTGGGTCCATTCCCATGCCTGGCTACCAATAAAGCAGGTACCAAATAAAATAGTCCATAATAACCATTTCTGAACATCTTTTTGATCCATACGATGACCAGCTTCCACTGCAAGTACCATGGTTACCGAACTTAAAATCAGGATCATGGTCATCAAAGCTACGAAAGCTAGTGGCAGATCCATACCGTGTAAACCAGGGAAAGCATTGAATACTTTATCAGGAACAGGCCAGTAATCTAAAGAAAATTTAAAGGTATCGTGGCTTCCGGTAAAAGCATGGTGACTGTGACGGATAAAGCCATAAGTGGTAAGAAAAGCCGCAAAGGTGAAGGTATCCGATAAAAGGAAAAACCACATCATTAGCTTTCCGTAGCTGGCCTTGAATGGCTCGTTGCCGCCGTCCCAGGTTCCTGTGCGTGGCTGCTCCAGTGTTGTTGTGTTCATAGTTTAGTAATTCGTATTCGTTTTAAAATTTTATGTTTTACGGCTGTTAATTATTTAAAGATGGTTAAAAAAACGTAAAGATAAATCCAGAGTCCTCCTAAAAAATGCCAATACGTAGTGCATAATTCTATGCTCAGCATATTTTTAGCATGTACCTTAAATTTAAAGGTCGAAAGTAATATAATCAAAAGGAAAACTAAACCGGTGATCAGGTGAAAACCATGCACGCCGGTTAATACATAAATAAAAGAGCCGGAAGGATTAGCATTATTCCCCCCAAAAAAGATCTTATTCGCAACCAGGTCTTCCCACACAAACCATTGACCGGCCAGAAAAACGATACCCAATGCAAAAGTAAGAAACAAAGTAAATTTTAGAGTACCAAATTTATCTTTTTTAGCCGCAAAATAAGCAATTTGCATGGCAACACTGCTTAACGCAATAACAATTGTATTCCAAAGCAAACCAGCCGGAAATTCGAATTCCTGCCAGTTACCTTCTGAACGACGTACGATGTAAGCACTGGTAAAAGCTGCAAACAACATAATGACACTTACGATCAAAAGCCAGGTAAGCATTCTGAGCGGAAGCGTTCTGTCAACAGGTTTCGCAGCAAAATTTGCCGCTAATGTATGATCTAAAGATTGAGACATCATGGTCATTAAATTTTATCTAAAACATAAGCAATCTGCACGATCGGCAAGTATAAAAACGAACCAAACATAATATTCATAGCTGCTTTCTTGGAACAGGTTTGCATTAAGTAAAGCGTCTGCATTAGAAATAGAACCCCGCAAACTACTGCAATTATGGCTGAAGTTTTTCCCGTCATTCCTAACTGTAGCGGCAACATTCCCAAAGGAATTAGAAGCAGCGTATAGATCATGATCTGAAAAGCCGTTTTCAGGTTCTTTCCTCCTGCCATGGGCAGCATTTTAAACCCTGCTTTTTTATAATCATCATCCAACACCCAGGCAATTGCCCAGAAATGCGGAAACTGCCAGATAAATTGAATTCCGAACAACACCCAGGCTTCAGTAGAAAGAACGCCGGTTGCTGCCACCCAGCCAATCAGGGGAGGAAAAGCACCAGGAAATGCACCTACAAATACACAGATCGGAGAAATACGTTTAAGCGGTGTATAAACAAAACCGTAAAGAATCAGGGAAAGCAGAGAAAAAACGGCGCTGATGAGGTTAAAATTCACAGCCATTAATACGGAGCCGCTTACAGCAAGAAAAATGCAAAATATAGCGGCTTCTTTTCTGGAAAGAGCGTTGGTTGGTAACGGTCTTTTAGCAGTCCGCTTCATCAACTTATCATGGTCTTTCTCAATGATCTGGTTGATAATGTTTGCAGCTCCCGTAACCAGTAAGCCACCGATC
The DNA here is from genome assembly GCF_042657365.1 of Adhaeribacter terreus. NCBI lineage: Bacteria > Pseudomonadati > Bacteroidota > Cytophagia > Cytophagales > Hymenobacteraceae > Adhaeribacter > Adhaeribacter terreus. Next base: position 172,328 of record NZ_JBHSKT010000002.1, on the reverse strand, counting down.
ACAACAAGAAAAACCTGGAACCAATCTCTTTCCGGGCTACCAAGCAAATAACCGATCGCACAGGAAAAAGCGATTGTAAGAGACAATCGGAACTTCAATAATTGAAAATAAGCGATTGCTTTATGTCCAAAACCTGAAACGGAAACTTCCTCTTCTATTCGCTGCGTCAACATATCTTTCTCTTGGGCTCTACCGGCATTTCTGCAATAAATTTCGTGGCGTAAAATTACGTTATAAAATTGTAAATCTGAACTCTTTACTGCAAACAATCCATTAAAAATCCCTACCGGTTTAAATATTACAACAGTATTTCAAAAAACTTACTATTAAGATCGAAGCAACCGGGTAATACCAATGAACTATTATACAATCTGCAAAATAAGCATGTTCACTGACCTGCTTCAGGTACATGCTCAATCCAATACAATCCGCTAAAACGGTACGCTTCCAAGCCTAAAAAGTCAATGGTAAAAAACAATAACCTCAAATGCTAGAATTAACCAACTGTCCAGACAATTACCGAAAAACGGTATGCTTTTTACCTCTAAAAGTCAGAAAACCGAAAGCCCATTCAGTCAAATGACAGACTTCGAAACAAGTTCAAAGTCTGTCATTCGCTTAAAAATTCAATAAAATGCCTGAAGGATTATTCAAAATCTCTTTCGTTTGGCAGGTTAGAAGACTCCGTTTGTGAGAACGGTACCGTTTGCGGAATAAAGTCTTCGGCTGCACCCGGCTTGCTGTAATCATATGGCCAACGATAAACAGCTGGAATTTCGCCCGGCCAGTTTCCGTGACCCGGAATAACCGGAGTAGTCCACTCAAGCGTATTTGAGTGCCATGGGTTCATGCTTGCGCGTCTGCCACGGAAAATGCTGTAAATAAAGTTAAATAGGAAAATAAACTGTCCTAAGAACGCCAGGATAGCCGCCGCACTAATGAATGTATTCAGGTCAGCAAACTGAGAAAAAGTTTCAAAAGCGGTGAATGAATAATAACGACGTGGGAAACCAGCAATACCCACATAGTGCATTGGAATAAATACCAGATAAACACCTAAGAAAGTTAACCAGAAGTGAACATATCCCAGTTTCTCATCCATCATCCGGCCGAACATTTTAGGGAACCAGTGGTAAACGCCACAGAACATACCGAAGAAAGCAGCACTACCCATTACTAAGTGGAAGTGAGCTACTACGAAATAAGTGTTGTGTAACTGAATATCTACAGCTGAGTTACCCAGCAAAATACCCGTCAGACCACCGGAAATGAAGATCGATACGAAACCAATAGCATAAAGCATGGCCGTAGTGAAGACGATATTACCACGCCACAGCGTTGCCAGCCAGTTAAATACTTTAACCGCCGAAGGAACCGCAATAATCAGCGTTAAGAACATGAATACCGAGCCTAGGAACGGATTCATCCCTGATACGAACATGTGGTGAGCCCATACAACCAGAGAAAGTACCGCAATACCGAAAATAGAACCGATCATAGCACGGTAACCGAAAATTGGCTTACGGGCGTTGGTCGCTAATACTTCCGATACGATACCCATAGCAGGAAGAATTACGATATAAACTTCCGGGTGACCCAGGAACCAGAATAAGTGCTGGAATAAGATCGGGCTACCACCAGTGTTTGATAAAGCCTGACCGGCAACATAGATATCAGATAGATAGAAACTGGTACCAAAGCTACGGTCAAAAATAAGTAATAACGCTGCTGCGAATAAAACCGGGAAAGAAAGCAAACCTAAAACTGCGGTAAGGAAGAAAGCCCAGATTGTTAAAGGCATCTTCGTCATAGACATACCGCGGGTACGCAAGTTAATTACGGTAGTAATATAGTTTACGCCACCCAATAACTGTGAAATAATGAACAAAGCCATTGAGATCAGCCAGTAGGTCATACCTGCACCCGAACCTGGCATAGCCTGAGGCAAAGCACTTAATGGCGGGTAAATCGTCCAGCCAGCTGCAGCTGGGCCAGTTTGCAGGAACAAGGAAAAGAACATGATAATGCTGGACAGGAAGAAGAACCAGAAAGAAAGCATGTTCATAAAACCGGAAGCCATATCACGGGCACCGATCTGTAACGGAATCAGGAAATTACTGAAAGTACCGCTCAAACCAGCAGTTAATACGAAGAATACCATGATGGTACCGTGCATCGTAACCAAAGCCAGGAAAAACTCAGGGTTAAGTTTACCACCTTCAACCCACTGTCCAAGAATTGGCTCTAACCATGAGAAAGATGCTTCAGGCCAGCCTAACTGAATTCTGAATAAACTTGATAAAGAACCACCAATGAAAGCCCAGAAAATACCCATGATCAGGAATTGCTTGGCAATCATTTTATGATCCTGGCTGAAGACGTATTTGAAAAGCCAGTGCTCATCGTGATGATCATCATGCTCATGATGAGCATGTGCCGCGTGCACGTCTGTATCTGCTGTAATATTTGTATTCGCCATAATACTTGTAATTATTTCTTATAAAGTAGCTTCTTCCTTAACAATTTCTTCTGCATTCTCAGCAGCTTTATCGCCAGGTGTTTCAGTTTCTATTGCCGGTGCAGCTTTTAAAGCTGGCACAGAGCCTTTCATGTTAGTCAATAAATCTGGGTTCGACTCAATGAAAGATTTCTGTTTAGCAACCCAAGCTTCGTAATCTTCCGGCTCATCTACCACGATCACTGCGCGCATTGCAAAGTGACCACGTCCGCAGATCTGGTTACAAACCAATTCGTATTTAAAATCAGGATTTCCAACTTCGTTTGCCATATCTGCTGTAGATTTAGTAGGTACTAACCAGAATTTAGTTGGCATACCTGGTACAGCGTGCATTTGGGCGCGGAAATATGGAATGTAGAAACTGTGCGTTACATCGCGTGATCTGATTTTGAACAGAACCGGCTTGCCTTTCGGAATATGGATCTCATTCACAATGAAATCGTCCATTGAAGCCTTATCTGAAAAGTCCATACCAAGTTCGTTGGTACCATCGATCAGCGTGTGCTTTACTTTTCCAAGTTTGTTATCAGCACCAGGGTAACGAACCATCCAGTTAAATTGCTTACCAACAACTTCAACAACAACAGCATCTTCAGGAGCAGGATTGGTAATAGTAGTCCAGGTTTTCCAGCCTCTGAAAACCAATATAGCCATTACAATTGCTGGAATAACTGTCCAGAAAATTTCAAGCTTATTGTTGTGCGGGAAAAAGTAAGCGCGCTTGTCATCGCGGTGCTGGAATTTGTAAGAATACCAGAAAAGTAATATTTGGGTAATTACAAACACAATACCCAAAATCACCATGGTCAGCCAGAACATTTCATCTATCCATACACCGTGTTCAGATGCAACCGGAAGAATAAATTTATCCTGATCTTTAACCCAGGACCAAATAAATGCAGCGCCGCCAACCAACAGGAATAACAGCATTAATAATGCATTTACTTTATTGCTATGGCTAACGCGTTTTTGCGAACTACCCGTAAAAATGGAAGCCAGAGTCTGAATTCTAAACAGTAAAACTAATACCACTACTACTAAGAGTACTGATATGGCTACAGCTAAGTTAATCATTATATATCGCTTTAAATCTTATTCTAAACGTGATGATGGATACTTTCTTCCAGGAATGGGTGATTAACCGGAACAAGCGAAGCACTGGTAAGGCCTTTGGTGAAACGAACCAGGAATAAACCTAAGAACGTTAATGCAGTACCCAGTTCAATCAAGCCGAAACCGCTTTCGCCACGTAAAGTACCAGGCATAATCATCAGGTAGAAATCTAACCAGTGACCAAACAGAACCACTATACATACAATTTTCAGCATGATCATCTGACGCTTAGCATCACGAGTCATTAATACCAGGAATGGGAAAGCGAAGTTTACAACCAGGTTCGTGAAGAAGATCCAGGTATAATGTCCGCCATAACCTCCTAAGCGTTCGGTAAAGTAACCAACTTCTTCCGGCATGTTTGCATACCAAATCAACATAAACTGTGAGAACCAAACATATGTCCAGAAAATACTGAAAGCAAACACAAATTTACCAAGGTCATGTAAGTGGTTAGCATTAACCATTTTCATGTAACCAGCCTGCTTCAACAGAATTACAGTAAGCGTAGTAGCAGCTAAACCAGAAATAAACCAGCTTGCAAATACATACCAGCCAAACATGGTAGAGAACCAGTGCGTATCAATTGAAAGTACCCAATCCCAGGCTGATAATGATGAAGTCACACCAAATACTACCAGGAACATTGCAGAAATACGGATGCTTTTATCGTAATAAGTTAAACCTCCATTAAGATCTTCTGCAACAGATTGCTTACGTAACCACCAGGCAAAAAAGATCCAGAGAACGAAATATGCAACCATCCGGATCGCGTAAAAAGGCAAGTTCAGGAAACCTGCTTTACCAGCAATAATTGGATCGTAATTTTCATGACCTACTTCATATAAAGTATGGTCTGTCCAGTGAAAAAGTGGGTTGTGACCTGTAAAAACAATTGGTAAAAGAAATACCAGGATCATAATCACCCCACCAACAGGAAGGAAATATGCTAAAGCTTCTAAAACACGCTTAATCAATACAGACCAACCGGCATAAGCTACATACTGTACTGTAGTAAAAAACAAACCTACTACTGCAATACCTGTGAAATAAACGCTGTTTAACCAAAGGTTGGACATCAAACGTTCGTACCAGGTAACTGCATGATGGCCCGAAGCCGCTGCCCCATGAGCATCGTGATGCGCAGGACCTGCCGTCATCATTAATATTACACCAAGCACCAAGAGTACAAGCCCCAGACCGATCATCATCAGGAACCGGTTACTTGTCTTTTTTGGAATAATGAGTCTTTCTTCTGCAATCATTATTAAAATCGTTTATCCTTCTAATTACTTAACTGGGTTAGTAGATTCATTGGAATTTACATCCGCAGAAGCATTTGTTTTATCAGCAGAACCAGCCTGATCAACACTTTCAGCTGGAGCACCTTCGCCTTGAATTACCTGTTTTACATACATGGCAATTTTCCAACGTTCTTCAGGATTCACCTGCGTGTTGTGTGGCATCATCCGACCTTTTCCTTTGGTAATTACCTGGTAAATATGGCTTTCAGATTTTACTTTGATACCGGCGGAAGTAAGGTTTGCAACACCTTTAAACTTAGGAGCAACTAAACCATCACCTGCACCACTTTCACCGTGGCAGTGGGCACACATGCGTGTATAAAGAATCTTACCATCTTCAAGAACAGCAGCGTTAGAGTGCACTGGATTTACCAGGCCAGCTCCCATTACATCCATATTACTTGAATCTGCAGAATGGTCGATAAATGCCATTTTCCCGCGAGCAATAGTGTTACGAGCCGGAACCCGCATATTCATACCACCCGGATTATATTTATTATCTTCCTCTTGCTTTAGCGATTCGTATGGGATAGAATTATACATTTGGGGTGCATATTCCGAACCCGGATCGTTACTCATATCACGGTCAGCTTGCGCATTAATATCGCAGGCAACCATTAAAACAGAAGAAAAAAGAATAGCAGATACCTGGAGGCCTGTTTTATAAAACTTATTCATTATGCTATTACCTCCTTCTCGTTAACTTCTACTGCACCATTCGTGCGGAGCAGGTTGCTTAATTGTGCCATATCCGTTTTTCCTTCTTTTACTTCAATAGCCATTACAAATTTATCATCTGTTGAGCGGGGATCCATTACCGGCGTATTAATTTTAGGATACAACCCGGATATAGTCAGGAATGTGATTACCATACCATGAGCAGTAAAGAAAACAGTAAGCTCAAAAGAAACCGGAATAAATGCCGGTAATGCAATATGTGGTTTACCACCGATAATCATTGGCCAGTCAACACCTAATGTGTAGATCTGTAACCATAAGGCGAAAGCCAGACCGCAGCAACCTAAAAAGAAGGCTGCTATAGGTAATTTTGAACGTTCAATGCCTAAAGCATCATCTATACCGTGGATCGGAAACGGCGTATAGCATTCGTAAATTTTTGTTCCGGCAGCCCTTACATTCGGTATCGCGTGAAGCAAAACTTCTTCATCATCGAAAACGCCGAGGACATATTTTTTATTAGTCATGTTTTGGATGGTTAATGTGTTGAGGGTCGTTAGCATGCATCGAGGTATGATGCGTTGGATGTGCAACGCCGGAAGATGATTTCAGGATTGTTTTAACTTCAAACATGTTAATTACCGGGAAATATTTAGCAAATAACAGGAACAAAGTAAAGAATAAGCCCATGGTACCAACGTATACTCCAATATCAATAATAGTTGGAGAGAACATTGCCCAGCTCGAAGGCAGGTAATCGCGGTGAAGCGAAGTAACGATAATTACGAAACGCTCGAACCACATACCAATATTCACGAAGATCGAAATGATAAAGGTTGCTGTTAAGCTCCGACGGATAGAACGGAACCAGAATAGCTGAGGCGTAATTACGTTACAGGTCATCATGCTCCAGTATGCCCACCAGTAAGGACCAGTTGCCCGGTTAATGAAAGCATATTGTTCGTATTCTACACCTGAGTACCAAGCAATAAAGAATTCAGTAATATAAGCTACACCTACAATCGAACCGGTAAGGATAATTACCTTGTTCATTGACTCTACGTGTTCCAAAGTAATATAATCTTCCAGTTTGAAAGTTTTACGCGTGATGATCATCAGCGTAAGTACCATTGCGAAACCTGAGAAGATCGCACCCGCAACGAAGTAAGGAGGGAAAATTGTAGTGTGCCAGCCTGGAATAACTGAAGTTGCAAAGTCCATTGATACAATTGTGTGAACCGAAAGTACCAGTGGTGTAGAAACACCTGCTAAGATCAGGGAAACTGTTTCGTAGCGAGACCAGTGTTTGGCTGAACCTACCCAGCCTAAGCTAAGCATACCATAAACAGTTTTAGCAATTGGTCCTTTTGCACGGTCACGAATAGTAGCGAAATCAGGAACTAAACCAATATACCAGAATACTAATGATACTGAAAAGTAAGTTGAGATCGCAAAAACGTCCCAAAGCAGCGGGGAGTTAAAGTTTGCCCACAGAGAACCAAAAGTATTTGGTAAAGGAAGTACCCAGTAAGCTAACCATGGCCGGCCCATGTGAAGTACTGGGAACATCGCTGCACAGATAACCGCAAAAATGGTCATCGCTTCTGCTGCGCGGTTAATAGAGCTTCTCCATTTCTGACGGAAAAGCAAAAGGATAGCAGAAATAAGAGTACCTGCGTGACCAATACCTACCCACCATACGAAGTTGGTAATATCCCAGGCCCAGCCTACGGTTTTATTCAAACCCCACTCCCCGATTCCATACCAAAGGGTGCGGTAAACGGAATAAATGAAAACGCCCAGGAAAAACAGCGATACGGCCAGGGCGGCAGCCCAGCGCATATTCGGCTTCGACTCTACGTGACGACTAATGTCGTGCGTAATGTCATGGTACGTTTTCCCGCCGGTTACTAAAGGCTCTCTTATAGGAGATACGTGCTGCATAATTCTATAATTAAGTAATCTAAGCTAGGTTTCTGATTTTAGTTAAATAACTGATATTCGGCTGTGTGTTGATCTCTTCCAGAACAGTGAAAGCTCTTTCGCCTTGCTCGCGTGCCATAATCTGACGAACCTGGCTGTTTGGGTCTTTCAGGTCACCGAAAACAATTGCATTAGTAGGGCAAGACTGGGCACAAGCAGTTACAACTTCGCCATCTTTCACGCGACGCTTTTCTTTCTTAGCATCCAGCTTACCAGCCTGAATACGCTGCACGCAGAATGAGCATTTCTCCATTACACCACGCGCACGTACCGTTACATCCGGATTCAGAACCATACGGCCTAAATCTGTAGTTTGCGGAGTGTTTACGTCAGTAAACTTCTCATTATCAGGGTAAGAGAACCAGTTGAAACGACGAACTTTATATGGACAGTTGTTTGCGCAATAACGGGTACCTACACAACGGTTATAAGTCATCTGATTCAAACCTTCAGTGCTGTGCGTAGTTGCTAATACCGGGCAAACTGTTTCACAAGGAGCATGATTACAATGCTGGCAAAGCATTGGTTGGAAAATAACTGAAGGGTTCTCAGCAGGGTTTTCCATTTCAGTAAAGCCATCTTCACGAGTAGCATCGGTGCTGTAATAACGGTCAATCCGCATCCAGTGCATTTCACGACGGTTGATTACTTCCTGTCTACCTACAATGGCTACGTTGTTCTCAACATTACAACCAATTACGCAGCTACCACAACCAATACAAGAGTTAAGGTCAATAACCATACCCCAGTGGTGATCTTTGTATTCGTAATCCTGCCACAGCGATACGGCAGCCGGTTTTTTAGGACCAGCAGGAGTAGCAATCTTAACGTATTCAGTTACTGATTTAGGATCTTTTTTGTATTTATCCAAAGTAGATTCCTGCACTACAATACGGCCCATCACCGTCTGGTGAGTTTGGGTTTGTGCGATCTCTCTGCTTCCACCCACTTTATCTAAAGAGACAATATTGTTATAAACAACACTTTCTTTTGTTACTGTAGCTAACGGGTAAACATTCCCGCCAAGATTATCGGCAACTTTACCAGCTAGTTTACGGCCGTAACCAATTGCAACACCAACAGTATTTTTTGCCTGACCTGGCTGAATAAGCGCTGGTAAGGTTACTGATTGACCGTTACGGGCAGTTAATTTAATTAAATCACCTTGTTCGATCTCCTTTTCTTTCGCCATGGAAATCGGAATAGTTACATAGTTATCCCAGGTAGCTTTAGTGATCGGATCTGGTAATTCCTGTAGCCAAGGGTTATTAGCTTCAATTGAACCAGTACCTAAACCAACTTTTTCGTAAATAGCTAATTCGATTCCGCTCTGAGCACCTTTTAACGCTGCACCTACAGAAGCTGCTTCTACTGCCGTTACATTCGGCATTGCCTGGCCAGTAGTCGTTACATTTTCAAGAACACCGTCATGAACTGCTTTGTCCCAACCTGAACCGCCACCAGTAAAACCAGACCAGTTATTTTTCAGGTAAGTATAGTAATCGGTATTGTTACCACTCCACTTCAGCAGGGATTCCTGCGCCTGACGGGTTTTGAAAATAGGAGAAATAGCCGGCTGTGATAAGCTTAAGAAGCCTTTCTTCGGTTCGTAGTCATTCCAGCTTTCCAGGAAGTTATTATCAGGGCAGATAAAATCGCAAAGTTTAGCAGTTTCGTTGATGCGGTCTGCAAAAGAAACTTTTAACTCCACATTCTTCAGTCCGTTAACCACGTCTTCAGCCATTGGATGATCGTAAGCCGGGTTAGCTTCGTAGAAGAATGCTGCTCCAATCAGACCATTTTTCATGTCATTGATCAGACGGATCATCTGAGCGTCATCACCCTGACGCAGGTAAGATGGGGCATTGGTATTAATAGTTGTACCTTCTGCACCTAAAGCCTGGTTAATGGCACGAACTAATGTTTGGACACCCTGGTCGTTTGAACCGGCAACTAAAATTGCAGCACCACGAGCAGCTGTTAATTCACTGATAGCTTTATCTAAAGCTTTATTTGAATATGCCGGTGCAGCTAAACCACCTACAATTTTATTGTAGATAGCTGCAACAACTAAAGCTTCTTCTGAAGGTTTGATAGCTACACGAACGTCAGCATTAGAACCAGTAAGCGAGAGGTTGCTCTCGAACTGGAAGTGACGCGACATGTCTGACTTATCTTTTGTGATCTTACGGGTCTGAATATATTGTTTCGCATACTCTACCGGAGAGATCCAGGTACCTAAGAAATCTGCCGCTACGGAAACAATAACTTTTGCTTTGCTGAAATCATAACCCGGAATTACACCATTGTTGGCTTTAACTAAGCCAGATGCAGAATTTGCATCGTAAACAACGTGTTCAAAGCTGTTAGTTTTAGCACCAAATTCTGCAATAGCCTTTTTAGTGGTTGGGCTGATGATAGTAGAAGAAACTAGAACCACTTTGCCTTTTACAGAAGACAAACGTTTCATGATCTCGCTGTCAATATCTTTCCAGTTACTAGCTTTACCAGCTTTCATTGGAGCAGAAAGACGATTATTATCGTAAAGACTCAGCACAGATGCCTGCGCTTTCGCGCTCAGACCGCCTTTAGTAACGCTAGAAAGTGGGTTACCTTCTAATTTGATCGGTCTGCCTTCGCGGGTTTTAACCAATACGCTGTTGTAGTCACCACCCTGGAAATAGGTAGAAGCATACCAGTTAGCAATGCCCGGCTCAACATCTTCTGGTTTATTAAGATAAGGAATTGCTTTACGAACAGGCGCTTCGCAGGATGCCAGAGTAGCCGCAGCCAAACCAAAACCAAGCAATTTCAAGAAATCGCGACGGGGAGCAACTTCCGCCTCCATGGCATCGCTGCCGAAAGTCTCTTTTACCGGAAGGAATTCAGCAAACTCATTATGAGCAGCTTGGGCGAATTCCGGAGTATTATTTAACTCTTCTAATCCTTTCCAGTATTTTTTAGATTCTTGCATACTATATATAGAATTCTCAGATACAGTTTTAAAAATTAATTAGTAATGGCATTTAGAGCACTCTGTACCACCGTTAGATGACACTGTGAATGGTTTGCCGCTATTCTCGCTATCGTGCAGTTTCACGAGGTTATCGTAATAGGCATTGCCTTGCGTATTCAGTGGAGTTTCGCGGTGGCAATTGATACACCAGCCCATGGTAAGCGGAGAATATTGATAAACTACATCCATAGTTTCGATAGGTCCGTGGCAGGTCTGGCATTCTACGCCACCTACTTTGGTATGCTGGGAGTGGTTGAAGTAAGCCAGATCTGGCAGGTTATGAATACGCACCCATTCGATCGGACGATTCTTCTCGATAGCAGTGTAGATCTTTTTGATTTCCGGAGACTCTTTTTTGATCTGGCTGTGGCAGTTCATACAGATGTTTGCCGAAGGGATATTGGCATTTCTGCCTTTATAAACCGAAGTATGGCAGTAGTTACAGTCAATTTTATGATCTCCGGCATGCAGTTTATGCGAGAATGCAATTGGCTGTTTCGGCTGATAATGCTGCTGAACACCTACGCCCATTACTTTATCGAGCGTGATATTTAACAGTGCTACTACAAAAATAGCCAACGCTAAACCACGAACTGCTTTCGATTTCAGGATCTTACCGATATCGAAACGCTGATTCAGCACTTCTTCATCTTCTTCAGACAGCTGACGGTTCTTTTTCAGATAGTTGCTTAATACTGTAGCGATGATAACCAAAGTAATTACCATTACGATAAGCACTACTACCAGAATTACCAGTAACAGATCCAGGTATTTACCTGCTTCGTTGGAAGCACCGGTATCTGCACCTTCAGCGCCTTCTACTGCAGGCTTATCTCCAGGGGCTGCACCACCTTGAGGTGCAGTTTTCACATATGCCAGGATCGATTTGATCTCTTCATCTGACATTGCGAAGCTTGGCATTTGCTGCTTCTGGAATTCGTTAAAGATCTTTACAGCTTCTTTATCGCCGGCTTGCACCATTTTCGATGAATTCCGGATCCAGTTGATCAACCAGGCTTCGGAATGCTTTTTATCAACTCCTCTCAGGGCCGGACCTACCACTACTTCATCTAAAGCATGGCAGGAAGCACAGTTATTTTTAAAGAGAGCATCGCCGGCAGAGGCCAGCGCAGCATCGCCACCGGCTGCAGGAGCAGCGGTTACGCCTTCTTTAGCAACTTCAGCCTGCTCGCCCTGGGCGAAAGCAGTGAACGCGAAGAAGAGGGCAATGAGAAACGAAAAAAGGGGCTTGTACTTCATTCTAAGGGTACAGCTAATCATAGCTTCGATTTGTTATTATTTGGCAACTTGAAACTTCAATACGGGCACAAATCTACTACCCCTTTTTTATTATTCAAACTTAATATTTCTGATTTTTAGCAGCTATTTAATATTGAGCAAAAACAATGAAGTAACAATTTGAAATACAATAATTTACATAGAATCAATTCACTTATTTAGAATGTTTTTAAATTAAAAAATCCTTGTTTTTGAATTGTTTTAAGCGTTTTGATTTTTCATAAAAAGTATTTTCACCGGAATAGTTTTAAAACATTTCAACCCTGTTTTTCGTTATAGCTTGGTTGTGCCCTCCCCTGCCTTTATATATCTTCCGATATTTCTTTCTTACCCTCCACTTTCAATACAACTTCCTTTTTACAGCTTATATATATAAGGAGTAAGCTATAGTTTTGCGGCGAATAAAAACGGTATGGTTTTGCGAAAAAAAAGTAATAGCTTAAGGAAGACCTTTTATTGTTTGCAGAAAATAAAAAAAGCTTTTATCTTTGCACCCTTATAACCATAACCATACACATTTAAATAAAATGGTATTAAAAAATTACGAAACGGTCTTCATTCTGACCCCGTTATTGAACGAGGCTCAGGTGACAGAAACGGTCGAGAAGTTCAGACAGGTGCTTAAGGAAAATGGCGCCGACATTATTCACGAAGAGAACTGGGGCCTTAAAAAACTGGCTTACCCAATTCAGAAGAAATCTACCGGTTTCTATATGCTCGTGGAATTTGCAGCCCCATCTACCATTGTAGATACCCTGGAACTGGCTTACCGCCGCGATGAGCGCGTTGTACGCTTCCTGACAACTGCTCTGGATAAGCACGCTGTTGCTTACAACGAGCGTCGCCGCAATGGTGAAATGAACATGCAAAAAGCTGCAAAACAACAAAAAGAATCACAACCAGCATGAGCTTAGTAAACGAAAGAGTCCACAAACAGGACAATCGCAAAAAATACTGCCGTTTCAAGAAAAACGGTATCCAGTACATCGATTATAAAGATGGTAATTTCTTACTGAAGTTCGTAAACGAGCAAGGTAAAATTTTACCACGTCGTATTACCGGCACCAGCCTGAAATTTCAGCGTCGCGTATCTCAGGCAGTAGCCCGTGCCCGTCACCTGGCAATTTTACCTTACGTAACAGATTCGTTAAAATAAGAAGATCTAAGAGAAATGGAAGTAATTCTGAAAGATGACGTGAAAGGCTTAGGTTTTAAAAACGATATCGTTACTGTAAAACCTGGCTATGGCCGTAACTACCTGATTCCGCAAGGAATGGCTGTTATTGCTGACAAGTCTAATAAAAAAGTAGTGGCTGAGAACATTCGTCAGGCTGCTCACAAAGCTGAAAAGATCAAAACTGAAGCACAGGCTATTGCTGATAAAATTGGCGATATGACCCTGGAAATTCCGGCCCGCGTAGGCGAAACCGGTAAGATCTTCGGTGCTGTAACTACCCTGCAGATCTCTGAAGCCCTGAAAAACAAAGGCATCGACGTTGATCGTAAGAAAATCTCTTTCGACAGCGAAGTTAAAACTGCCGGTGAATACACTGCTTCTATTGTACTGCACAAAGAAGTTAAACACCAGGTTAAATTTAACGTGGTTGCTGAATAAGCATTTACCAGTATAAATAAAAAACGCCCTGTTAAAAAACAGGGCGTTTTTTGTTTTTTAAGGTAACTTTAAGCCGGTTTTATCCGAAAGATTAATAACAGTTTTTTACTTTTACGCCCCGAAACCATACCGTTTGCGCATGAATTTTAGAACCGAATTGCACCCCAAGCCCGCCCCATATAAACTAAACCTGGCTTCGAAAGTAGTTACGGTAGGCTCCTGCTTTTCGGATGTAATAGGCAGCCAACTGGAAAAATACAGGGTTGAAACGCTTAAGAACCCATTTGGCACACTTTTCAACCCGCTTTCGGCTTGTAAATTACTGCAGATCTGCGCCGGTGCCGATGTGGAACTGGCTGAATCTTTTGTAGAAAATAACGGCCGCTGGTATTCCTACGATTTTCATTCTTCCTTTTCAGCCGAAACCGAAGAAGACCTTTATGAGAAGCTTGACGAAGCCATTGTAAAAACCCGTCGCTTCCTGAAGAAAGCCGATGTGTTGATCCTTACGCTGGGCACAGCCAATATTTTCCGGCTGAATATTACCGGCGAAACGGTAGCTAATTGCCACAAATTGCCTGCAGCTAATTTTACGCGCGAAACACTGCTGCCCGAAGAAATTATTACGGCTGTTGCCGAAACGCACAGTTTGCTGCGCGAGCTTAACCCGAATCTGAAACTGGTACTCACGGTTAGCCCGGTACGACATTTAAAAGATACTTTAGAACTGAACAGCGTAAGCAAATCGGTTCTGCGACTGGCCACGCATTTTTTAACGCAAAGCCTGCCCGATATTACTTATTTCCCGGCATACGAATTGCTGCTGGACGATCTGCGCGATTACCGTTTTTACCAGGAAGACCTGCTTCACCCTACCCCTTTAGCTGAAAACTATATCTGGGAGAAATTTACCGGTGCCTACTTTGAAGACAGTTTTATGACTTTTACGGCCGAATGGGATACCGTTTTACGCGCCAAAGCTCACAAACCGTTTCATCCGGAATCAGCTCAACATCAGGCTTTTGTCCAGAATATACTGGAAAAGCTGCAGACCTTGCAGGAAAAAGTAAACGTAACCGATGAAATTGCTTACTTCGAAAACCAGGTTGTAGTCTTGCCGGAGCCAAAAGATGAAGAAGAGGAAGAATTAGAAGAAGCGGCTGCCGAAGAAGAAGTAATTCCAGGATATTTTACTGAAGAAATAGAAGAACAGGAAGCAGAAGAAATTGCTGAATCCAGCCTGTGGGTAGAAACGCCCGAAACCACTGAGCAGGCTGAACAGCGCAAACGCAAGAAAAAGCAGCGCCGCAAAAAGAAAAAGCCGGGAATTACAGAAGACGTTTCACTTTCGGAAGTTGGTTCTGCGGCCGTATCAGAAACGCCTGAAGTTGCAGAAGAACCATCGGAACCTGCGGCAGAATTAGCCGAAATTTTGGCGGATCCGGATCATAACATAGCGCATTACGGCGAAACACTTGCTGAATATCCAATAAAAAGGCCACTTTCAAAATCAGCTAAACGCCGTGAAAGCCGTCGCCGGAAAAAAGCGTTGGAAGCACTTGAACAGGCTAAAGCTGCGCCGATTCAGGAAGAAAATGCACCCGCTTTAACGGAAGAAATTGCCATTCCTGAACAAAGTTTTGCTGCAGAAAACGCTATGGTTTCGGAAGAAAAAACTGTGGGAGTCGCAGTTGAAATACCGGAAGTTAAAGCGGAAGAAATTCCGGAGGAAAAACCTAAGCAGAAAAAGGGCGGCGGCAGGAAAAAGAAAAATGCTTTCCCGGAATTATTTGCTCCGGAAATATCTGCTGAACCTGTTTTAACGGCTGAAGTTCCAGAGGAGAAAACCATTGAAACATTGGCAGAAACATTACCAGAAACTGCATTGGAAAGCGCTAATGAACCAGTTTCGAAAACGGTAGCTAAAAAGACTGCAAAACCCAAGCCCGCTGGTCGCAGAACTAAAACGGTAAAACTCTTTAAATCTGAAGAGACCATTGCTGAAACGATTGCCGTTCCTTTTTTGCCTGCTACGGCATTAGATGAATCGGGAACGATAGCTGTACCATTTTTACCGGTTTCCGAACTGGAAACGCCGGAAACAGCGCCTGCAATTCCTGCAGATAATGGTAAAAAACGGGGACGGCCAGCCAGAACAAAAGCAGCTAAACCTGAAACTTTAGCTGAAAATGTGATAAGTGAGCCGGGAACCAAGTCAGAAAAGCCTGCGAAACCGGTAAAGAAAACTACAGGCCGAACAAAAGCAACCACAGAAAAACCAGCACGGAAGAAAAAGGCCATACCTGAAGCTTAAGCCTTGCAGCCAACAACAAAACCTCACTGTTTTTATAAGCGGTGAGGTTTTTCTTTTTAAAAACGGTATATTTTCGGACCTGAAAAGTAAAAAGCCGTAAAACTATCTGCCCTTAAATTCAGCATTATGCCTCACGCTCAGAAAAAATCCAACCGTTTAATTCACGAATCGAGCCCATATTTGCTGCAGCACGCTTACAACCCAGTAGATTGGTTCCCGTGGGGTAAAGAAGCGCTGGAGAAGGCCAAAAACGAGGATAAACTGATCATTGTGAGTATCGGGTATGCGGCTTGCCACTGGTGCCACGTAATGGAACACCAGAGTTTTGAAAATGAGCAGATAGCAAAGGTAATGAATGAGCGTTACGTGTGCATTAAAGTGGACCGTGAAGAACGGCCGGATGTGGATCAAGTGTACATGGATGCGCTGCAGGCTATGGGTTTGCAGGGCGGCTGGCCGCTGAACGTTTTCCTGAATCCGGAGGCGAAACCTTTTTACGGCGGCACATATTTTCCGCCGGAGCAATGGATCCAGGTGCTGGAAAACGTGGCAAATGCGTACTACAAGCAGCGGGAAGAATTGGATGCTACCGCCGAGCAATTTGTGCAGCACCTGAACGCCGATGAACTGGAAAAATTCGGTTTGCAATTTTCCGAAGAAAGTAGCTTTTCGGAAGAAGAAATGCTGCATTTGTACCGCGCTTTCTGCAAAAAATTCGACCTGAAACTTGGTGGCATGGGCCAGGCACCGAAATTTCCGATGCCGGTCAATTACCAGTTTTTGCTGCGCTATTACTATCATTCCAAAGACGAAAAAGCGCTGAAGCAGCTTCATTTAACGCTCACCGAAATGGCTTACGGCGGTATTTACGACCAGGCCGGCGGCGGTTTTGCACGTTACAGCACCGATGAAAACTGGCTGGTACCACACTTCGAAAAAATGCTTTACGACAACGGCCAACTGGTAAGTTTGTATTCCGAAGCGTACATGGTTACCAAAGATCCGCTTTACAAGGATGTGGTTTATGAAACCATCAATTTTGTGGAGCGCGAACTCATGGACCACGAAGGCGGCTTTTTCTCGAGTTTAGATGCGGATAGCGAAGGCGTGGAAGGTAAATTCTACGTGTTTACCAAAGACGAACTGGCACAGCTTTTAGGCGACGAAGAACCGCTTTTCTCGAAATATTTCAATGTTACGGCCGCCGGGAATTGGGAACACGGCCAGAATATTCTGCACCGGCGCCAGAGCGATGAATATTTTGCGCAGGAAAATGAGCTGGAACTTCCGGTTTTGCAGGAATTGGTGAAGAGTTGGAAGAAAAAGATCCTGCTGGCGCGCATGGAACGCATCCGTCCGGGTCTGGATGATAAAATTTTGCTGGGCTGGAATGCGCTGATGCTGCGTGGTTTAACCGATGCTTACAAAGCTTTCGGCGAAAAGGAGTTTCTGGATTTGGCCATTGTGAACGCGGAATTTCTGCTGCAAAACATGAAGATCGGGCCGCAGCTTTACCGGAATTACAAACGCGGCAACGCCAGCATTCCGGCTTTTCTGGAAGATTATGCGCTTTTTATTAAGGCTCTGATTGGCGTTTACGAAGCGTCTTTCGAAGAAAAATATTTGCTGGAAGCGCAGGCTCTAACTGAATATGTATTGAAGCACTTTTCCGACGAAAAAGACTATCATTTTTACTACACTGACCAAAGTGCCGAAAAACTGATTGCCCGCAAAAAAGAAGTTTTCGACAACGTAATGCCAGCTTCCAACTCAGTAATGGCGCAAAATCTGTGTCAACTCGGTTTATTTTTCGATAAGCCGGAATACACGGAACGCGCCGTAAACATGCTTAAAAAAGTGCAGGAATTGGTGGTGAAAGAACCGGGTTATTTGGCTAATTGGGCTTCGTTTTATTTGCAGCAGTTAAAACCTGCCGCTGAGATTGTGATTGCCGGCACGGAAGCAGAAACATTACGGGAGGAATTAAGCGCGCATTTCTTACCGAATGCCATTCTGGCTGGAAGCGAAAAAACCGAAAGTACTTTACCTTTGCTGGAAGGCCGATTGGATATGAATCTGGAAACGCTGATCTATGTGTGCTTCAATAAAACCTGTCAGTTGCCGGTTAAAACGGTGCCGGAAGCGTTGGCGCAGTTAGATTCACCAGCTAATATGGCTACAAACGCTTTTCCCAATCTTGCTTAAGCATGGAGTACAGATACAAGTCGTGAAAATTGCCATTGAGCAATTCTGCCTGCCGTAAAATGCCTTCTTTGGTAAAACCTAAACGTTCCGGAATAGCCTGACTTTTATGGTTGCTGGTGCCGCATTTTAATTCGATCCGGTTCAGGTTAAGCTCGTTGAAACCGAAGTCAGTGATTTTCCGGCAGGCGATGGTAATAATGCCTTTCCCTTGAAATTTTTCGCCTAACCAATAGCCGATAGCCGCAATTTTATTCTGATGATCGATGTGGTATAGACCGATGTTGCCGGCAATTTTCCCTTCGTGACGGATGAAAAATGCTACCGCCAGTTTATCGGCTACGCGCTGCCGGGCTCCGTTCAGGAAATTCTGGAAGTCGGTAATTTCATTCATGTTTTCTACCCATGGTAGCCAGATCCTTAATTGTTCGCGGTTCTGCTGGATGAGATTGAAAACCGGTTCTGTGTGGTGCTCGGAAAGGGGTTCCAGGGTGGTAGTTTCAGAGATTTGCATAATAGTTTTAACGAACTACTTTAAGTAACATATAAACAAAAGAGGTATAGCTGAAACTATACCTCTTTAAAATGTCAAAAAAACTTAACTATTACAATTTACTGTAATGTTCCTGCTTCCTTAAGCTTAGCATTTACTCTTGAGGCATCTGCCTGAATTTGAGGCCTAATTTTATTCAAAGCATCATTTAATGCATCAGGATAAATTTTTCTACCAGCACTTGTCATTCCGTAACCATAATAAAGAGCCATGGTTGTATTCGACTCTCCAATAGCCGAGTACTTTCCGATTAATTTATTATTCTTATCTAAAATTCTTAACTCAACCTCTAGCTTTAAATTAAACTTACCCATTGGGAACCCAAGTAAATTTGGTGTAAATAAAAATAAACCAGAAACAATTGGATAAAGTGCACCACTTTTAAGTTCAACTACATTCCTTTTCAAAGCAATGTAACCATACTTATCACCATAAGGATCCATTAGATTTTCTTCAACTTCTTGTGTAAAAATTTTCATTTCATCACCACTTGATACGACAGTGGTGTTTGCCATATCTTCCATTCTCTTTTCAAGGGTTAGAAGCTTTGGAGTAATTGGCTCTTTCTTTACAGAAAGCATAGAAGGATCCCATGCTTTACAACTTGTCAATAACAACGAGAATAGAAGAACAATTGAAGATATCTTTTTCATAAAGTTTTATTTTGCCTGTAAATATGGTGCTTTTTGTCTAAACAGAAAAAACATTTTACACCAAAATCATTTATTAGAACTATTCGCCTGAACATAATTAGTTAGTGCTTTAACTATTATTACATCCTAAAAAACATTATCATTTCAAATATGTAAGTTAGTATATTGTAGCATCCATTCCCACAAGGAATTCTCCCCTCCTTTTCCGACCTTTGCAGCGCTGTTTTACTTTTTAGCCGCCAAACCCTAGCGTTTTTTCCTTGGATTCTCCCTTGCTTTTTTCCCCAGAAGAATTACCCGCCGACCGGCTTACGCTGTTCGTGGATGTGATTCTGCCCTTGCCCTTGCCGAAGCTTTACACCTACCGCGTGCCGTACGAAATGAACGACCAGGTTTTTGTGGGCGGCCGGGTAATTGTGCAGTTCGGGGCGAAAAAAGTACTAAGTTGCATTGTGGCCGCCGTGCACGAAAATCCGCCGGTGGGTTACCAGGCCAAGTACGTGATGGAAGTGATCGACGAGACGCCGGTAGTTACGCCGCCGCAGTTGCGCATTTTCACCTGGATGGCCGAATATTATATGTGTACGTTGGGCGAAGTGATCAATGCGGCCTTGCCAGCGGCTCTGAAATTAAGCTCGGAATCGCGTATCCAGCTGCACCCGGCTTACCAGGACGAAACAAACGAGTGGCCGCTTTCCGGTCCGGAAGAAGCTATTTTGTACGCCCTTTCCCAGAACCCTACGCTTACGTTTACCGAAGTTGGGAATTTGTTGCAGACCAGCCATTTTCACAAGTACATCAAATCGCTGCTGCTAAAGGAGATCATCATTATTTTCGAGGAAATTGCGGAGAAGTACAGCCCGAAAGTGGTGAAAAAAGTGCGCCTGAACCAGGAACTGGTAAACGAACCGGAATCGTTGGAACGGCTTTTCGATGAACTGGCTTCCAAACCGAAACAGGTGGATGTGCTGATGTATTATTTGCAGAAAGCGCCGGTGCACCAAGACCCCAACCTGAACTTCAAAGGCCTCGATAAAAACCTGCTGACTTCTAATCCGCGGCTTTCGCTTTCGGCTATTAATTCGTTGCTGAAAAAAGGCATTTTAGAGCAATTTGAGCAGATCGTTTCACGGTTTCCGGTCGATGATTCGGTGAAGCAGCTGGCGTTCCCGCTGTCGGAATACCAGCAAAATGCGCGCAACCAGGTTTTGAGTTTTTTTGCTGAAAAGGATACCGTTTTGCTGCACGGCATAACCGGTTCGGGCAAAACCGAAGTGTATATTGACCTCATTAAAAATGCACTGGAAGGCGGCGGACAGGTTTTGTATCTGCTGCCGGAAATTGCGTTAACTGCACAGATTGTAGGCCGCTTAATGAAAGTTTTCGGCGACCGGTTGGGCGTGTATCATTCGAAATTCTCGGATAATGAACGTGTGGAAGTCTGGAATGGCATTTTGAGCGGGCGTTTTCAGGTTGTGGTGGGCGTGCGTTCTTCCATTTTCCTGCCGTTTCACGATCTGTCGTTGATAATTGTTGACGAAGAACACGAATCGAGCTACAAGCAATACGACCCGGCGCCGCGCTACAACGCCCGCGAAGTAGCTTTGATGCTGGCTAATTTTCACGGCGCGAAAACGTTGCTTGGTTCGGCCACGCCTTCCGTGGAAAGTTTTTATAATGCGAAAAATGGTCGTTGGGGCTTAGTAACCATGAACCAGCGTTTCGGAACTGCCACGTTACCGGAAACCGAATTGGTAGATACGCGCGATGAGCAGAAACGTAAGAACATGCACAGCCACTTTTCAGCCAAGCTGCTGGAGGAAATTCAGGAACGGCTGAAGCGCGAAGAGCAGGTTATTTTGTTTCAGAACCGCCGTGGTTATGCGCCTTATATTAACTGCAACGATTGCGGCTGGATCCCAAAATGTAAAAGCTGTGCGGTTAGTTTGTCGTTCCATAAATTCAGCCACGAACTGCGTTGCCATTACTGCGGTTTCCACGAACGGATGCCTTATTCCTGCGTGGCCTGCGGTTCTACCGATCTAAAAACGGTAGGCTTTGGCACCGAAAAAATAGAAGACGAACTGAAAATTCTGCTGCCGGAAGCCAATATTCAGCGGATGGACCTGGACACGACCAAAAACAAAAACGCTTTCCACCAGATCATTTCCGATTTTGAAGCGAACCGCACCAATGTTTTGGTAGGAACACAAATGGTAACCAAAGGCCTGGATTTTGAGAACGTGAGCTTGGTAGGAATTATTAATGCTGATAGCATCATCAATTACCCAGATTTCAGGGCGCATGAGCGGGCTTACAGTATGTTTGTGCAGGTTTCAGGAAGAGCGGGTAGAAAAGGTAAGAAAGGCAAAGTAATAATCCAGACCGGAAATGTAGCACAACCGATCTTTCAGAAAGTAATAGAGAATGATTACCAAGCGCTTTATGAGCAGGAAATTGCGGAACGGCAGCTGCACGGTTTTCCGCCTTTCGTGAGACTGATCAAGATCACGGTAAAGCATTTAGATGAAAAAACGGCGGATGAAGGCGCTTTGCATTTGGCGGCTGAGTTGAAAAACCGATTGGTTGGTCCAGTGGTTTTGGGGCCAGAAACACCTTATATTTTCAAGATCCGGAATTATTTTCTGAACGAAATTCATATTAAACTGCCGCGCAACCATACGGCTGCCAAGGAAACGAAGAAGCAAATTATACAGGCGATTGAGCAAATAAAACAGCAGAAGGAATTTAAAAATTTGCGGGTCGTGGTAGATGTTGATCCGGCGTAAAAAAGAAAACCATCTCTCGGCCTTACCGGAGATGGTCCTCAATAACTACTACACAATGAAAATTCTTTATACTCTAATTTGACCCAACAGGATATATCGGACCATCGATTTCTACAAATTCTACGCGGGAATCGTTGCGGAACGCATTGGCCTGATTTACAGTGAGTGGGGCGGCAAATCCTTTGGTGTCTTCAAAAAAAGTGATGTCGAAATTGATGGCTCCGGCAATGCTGGTAGCTAAATTCTGCACGTCGGTTTCGGTATTTAAATTCGGCGTAGAGCCGTAAAAAGTAACAATATAAGCCGTATCGGCGGTTTGAGCGGCTGAAGCAGGCAAGTTCATTTGCGTTGGTTTATTAAATTTTTTTGCTTCCGCATTGGCCGTTGGCACGATGCTGTCCATTTCAGATTTTTCACAAGAGAACAGGAAAACCGACATCATTACCACTACCCACACCTGCGAAATTTGGAAAATCTTTTTCATAATAATTTATTAAATGATACTTAAAATGCTTTCTTAAAAATTGCACTGAAATTCGTCTTTCCTGCAATTTATAATCCTTTAACGCCCCTATTGGAGACTGCGTTTATAAATTTTAGAAGAACGTAATTGCACTTAGCGCCGCAAACTTTTATATAGAAATTTCCTGATCTTAGATGCTTCAGGTAAAAAACGCTACGCTTTCGGGCCAAAAAACTGATTTATTACACAATAGGCCGTAATTTTGGAAGCTTTTGAAATTGAAACCATGCTGCTACACCCCAAAGACCTGAAAATTGCCGATTACGTTTATGACCTGCCCGACGAAAGGATCGCGAAGTTTCCGTTGGCGCAACGCGACCAATCGAAATTGCTTTATTTTAAGCAGGGCGCAATAGCCGATCATACCTTTCAGGAAATTGCGGAATTGCTGCCGGAAAACAGTTTGCTGCTTTTCAACGACACCAAAGTGGTACAGGCGCGTTTGTTTTTCACTCGGCCAACCGGAAGCGTAATTGAAGTTTTCTGCCTGGAACCGGTGGCACCTACTTCGGAAATCCAGCAGGCGATGCAGCAAACCAGCAGTTGTGTGTGGCGCTGCATGGTTGGTAATGCGAAGAAATGGAAAGAGCCGGAACTGGAATTGCAGTTTACTTTTAACGGACAAAACGCTACCCTGAAGGCCGAAAAAACTGCCCAGGAAGCCGGAAGCTACCTCGTAAAATTCACTTGGGAACCGGCAGAACTGACTTTTGCAGAAGTATTGTCCGGAGCCGGAAATTTGCCCCTCCCCCCCTATTTTAAACGCGACGTGACCGAAGCCGACCAAAGCCGTTACCAGACCGTGTATGCGAAACAGGAAGGCGCCGTAGCGGCTCCTACGGCTGGTTTACACTTCACGCCCAAGGTTTTCGAAAAGCTTTCGGCAAAAGGCATTAAAACCGCTTATTTGACCTTGCACGTGGGCGCCGGTACTTTCAAACCGGTAAAAGCAGAAAAAATGGCCGACCACGATATGCACGCCGAACAGATCATCGTTTCGAAAGCCTTAATTGAACAATTGCTGGCGCATTTTCCGAATCCGGTAATTCCGGTGGGCACTACTTCTATGCGTACGCTGGAAAGCTTGTATTGGCTGGGCGTAAAATTGCTGCAAAATCCTGATCTTAAAATTTCGGAACTGGAAGTGAGCCAATGGCAGCCCTACGAAACCCAAAAAGCTTTTCCGGTTACTGTAACGCTGCAGGCCATCCTGACTTTTTTAGCCCAAAACGATACCGATTTTCTGCCGGCTTCTACGCAAATTATTATTGCGCCGGGCTATGATTTTAAAATTTGCGCTGGTTTAATTACCAATTTCCACCAGCCGGGCAGCACGCTTTTATTGTTGGTAGCCGCACTGGTTGGCGAAAACTGGAAAAATATCTATGCACACGCTTTAGCTAATAATTACCGCTTCCTGAGTTACGGCGATAGTTCGCTTTTAATGAAAGATTAAATTGGTAAATTGTTGAGCTGTAAAAAAACGGATTGTCATGTTGAGTGATAGCGAAACACCTTGTTGGCGATTTGCTGTACAGTTATTTCTGGCTTTCCAGCTGTCCGCCGATGAGGTCCTTCAGAGCTACGCTCGCAATCTTCGCGCTCCCGCGCTCAATTGTATTCAGGATGACACGACTTAAAAAAAGCCTTCACCGTAATCAATAATCATTAATCACTAAAAAAATGGATTGGATAAAGATCTTTGATTCGGAGGAGGAAGCTGCCCGGGAATTGCCATTAACCAAGGCGAAACAAATTGAGCTCAATGGCCGGAAAATTTGTCTGGCGCATACCAGAACCGGCTTTTATGCGGTGGCTGATGCCTGCCCACATTTAGGCGAAAGCCTGAGCAAAGGCACTACCAATTACCTGAACGAAGTGGTTTGTCCGTGGCATAGCTATCGTTATCATTTAATTTCCGGAGCAGAATGCAAAAACCGGACGCGCGACGCACAAACGTTTCCGGTAGAAAATCGTAGCGATGGTATTTACATTGGCATGCCGGAAAATAGCTGAAAAACGGTAGGCTTTTAGCTTGAAAAACTCAAAAGCAGATTAAAAATCGCTACTTTCGCAGGTAAATCCCGTTTGAAAATTCATTGCCCGATTTTCAAATCTCCAAACTCTCAAATCAGCAAAAAATGTCAGCAGCCAGCTTCGAATATATCCTTGAAAACGCTTTTGGACCGGAAGACGCGGTAACCAAAAAGATCAAACAGAAAAACCTGTACGAAAATTTTATTGCCGCCGAAGACAAACACCGCCAACGCACCAGCCAAGATTTCGACGAAAACCTGGCCTTTGCTTTTGAGCGGCTGCGGTTGGGAATTGGCGTGGCCCTGATCCAGGTTTTTGTGCGTTTATCAGAAAATCCGGAAAGCAAGCAGGTAACAGATCTGCTTTTAAAAGCGCTGGAAGCAAAATCGATTGAGGAAATTGATAAGATCATGCACGATGGCGTAGCTGCTTTCGACAATCTATATACCGATGTTTTTGTGAACAAAGACCGCGAAGCCATTCTGGAATTATTCGAAAAAAACCTGGAAGCAGAAAATAAAGCTCAATTAAACGGCGTGCTCCGCGAAGGCTTGGCCATGATCGATGACATTGACTGGGATCATCTCAGCGAATAAATTCTTCATCTGAAATTGCGATATTGAATAGAAGAACGCAGCAACAGTTTTAATCGCCTTTTTAAGCTGAAAACCCTAGCGTTTTTTAATTTCGGTTCTGAAATATTCCTGCATAATAAATAAAAAAAGCAGCCTGCGTTATTCTCAGGCTGCTTTTTTTATTGCGGCAAAGTCTATTTCGCTGAAAAGTTTTCCAATTGTTTAAAAACCGGTACAAGCGAAAGCCCTCTTTCAGTGAGATCGTATTCGATGTGCAGCGGTTTCTCTTTTACCACGGTTTTCTGCAACAGCCCGGCTTCTTCCAGTTCTTTTAAAGCCACCGCTACACTTTGTTTGTTAGAACTTGGCAACTGTCGCAAAAGTGTGTTGAAGCGTAACGGTCCTGCCAAAGCCAGGCGGTAAATTTCCGGTTTCCATTTGCCGGCCAGCAGTTTCAGCAGGTTGGTAGCCGGGCAGCTTTCCGGCTCCGAAAAATCGTTCAGGGTGGTCATATTTTTCTGACTAATTGACAAGCGTTCTTCTTTGCCCGACCTTTGTATTAAATAAATTACAACAGCTAAAAACCTTATAATGAGAATTTTAGTGGCTCAATCATTAACCGGAACAAAGAGGCAAGTTATTCATAAAACGCTTACGCTTATTCTTTTTAACCTTTTACTTACTAACTGTATGAACGCACAAACCAATAAAACCGACATAGTTGCCCAACATAATAACCCACTTTTATGCGACACAGCCGCTGGTTCCTGCGAAATTCCAGGTCTTGCAACCACCGAGAACGCTATAGCTGAACCCGTAAAAACCCGGAAACCGGTGCGCCTGGTGTATTTTACCGACCCGATCTGTTCTTCGTGCTGGGGAATTGAGCCGGAACTACGCAAGCTGAAACACGAATACGGCGAATACCTGGAAATTGAATACCACATGGGCGGCCTGCTGAAAAGCTGGGCTTCGTATGGTGGCCGTGATGTTTCCAATCCTACCGATGTGGCGCATCACTGGGACGAAGCAAGTGCTTACTACCAGGTTCCGATAGATGGTGACGTGTGGCTGGAAGACCCGTTGAGCTCTTCGTACCCGCCTTCCATTGCTTTTAAAGCCGCGCAGCTTCAGGACAAAGACAAAGCCGTAAATTTCCTGCGCCGCATGCGCGAAATGCTGTTCCTGGAAAAGAAGAACATCACGAAATGGAAACATTTGGAACACGCCGCTTCGCAGGTTGGCCTCGACCCGATCCAGTTATTAAATGATTACAGCAGCAAAGGTAAACAATTGTTTGAAGACGATCTGGCCCTGGCCCGTCAGTCAGGTGTGCGCGGTTTCCCCACCATTTTCTTCTACGATCAGGATAATAACCGCACGTTGGTTTACGGTTCCAAACCGTACGACAGCTACGAAAGCGTGGTGCAAAAACTGGTACCGAACAGCGTTAAAAAGCCGATCAATACCGACGGCGAAAACCTGTTTCGTTTATTCCCGACGCTGATGCTGAAAGAGTTTGCCGTACTGGGAAATTATTCGAAAGCAACTTCTGAAGCGAAATTACTGGAACTGGAAAAAGCCGGCAAGATCGAAAAATTCAACAGCAAAAACGGCGCGCTCTGGAAACGGAAGTAATTTGGTTTGCATGAGTTTCAGGCATTAAAAGCATAGCGTTTTCCAATTCTAAACCTTCAAAGGTTGCCGGCATTTACACTGGTCTATGGCTCTCTTCCCTTCACCGGTCTGTAGCGCACAGACCGGTGCATTGGTGCTGAAAGTAGTATAAAGGCAAACAGCAGTAGGTTGGTCTGTGCGCCACAAACCAAGGGAAAAGGGAAAGCCTAATTTTGGCTTGTTGTATTCTTGTAGAAAAGTTCCTACTAAAAACTCAACAAGGTCCTTCACTTTCGTTCAGGATGACAAAAAAAATGGTGCACCGAAACCAAAATTTCGGTGCACCATTTTTTGTTTAAATGCTTTCAGGATTACAAACCATATTCGGAGAGCAGATAGGTTAAGGCAGCCATGGAAGCGGCACCTAAAGCCAGTTCGCGCTGGTTTATTTTATCGAAAGTATCGGAAGCGGCGTGGTGTATTTCGAAGTAACGTTGTGAATCTGGTTCCAGGCCAATCAAGGCGGTTTCGTTGCTGTTCTTGGCTAAAGGACCGATATCTACGCCACCGTAACCGGCGCCAATATCGTGCAGGCCGTAAGGCTCCAATAAAGGCTTCCATTGCTGGATCTGGGAAACATGTTTGGGCAGGCCAGCAATACCAAAACCGCGCGGCGTAAAGCCACCTGCATCCGATTCGATGGCCGCAACGTGGTTTTCATTTTTCGTTTTAGCTTCTTCGGCATATTTAAAACCGCCGCGCACGCCGTTCTCTTCGTTCATGAACATAATAGCTCTGATAGTGCGTTTTGGTTTGATATTCAGTGTTTTCATGATGCGGAGCACTTCTATGGCTTGTACACAACCGGCACCATCGTCGTGCGAGCCGTCGCCTAAGTCCCAGCTATCTAAATGGCCGCCCACTACAATAATTTCATCGGAATTTTCGGAGCCTTTAATTTCGCCGATCACGTTATAAGATTTTGCATCGGGCAGGGTTTGCGGGTTTTGCTTTAAATAGAATTGCAGGCTGGGCTCGTCTTTTAAACGGTGGCTCAGCAATTCGGCGCCGTTGGTACTGATGGAGGCTGCCGGAATCTTGGTTACATTTTCATCGTAGCGCATCGCGCCGGTATGCGGAAAATCGTCGAGCGCCAGGTTCATGGAACGGACAATAACGGCAACGGCGCCAAATTTTGCAGCTTCTATCGCGCCACGGCTGCGTTGATCTACCGCGCCACTGTACGCGTGAAATGCGTTTACGTGCGAAGGCTCCATCGGGCGGTTGAAGAAAACGATCTTGCCGGCAACTTTATCTTTTCCCAGTTTCCCTACTTCTTCCAGGCTTTTTACTTCTATTACTTCGGCAGTAATGCCTTTTTTACCCGTTCCAACCGAGCCACCCAAGGCACAAACCGCAACTTCGACTTTTTTGCCTTTTTTCCCTACCATTTTTCCAACTTCCTTTTCGCCCCGAACCCAATGCGGCACCATCACTTCCTGCAAGTACACGCGGTCCAGCCCCATTTTATCCATTTCAGCTTTAGTCCAGTTCACCGCTTTTTCTGCTTCCGGAGAGCCGCTCAAACGTCCGCCGATCTTGTTGCTTAAATAGGCTAGCTGGTCGTAACTGGTGCGGTTGCGGAGGGCTTCATCGTAAATCTTCCGGATCACAAGACTATCGGAAGTAACCTGGGCCGATGCGGTTTGCATTGCGCCAAAAAGTGATATGGAAACGGCAAGGGTAAAAAATTTTCTCATGTATTCAATTTGAAAAAAACAGGTAGTAAAGGTAGCTATTTTTAGTTTTCAGAAATGGATAACATCTTAATTTATAACTGAAAAGCATCAACTATATTTTAAAGAATCAGGCCGCCAAAAACAGATGTTCAATTTGCACTTTAAGGTTTATTACCTGCTTTTTTATAAAAATTAAAATAAAATAATAGCACTTTAATAATACAAATTTAATATTCAGGCACTTGCGAAAAAGGCAGGCGTATAGTAAAACAGATACGCACATTCTTGTTAAACTAAAACGCTAAAGCTATGAAAAACTCTGTCTTAAGTACGTTCGCAATACTTACCATTTCTGCTTTTTCCCTTTCAGGTTGTTTCGATCTTACCTCTAACGCCACAGATGCAGAAGCCTCGTTAAAAGCCACTGTTTCTGATGCGAGCAATAACGAAATGCTTGCTTTGCCTTGTGGTTTCGATGACCGGGTTACGGTAGAAAAACATCAGAACCAGATCGGTCAGATCATGGCGTTGCCCAATGCTACCGAACCGGATGGCATTATGTATGTGATCACAATACCGGAACAAAACCGCCGGTTCTCAGCTTGCAACATGCCCCAATCGATCAAGAAAGACGGTATGAAAATTCAGTTCAGCGGCGATGTAAAGGAAATAAAACCCGAAGAACGCTGGTTAGCTACTCCTTATAAATTGAGTGCGTTAAAGATCATACAGTAAACCCATTACAATTATCCTTTCTATAAAAAAACGGCCGGAAAGTTATTCCGGCCGTTTTTATTTGAGCTTCCTACATCTGCTTTACTTTTGAATTTCCTCTTAAACCGACCAAATAAAATTATTCCCGGAAACTGACTTCTAAACTGACCTGAAAACCCGTTGTAATTTAGAGCAATTATTTATCTGCAATTGGCTGTTTTTCGTAAGGCTATATTACCGAAACTTAATGTTTGCTTATGAAACCGGGAGCCTTACTTTTTAAGCTGAAAACCATACCATTTCTGCTGTTCTTTTTCCTGATCTTTTCGGCTGTGCATGGCCAGGCTGTAGAAACCAATAAAGCCCGGAATTTATGGTGGGTGGTTGGCGGCGGCGGTCTGAGCACCCAGGGCGGTTCGGTAGGTTTTGGCTTATCGCATCAGTTCAGGCCACATATTTTAACCGCACGTTTCGTTCGCAATTACGATTTTGACGGTGGCGGCACGCAGGCCTGGGATGTTGGTGTACTTTACGGCCGCAGTTACAAAACCCGGAACGCCATGATCTCGGGTTCGGCTGGTTTAGGGTACGTGGGGCCGCCTTCCGATTTTGGTACGGTAGGTATTCCGCTGGAAAGCCAGATCTTCTGGACGCCAACGCGATACTTCGGCATCGGGGTTTATGCGTTTGGTAACCTGAACACGAAAGAGCCTTATGGCGGCGCACTTTTAGGGTTGCAATTCGGCCGGCTCACTTCGCATTACAAATACTGAAATTACTTATGCATGCTTAGCTGAAAACCAACCATGATGCGTGGTAATTCGGCAAAGTCGAACATGTTTTCGCCGTTGCCATCCGTAACCGTATAACCGGTATTGAAAAGATCGGACAAACGGTAAGAACCGTAGAAAACGTAGCGGTTAAAACCTACGCGCAGCAATGCCCCATAATTAAAATCTGAAACGTAGCGCAGGCCAGTTTCCCGCACTTTCACGTCTTTTACGCCAGCTAACCAACCGTTCGTTCCTAACAAGTCATCGTCTTCGTAAATGTGCACTTTCACGGGCATCCAGTTTCCGTAAGCGCCCATATCCACGAAATTGCCGACATAATTACCGCGTTTATCCCAGTTAAAGCGCTGGTAAACGTTTAAGCCGAAATTGGTAAACTTGAATTTTTCTTCGTCGAAAAGGAAAGAATTAGGCAGCGTTTTTCCTTCCTTTTGCTTCATGTAATACGTGATTGGGTTTACAGTTACATCAAAACCCAGTGCATAAACATTGCCTACTTTGTATTTAAAACGGTAGCCAAAAAGCCATTCGTGCGAATCTCCGTATTCCACGGCGCTGCCTTTATTTTCTGCCGGGCCGGCCACTAAGCCATAACCCACATACATGTGGCCAAAATATTTTTTATTCGGGCCGAATTTCTCTTCAACCGTATCTTTGGTAACGTCCTGAGCCAGCAATACTTTCTGGGCCGGAACATTTGTGATACAAGCAGCAAGCAATCCGAAAAACAGTATATATTTTTTCATAAAATTCTGAATCTGAAATTAATGTGCGTAAAAGCCGGTGTAACCTTTGTAGAAAACCCGGATAATGGAGCCCGGGCGGAGCGCTTCTAACTTTACAACTGCCACCTCCGGATCGTCCTGCACTTCAACTACGTAATAGCGATCTAAAAATCCTTTCGGGTTGGCAATGTGGTAATAGACATAATTGGCGGCTGGATTTTTGGCTTTTAACAGGTAAACACCATTTTTACCATGGCCAGTTGTATCGGTTAAAACAGGGCCGGTTGTATCGGGCATAAATTCGGTTTTTATCACGATTTTCACCTCCTCCTTGCCAGGTTCGAATTGCATGGTTGGTTTCAGATCCGTAGGTTTTCCGTTCAGTAAATTACCCGCCTGCGGCATACCAAAACCGTGTGCATAATCGAAATACGGATACAAGTCGCCTGATTTTTCAATTTCCCGGAAAAGCTGCATGTTGGTTAAAGCCCGGTTGCCCTGCCAGGCGCAAGCCGCAAAACCTGCCACCAACGGACTCGCAAACGAAGTTCCCTGCGTATTTTCAAAACCCTTCGGCCCTGCCCCAACCACAATGCCGAACGCACTTACATTTGGTTTCATGCGTTTATCGGCGGTTGGCCCGTAAGAGCTGAAATTCACATGAAATAAACTTTTCGGATCGATGCCGCCTACGGCTAATACACTGTCTGCGTCGGCGGGCGTGCCTAAGATCTTCCAGTCAGCGGTGCCGTCGTTTCCGTTGGCATTTACTACCAGAATACCTTTGCGGGCAGCTAAATTGGCAGCGCGGGCTACAAAAGCGTAGCGGCCATCCATTTGCTCCCGGAAATAACGGTCGTTGGTATAACCGAGCGAAGAATTGATAATGTCGGCGCCATTTTTATCGGCCCATTCCATAGCAGCCAGCCAGTTTTCTTCTTCCGAAAAACGCTCGGAATGCATGCGTTCGGTGCGGGCCAGCAAAAACTCAGCACCCGTTGCCAGACCAATATCATGGCCATTTAACCTACCGGCTATGCAGCTTAAAACCAGGGTTCCGTGCGTGGCGTAGCTGTAAACATATTCGTTTCGTTTTACAAAGTCCCAGGTTTTTATGAGCTGCTTTTCTTTGTATAAATGTTCGAAAGCAGCGGTATTATTCACTCCTTTAAAACCGGCATCTAAAATAGCAATTCTTATTCCTTTACCGTTCAGGCCTTTCTCTTTGAAAACGGCAGCGCCTAAACTCGCCGTCTGGTTTTGCAGAATTTCCAGCTCATCGGCCTTCAGCGTTACTTTATATTTCTCCGGAATTTCGGCCAGAATTGCCGGTTGCTGCTGAAACGGTATTATTTCGCGCACAAAATCCAGTTTCCGGAGTTGTTCAATTTGAGCAGGTTTAGCAAAACAGGCAATGGCGTTCAGCCAGCGACTTTCACCGGAAACAGAATCGGAAAGGGAAATTATCTGGTGCCGGTACTTTGCGTTGATCGGTTTATCGGTTTCGTCGAACAAAGGCAGATGCTGGCGCTGACGGCGTTCAATTGCTTTGGCATCGAAATACTGGTACGGATCGAAGGAAACGCCTTTTTTATCTTTCAGCACAACCCAGAATTTCTGCTGTGCCTGCACCGGGAGAAAACTGCTGAGGAAGAAAAAAAGTGATGCCGCAAAAATTGCACGGCGTAAAAAAATTGCGGAAGTAAAACTCATAAAAATGGCCGGTTACCTGAAAAATTGCAGTTTAATTTACCTGATCCGAAATAATTATACTGCCAAACCGAAATAAATTTTGTTCAAAATTGTATGCTTCAGACTTTTTGACCCTGAAAGCATAGCGTTTTTTGAAGGTTAGTTGTCTTTTACTTTCGGATTCAGTTTCACTTCGGGTTCCAGGTCCCATTCGTTGTTCATGAGGGCAATGGCGTGGCTGGCGGTCATATCGAACTGGCAGGGAACCACCGAAACGTAATTGTTGGCCAGCGCCCATTCATCGGTATCATCGCCTTTGTCGGAATTCACGAAAGAGCCCGTCATCCAGTAATATTTGCGGTTGTGCGGGTCAATGCGTTCATCGAATTCTTCCTGCCATTTGGCGCGCGCCTGGCGGCAGATCTTGATGCCTTTTAAAGCCTGCTTCGTTTTTTTCGGGAAATTCACATTCAGCGCCACACCCGGTAAAATGCCTTTTTTCAGGGCTTCGCGCACAATTTGCTCAATAAATTCTTCGGTGTGGCTGAAATCTGCGTCGTGCCCGAATTCGCATAACGAGAAACCGATTGCCGGTAAACCTTCTATGGCTGCCTCAATTGCCGCCGACATGGTGCCGGAATACAACACGCTGATGCTGGAATTTGAACCGTGATTGATGCCGCTTACTACCAGATCTGGTTTGCGGTCTTTTAAAACATGATGTTTGGCAAGTTTTACGCAATCGGCTGGCGTACCAGAACATTCCCAGGCTTCAATTTTATCGAAAGCCATTGACTTATCGAGGCGCAACGATTCGCCGATGGTAATAGCATGCCCCATGCCCGATTGCGGACTATTTGGCGCCACTACCACCACTTCACCGATTTTCTTCATCACTTTTACCAGCGTCCTGATTCCCGGAGCGGTAATACCATCGTCGTTCGAAACTAAAATAAGAGGTTTGGCCATGGGAAAATGCTATGGTTTTGAGCTGTAAAAGTAAAATTAATTGCCAGAGTTAACAAACTCGGGTTTGTTTGGTTTTCTGCACTAGCCAGTAATTGCCTTGAATTGAAACGGATATTTTAAGGTCGCAAAGAAAAAACTACCGGGCTTTAATCTGGTTTTAATCTTTAGAAGCCACCTTCGCAATTGGGTCAAAGTAAAGAACCGTTATGTACACACCATTGCTACAACGCATCCACCACTTGTTCAGGCAACATTCCGGTTTTTATTCCCAAGATGAGTTTTCAGCAACTGCCGTTACGCCGGAAGCACCGCTGGTCAGCAACATACCGGCCTTTATGCTCGATCTGGCCGAAACCGGCAGCGCGCTGGAACTTTCATATTTTCACCAAAACGTACCGCACACCGAAGCCCGCCGATTGCTACTGAAGGAACAAATGCCTTTGCTGGGTTTTCTGCCGGTGGAAGGGAAATTTACGCCCGTAGTGCTTTTGCCGAAAAAGGGAAATGTACTCGCGCACAGCATTGCTCCATCCGGAAATATCCTGCAAACCCTTACCGAAGCCACCGTACAGGATTTTTTGAGCAAGCTGGTAACCGAAAATACCGAAACCGGCCCGGAACTAACGCTTGCGCTCTGCTTTCCGCACCGGTCGTTGTACACACCGGAAAACACCCGAAAACCCGGACAAACCAAACCGCTTACCCGTTTCCTGCAACTGGTTGCTTCCGAAAAAAGCGCCATTGGTTACCTGTATATTTACGCGGTGCTCATGGGCCTGATCAGTTTGTCGCTGCCGCTGGGAATTCAAAGTATTGTGAGTTTTATTGCTACAGGCCAGGTTTCGGCTTCGGTGGTTTTGCTGATTTCCCTGCTGATTCTGGGTATTCTGATAACAGGCGGATTGCAGGTTATGCAGCTCTGGCTCGTAGAATTCATTCAGCAACGCATTTTTGCCAAAACCGCCTTTGAATTTGCCTTCCGCATTCCGCGCCTGAAACTGGAATATTTGCGCCAGTATTATCCGCCGGAACTCGTAAACCGTTTTTTCGATACCATTTCGTTGCAGAAAGGCTTTGCCAAGATCCTGGTCGATTTTTCTACGGCGGTAATTCAGATAGTTTTTGGCCTGATTTTGCTATCGTTTTACCACCCGTATTTTATTTTCCTGGGCATAATTCTGATCTTCGTGCTGGGCTTAATTCTGCGCATTACCGGCCCGAAAGGCATCAAAAGCAGCCTTTCCGAATCGAAATACAAATACAAGCTGGTGAACTGGCTCGAAGAAGTGGCCCGCACGCAAAGTACGTTCCGGCTTTCGGGTTACTCTAATCTGCCTTTAGATAAAGCCAACGGCTTCGTGAACAATTACCTGCATGCCCGCCGGCAACACTTCGGCGTACTCATGACCCAGTATTTCAGTTTTGTGGGTTTTAAAACCTTTATTACCGGCAGCCTTTTAATTCTGGGTTGCGTGCTGGTAATTCAGCAGGAAATAAACATCGGGCAGTTTGTGGCTTCAGAAATTATCATCATCCTGATCATGACGGCGGTGGAAAAGATCATTATTAAGCTGGAAAACGTGTACGATGTACTGACCAGCCTCGATAAAATTGGCATTGTTACCGACCTGCCCATCGAAAATGCTTCGGGCTTTAAACTGGAGCCGCTGCAGGGCCAAAACGGTATGCTGGTAGCCGTAAAAAGTCTGAAATTCGGTTATCCGGAAGGTAAAAAACCGGTGCTCAAAGATGTAAGCTTTACCCTGCAGCCCGGCGAACGGGTTTGCCTGGCCGGCGCCAACGATTCCGGAAAAACCACCTTGCTGCACCTGCTTCTGGGACTATACTCTTCCTACGAAGGCAGCATTGCCTACAACCATCTGCCGTTGCGCAACCTGAACAAAGCCAACCTGCGCCGCCACATCGGCGATAACCTTTCGCACGAACAATTATTTGACGGCACGCTGCTCGAGAACTTAACGCTGGGAAGGCAGGTACCCGTAAAAGATGTGCTCTGGGCGCTGGAAAACGCTGGTCTACAAAATTTTATGGAACAATCTGCAGATGGCCTGAACACCTATTTAAGCGCCGGCAGTTACCAGTTGCCGCAGTCGCTGGCCCGGAAATTAATTGTAGCCCGGAGCCTGGTTTTACGCCCCAAATTCCTGATCCTGGACGAACTGATCACCGGCTTCGACAAACACGAAAAAGACCGTTTGCTGAATTTGCTGCTTTCGCCGGAACGCTCCTGGACCCTACTGCTCATTTCCAACGACCCCGAAGTAATGAAACGCTGCGACCGCGTGCTGCTGCTTACCAAAGGCACCGTTTCCGCCGAAGGCACCTTCAGCCAGATCAGCGAAAATAAATTGTTTCAGGAATTAATTGGAAAACCGCTAAGCTGATGAAACTTACAGAAAAAGAAAATGCGCCTATCCGCGGTTTTCAGGCTTTGGAACTGGCCCGCACACCCCGCTGGGGCAAAACCCTGGCGCTTTGGTGTGCCGGTATTTTCGGCTTGCTCTTCCTGCTGCTATTCCTTCCCTGGACCCAGAATATCAATTCCTACGGCACCGTAACCACTCTACGCCCCGAAGAACGCCCGCAAACCATTAACAGCACCATTGCCGGTCGCATCGAAAAATGGCACGTGCGCGAAGGCCAGCTCGTAGAAAAAGGTGACACCATTGTAAGCCTTACCGAAGTGAAAGAAAAATACATGGACCCTGCTTTGCTGAACCGGCTTCGGGAACAACTTTCCGCCAAAGAAAAAGCGCTGGAAGCCACAGATCAGAAAGCAGCTGACATGGGCCGCCAACTGGAAGCCTTGCGCCAGGGTTTGCAGGTTAGCCTGAACAAAGCCCGCAACAAAGTGCAGCAAACCCGCTTAAAAGTGCAAAGCGACAGTGCCGACGTAATTGCCATGCGCAACGAAGTACAGATTGCCGCTGCCCGCCTCGAGCGCCAGGAAACGCTATACCGGCAGGGCTTAAAATCGCTGACGGAAGTAGAATCTGCCCAGCTGAAGCAACAGGAAACCCAAGCCAAGCTCGTTTCCACGCAAAACAAACTGGGTACTTCACGGAACGAACTCATAAATTCCCGCCTGGAACTCAGTAGTTTGCAAGCCGAATACGCCGATAAAATTGCCAAAGCTGAAGCCGAACAGAATGCCACCCGTTCCTACGCTTTCAGCACTGCCTCCGATATTGCCAAAGCGCAAAGCGAATTAAGCAGCACAGCTGTAAGAAGTTCTTTCTACCAGATCACGGCGCCGCAGCGGGGCTACGTGGTAAAAACCCTGAAAGCCGGTATTGGCGAGATCATAAAAGAAGCTGAAGCACTGGCAACCATCGTTCCTGCCCAACCGCATTTAGCCGCCGAATTGTATGTAAATCCACTGGATTTGCCGCTGTTAAGTATTGGCCAATCCGTAAGGTTACAGTTCGAAGGCTGGCCTACGCTGGTTTTTTCTGGCTGGCCAACAGTGAGCACCGGTACCTTTGCGGGCAAAGTAGCCGTAATAGATAACCTCGATACGCAAGGCAAATACCGCATTCTGGTTACGCCCGATCCGGAAAAAGAAGCATGGCCGGTAGCTTTGCGCGTGGGCTCGGGAGTTTACGGCTGGGCGCTTTTGGGCAATGTGCCGGTCTGGTACGAGATCTGGCGGCAGCTGAACGGTTTCCCGGCAGACTTCCCGCGTAACGGTCCGCAAACCGACCCTTACAAAGAAAAACTAAAGCCTAAAAAAGACGAAGAAGCAAAGGATGATGAAAAATAAAAAGGCATATCTGCTCCTTGCATTTGTCTGGTCTTTGCTGTTTTTCAGGGCAGAAAACGGTAGGGCGCAGGCCTCAGAAACTGCTTTGGTTTTTACCCTCGATGCTTTTTTTGATCAGATCATGCGCCACCACCCGGTTGCCCGGCAGGCCGCGCTTTTACCCGAACAGGCCCGCCAGGAAATACGCATCGCCCGCGGAAACTTCGACCCGAGCCTTAGCAGTTACTACAACAATAAGGAATACACCGGCAAAGAATACTACCAACTCTGGGACAGCAACCTGAAAATACCAACCTGGTTCGGAACGGAAATAAAAGCCGGATTTGAAGACAACAGCGGCCAGTACCTCAACCCACAGAATTACGTTCCGAAAGAAGGTTTGCTTTATGCCGGGCTTTCGGTGCCAATT
This sequence comes from Adhaeribacter terreus, assembly GCF_042657365.1. Taxonomy (NCBI): domain Bacteria; kingdom Pseudomonadati; phylum Bacteroidota; class Cytophagia; order Cytophagales; family Hymenobacteraceae; genus Adhaeribacter; species Adhaeribacter terreus. The sequence continues at coordinate 134,716 of NZ_JBHSKT010000002.1, read as the reverse complement.
GGCCAGGGTTTGCTCATTGACCAGCGACGGGCTACGTTGCGGCAGGCGCAACTGACGCAAGGCATGCTGGAAGCCGAACGCATCAAAACCATAAACAAACTGCTGCTACAAGCTTCAAAAGATTACTGGGACTGGTTTTTTGCCTACCAGCAGCGGAATTTGTACGCCCGGGGTTTAGACTTTGCCCGCACCCGATTAAAAGCCGTAACCGAACGCGCCCAAACCGGCGATCTGGCGGCCATCGATACCGTAGAAGCATCCATAGAAGCCCGGAAACGGGAAATTATGTTTCAGGAAGCGGAAGTAGCTTTACAGAATGCGCGGCTGCTGGTTTCCAACCATTTGTGGCGCGAAAATTTAGTACCAGCCGAGCTACCCGAAAATGCGCTGCCCGCCGACCTGGGCAGCACCCTTACACCCTTGGCGCCTGATTCGCTGCAGCGCCTCATGCAACTGGCCCAGAACCAGCATCCCGACCTGCTAAAACTTCAAGCCAAAAGCGAGCAACTGGAATTCGACAGAAAACTGGCCGCGGATAAATTCAAACCAAAACTGAATGCCGAATATTACGCGCTCCGACGTCGCCTCACCGATAATCCGGAAATGTTCAGCAACGGCTACCTGCTGGATAATTACAAATTCGGACTGAATTTCAGTTACCCGCTTTTGTTGCGGGCCGAGCGTGGCAAATACCAGCTTACCAAACTAAAACTGCAGGATAATTTACTGGAAACCCAGCAAACGCGCCGCGAAGTACAAAACCAGGTGCTGGCCGCTTACAACCAATGGCAGTTGCTGGAGCAACAGATCAGACAGCAGGAACAGCTCGTAAACCAATCGCAGCAACTGCGCGACGCCGAAGAAACCCGTTTTGCCGCCGGGGAAAGCTCGCTTTTCTTTACCAATTCGCGGGAAATGAGTTTGCTGGCCAACGAAGTAAAACTGTATGAACTGAAAGCCAAATACGCCAAAAACAAGATCTTCCTGCTTTGGGCGGCTGGTAAGGTTTGGTATTAAAATTGCAAAAAAACGGTAGGGTTTCGTGGTGAAAAAGTCATTACCGTCCATTTTAAACTTCTGCCCGAAGGCTCTTCCGGACATCTTTGTCCGGAACAGCAATAAAAGAACAACAGTTAAAAATTTCCAATAAAACTGAGACTGTAAAAACGATAGGGTTTCGAGGTGAAAAAGTGAACGGAGCAGGGCAACAGCAAACAAACCAGCCGGCCAGATATGCGTACTTTCAATTTATGAGGGTGCTAATTCCGCAATCAATTTCCTAAAAAACAACGAAAGACCTATATTTACCCGAACCCGTTATAATTACCCTTTTACTTCCGAAAAAATGCGTTTTCACAAATTTTTGCTTCTATTTTTACCTTTTTCCCTGCTTTTCTCCTGCTCAACAGATTCTAAAAAGGTCGAAACCGTTAAAATAGATCATTCTAAAACCCAACCGGTACCCGTTCCGGAAACTCCTGCCATTGACCCGAAAGTAATTGAAGCCGAACAATATTCGCTGGCACCGGGAAGGGCCGGAAAAATAAAGGTAAATATGTCTTCCGATTCGCTGAAAAAAATGATCTCGGCCGAAAATCTGAAAGCGGTGCAGCGTGAACTGGAAGGCGTGCCTTATACGGCTTTCGAATTGCGCAACCCCAAAACCGGCGATAACCTGTTATTGCTGGCCGAAGAAAGTTGCGCCAACGACAAATGCACCATTTTCCGGATCCGGGTGCTGAGCCCGAAATTCAAAACCGAAAAAGGAATACGGGTGGGTTCTACATTTGCTGAAGTGAAAAATGCGTATGCGCTGTCGTTCGTAGGCTTGGGTGAAACGGATTTTGTGGCGGTTTCCGATGCGAATAAAATGACCTTTACGCTCGATATTACCAATTTCCCTCCCAAACATTTGGACCGCATTTCGCAAGATGAAATTCCGGATTCTACGAAGGTTACGAGTATTATGCTGTTTTAAACAATTCAGAAAACATGAAACTCCTCCGCAACTCCTACCCTGCCCGCGATTTTGGTTTGCTCATTCTCCGGATCGGTATCGGTATCATGTTCATGCTGCACGGCTTGCCCAAAATGACCGGCGGCCTGGAAAAATGGACAGCTATTGGCGGCTCTATGGAAACGGTGGGCATTGATTTTATGCCTGCGTTCTGGGGATTTATGGCGGCTTTCGCCGAATTAATTGGCGGCGCGCTCATAATCTTGGGTTTGTTTTTCCGGCCGGTTACCGTTTTGCTTACCATTACTATGATTGTGGCTGCACTGAAACACGGCGCCGCCGGCGATGGTTTTAAAGGTTATTCACACGCGGTAGAACTGGGCATTTTGTTTTTCAGCTTGTATTTCATTGGACCAGGCAGGATCAGTTTAGATGCGAAATATTTTCCAGGGGAACCGTTGCGGTAGATAAATTGATCGGGAATAGAAAAATGATCAGATAACGTAGAGGCAAGGCAATGCCTTGTCTCTACGCGTATCGGATTTATGTTCTCGTATTCTTTCATACTTTTTCTATCTAAAACCTTATCATTTTTCCTTCAATAATCTAATTAAACTACTTCTTTCTATGAAATTCAAATTCTTCTTCGGACTACTAAGTCTTTTAATAATTTCATGCACACAGAAGAGTAAGAACGAAGCTACTTATGCTAAGCAAGATATCACTGAGATACCTTCGCCAATAAAGCAATCACCAATTGATACGTCAAAAATTGCAGTAATAGAATTTGATCAAACAGGAAATTGGCCATTCGATAATAGCTGTAAACCCATTTCACTTTCAAAAAACGAACTTATTGTAATTGACAGCCTCCTTCATATATGTGCTAATAACTACAATAAACAGCTTGAAGAAATTGTAAAAAAATCTTACAAAATCGATTTCAAAAATTACAACTACAAATTGCAATACGTAGCTGTAGTTAATAATAAAGGGGAGAAAGAAGTTTGGATAAATGGATTTTGCGATCCATTAGACCATAATTGGAAAAAAGAAATCATCCACGTTAAGGATGGCGGGAATTGCTTTTTCAATCTAAAAATTAATTTATCTACAAAATCTTGCTCAAATATTTCTGTAAATGGCTATACCTGACTTTTCCCACGCAAAACCCTATCGTTTTTTCGTAAATTCCGGCCATGAAATGGCAACTGCTTTTACTTTTCACCTGCATTTCCCTACCCTTTATGGCTGACGCTACTAAAAAACCTGACCTGAAAACGCCTTACGAAAAAGGCAACGGCAACCAGACCGCAACCTACGCCGAATGCATTGACTATTACAAAAAACTCGACCAGGCTTTTCCGGAAATAAAGCTGCGCGAATACGGCAAAACCGACGTGGGCAAACCGCTGCATTTGGTTATTTTATCCACGGAAAAAGTGTTTGAGCCGGAAAAGATCCGGAAGCAGAACAAGCGCATTTTATTTATTCAGAACGGCATTCATCCCGGCGAACCCGAAGGCATTGATGCGAGCATGATGCTGCTCCGTGACCTGTTGCAAAAGCCTGAGTGGAAGCAGCATTTGCAGAATTTAGTCATTATTGTAACGCCGGTTTATAATATCGATGGCATGCTGAACCGCAATTCGGGCACGCGCGCCAACCAGCTCGGGCCAGAAAGTTACGGCTTCCGCGGCAACGCCAGAAACCTGGATCTGAACCGCGATTACATTAAAACCGAATCGGGCAACGCGAAGGCTTTTCAGGAAATTTTTCAGGAATGGCAGCCCGATATTTTCGTGGAAACGCACACTTCCAACGGCGCCGATTACCAGTACGTGATGACTTTAATTGCCACGCAGAAAGACAAACTGCAACCGGTTTTGGGCAATTACATGCATAACGAAATGCTACCCGAACTTTACGCCGAAATGCAGAAAGCCGGCTTCCCGATGATCCCGTACGTGAATTCTAAAGCCGAAACGCCGGAAAGCGGGATCGTAGATTTTCTGGAAAGCCCAAGATACAGCACGGGTTATGCTGCGCTGTTCAACACCATTGGGTTTATGCCGGAAACGCACATGCTCAAGCCCTTCAAACAGCGCGTGGAAAGCACGTACAAACTGCTGGAGATCTACATCAAAATGGTGAACCGCGACGCCGAAAAAATCGGCAAACTGCGCGCGCAAGCCTGGGCTGAAACGCTGAAGCAAACGCAATTCCCGCTGAACTGGAAACTGAACGAGCAAAAGTCGGAGCAGATACCGTTTCAAGGTTTTGAAGCCGGCCACAAAAAAAGCGACGTTTCCGGCCAGAACCGTTTGTACTACGACCGCAACCAACCTTTCGAACGCAAGATCTCTTATTTCAACACCTACGAGCCGAATGTAACCGTTTCCAAACCAGAAGCTTACATTATTCCGCAAGCCTGGCCCGAGGTAATTGACCGCCTGAAACGCAACGGCATTAAAATGCAGCAACTGAAAAACGATAGGTTTTTGGCGGTAAAAACTTACTACATAACCGGCTACGAAAACCTGAAACGTCCGTTTGAAGGGCATTACCTGAACTACAACGTGCAGGTGCGCACCACAGATCAGAACTGGCAATTTTACGAAGGCGATTACGTGGTTTTCACCGATCAGCAAAACGTGCGCTACCTCCTGGAAACGCTTGAACCTCAGGCTTCCGATTCGTTTTTCGCCTGGAATTTCTTCGACAGCATTTTAGGCCGCAAGGAATATTTTTCTCCCTACATTTTTGAAGACACCGCCGCCGAATTGTTGCAAAAGAATTCGCAACTGAAAGCCGAACTGGAAAAAGCGATCGCCGAAAAACCGGAACTCAAAACCGACGCCTACGCCCAACTCGATTTCATATACCAGCGCTCCGAACATTACGAAAATACGCACCTCCGTTATCCGGTGGTTCGGGTAGAAGAAGCATCGGAATTGCGGCAGGTTTTAGGAGGAAAACGGTAGCGCTTTGGGTAGGAAAAGTTTCGGTTGAAATGAAGAAGAAACTTTTAATTTTTCTTTTTATTCTTTTTACTTTAGGTATAGGTGCATATTATTTAATGCCGAAGGTAATTCTGATGTACGCATGCGCAGAAGGTGGAGGTAGATATGACTTTAAAGAATCTAGATGTATTCCTTATGATGAATTGGAGAAGGAAAAAAATCTTCAAAACCATTAGGTAAAAGAAATTATTGCGTCATTCTGAGCTTGTCGAAGAAACTAATGGGTACTTCTATGGAATTTTGAGCGCCTGAGCGAGAAATTCCTATCGCTTTAAATCTGAGATTAGTTTTCGTGCGGGTTCGGTATGCGATAGTTCCCTCGGCTTCGCTCGGGATGACGCAATAAATCCCCTTTTAAATTACTCACTTTTCCACCCAAAAACGATAGCGTTTTCACCAGAAAAACTATCTTTTGCAAAAAACACAAACTCACTTGGCAAACGTTTTAGAAATTCAGGGTTTATCGAAAAACTACGGATCGGTGGCGGCGTTGCAGAACGTCAGTTTTTCGGTGCCGCAGGGTAGCATTTATGGCTTGCTGGGGCCGAACGGCAGCGGCAAAACCACCACGCTCGGCATCGTGCTCGACGTGCTGAACGCTTCCTCCGGCAGTTTTCAGTGGTTCGGGCAACCGTATTCTTCGGCCAGCAAACGTCGTATTGGCGCCATTCTGGAAACGCCTAATTTCTACCCGTATTTGTCGGCGTACAAAAATCTGCAGATCGTGGCCGATATTAAAAAAGCCGACCACCGGGAAATTGAAAAAGTGCTGGATATAACGGGTTTGCTGCAACGCCGGAATTCTCCTTTCAAAAGTTTTTCGCTGGGCATGAAACAGCGTTTGGCTTTGGCGGCAGCTTTGCTCGGAAATCCGGAAGTTTTGGTTTTGGATGAACCTACGAATGGCCTCGATCCTCAGGGAATTGCCGATGTGCGCGAACTGATCCGGAAAATTGCTTCGGAAGGAAAAACGATCATCATTGCCAGCCATTTGCTCGACGAAGTTGAAAAAGTGTGTTCGCACGTAGCCGTTTTGCAGAAAGGTGTTTTAAAAGCTGCCGGCCCGGTTTCGGAAATTCTCGCGCAGCAGGATCAGGTTTTGGTTTCGGTGGCACAGACTGAAATCGCACTTTCTTTGCTCAAAACCCTACCGTTTGTCGAGAACATTATTCCGGAACGCGAATGGCTGAAACTAACCCTGAAACAAGGTTTTTCCAGCGCCGATGTAAACCGTTCGCTCTTCGAAAACAACCTCGTAGCCAGCCAGTTGGTCGTGCGTAAGAAAAGCCTGGAAAGCCAGTTTTTGGAGATTGTGGGGAAGTAGTTTAATGTGCTGATTTTTTAATGTGCTAATGTGCTATTCATCTGGAAAATGGTAGACTTTAGGTTTATAAAAGTCAATTGAGAATTTTTAATTTTCCTGTAGCATCCTGCTACAGGACGCTACAGGAAAAAATTGATTTATGAGATAATTTATTTTTGATGCATTTCCAAATAGCATATTAGCACATTAAAAAATTAGCACATTAAATAACCAAATTCAGCGTTTTCAGGTAAATAGCTCAAACCAAAGGAGCCATTCCTTACGCATGAAAAAAACACTATTATTCCTCCTCATTTCCCTGCAACTGGCCGGCTGCGCGCGGGTCCGTTCTAAAGTACACGAAGAAAAAGGCGAAGCCAAACTGGAAGCCAACGATCCGGAAGGCGCAATTGCGCAATTCGACCGGGCCATAAAACTGAAACGCGAAGACGGTGATCTGTACCGTAAACGCGGCATGCTCAAATTTGAACTGAAAGACCTGGAAGGTGCGCTTTCTGATTTGAATTCCGCGGAAATGTACAACGCCGCCGATGCCGAAACTTATAAAACCCGCGCCGACATTCACGTTAAAAACAAAGAATATAAAAAAGCCCTGCCCGATTACGACAAAGCTATTTCTCTGAAACCGAATTACGAAGCGGCTTACAATAACCGCGGTTTGTGCAAACTGCGCATGCGCAATACGCGAGGCGCGCTGGCCGATTACAACAAAGCCATTGAAGCCGATCCGGGCTACGCGCACCCGTACATGAACCGCGCGAACATCAAATTCAAAAATAAAGAATACCGGCCGGCGCTGAACGATTACAACAAAGCGCTGGAACTGGATAATTCTTTAGCCGAAGCTTATTTTAACCGCGGCGTGTTGAAACGCATTGTGGTAGATGCGCCGGGCGCCTGCGCCGATTGGCGGAAAGCGAAGGAATTAGGCCTGGAAAAAGCCGATGGCTACATAAAAAGATATTGCCGCTAAGCATTTTTTTACGAACTTCCGGTTCCTAATCTAACATCCTAAAACTATGCTCACGCTCCTCCGCACCGAATACCGGAAACTGTTGCCTTACCGTACTTTCTGGGTCATTCTCGGCATTTTCACGGGTTTGCTTTTCCTGATCGTGCGCTCGGCAGCCAGCATTACCATAAACGGACAAACGGCAGGTCCGCAGCTTTACAACTTCCCCGATATCTGGCAGCGGCTCACGTATATTGCGAGTTACTTCAATTTGTTGCTTGGCATCCTGGTCATCATTCTCATTACCGACGAATACAGTTTCCGCACGCTCCGGCAGCAAATTATAGACGGTTATTTCCGGACGGATGTGATTGCTTCCAAACTGCTGGTACTGCTTTCCATCGCGCTTTTTGCAACGCTGGTGGTTACTTCGCTTGGGCTGGGTTTCGGGGTTTCGGCTACAGAAAACGCATCGGCGCAGCAGATAACCGGCAATATGATGTACCTGATTTACTACTTCGCTCAAACGCTGGGTTATATGACGCTGGCTATGTTCGTAGCCTTTCTGGTAAAGAAAAACGGCCTGGCCATCATCGCGTTCCTGCTGTATTTCTTCGTAGAATGGATCATTCGTTTCAAAGTTGACGATTCCGTGAACCAGTATTTTCCGGGCAAAGTTTTAAACAGCCTCGCTCCTAACCCAACCCAATCTCTCATCGATTCGGCGGTTGGAATTACAACGACAGCACTTACGCCCCAGCAAGCCATTTTCCCGGCCGTTTTGTATATCGTTTTGCTGGTAGCCGCGTCTTATTTCCTGCTCAAATCCCGCGACTTATAAATTGAGTTTTTAACACCAAAACGCTACCTTTTTTCCTGAAAATCCTGAAAAAAATATTTTCCTGATTTTTGCGATTTATTTCTGCACAACCCTAACCTGTAATGCCTAAAAACGGTATCGGGAAAGAAGGAAAAAGTCTAAGCCTGCTCATCAGTTTTAAGCAAGGCCGGTAATTTTCCTGTTCCTGCATACTATATGGAAATTCCTTTACTAGGCGATATTATTGTAATTCTGGGTTTGGCAGTATTCGTAATTCTGATCTTTCAGAAACTACGGATGCCAACCATCCTGGGCTTGCTCATTACCGGTTTAATTGCGGGTCCGTCGGGCCTCAACCTGGTAAAAGCATCGCACGAAGTAGAAATGCTTTCGGAGATCGGCGTCATTCTGCTGCTCTTTATTATTGGTCTGGAGTTTTCGCTCAAAGAACTGATGGCCATTAAGAAATATGTGCTGATCGGGGGCGCAACCCAGGTTTTTTCCACTATTCTGGTAGTAAATCTCATTGGCTACGCACTTGGTTTTTCAACTTCCGAAGCGTTATTTCTGGGCTTTTTATTTTCGCTTAGCAGCACGGCCATTGTCCTTAAACTTCTTCAGGATCGCCGGGAAGTAAATAGTCCGCACGGACGAATGATCCTGGCCATTCTTATTTTTCAGGATATTATTGTGGTACCCATGATGCTGGTAACGCCGCTCATGGCCGGCAAATCGGACAACATTCTTTTTTCCGTTATCTTCCTGGTACTGAAAGGCTTACTAATCGTAGCAATTGTATATGTATCTGCACGCTACATCGTCCCGAAATTGCTTTTCCAAATCACCAAAACCCGCAGCAAAGAACTTTTTCTGCTCAGTACCATTGTAATTTGCCTGGCCGTAGCCGGACTTACTTCCAGCATGGGGCTTTCGCTTTCGTTGGGGGCTTTTCTGGCCGGTCTCATTATTTCCGAATCTGAATACAGCCACCAGGCTACCAGCACCATTATTCCGTTCCGCGAAGTTTTCAGCAGCTTTTTCTTTGTTTCCATCGGTATGCTGCTCAATCTTCATTTTTTGGCCGATCACATTGGTTGGGTACTTTTCTTTACGGTTTTAACCTTTGTGACAAATAGCTTTATGGGCGGCATTGCAGCTTTCGTACTCGGTTTCCCGACGCGCACTACTATTCTGGTTGGTTTTTCGCTGTTTCAGGTGGGGGAATTTGCCTTTATTTTATCGAAAGTAGGTCTTGAAAATGGCTTGATGGACAGCCTGAGCTACCAGTATTTTCTTTCCGTTTCGGTGCTGACCATGGCCTTTACGCCGTTCGTAATTTCGCAAGCCAATCCGTTTGCTACCTGGGTGCTGCGCCATTTACCCAAAGGCTGGGCTCGCCCCGAAAAACAAACCAGCATGGCCGACGAGTACAACGACCATATTGTGATCATCGGGTATGGGCTTACCGGCCAGCACATTGCGCGGGTGGCACGTCAGGTGGGTATTCCCTACAATATTTTAGAACTGAATTCAGAAACGGTAAGGCGCGAAAGGGCAAAAGGCGAACCCATTTTTTACGGCGATGCGGTCCATGCCATTATCCTTAACCACTTGGGTATTCAGCGGGCGCGGGTAGCAGTAGTTGCCATTTCCGATCCTAAAGCCACGAAGCAAACCATTGCCAATATCCGGAGCCTGAGCAGTACCGTTCATATTATTGCGCGCACTTCATTTGTATCGGAAATGACTGAAAATTTACGGATGGGCGCTGACGAAGTGATTCCTGAAGAACTAGAAACTTCCATCGAAATTTTTACCCGCGTGCTCGATAAATACCTGGTGCCCCGCGATGAGATCATAACTTTTATAGAACGCATCCGGTCGGGGAATTATAGCATGATGCGTTCTTTTGCAACGGAGCAATTTTTACCTTTCATCTCCTCTCTAGATCTGTCCGGCATGACCACAGCCGCCCTGAAAACTTCCCCGGAAAACAAACAGATCATTGGCAGAACCGTCGAAGAATTAAACTTACGGACGCGCTACGGCATTACCATTCTGGCCATAAAACGAAAAGATGCCTTAATAGAAGAAGTGAACCGTGATACGGTAGTACAAGCCGGCGATTTGTTTTATGTATTCGGCCGGAAAGAAAATCTTCTGCTTTTTGAGCGGGCTCTGAAAAATAATGAAGAACAGCAGAAAATACCCAGAAAAACAGATAACTCTGATGGGAATTAAATTTTTTTTTGGCTACGGCAAGCTGTTAGCATACGCCACAATGCGGCTCAGATCAATGGGATCGTTAAATTCAAGTTTGTTGCTTTTAGCGAAAGCGGTAATTTGTTTTTCCTTTTTCGGGAAAGCGGCCGGCAGGTCCTTTTTGGGGTTACGCAGCGGAATAATGCGTTCATCGGCGGTGAGCAGATAAAATTTCTCCACCCTGGTTTCTACCGCCTGTCGCGTACCCGGATAATTGGCATACGCCGAAAAATTATCGACCCGCCGCTCTATTTGTTCGCGCAGCAGCAGCGTTTTATTGCCAGGTTGCAGCGCCACAAAAAACGCCGGCGACTTAAAATTACTGTAATCTTTGTCGTGATTCCACATCAAGCTCCGGTATTCGCGCTTAAAATCCAGCGGGCTGTTTCTCCGACGGCGAAAAAACCGATTCGTTTCCTGTTCATTTTCCACCGCAAAGCTTTTTACATTCACCGCTGTAAAGGTACTCACACTGCCATTAGCCTGCGTGATCCGCACAATATCGTTCGGTAAAGTAAGGGTAATCGGGCCCTGAATGGTATCGCCGGAATTTAAAACCAAGGTTCCGGTACGCCACGTTATTTCATATTGATTCTGCTGCGCTATTCCTGAAAACGGTAGGAAAAACGCGGCAAAAAGTAAGAAAAGTATCTTATAAATATCTGAGGTTCTGGATCGCATAGTAATCTGAATTTCTTTCAATAAACGAATAATCCGGCTGATTCTTACCTGTTATTTACTAACTTTTATGGCTCTTGTTTAGTTCTTAACAGTAATCTGAATATAGCGAAAAAAGAAAGCCCCAGGTAAAAACCCGGGGCAATTCAAAAAAATTATACAATACAAAATGCTAGGAAAAACGCTTCAAAAAGTAGTGCCATCAGTTTGAAGTGTTTCCTTGTACAAAAATTTAAGCGCCTAAAATGGTATGGCCCAGTTTATCGCGCTTCGTAGCTAAATACTTTTTATTATGCTCGTTAGGTTTAATTTCGATTGGCAGCGATTCCACTATTTCTAGGCCGTAACCCACCAGGCCGGTACGTTTTTTCGGATTATTCGAAATTAAGCGCATTTTACTAACCCCAAGCTCCCGCAGAATCTGGGCACCCACGCCGTAATCGCGTTCATCCATCCCGAAACCAAGTTCCAGGTTTGCTTCTACGGTGTCGCGGCCTTGTTCCTGCAGTTTGTAGGCTTTCAGTTTATTCAGCAAGCCAATGCCGCGACCTTCCTGGTTCATGTAAACGATTACGCCTTTGCCTTCTTTTTCGATCATATCCATGGCTTTGTGCAACTGAGGGCCGCAATCGCAACGGCACGAACCGAAAATATCGCCGGTTACGCAGCTGGAGTGCACGCGCACCATTACAGGTTCGTCTTTCTCCCAAGTGCCTTTTACTAAAGCCAAATGTTTTACACCGTTGTTTTTCTGCGTGAAAGCATACAGATCGAAGTTGCCGTGTTCGGTTGGCATTTGAACCGCAATTTCCAGGTTTATGAGGCTTTCCTGCTGCAAACGGTACTGGATCAGGTCTTTAATGGAGATCAGCTTCAGGTTGAAACGTTCGGCTACTTTTTCCAGGTCTGGTAAACGCGCCATGGTGCCGTCTTCGTTCATGATCTCTACCAATACACCAGCCGGCTCGAAACCAGCTAAACGCGCCAGATCTACGGCTGCTTCGGTGTGGCCGGCACGTCGCAGAACGCCTTCTTTCTTAGCACGCAGCGGGAAAATGTGGCCCGGCTTACCTAAACTTTCCGGATCGGTATTCGGGTCTACCAGCGCCTGAATGGTTTTGGCGCGGTCTGAAGCGGAAATACCGGTGGTGCAGCCGTGGCCGATCAGGTCTATAGAAACGGTGAAAGGCGTGGCGTGCAAAGCGGTATTGCGGCCAACCATCAGCTCCAATCCCAGTTCTTCGCAGCGTTCTTCTACCAGCGGCGCGCAAATCAAGCCGCGGCCGTGGGTTGCCATAAAGTTGATGATTTCCGGGGTTACCGAACGGGCTGCGCAAACAAAGTCGCCTTCGTTCTCGCGGTCGTCATCATCCACCACAATTATAACTTTTCCAGCCTTAATATCTTCAATGGCTTCTTCTATGGTATTGAGCATTGTATTATTGGTTACGTTTTGTTGGGGTCCAGACGCTGGTCTTTACGCCGCTGCGGTAACGGAGCCAGCCTTGCAAAAGGGCCAGGTTCATGCCGTAGAAGTGCGTAATAAACCGGAACAACCGGACGTGTATATTCTTTTTTTTCAACAACCAATCCAGCAGGATAGTTGCCGGCAGCAACAGTTGCCCCGCAAAGGTCAACTTATAAAGCCAGCCTTCGGAAAGTAATGCAAAATTGCTGAAAAAAATCAGGAGCAGCAAAAATGGCGTGTACCAGCGGATCACTTTGTGCGAAAGAAAGGAAAAAGCCAGCCCTGTGAACGGCGGCCAGAGCAAATGTCGAAACGTATGCAGGTTCTGAAAATTACCGGTAGAAATGCGCACTTTGCGGCGGAATTCTTCGGAAAGCTGGTTCGAAACGTCTTCGTAGCAAACGGCCTGAAGTTCGTTTATGGCTTTTTTGCCCTGCTCCAACACCTTGAGTGAAAGGTAAAAATCATCGACAATAAAGTTTTGCGGCGTAGGCACAAAGTTGGCGCGGCGCATGGCAAAACAACCGCCAAAAGCGCCCATCATGGTTCCCCAAAGCACGCCTTCCTGGTATTTCATCAGGTTTTCGCGCTGCAAATACGCTTTTTCCTGCACCGAAATGCCTTCGCGCTTTACTTCCTGGTTCAGAATATTGCCGCCCACCAAACCAATTTCCGGATTCTTAAAATGCTTTACCAGCTGAAAAATGGTGTGCTCATCGAAGAAAACGTTGGCATCGGTATGGATCAGGATGGACGCTTTGGTTTCCTGCGCTAAGTGATTGATGATGCCAATTTTACCGGTGCGCGCCGCAAACGGGAAAAACTGAATTTCCGGAAACTCGGTTTTTAAGCGTTCTACAATAACGTTTGTGGCATCGGTAGAATTATCGGAGCCGATGTAAAGCGCAATTTTAAGGCGTGGATAATTGGTGCGGAACGTGCTGCGGATCTTTTCTTCGATCACGGCTTCTTCGTTATAAGCGGCCAGCAAAACAGCAACTTCCGGCAGTTCATCCGTTTCTGAAAATACCAATTGGTACTGTTTTTTCCCGGCAGAAAGCATTTTTAACAGCAGCGGAAAAAAAAGGTACGTGTGCAGCACTAGCAAAACCGAAACCCAGAAAAGTATTCCGATCAGGATCATGCGCGGTGCTGTTCGTAAAGTTTCAGGAATTTGCGGATGATGCGCTTGTTGTCGTACACCTGCGCGGCTAGTTTTTGAGCGTTTTCGCCTACCGTTTTTACCGGCAAACTACCTTCGTAATAGTCCGTTATGAATTTTACCCAGGCTTCCGGTTTTTCGGAAATGAGAATGTCTTTGCCGCTTTCGCAGAAAATGCCTTCGGCGCCAACCGGCGTGGTTAAAATGCATTTGCCCAAAGCCATGCCTTCAATAATTTTAATGCGCATGCCGCCGCCGCTTAACAAAGGCACCAGCATCAGGTCATATTGCTGCATGAATTCCGGCGCGGAAGGCACAAAACCGTGTACCGTTACGTTCGGCAAATTCAGTTCCAGCAAATGTTTGGGCGGCGATTTTCCGGCAATATGCAGCTCGAGTTTTGGCAGCGTTTTGGCTACCGTTTTCCAGACATTTTCCAAAAACCAGTCAATGCCTTCCAGGTTCGGCAACCAATTCAACGAACTGATAATAAACAAACTATGCGACTTCGGCTTAATTTCCGGGTTGGTTTGAAAGCGCGAAATCTCTACGCCCGCCGGAATAAATTCTATTGGAACGGTACAGCCCAATTCGCGCATCCGGTTTTTGTCTTCTTCAGTAATGGCGGCAATGGCGCTGAACTTATTGAGGTAGGTTTTTTCGAAGTTTTTGATACCGTTTGCCAGGTATTTCAGGTAAATTTTCTTCAGCAAATTTGGCTCGTTCGCGGCCAGTCTTTCCCAAATCAAATATTCCACATTATGCGACCGCATGATAACCGGCGCTTTGTTCAATTGCTTCAGCAAGTCTACGTAATACGCCACAAACAAGCCTTCCACCTGAATAATATCGAAAGTTTCTTTTTGCAGCAATTCGGTTAAAGCGCGCTCCACATCCTTGGAAATGAACCGCTCAATGTTGTAAGGAACGGCCTTAAATAGGTTGAAAAAAGCCTTGTGCTTGGAAAGATCGGTGTTTACCGGAACGGCAATGACGTGCGCTTTATCTTCCAGCACCTGCGCCGGCTGAAAATGCTTGGGCGTGTTGATGGCCAGCACTGTTACTTCGTGCCCTTCCGCGTGCAGATTGCTGGTAACGTCGTACATGGCAATGGCGCCACCATCGTGAGGCGGGTACGGAATGCGCGGACAAAGCTGAAGTATTTTCAAGGCAAAAGGATTACCCCACCCCGGCCCTCCCCTGGTTCAGGTGAGGGTGACTAAAATAGGCAGGAGTTTAATTTTACTACAAAGAAACTAAATTCCTGAAAAACGGTAGGGTTTTGTGCTGAAAAAGTCTGAACTCCAAAAAACCAATAACGAACAACCAGCAACTAACAACCAAGCTACCGCGCCACCACAATCCCCAGCGCACCGGCAATCTCCATTTCAAATTGTTTCAGCGCCTTAGCCACCTGCAACAATTTCATCATCTCATCTACGTTCGTTTCTTTCTGCAGTTCGTCCTGATTTTCCTTGATCATAGCTTGTACATTACGCCATTTTAAGCGCAGAATAGAGGTATCGGCGGCGTATTGCAACAGGTCCACTTCTTTCGGCACGAAGATCTGGTGCGTGGCCCAGGCTTCGCTGAGTTCGTATTTCTGGGTGAGCAGGTCGATGGCTTCGGTTTTCAGCGTTTGGTCGATTTCTTCGCGGATGAAATAATCGGCGATGTTTAAAATCCCCTGCTGCACTTTTTCGGAGATCAGGGCATATAAACTGGCATAACCCGGCGTTTTAAATTCAATATCTTCCAGCTGCTCAAAAATGTAGTGCGCCAGGTTCTGCCCTTCCGGCAAAGTCTGATCGGAATAATTCAGCAGCAAACGCAGTATTTCCCGCTCGTAGCGATGCAGAATTTTAACATCCGGATCAACTTCTTCCTCGGCTTCTTCATAAGCTGCCGCTTCCGCTTCGGCTTCCAAAGCCGCCATATCGAATTCATCGAGCGGCGCGAAATTGCTTTTGTTTCCGGAATAAGGTTTAGTAGATGGCTGCTGTTGGTTTTGCTGCTTTTTATTTTCCTGCAGCGCAATTTTATTGTATTCCGAAATTAAAACCTGTTCATCAATACCAAACAAACTGCTGCAGCGCTGCAAAAACACCGACCGCTTAATGGAATCCGGAATTTTGGCAATGCTCTGCACTACCTCCCGAATCGCTTCGGCTTTTTTCACCGGATTGTCTTTCGCTTCCTTTGCCAGAAGTTCAGTTTTGAAGGAAACAAAGTCTTTCGCCTGGTTTTTTATGTACTCCCGAAACGCATTGTCGCCCACTTTCTGAATATAGCTGTCCGGGTCTTCACCTTGAGGGAAAATCACCACATCTACGTTCAGGCCGGCTTCCAGAATTAAGTCCGTTCCACGCAAAGAAGCTTTAATACCCGCTGCATCGCCGTCGTAAAGCACCGTAATATTTTTGGTGTAGCGCGAAATAAGCTTGATCTGGTTTTCAGTGAGCGAAGTTCCGGAACTGGCCACCACGTTCTCGATCCCGCCCTGATGCAAAGAAATTACGTCCAGGTAACCTTCGGTCATGTAGCAAACGTCGGCCATACGAATCGCCTGCTTCGCCTGATACATGCCGTATAAAACATCGCTTTTGTGGTAAATTTCCGACTCCGGCGAGTTCAGGTATTTCGGCGTGCTTTTATCGTTGGTTTTTAAAGTTCGCGCCCCAAAACCAATGGTCCGGCCGGAAATATTATGGATCGGGAACATCACGCGGGCGCGGAAACGGTCGTATTTTTTGCCGTCTTCCTTGAAAATGGTAAGGCCGGTCTTTTCCAGAAATTTCTCCTGAAAACCTTTTTCCAGCGCCGCTTTCGTTAACCCATCCCAGGACTCTAAACTATAACCCAGCTCGAATTTCTTGATGGTGTTCAAACTCAAACCCCGTTCTTTCAGATACGGCAAACCGATGCTCTGGCCTTGTTCGTGGTTGTGAAGGTTATGCTGGTAAAAATCTTTAGCGAAATCAGAGATAATAAACTGGCTGTCGCGCTCGTGCTGGTGCTGCAGTTTTTCCGGACTCGGTGCTTCTTCGGCAATCTCGATCCCGTACTTTTTGGCCAGGTGCTTCAGCGCTTCCACATAACTCACGCCTTCCAGATCCATGATAAAATTCACGGAATTCCCCGCCTTGCCGCAGCCAAAACACTTATAAATACCCTTGGCCGGCGCCACCGAAAACGATGGCGATTTCTCGTTATGGAACGGACACGGCGCCCACAAATTCTGGCCCTTTCGTTTCAGCGTTACATAATCGCCCACCACTTCGGCAATATCGGCCGCATGCATGATCTGATCGACGGTTTCTTTACTGATTAAAGCCATGGTTCGAGGAATTGAGGATTACAAAGATAAGGTTTCCTCCGGAAGGATTTTAATAGAAAAAACGATATGGTTTATGGCACAAAAAATCTTTTTCTACGTCATCTCGACGTAAGGAGAGATCTCATCAGGTTAGTAGTGAAGTTGGCTATTGACTTTTTAGGCTTGAAAGCATATCGTTTTTTTGTCATCCTGAGCGTTAGCGAAGGACCTTGTCGCCGGGCAGCAGTTGTTTTAACTAAAAGTGCTAGCGTTTTTGAAACGCCATTTCTGCTAAACAGCTGACTTTTAACTTTCATGGGCAATTTATTCCCTCAAGCCGGGTGGCTTCGTTTCTGCGTTCGCGTCTCACCTTTTCCTTTGCTTGCGCAATTTTGCTGCGCAAAAGTCGGAAAGTGCGGAGGCCGCGCACGCAGAAACTGGGAACGTTTTCCTTCGTAGCTGGCTTTTTATCGGCTATAGCGTTTCAAGGGCGCTGCGCTGGCGAAATGCATGAATTTAGATACTGTGGAAACCGGCAACTGAAGCAGACGACAATGAAAGCAGCATTTGTTTTGACTTTTGGGGCTCCAAACCCTATCGTTTTCTATAGGCAGTGAAATTAGAAATAAGCACTGCAGCAACTCCCCGCCTGGACAGGAGGGGTTGGGGGTGGTTGATTACTTTATCTAATAAAAAAAATCCTGCCCATCCCGAAAATCCTGAAAATCCTGTTCAAGACAAAACTCCTTCCGATCAAAAGCCCTCGCCTGAATCAGGAGAGGGTTGGGTGGGGTTTATCACCAATTCCGCTGCCATTTATCACTTTCTATTCCCGCCATAAAACGCTATCTTTGCATAGCAAAAAACTTGCATTTAACATTATGGCAATTACCAAAGAAGACGTTTTACGTGCCCTGAGCTACGTAGAAGAACCCGATCTGGGCAAAGATCTGGTTACGTTAAATATGATTGAAGATGTGGCGATTGATGGTAGAAAAGTAAGCTTTACCGTAATTCTTACCACCCCGGCTTGTCCGCTGAAAGACCTGATCCGTACCGCCTGCGAGCGCGCCATCCATACCATGGTAGATAAAGAAGCCGAAGTTACCGTGAACATGACCTCGCGCGTTACCTCCGGTCGTCAGGATGCTTCGGCGGTTCTGAAAGGCGTTAAAAATATCATTGCAATTGCTTCCGGCAAAGGCGGCGTAGGCAAATCTACCGTTACAGCGAACTTAGCAATTGCATTGGCACAGTCTGGTGCGAAAGTAGGTTTGATCGATGCGGATATTTCCGGACCAAGCATGCCGGTAATGTTCAACGTGGAAGATGCCAAACCGCGCGTATTCCAGACGGCCGACGGCAAAAACATGATCGAAACCATTAAGAGTCACGGCGTAAAGCTGATCTCCATCGGTTTCCTTACGCCTGCCGAACACGCCGTGGTTTGGCGCGGACCAATGGCTTCGTCGGCTTTAAAACAGTTCATTACCGAATGCGACTGGGGCGATCTTGATTATTTACTGATCGATCTTCCTCCTGGAACTTCCGATATTCACCTAACGTTGGTGCAAACCGTACCGGTAACGGGCGCTATTATTGTAACTACGCCGCAAAAAGTAGCCCTGGCCGATGCCCAGAAAGGTTTGGCTATGTTCCAGCAGCCGCAAATTAACGTGCCGGTTTTGGGCGTTATCGAAAATATGGCGTACTTTACTCCGGAAGAACTGCCCGAAAATAAATATTTTATCTTCGGAAAAGGCGGCGGAGAGAACTTAGCGGCTCAAAAAGGCGTTCCATTTATCGGACAGATCCCGCTGGTGCAATCCATCCGCGAAGGCGGCGACACCGGTTTGCCGGAAGTACTGAAGCAAAACTCGCCTAGCGCGGCCATTTTCAAGGAAATAGCCCAGGAAGTGGCCCGTCAGGTTTCGGTGCGCAACGCGGAGCTGGCCCAGACCAAGGTTGTAGAGATTACCAGAACTTAATTTTAAGCATGGAAGAAATGAATATCAATCCGGAATTTTTAGCGCGCATCGAAGCGGCTTTAGACCAGATACGCCCGTATCTGCAGGCCGATGGCGGCGACGTAAAAGTGCTGGAAGTAACCCCGGAAATGGTGCTGAAACTGGAAATGGTTGGCGCGTGCGGCACTTGCCCCATGTCTCCCATGACGCTGAAAGCCGGCGTAGAGCAGGCCATTCTGAAAGCCGTGCCGGAAATTAAAGCCGTGGAAGCGCTGAATGTAGCGCCAATGTCAACTTTCTAATTACCTGAAAACTTGATTTTTAAGCCGGAGTTTATTAAATTAGACTCCGGCTTTTTTATTTCTGAAAACCAATTCCGGAGCGCGCATGAAAAGAACCTTCCTTTTTAGTTTTTTCCTGCTTCTGCATAGCGTTTTGTTTGCGCAGCAGCAGTCCGAAAACATGCATTTGCTTTCTACCTGGCGCGATCCGGATCATTCCCTTACCTACAACGATATCTGGGGCTACGCTGCCAACGGCCGCGAATATGCCATTATCGGAAGCCGTTTTGCCACGTATTTTATAGATGTAAC
Source organism: Adhaeribacter terreus (assembly GCF_042657365.1). Lineage (NCBI taxonomy): Bacteria > Pseudomonadati > Bacteroidota > Cytophagia > Cytophagales > Hymenobacteraceae > Adhaeribacter > Adhaeribacter terreus. The sequence goes on along the minus strand of NZ_JBHSKT010000002.1, from coordinate 115,194 downwards.
CGATCCGTTTCAGCCCAAACTTATTTCCCGGCAGCAAGGCCGCGGCGAAGGGCAGCGCGATTTTAAAACCTTCGGCCATTATGCGTACGGCATGGCCGATGGCGGTTCCAACGACCACAGCCTGCAAATTTTCGACCTGCAATACCTGCCCGAAAAAGTGGTAAAAGTGTATGATTCTGATGTACTGACCACCAGTTCACACACCTGTTTTATCGAGAATGGCAAACTTTACCTCGTTTCCAACACCCGCGCCACCGAACGACATTCGCTGGATATTTTGTCGCTGGAAGACCCGGTTAGGCCGAAATTGATGGGCACTTTGCAGGACACCACGTTCTGGCGTTCGCATGCTTTATTCGTGAAAAACGATACGGCATATCTTTCGGCGGCCTGGGAAGGTTTGGCGGTTTACGATGTGAAAAACCCGGCTGCTATAAAATTCATCAGTTCGTTAAGAAACTATCCGGGCGCTGGCTACAACCATTCTGCCTGGCTTTCCGAAGATTCTAAAAAGCTGATCGTAACCGATGAAATGCCCGACGGTCAGCCAGTAAAATTGTTCGATTTCACCAACCCGGCCGCGCCACTTTACCGCGCTTCTTTCGAATCGAACCCTGGGGCTACGCCGCATAACTGTTTTATTGTGGGCAACGATCTGGCAGTGGTGGCTTATTACAAAGACGGCCTGCAACTTTTCGATATTTCCGATGCCAGCAACATTCGCCGCGTAGGTTATTTCGATACGTTTCCGGATAACGGCAACAGCTACGAAAACGGCGCTTGGGATGGCAACTGGGGCGTTTACCCATTCCTCCCTTCCGGAAATCTGATCGCTTCGGATATGAAATACGGGCTTTTTGTGCTTTCCAATCCAACTAAAAAAGCGCACAACAATTTCACCGTTTTCCCGAATCCAGGCACCAACAAAGTGAATTTCCGTTTGAAAGCTCCGGTGAAGAATTTTGAACTGACCATGTACGATGCGCTCGGTCGGAAAGTGAAATCGTTTCAAAAAACAGAAGTGCTGGAAGCCGGTTTCGAAGTAAGTGACCTGGCCCGCGGCTTTTACATTTTAAAAGCCACCGGCGAAAATTTTTCCGAAACCAGCCGGTTTTTGATCCAGAAATGATATCGTTTCTGATTCGCGGATTAATCGGATTAAAGGATTTCGCTGATTTTTGGGTTGATTGCGTTTGTTTGCATTTTTAAATTAACTTTCCGGCTAAACAAAATTTTTTGCGTCATTCCGAGCAACGTCGAGGAAACTTATACATACTACTATGGAATTTTGAGCGACTGAGCGATAAATTCCTATCGTGCGGGTTCGGTATGCGATAGTTCCTTCGACAAGCTCAGGATGACCGGATAAATTTCCTTTTTTTGTTACCCTCATCTACCGTTTTGTCGCAATGCTGTGAAAGACATAAAGTATTACGTCTCTACAATTTTCCTTTGATATTCCCGACGACCTTTAATTGACTTTTTAGCCTCAAAACCATATCGTTTTTCTGCTACCTTCTACCGTGGTTTGTGGCGCACAGACCACCTTGTTGCAGCGTCAAATTCACTGCTAAATTTTTACTGCCCTGCTTCGGTCTGTGAGGGCACAGACCGAGGTAAAGTTTTTCCGCCATAATTATTCCGACAACCTTTCATCGACTTTTTCACCTCAAAACCCTACCGCTTTCCCCTTCTCTTCTGACTTTTTCCCTTAATTTCCCTATCGTTTTTTCAAAGCTTGCAAGCAAATTCGGGCTTTCCGGTGCGGATTCTTTATATTTGCCTATTGCTAATTTAGAATTTCTGAAACACTATGATAAAAGCCAACGACCCGAACCTGCATTCCTGGATCACCATTGCGCCAGATTGCGAATTTCCTATCCAGAACCTGCCTTTCGGCATTTTTAAAGCGGGTTTTAAAGATCCGCGCGTGGGCGTGGCCATTGGCGAATACGTGCTCGATCTGTATGCGCTGAGCCAGTTCGGTTATTTCGAAGAAGTGAATATTCCGGATCATACTGTGCTGTTCCGCGATACGCTGAATGCTTTTATTGCCTTGGGCAAACCGGTTTGGCGCCAGACCCGCGAACGCGTTTCCGAGCTGCTGCGCAACGATAACGGCGAATTCCGCGATAACGAAGAAGCGGTGCGCGAATGTTTGATTAAACGCAGCGAAGTGGAAATGCTCATGCCGGTGCGCGTTCCGAATTACACCGATTTTTATTCTTCTATAGAACACGCTACCAACGTCGGCATGATGTTCCGCGATCCGGCCAATGCGTTGCTGCCGAACTGGAAACATTTGCCGGTTGGTTACCACGGCCGCGCTTCGTCCATCACCGTTTCCGGCACCGATGTGATCCGTCCGAACGGCCAGACCAAAGTTGGCGACAACGCTCCTACTTTCGGCCCTACTAAAGAGCTGGATTTTGAGCTGGAAGTTGCTTTTATTACCGGACGCGAAACCCAGTTAGGCAGCACCGTTACGCCAGACGAAGCCGAAGATTACATTTTCGGAATGGTACTTTTCAACGACTGGAGCGCCCGCGATATGCAGCGTTGGGAATATGTGCCGCTTGGTCCGTTCCTGGCCAAAAACTTTGCTTCTACTATTTCGCCGTGGGTGGTTACGTTAGATGCTTTGGAGCCGTTCCGTGTGGCTGGTCCGGAACAGGAACCGGCGGTTTTACCGTATCTGCAATATTCAGGCAACAAGAACTTAGACATTAACCTGGAAGTGTTACTGAAACCGGAAGGCGGACAGGAAACCACTATTTGCCGTTCGAACTACAAATACATGTACTGGAACATGAACCAGCAACTGGCGCACCAAACCAGCAACGGCTGTAATTTACAGATCGGCGATATGTACGCTTCGGGCACCATTTCCGGCAAAGATGAAACCTCTTACGGCTCCATGCTGGAACTGACCTGGAAAGGCACAAAACCGCTGCAATTACCCGACGGCTCCGAACGTAAATTCATCAACGACGGCGACACGGTAACCATGCGTGGCTACGCCGAGAAAAACGGCATCCGCATCGGTTTCGGCGACTGCACCGCGAAAGTTTTGCCAGCGCTTTAGTAATGTGCTAATTTTTTAATGTGCTAATGTGCTATTTCAGATAATTTGTGCCTGGTAATGGTTTCACTTTACCGGGCATTTGAATGAATTCTTAATTCATAAATTTTAATTCTGAATTAGCTCATTTCACATTAAAAGATAGCACATTAGCACATTAAAAAATTAGCACATTAATTCATTATGATCAAAACTATAAACCCGCAGGAAATTCCGACGGGCGAATTTCATAGTTATATGCTGGGGGCCATTGCGCCGCGGCCCATTGCGTTTGCGAGTACCTTAGATGCCGATGGCAACGTGAACCTGAGCCCTTTCAGTTTTTTCAATGCGTTTGGTTCCAATCCGCCAATTCTCATCTTTTCGCCGGCCCGCCGGGTGCGCGATAATACCACCAAACACACGCTGGAAAATGCGCTGGCAACCCGCGAAGTGGTGATCAACATTGCGAATTACAACATGGTGGAGCAGCTTTCGCTGGCCAGCACAGAATATGATAAAGGCGTTAACGAATTCACAAAATCGGGCTTGACGCCTGTGCCTTCGGTAATGATAAAACCGCCGCGTGTGGCCGAAGCACCGGCTTCTTTTGAGTGCAAAGTGCGCGAAGTAATTTCCATCGGCGACCAGGGAGGCGCGGCGAATTTGATTATCTGCGAAGTGCTTTTAATGCATGTAAACGAAAATGTGCTTAGCGCTGACGGCAAAACCATCGATCCGTTCAAGCTCGATGCCGTAGCTCGTTTAGGAGGCGACTGGTACCTGCGCGCCAACGGCGATTGCCTTTTCGAACTTCCGAAACCGGTACGCAACAAAGGTATTGGCGTAGATCAGCTTCCGGAACACATTCGTTGCAGCAATTTACTAACCGGCAATAACTTAGGCCGCTTAGGCAACACCGAAAAAGAACAGGTTCCAACGCAGGAAGATGCACATGCTTTCAAATCTGATCCGCAGGTTTCTGAGATCTGGAGCAAGTTTGAAATCCAGCCTATGGAACTTCGGAATCAATTGGAAACACTCGGCAAAAAAATGCTGGAAGAAAACAAAGTAACCGAAGCCTGGAAAGTGTTGCTTCTGGCCGGCGAAGTGAAGTAAAAACCCTATGGTTTTGCCCTGAAAAGTGCTACAGAAAAAATCTTACCCAGAACCTCACAGACCACAAAATCTGTGAGGTTTATTTTATAAAACGGTATGCTTTTAACCACAAAAACTGCTTTACCCCCCGATAATACGGCTGTGAAACTGAATAAAAAGCTAACGTACCTGCTGGCGCTTTTCCTGATCCTGGATGCTGCTTACACCTTTTATCAGCTCTATTATCTGCCCCACGATGGCGATATGGCTCCGGTAATTTTACCGGTGAAGTGGTATGCCCGGGTATTGGAAGATCCGCTGGGATTCAGCGTGTTTACTTCCGGCGAAAAATATGCTGCCCCCAACCGTTTCTTTGTGCATTGGTCGATGAGCACGTATTTTAAAACGGTGCCATTTTTTCTGCAGCATTTCACCGATCCGCTTTCTGCGTCTTACCTGGCTTCTGCGCTGGCGCGTTGGGGTACACACTTATTGCTGCTTTGGTTGTTGGGCACTTATATTACCGGCACCGGCAAATTCTGGAAACCGAAATTTATTCTGGCAGCCGCAATTATAGTTCCGTTGTTTCAGACGCACGGTGCTTTCTACCGGTTGAGTATTATAAGCGGTTCCATTACCTACATGTTCTTCTACGCCTTTGCGGTAGCAGTTTTAATGCTGTTTTTCCTACCGTTTTACCGCGCTTTTTATCACAATAAACCACTGAAATTTAATTTTTGGCACCATTTGCTTCTGCTTATCTTAACGCTAATTGTGCCTTTGAACGGTCCGCTGAATGCTCCGCTGGTCCTCATCATCTGTCCTTCGGTACTGCTTTATTTATGGTGGCAGCATTTCCGTAAAAATGAAGCTAAAAACTTAATCTCCAAAACCTTAAAAGCAATTCAAGCCATTCCGAAACCGGTATTGTTTTATTTCATTTTTATATCGTTGGTAAGTCTCTACTCATTTTACCTGGGCACTTTCAATATTGAAAATGATTACAGTGTACCTTTACTACAGCGTTATAAATTGCTTCCGACCGGCCTGAATCAACAATTGTTTTATGGCTTCAGACATGAATTTGGCCCGGCGTTTTCTCTCATTTTCTTAACCCTGATCGTGAATGCAATTTTACTCCGTCAGGATTTGGTTACCGGAAAACGGATACTGAAAATGTTGGGTGTGGCGCTCATCTTCTGTGCGATCTACGTACTACTGCTTCCCTTAGGCGGCTACCGCCATTACCGACCTTACATTATTGTAAACCATACGTTTTTACCCGCTTATCTGGTACTTGTTTATTTCTTCGGGCTAACCTGCTGGCATATTCTTTTAAACCTGAACTTCCGTTATAAGAAACTCTACATAGCGGGCCTGGTACTTTTTGCCATCATTTTCAGTAGTGCAGAAACGCCCGACCATACCGCTTATAACTGCGAAAAAGCGGCCCTCGAAACCATTATTAATTCGCCGGAGCAACACGTTTCCCTGGAAACCGATTGTACAGTTATGTTCTGGGAAAAAATAACCTGGCCCGGCAATTCTGAAGCGCAAGGCAAACTGCTGCAATATTGGGGCGCCACCAAAGATGCCAAAACCTATACCACCGGCAAGTAAAAACGCTAGGATTTCAGGCAGAAAAAGTGCTTAGAACCGAAGCCTGATCCATTTTGTTGAATTCATGAAAGATCTTCCCGTTAAGCGCTGATAACTAAAATTACTTTGTTTACCGGGAATTAACGGTCAGGTAAAAAATAGCTTGACAATAAATTTTGAAACTGAAAAAGAACCATGTCTATAACTACAGAAGCCGAGTTAGAGGGAATGCAAAGGGTAAGCGAAGCGGTTGCTTATACCTTAAAAGAAATGACCAGATTTGCGCAGCCCGGCATTACCACCAAACAACTGGATGAGCATGGCGCTAAAATTCTGGCTGATTTCGGGGCAAAATCTGCTCCTTTTCTTACGTATGGTTTCCCCGGTTATACCTGCATCAGCGTGAATAACGAATTCTGCCACGGCATTCCCTCCGACAAACGCATTTTACAGGAAGGCGACCTGGTGAACATCGATGTTTCGGCGGAACTGTACGGTTTCTGGTCGGATAACGGCAATTCTTTTGTGCTGGGCGAAGACATTCACAACCACCAGAACCTGGTAAACGCTTCCAAAACCATCTTAAAAAAAGCCATCAGCAACATAAAAGGCGGCGTGCGCATTGCCGATATCGGGTATTTAATGGAAACCGAAGCCAAGCGTATGGGCTACAAAGTGATCAAAAACCTGGGCGGTCACGGCATCGGCCGGAGCCTCCACGAACAACCGGATGAGTTGCTCAACTACAAAAACACCTTCGACCGGCGCCGCTTCAAAAAGAATTCCGTGGTAGCCATCGAAACTTTTATTTCCACCACGTCTACTTATACCAACACGCTGAAAGACGGCTGGACTTTAGTTGGAAACAAAGGTGGATTTATGGCCCAGCACGAACATACCATTGTCATCACTGACAACGAGCCAATCATTCTGACGGCTATGAATGCGATCTGGGATTAAGAAGCCACTTTACTGATATTGATTTACATAAATTAACCATACCTTAATGAACCAAGAGTTTTTTAGCTTCGGCTTTAAATCAAATAATATAGATTTATTTGTTGAAGTTTCCGGAGTTTATGATTATGAACTTTTAAAAACCGGCAACCTTTCCTCTGATAAAATTGTGGTTAAAAAGAGCCAAGGCAAAAAAGCTTATGATGTTGTACGCCTTCAGGACAGTTGGAATTTTCTAATCTCTGAGAAATTAAAAAACGCACTAGAAAATGCAAACCTTACTGGTTGGAAAACCTACCAGGTAGAATCTGAAGATTTGCCAACTAAGTATTATGGTTTCCAATGTATAGGAAAATGTGGTCCTGCTTTTAAACCTAAGCAAACTGGTTTTATTACTGGCTATAGCTTTGACATTTCAACTTGGGATGGGAGTGATTTTTTTATAACAGGATCAACAATGCATATTTTGTGTACTGAAAAAGCAATGAATGTTTTAAATAGCATGAAAATAAAAAACATTGAACTAGAAAACATAAAAACGTTAAAATGGTATAACGCCGGCGAATAAAACGATATCTTTTTCAGCGAAAAAAGTGCTGTGACTTCCATCACAGCACTTTTTCACCTTAAAAGCATAGCGTTTTCTAATTCCGCACCGCAATCATCAGCCCCAGTTCCTTATACCGCATCCCGAATTTCTTCGCAATAGCCGCATTGGTTAAGCTGCCGCGATAAATGTACACGCCGCTGCGGTAATGTTCGTTTGTAAACAGCACCTCGTTAATGCCACCGTACTGCGAAATTTCGAGCAGAATAGGCGTAAAAATGTTGCTCAGCGCATTGGTAGCCGTGCGCGGCACGCGCGAAGCAATGTTCGGTACGCAGTAATGGATCACGTCGTATTTGCGGTAAACCGGCCGGCTGTGCGAAGTCATTTCTGAAGTTTCGAAGCAACCACCCTGATCAATGCTTACGTCAATAATTACCGAACCAGGCTGCATTTGCGCCACCACACTTTCCGGAACCATGTAATTGGCGCGATTATCTTCCGGACTCAACGCTCCAATCACCACGTCGGCGGTTCTGATCTTATCGTGTAGAATTACGCCATCCAGGGTACTCGTGAAAAGTTGCGCGCCAATGTTGTATTTCAAACGGCGCAGTTTGTAGATCTGATCGTCGAAAACTTTAACTTCGGCACCCAAACCAATGGCCGCGCGTGTGGCATATTCAGCCACCGTGCCGGCGCCTATAATTACTACTTTGCTGGGCGGAACGCCGGTTATGCCACCTAAAATTACGCCTTTGCCTTCGTTGCTGGAACTTAAATATTCGGCGGCAATGAGCATAACCGTGCTGCCGGCAATTTCGCTCATGGCGCGCACTACGGGCTTGGTTTCCGATTTGTCTTTTATAAGTTCAAACGAAATGGCGTTTACCTTTTTGCGGCAAAGCGCCAGCACGTAATCGGCGGTTAAACTCCCGAATTGCAGCGCCGAAATTAAGGTTTGCCCGGTTTTCAGATATTCCATTTCATCGTAAGTAGGCGGCGCAATTTTCAGAATAATATCGGCCTCATACACTTCTTTGGTAGAATAAACCACCTGCGCACCGGCTTCCGAAAAATCGTGGTCGGAGTATTTGCTGGGTTCGCCGGCGCCGCTTTCAATAATAATTTCGTGGCCCTGATCGGTGAGTTGTTTTACGGCTGCGGGCGTTAAGCCAATGCGGTTTTCCTGCAACGAAGATTCTTTCGGGATGCCAATAAAAAGGCGTTTCCGTTTGGTTTCCACGGCCAGCATCGATTCTTTCGGGCTGAGAACCGGGTTAGCAGCAATGGCGGCAAAACCCGGCGGCGTTTTACTGGTCATAATCAGGTAAGTTTCAAGGTAATCGTGCGTTGTCCGTTGGCGTCGGCTTCAATATTCACCAAAAGTACGTGTTCGGGCAAAAGGTTTTCTACTTTGGAAGGCCACTCTATTAAACACAGATTTCCGGAATCGAGGTACTCGTAAATGCCAATGTCCAGCGCTTCGCGTTCTTCGTTCAGGCGGTAAAAATCGAAATGATAAATGCGTTTTCCGTCGCGGCCTTCGTACTCGTTCACCAGCGAAAAAGTAGGACTGCTCACCGCTTCGGTTACGCCTAGTTCACGGCAAATGGCTTTAATGAAGGTGGTTTTTCCCGCCCCCATTTCGCCTTCAAATAGCACCACCGAAACGGTAGGGTTTTCGGTTAAAAAAGTATGAAAAGCTGCCGCAGCTTGTGGTAAATTCTCCAGCGAAGCCACGTGCAGCGTTTTACCGGTTTCGGCAATTGCAGCCATTTAACGCGCGCTTAAAGTTATAAACGGAATAATGATCTCTTCCAAAGAAATACCTCCGTGCTGGAAAGTATCTTTGTAATAGTTCACATAATAGTTATAATTGTTGGGATATGCAAAGAAATAATCTTCCTGCGCAAAAACGTAGGCCGTAGAAATATTCTCTTTCGGTAATCCCAAATGCTCCGGCTTGCGCGCCACAAACACATCTTTCTCCGTGAAACCCAGGTTCTTACCGTGCTTGTAACGCAGATTGGTATTGGTACTCCGGTCGCCCACAATTTTGAACGGACGCTTTACCCGGATGGTGCCGTGGTCGGTGGTAATAACCAGTTTCCCTTTTTTCTCCGAGATCATTTTCAAGGTTTCGAACAAGGGAGAATGCAAAAACCACGAACGCGTTAACGACCGGTAAGCCGATTCGTCGGAAGCAAGTTCGCGGATCATGGCCATATCGGTCCGCGCATGTGAAAGCATATCCACGAAATTATACACGATCACGTTCAGCTTGTTATTCTGCAAATTATTAAACTTGCTGATAAGCTCTTTGCCGGCCGTTAAGTTGGTAATTTTGTTGTAGCTGAATTTATCGCTGATCTTATTATTCTGAAGATTGATCTCCATAAAGTCAGCTTCGTTCAGGTTTTTGCCTTCATCGTCGTCGTCCCAAACCCATTTATTCGGATATTTCTTCTGAATTTCGCCCGGCATCATACCCGCAAAAATGGCATTCCGCGCGTAAGCCGTAGTGGTTGGCAAAATGGAATAATACATTTCTTCGTTATCTACCGTGAAATATTCGGCAATGATCGGCTCCAGAATTTTCCACTGGTCGTAACGCAAATTATCGATCAGCACGAAATAAACCGGCACGTTGCTTTCTTTCATGAGCGGAAAAACGCGCTGCTTAAACAGTTGGTGGCTCATGAGCGGCGTTTCGTCATCCGGATTATTCAGCCAGTCTTCGTAATTATCGATAATGAATTTCGAGAAATTGGAATTGGCTTCGTCCTTCTGCATCGTGATCACATCACTCATGCTTTTGTTTTCGGTCTCGTCAATTTCCAGCTCCCAGTAAACCAGTTTCTTATATACATCTGCCCACTCCTTCGGGCTCAGACGGTCGCCGAAAGCCATGCCCAGCTGCCGGAAATCGCGCTGATAACTGATATTGGTGCGTTCGGAAACCAGGCGTTTGTTATCCAGAATTTTCTTAATAGAAAGCAATATTTGGTTCGGGTTAATAGGTTTAATAAGGTAATCGGCAATTTTAGAACCGATCGCCTCTTCCATAATATGCTCTTCCTCACTCTTGGTTATCATGATAACCGGAATGGTTGGCTTGCTGGCTTTCAGTTCGTTAAGCGTTTCCAGACCACTGATTCCGGGCATGTTCTCATCCAGAAAAACCACGTCGAAATTCTGTTCGTTGAATTTCTCAATGGCATCGGCTCCGCTCGGCACCGGCGTTACATCGTAGCCACGGTCTTGCAGGAACATGATATGCGGTTTTAAAAGATCGATCTCATCATCGGCCCACAGAATACTATATCGTTGCATGTTAATTATTTATCGGGTTTTTGGTGCTATTTCGCTACCGTTTTTTCAGTAAAAATCCGGATCATCCGGGCACTGCCTTAAGCACGTTTAATTACGCGAAAGGTTACTTTTTATTGCAAAGAAATAAGAATTCAAAAATACGAATATTTAGATCATTCTATGGAATGGCGTTGTTAAGAAAATTCAACCGCACTTAAAAAACAACCACCCCCGGCCCCTCCTTGAAAAGGAGGGGAGCTTTTCTTTCCTGCTTCTATTTAACTTTTTGAGGCTGAAACCATACCGTTTTTTTACTGTTCTCTATTAAGTACAAGTTCAACGTGGAGCAGTGAGCAGCTCCCCTCCTTTTCAAGGAGGGGCCGGGGGTGGTTATTTTCAAGCCGGAGGTGACTGAAAAGACGAGCACTTTTTCCCTTCAAATCCGTACCATTTCCGCATCTTTGCACTTTCATTACGAACAGCATTTTGAGCAAGAAAAAAATCTTCAACGATCCCGTTTACGGTTTCATCACCATTCCTTCGGGCCTGGTTTTCGAAATAATCGAGCACCCGTATTTCCAGCGTTTGCGCCGCATCCGGCAGCTTGGCCTCACCGATTTTGTTTATCCCGGAGCCTTGCATACGCGTTTTCATCATGCTTTAGGTGCCATGCACTTAATGAGTACGGCTTTGGATACGCTGCGCGCGAAGGGTACTTTTATTTGGGATGCCGAATACGAAGCTTCTTTAATTGCCATTTTGCTGCACGACATTGGTCACGGTCCGCTTTCACATGCCCTGGAAACCGCCATTTTCAAGGAAGTGCACCACGAAGATATTTCTTCCTACATCATGGAGTTGCTGAACCAGGAATTTCACGGAAGATTGGATCTGGCTATAAAAATTTTCAAAGGCGATTATGAACGGCCGTTTTTCCATCAACTGGTTTCCAGTCAGCTTGACGTAGACCGCCTGGATTACCTGAACCGCGACAGTTTTTATACCGGCGTAATGGAAGGCAAAATTGGCGCAAGCCGCCTGCTGAAAATGTTGGACGTGGTAGATGAAAAACTGGTGGTGGAAGAAAAAGCCATCTATTCCATCGAGAATTTCCTGGTAAGCCGCCGTTTGATGTACTGGCAGGTTTATTTGCACAAAACGGTTTTAAGCGCCGAAAATATGGTTTTAAAAGCCGTAGAACGCGCCCGCCAACTCATGCTGCAGGGAATTGACGTAGCCGCCAGTCCGTCGCTGAAACTTTTCCTGGCCAACAACATCCGATTTTCTGATTTTCAGGAAGATCCGCTGATCATGCGCAATTTCGTAGCTCTGGACGATATGGATGTTTGGGCCGCGATCAAGCAATGGGTTTTCCACGAAGATAAAATTCTGGCCTTCCTTTCTTCCAGCATCATCGACCGCAAACTGTTCAAGATCATCATTACCACAGAGCCGCTGGAAGAAGATTTCCGCCTGGGTATTGCCGAACTGGTCATGGAAAAATTCGGGATTACCGAAGAAGAACTGCCTTACATCATGATTTCCGGGAAAATAAGCAATAACGCCTACAACACAACCAACGAAGCCATTAACGTGCTCACCAAATACGGCAAAGTAGTAGAATTAGCCGAAGCTTCCGATCTGCCAAACATCCGGGCGCTGAGCAATAAAGTAGAAAAGTTTTTTGTTTGCTATCCGAAGGAAATTGCGGGATAAAACTGTAGAGACGTAATATATTACGTCTCTTTCACGCATTAAGATTTTCACGTTCGCGATTTTCATATTGTACGTTTTTACATTTCACGATTTTCTTTTTTCTGATATTGCTACATTCCGGTTACCATTAACTGCAGATCATTTCTGTGCTTTCCAGGGAGACGTAATATATTACGTCTCTACAATTAACCAAAACGCTATCCTTTTCACTCCAAAAACTGCAAACCTATCTTATAATCTTCCCTCCTTTCAGAACATCCGGAAATTTATTCCATCTTTGCGCGCTTAAAAAAATAACGGTTTAAATTATTCCCTATTTTTGCATCATGGAATTTACTGTTCAACAGATAGCCGACATGCTGGGCGGAACCGTGGAGGGCAACCCCGACCGGAAGATCAGCGCGTTAGCCAAAATAGAAGAAGCCGGCGAAAAAACCCTGGCCTTTCTATCGAACCCGAAATACGAACCTTATTTATATACTACCAGTGCGGCGGCTGTAATTGTGGGCAAGAATCTGCAGTTAAAGCAACACACTGATGCCTCGCTTATCCGCGTAGACGATCCTTATACCAGCTTTTCCAAACTGCTCGAAGAATATCAGAAAGCGCTGATCGCTTTTAAGACCGGCGTGGAAGAACCGGCTTTTATGGGCGAAAATTCAACCATTGGCGAAAATTTCTACCGCGCGGCTTTTTCTTATATCGGCAAGAACTGTAAAATAGGTATTAACGCCCGCCTTTTTCCGCATGTTTACATCGGCGATAATGTTAAGATCGGCGACAACGTAATTATTTACGCCGGCGCTAAAATTTACCCGGATACCGTAATTGGCAACAACTGCACCATTCACGCAGGCGCGGTAATTGGTTCCGATGGCTTTGGTTTTGCCCCGCAGAAAGACGGCACCTACAAAGTAATTCCACAAATAGGTAACGTAATTCTGGAAGATAACGTGAGCATCGGCGCCAACGCGACCATCGATTGCGCCACCATGGGTTCAACCATTATTCACGAAGGCACCAAAATAGACAACCTCGTACAAATTGCGCACAACGTAGAAATTGGCAAGCACACCGTAATTGCGGCGCAAACCGGTATTTCCGGCTCTTCTAAAGTGGGTAATTTCTGCACCGTGGCTGGTCAGGTGGGTATTGTAGGCCACATTACTATTGCCGATAAAACCATTATTGGCGCGCAAAGCGGCGTTTCCAAATCTATAAAAGAAGAAGGCACTATTATTCAGGGTTCCCCGGCCTTCGATTACAAGCAAAACCTGCGGGCGCTTACCGTTTTCCGGAAACTGCCTGAACTCCAAAAAGAAATAGACGAACTAAAAGAAAAGCGCTAATTTCGCGCATTCTTTTTATTAAGAACTTATTAATGAACGAAAAACAGCACACCATCAAAGCGCCGGTAACGGTTTCGGGCATTGGCCTGCACACCGGCGTTGTAGCCAATATGACGTTTGTGCCGGCACCGATAAACCACGGTTATAAATTTCAGCGCATAGACCTGGAAGGCCAGCCCATTATAGATGCCGACGTAGATAACGTAGTAGACCTTTCCAGAGGAACTACCATTGAGCAAAACGGCGCCCGCGTAAATACCGTGGAACATACTTTAGCCGCTTTGGTTGGTTTGCAGATCGATAACGTACTTATTCAGCTCGATGGTCCGGAACCGCCGATCATGGATGGCAGCTCGATAGATTTTGTGAAAGCACTGAGCGAAGCTGGTTTTGAAGAACAAAACGCACTCCGCAACTTTTTCGAAATTCCTCAGGGTATCAGTTTTAAAGATGCCGGCCGCGAAGTAGAATTAGCTGCTTTGCCTTTAGACGATTACCGCGTAACCGTAATGGTAGATTACAATTCGCCGGTGCTGGGTTCGCAGCACGCTTCTATTACCGATATAAGCCAGTTTGAAGAGCAGATCGCACCTTGTCGCACCTTCTGCTTTTTACACGAACTGGAAATGCTTTTCAAGCAAAACCTGATAAAAGGCGGCGACCTGGACAATGCCATTGTGGTGGTAGACCGCGTAGTGCAGGACGATGAATTAAACCATTTGGCTACCCTACTGAACAAGCCGAAAGTAGAAGTTAAGAAAGAAGGCATTCTGAACAACACCGAACTGCGCTTCAAAAACGAACCGGCCCGCCACAAACTTCTAGATTTAATAGGTGACCTTGCCTTGGTTGGCCGTCCGTTGAAAGGTCAGATCCTGGCAGCTCGCCCGGGCCACGCGGCCAACGTTGCTTTCGCGAAGAAGATCAAGAAAGCGATGAACGAAGCCGCCATCAAGAACGTGCCGGTTTACGACCCGAAGCGCGAGCCGGTAATGGACATCAACAAAATTGCCGCTACCCTTCCGCACCGTTACCCTTTTCTGCTTATTGACAAGATCATTCATCTGGACGAAAATACGGTTACGGGTATAAAAAATGTAACCATGAACGAGCCCTTCTTCCAGGGTCATTTCCCGGGTAACCCGGTTATGCCAGGCGTCTTGCAGATCGAGGCTATGGCGCAAACCGGTGGAATCCTGGTTTTAAATACCGTTCCGGATCCGGAAAACTACTGGACTTACTTCCTGGGAATTGAAAAATGCCGTTTCCGCAAAAAAGTACTTCCCGGCGATACCATTATTTTTAAATGCGAGCTGTTAGCCCCGGTAAAACGCGGTATTGCCAAAATGGTAGGCCAGGCTTTTGTAGGCGGCAAAGTGGTAATGGAGGCTGAAATGAGCGCCAGTATTGTAAGAAAAGAGAACGTTTAAATTTTAATTAGAAATTAGAAATTATGAATTAGAAATTGACCTGGCGACTTAAATCAGATTCAGTTTCAAAGTTTATTTTATCTACCAGCAACGGAGTTGGTTTTTATAAAGTCTTCTAAGCATAAAAACCCATTTCTAATTTCTAATTCCTAATTTCTAATTAACCCAAAGTCTAATGACTCAACCGTTAGCATATATTCATCCGGAAGCTAAAATTGCCCAGAATGTGGTAGTAGAGCCTTTTACCACCATTTATAAAGACGTGGAAATTGGCGAAGGCACCTGGATCGGTCCGAACGTAACCATTATGGAAGGCGCGCGCATTGGCAAGAATTGCAAAATTTTTCCGGGGGCGGTAATTTCGGCGCCGCCGCAAGATCTGAAATACCAGGGCGAAGCTTCCACGGCCGTGATCGGCGATAATTCTATTATCCGGGAGTGCGTAACCATGAACCGGGGCACGGCTTTAGATAAAAACACGACTTCCGTAGGCAAAAACTGCCTGGTTATGGCTTACGTGCACATTGCTCACGACTGCATTATCGGCGATAACGTAATTATTGCCAATTCCGTGCAGCTGGCCGGCCATATCGAAATTCAGGACCATGTATTTATTGGCGGTACTACGGCAGTGCACCAATTCGTAAAAATTGGCGCGCATTCCATGATCTCGGGCGGAAGTCTGGTGCGGAAAGATGTGCCGCCATTCATTAAAGCTGCGCGTGAACCACTTTCTTACGCCGGTATCAACTCTATTGGTTTGCGCCGCCGCGGTTATACAAACGAGCAGATCAACGAAATTCAGCAGGTTTACCGCATTCTTTTCTTAAGCGGGTTGAACTATACTGCGGCTTTAGAGAAAATCGAAATGGAAATGCCTTCGAGCATGGAGCGCGACGAGATCCTGAATTTCTTCCGCAGTTCAGAAAGAGGCGTAATAAAAGGACAAGGCCGCGATGCAGGTTAAGCTTTCCGGCCTCGGAAAACGCTACAATTTTGAGTGGATCTTCCGGAACCTGACTTACGAATTTACGGCGGGCAATACGTACGCCATTCTTGGTCATAACGGTTCCGGAAAATCTACGTTGCTGAATACTATTTCCGGCTTTCTGCTGCCCAGCGAAGGCCAACTGACTTTTTCCCTTCAAAACCATATCGTTCCGGTAGAAGAAATTTACCGCTACCTCTCCTACGCCGCGCCTTATTTAGAAACCGTAGAAGAATTTACGCTCACTGAAGTGCTGGAATTTCACATGAAGTTCAAGCAGCTGAATGGCGTAACCGTGCCGGAATTAATTGACCGTATGCGCCTGCAAAAAGCCCGCAACAAGTTTGTAAAGGATTTTTCCAGCGGCATGAAACAGCGTTTAAAGCTTGGCATGGCCCTTTACACCCAGGCTCCCCTCCTGCTTTTAGACGAACCCACCACCAACCTCGATCAGGAAGGCATTGACTGGTACCTCGAACATCTCAGCCTGAACAAAAAAGACCGCATCGTCATCATCGGTTCCAACATTTCTCACGAATACAGCTTCGCCGACGAACGTTTGCATATTACCGATTACCATCCGGCTCCGAAAAAATAGTTTTTGGGGCGGAAAGGATAGCGTTTTTGGTTCTTTTTTGGAAACTAGATTTGTTCTTCTATATCAATAGATTAGTTACGTCATTAGTAAATTAACAAATGGGAAGGACAAAAAATATGGTGGAAAGCAAAGCTAAAACAATAAAAATCATCGGAATTGTACTTATTATAATTTCGACTTTAGAAATACTAAGTACCATAAGTGGCCTATTCATGTTTGACTACTTAATTGAAGTGGAATACAATATAGAAAAGAGTCATTTCTATGACCAAACGGTTGAATTTGTAAAACCTATTGCAATAATTTCAATAGGTTTTGCTTTGTCATTTTTAGTAATTGGGGTTTTCTTAATTCGTTATAGAAATTGGGCCAGAGTATTGCTTCAGGTAGTTGCCACTCTATACCTTGTTTCTGTGTGGTGTCAGTCAATATTTATTGCACCTCATAATTTTTTCGATAATGGGAAACTAGGAATAGATCATATAATCGGCGCTTTGATTTGGTCTGTACCAATTATTCTGCTAATTAGGTATCTGAAGCAAGAAAAGGTTAAGAATCATTTCATTTAGCCCTGCAAAAAATCAATTTATTAGCATCGAAGCTCGCCCTAGCATTAATTCTTATTTTAGAAAAAACGCTATCCTTTCCACCTAAAAAACTTCCTTCGGCTTTTCAGATACGGTAGTTTACCTATAAAAGCTTTCATTCTTAAACAGCATGACCTGAAACCCGTAAGAGTTTTTTAAACTTTTCTACGCGCTCTAAACCATGCCAGCCCAATGAAACGACTCTTCCGAATTCCGTTTTATTTACTGTTCCTGCTTTTATTTGCCGCCTGTAACAAAAACGACGATGCAGCGCCATCTGTAAACGGTCAGCCTTTCAGCACCGATCCGCAGAGCAGAACGCTAAACCCCAGAGTTGAAGAGATTTCCGGCATTGCTGATAGCAAATCTAATCCGGGATTTTTATGGGCGCATGAAGACAGCGGTAACCCTACACAATTGCATCTGATCGGGCACGACGGAAATCTTTCGAAAAAAGTATATCTGAAAGGCATTAAGAACCGCGATTGGGAAGACATGGCGCTTTCCGGCAACCAGCTTTATATAGCCGACACAGGCGACAACAACAAAAAGCAAACTTCCTACACCATTTACCAGTTCACCGAGCCATCTCCGACAACCGATACCGTGCATACGATCCAGCAGATCCGTTTCCGGTACCCGGATGGTTCGCACGATGCCGAAGCGCTGCTCGTAGATCCTAAAACTAACGACATCCTGATTATTACCAAACAAGACGATCCTTCGCGTATTTATAAAATTTCGGCTCCATTTAAATATACTACCATCGATACTGCGCAGCTCGTTGGGCAAATTACCTTTACAGGAGTGGTAAGCGCCGCCCTTTCGCCAGACGGTACTGAAGCCATTCTGAAAACTTATTCCGGGTTAAATTACTACAAACAACAAGCCGGCGAACCGCTCGAAAGTTTTCTGCAGCAGCAGCCCGTAGACATTCCGTATAAAGTGGAGCCCCAGGGCGAAGCCGTTACGTTTGCCGGCAACAATTCCGGTTTCTTTACTTTAAGCGAAAAAGGTTTTATCAATGCACCGGTGAACCTGTATTTTTACCCCCGGAAATAACCGATTAAGCAAACAGATACCTAAAAAACGGTAGGGTTTCCACCCGAAAAAGTCATCAAAGAACAACGTAAAACGTTACCGATTTCTTTGCCGTTAAAGCAGCAGCAGCAACCCTTTCCGCATGGATTTTACCCGCAACCTTTACGGTACTTCGCTTAGTTTACTCACCGATCTTTATCAGCTTACCATGGCCTATGGCTACTGGAAAACCGGCCGTGCCGAACAACAAGCTGTCTTTCATTTATACTTCCGGAAAAACCCGTTTGAAGGCGGTTATGCAGTTTGTGCCGGTCTGGAATACGCGGTCCATTTTCTGCAGAACCTGAAATTTTCGGATAACGACATCGAATATTTAACCAGCTTGCGCAATGCCAAAGGCGACGAATTATTCGACCTCGATTTTATAGAATATCTCCGGAATTTACATTTCACCTGCCACGTAGAAGCCATTCCGGAAGGCACGGTAGTTTTCCCGAATGAACCTTTGATCCGGGTTTCGGGACCACTATTGCAGGCGCAGCTGGTAGAAACACCTTTACTGAACCTCGTAAACTTCCAGACCTTAATTGCCACTAAAGCTGCCCGCATTACCGAAGCCGCGCAAGGCGACCTGGTAATGGAATTCGGTATGCGGCGGGCGCAGGGTGTAGATGGTTCTTTAAGTGCTACCCGTGCGGCGTTTATTGGCGGTGTACAAGCAACCAGTAACGTAATGGCCGGCGAACTTTTTGGCATTCCGGTAAAAGGCACGCACGCGCACAGCTGGGTAATGACCTTTGCCAGCGAGGAGGAATCGTTTGAAAAATATGCCGAAGCCTTCCCGCACGATTCTGTTTTCCTGGTAGATACTTTCGATACGCTGGAAGGTGTGCGAAACGCGATAAAAGTTGCCCGGAAAATGCGCGAAAACGGTTCAGAATTGTCCGCCATCCGCCTCGATTCCGGCGATCTGGCTTACTTAAGCATTGAAGCCCGGAAATTGCTCGACGAAGCCGGTTTTCCGGCAGTAAATATTGTAGCCAGCAACGACCTCGACGAAAATCTGATCGCCAGTTTAAAACAGCAGGGCGCTAAAATAAATACCTGGGGAATCGGCACCCAGCTCGTAACCGCTTACGACCAGCCGGCTTTGGGAGGTGTGTATAAACTTGGAGCTTTAAAAGACGAAAAAGGCAACTGGCAATACAAATTAAAACTTTCAGAACAGCTAATTAAAACCTCTACGCCCGGTGTGCAACAGGTTAGAAGATTTCTGGATGGGAACGGAAAATTTGTGGCTGATATGATCTATAACGAAGCTGAAAACCTGCCGGAAAACATGAAAATTGTGCACCCGCTTGACATTACCAAACAAAAACCGATTGCCCCCGAAACGCCCTTCGAAGACCTGCTTCAGCCGGTTTTCAAAAATGGGGAACTCGTTTACCGCTTACCTACTCTCCCGGAAATTCAACAGCGTACGCAATCGCAACTGCAATCTTTAGACCCCAGCATCCGCCGGTTCTTGAATCCGCACCCCTATCCCGTTGGTCTCGAAGCAAACTTACACCAACTCAAAACCGATCTGATCCTGAAATTCAGAAATCTAAAATAAATGAGTGAAGTAGTAACGTTATTCAATCATTCGCTCATTCAACAAATCAATAATTCACTAAAAAGTCCACGGATACATATCTGGTGGCATATTGCCGGCAACCTGGGTCAGGATTGGGTGTACGGCTTCGGTTTCGTCTATGAACATGAAGGCATCGTAGCGTTCCGGAATTACCGATGGCACATAGTTTCCGAAACGTTCGGTTTTTGGGTTATAAACCACGCCAATAGCCCGGTGGCCAATCACGTCGCGGAGCTCGCTGATATTCCGGATATCATCCGAAAGAATCAGTTTATCCATTTCGCTTATCTGGTGTAAATAATGCTCCCAGCTACCAGGCTCGGCCTCCGGAACGTCCATTTTCTGCATGGGCGCGCCCCAGTTTTTACCGGCAATTACGCTGCCTTTATACGACCCGAAACCTACCAGAAAGCAATTTTCGCGGCCGTGCTGCTCACGTACCAATTGGCCTACATTTATCATGCGGCTGCGAGCCATATCGGTGTAGCGCGCATCGCCAATGTGGGTATTATGTTCCCAGATTATGGCTTTACTTTCGGGCCCGTGAAAATCCATCAGGCGGTTCAGGGTTTCCATCATGTGCTCATCGCGCACGTTCCAGGAACTTGAGCCGCCGCGTACCATGGCCCGGTAATATTTTTCGGCGTTTACGGTTACCAAGGCGTTCTGTTCGGTATTGAAATGAGCTTCGGCGTCCTGTTCAAATGCATTGGCTTTGGCGCGGATGCGGTTCAGCATTTCCAGCACTTCGTGTTCGCAATCTTCAGGCACAAATGCTACCGAACGGGCGTATTCTTCCGGATCGTTATTAAAAGGTTCGAAACATTTAAAGGCTTTGCGGGCCGCTTCGGTAAGGTCAGGGTCGCGTTTTTCGAGGTAATTCAGAATTTCGTCCAGGCTTTCCCATAAGCTATACACATCGAGGCCATAAAAACCGGCCTTCTTCTGCACCGGCTGAATTTCGTTGTATTCTTTCAGCCATTCTACCAAAGCAGCCACTTCCCAGTTTCCCCACATCCAGGTTGGCCAGCGGTTGAAATGCTGTAAAAGTTTCTGCACCGAATTACTGCCATCGGGGTAGCCTTTTATGTAGCGGTTTACGAGGTACGAATCGGGCCAGTCGCCTTCTACAGCAATAAAATTGAAGCCTTTTTCCTGGATCAGGCGTTTGGATATAGCCGTGCGCCAAGTATAATAATCAGATGTTCCATGCGAAGCTTCGCCTAAAAGTACAAACCGGGCATCGCCAATGGCCGCCATTAACGGGTCCAGGCTTTGCGCATCTTCGAGGGGATAATGCCGGAAAGGAGTTTCGTATATCTTTTTCATAGCTTTCAGGGTTTTATGGGTGGCACACCTTACATACTATTCTAGCCGAAATTGGTTTTACTCGCTTATTTACAGGGTTATATATATTTTAATAGCGATGTTTTAATGTGAGTTGTTTTTATAAACTCTATTTTGTCATCTCGACGTAAGGAGAGATCTCTTTGGGTTGGTAGTTGCGTTGGCTATTGACTTTTCAGGCCGAAAAGGATACCGTTTTTCGTCATTCTGAGCGAAGTCGAGGAAACTTATGAAGCCGCATTTTGAGTTTTTTAGTTCAAAAGCATACCATTTTTATCATCCTGAGCACAATTGAGCGCGGGAGCGCGAAGATTGCGAGCGTAGCTCTGAAAGACCTTGTCGGCGGACAGCAGTTTTTTAACCAAAAGTGCTAGCGTTTTTTGAAACACCTTTTTGCTAAGCATCTGGTTTCTAACTTCCATCGGCAATCTTCACCCTCAAACCGGGTGGGCTTCGTTTCTGCATTCGCGGCTGCAACCTTACCTAGCCGCATGGCGGCTTTCCTGACGGAACCGGTAAGCTTGGAGGCCGCTCTCACAGAAACTGGTGTCAGTTTCCCTTCGTAGTCAGCTTCTTTTTTTAGTTTAGCTTTCTAGCAAACGTGATTTTCGTGTGACGCTGCGCTGGCGGAATTGTGAAATCATATTTTAGAAAATCACAAGAATCACAAGAATCAAATAAATTACCGTTCAGAAAATATTCATTGCCGTTTGCTTTAGCTGACAGATTACACCTGCGAAGAAAAGTCCTCCCCTGAATCAGGGGAGGATTTAGGTGGGTCTTTTCTCAGGCTATGCGGCGGGTATTAATGGCTTTTACCCAGGAAGTTTTGCCGCAGCGGTCGCAGGGGCTGATGCCGGCCGGTATTTCTTCTATGTTGCCGCAAAAAGCACAGGCATAAATACCGGTTGCCGGAATTGTCTGGAATTGTTCATCGTAGAGGTTGGGTAAAATGGGAAGGCCGGGTTTCACCTCGTTATCTGCGTAAAAAAACACGCTCATTTCTCCGCTGGCTTCCAGTAAAGCCACGCGCACCTGCCCCAGATGCTCTACGTGCTGTTCGCGGAGTTCGCTGAAGAATTCGTCCTGGCTGAGGTGTTCTTTTCCAAACTTTTCAATGGCAAATTGCCCGTCTTCTATCAGGTAAACCGGCAGGCCTTCCACCACTTTTTCGAACCAGCGGTTGCGCGCCGCCAGCCAGGTTATGAAACGGTAAAGCCCGATCACGATCAGGAAAACCAGCAAAGCCGGCACAATTCCCACGTCTTCGTAAAACATCGGGTCGCCGGCCGCCGAGCCCAGTGCCACGATAATTACCACTTCGTAAATAGAAAGCTGCTTCACGCCTCTTTTACCAGCCGACCGTAAGGTTACCACCAGAAAAAAGAACATGACCAGCGTACGAAAAACCACTTCGGCTAAAAAAATGAGCGGCAAATCGTTAAAAAAAATGCGCCGCCATTCAAAAACGTGTTCCATAAAATAGTTTAAACCTAATATTTGACTTTGTACTGAAAACAGCCGCAATAAGATTTATGAAACTTACAGCCAAGCACTTTTTCTGCCCCAAACCATAGCATTTTCGGCCTGAAAAACGCTATAATTTTCTACCTAAAAACCCTACCGTTTGGGCACAAAAAAACCTGTGAGGTTTTAAAAACCTCACAGGTTTGCAGTACGGAATTATTAATTATTTAAACTAGCCTTTATAACCAAATACGCGTTTCAGCAGGTCGGTGGTTCGAGCTATCGGGTTTTCGCGGATGTTGGCTTCTTCCTGAGCTACGAGCGTAAATAAACCCTGAATAGCTTTATCGGTGGCATAGGCATTCAGATCCGGATTCACTTTTTGCACCAGCGGAATTTTATTGTAGCTCGTAATGACGGTGCCGTAATATTTGGTAGCATTCACTTTATCGAGGCTTTTCTGAATGATCGGTTTGAAAGCTGTAGTTAGCTGTGAAGAAGTGGTGCGTTTTAAATATTGCGTAGCCGCGTCTTTTTCGCCGGTTAAAATATTCCATACATCTTTAATGGTTAGACTTTTAATGGCAGAAATAAAAATGGGTTTGGCGCTGATGGCGGCATCTTCGGCGGCGCGGTTCAGGCTTAAAACAAATTTATCTACTTCTTGGCCCATGCCTACGTTGCGCAGCGTGGTTTCCACTTTTTTAATTTCCGGCGGAAAAGGAATACGAATAAGCGAATTGCCGAAATAACCATTGGTTTGCGAAGCTTGGGCCGTGCCTTTGGTCGTGCCCTGGATCAGGGCTTCTTTTAAGCCGTTGGCCACTTCGGCGTCGGTTGGTCGGGCACCGGAAGGACTTCCCACGGTGGTTGGCAGATTGGGTAAATTACTCAGGTTCGGGAACTGGCCGGAGGCGCAGGAAGTGAGAAATCCAAAAAAAATCAGAAAACTGTAGAAACTTAACTTTTTCATACGTATTCAGGTCGTTAACTTTGATGTAAAATATTAAGCGCAATATTACGCAATGCTTTGCACAAACCCTGCCAGATTATGAAACCGGTTTTAGCTGAAATTATTACCATTGGCGACGAGATCCTTTACGGGCAGATCGTAGATACAAATTCTGCCTGGTTAGGTACCGAACTCGGAAAGATCGGGGTTCGCATTAAACAAATTTCGTCTATTGCCGACGATGCCGAAGCCATTACGCAGGCATTAATTGAAGCGCAAACCCGAGCCGATCTGATCCTGATAACCGGTGGCCTGGGCCCAACCCGCGACGATATTACGAAGAAAACGCTGGCCGAATATTTCGGCGTTGGTTTGAAACTGGATCAGCGATCGCTGGAAGATGTAGCCGACCTGTTTCAGAAACGCGGCCGCGAACTGACTGAGTTGAACCGCCAGCAGGCTTTTCTGCCGGAAAATTGCACCCCGGTCCGCAACCACCTGGGTACGGCGCCGGGCATGTGGTTTGAGCATAAAGGCAAAATAATTGTTTCTATGCCGGGCGTGCCTTACGAAATGATGCACATGATGACGGAAACAGTGCTTCCAAAGATCCAGGCTTCATTCGAGTTTCCGGTTATCATTCATAAAGTAATTCAGACCATTGGCATCGGCGAATCTTTCCTGGCGGAGCAACTTACAGAGTGGGAAGATGCTTTACCGGCCAATATCAAGCTGGCGTATTTACCACATCTGGCAGGGGTGCGGCTGCGTTTAACCGGCCACGGAACCAATGCCGACGAACTGGAAGACCAGCTTTTGAAAGAACTTACGGCCGTCGCCAGCCTCATTTCCAAATTCATTTATGCCTACGGCGAAGTTACGTTAGAAGAAACTATTGGCATGTTGCTGAATGCCCGCAGCCTGACCATTTCCACCGCCGAAAGCTGCACAGGCGGCCACGTAGCGCACAAACTTACCAGCATTCCGGGCAGCTCTATGTATTACATGGGCAGCATTATTGCCTACGACAACGACGTAAAGATCAAACAACTGCACGTAAAACCCGAAACCATAGAACAACACGGTGCCGTGAGTGAAGCAGTAGTGCGTGAAATGGCCGAAAACGTGCGTAAAATAATGGGTACTGACGTAGGAATTGCCACCAGCGGTATTGCCGGCCCGGATGGCGGAACCGAAGACAAACCGGTCGGCACGCTCTGCATTGCTTACTCCGACGCTACCAAAACCATCAGCAAAAAACTCTTTTTCAACAAAGGCCGCGAACTGAACATTGAGTTTACCGCTGTTACGTTGCTGAATTTAGTGCGCCAGAGTTTGCCGTAGTTCATAGGTCCGATTGTTCAGGGTTTGATTGTTAAATGTGAAAAAAAGTTAAAATGAGAAAATTACTCCGCTTTCTTTTCATTACTCTGGTTTTCTCAGGCTGTAATAAACACGAATCCAAACAAGAAAAAGCTGAAAAACCCGTCGAAAAAATAGAAGTGCAAAGTCCTTTGGTAAAGCTGGAAAAGGACTTTAAATTCAGACATTTAACTGCATTTGAAATAGACACTTTTAACTGGGAAACCAGGCCTGGCAATTATGTTGAGCTAGATTCTCAAACGTTCAAACTGGTCTGGCAGCATACAAAAAGGAAATTCATTGGGCAAGGAAATAACCGGGATTACCTTTATTCGTGGCAAACAAAAACGCCCGATAGAATAGAATTTGTAATCCTTACCCAAGAAGAAAGCAGCTACTGCGATCTACTGCAGTATTGCATTTTCGACAAAAATGGCAAGGCCATCGACAGTTTCATCATCGCTTCCCGTTGCGGAGACGGAGGCTGGGGTTACGAATCTTCCGGAAAATTACTGGCTAAGAACAAATTCGAAATTAAAAGTGCAGAATCTGAAAGCGAACTTATCGGTTTGGAAAGCAATGAAACAATTGAAGGCGATTCCATTATAACGCATATTACGATAGGCGAAAATGGCAGAGTAATGAAAGAAGAAATTTCCAAGGTGCATTTCAGGAAAGCACTTTAATTCAACAAGGTGAATTTTTCCATTAAAAAACGCTATTCTTTCAGGGTAAAAAAGTCTAAGCTATTTCATTACGGCCAGCTTCTTTGTAGCCACCGGTTTATCATCTATTTCCAGGCTGTACAAATATAAACCATTGCTTAAATTACTGATATCAATAGTTAAAGAATTGCTATTCTTTTTCAGTTCGTATCTCCGTATCTCTTTACCGGTTGCGATTTCCTTAATTGTAATGCTGGCTTGGTTGTAATTTTTCGGCAGGGAATAAGGAATAATAGCTTCGGAAGCTGTTGGGTTGGGATAGCTTTGGCCTAAGTTAATTTCATAAAGAGAAAAATCAGGTTTAATACCTGATACAATTGCTGGTGCAGGCATAGCAGGTGGCAATCCTGGGATTTTCACTTTGGCCAAATAAAAAGCCATAGGATATGATTGAGAAGTAATTATAGCATAGCCTCCAATAATAAAACTACTGTCAGGTAGTGCTTCCATAACTATGGGAAATATTTTCTGGCCTAATGCACTTGTAAAGGTATAGATATTTTGTAATCCCCCCTTTTTACCCAAATGATAGAGAAAGAATTGGTTGTTTGGAGTTGTTCCCGCTGCGACTTGTCTCGAAAACCCTAATACCACAACTGAACTATCTGTTAATTCCTTTGCCTTAATGAATAAAACATTATTGGGCATAGAGCGATGAATGTAATGCCATTGCGGTTGTAGATTGGCATTTACTTTAACCATCATGCCTAATTTTTGCCCTGTCGCTGGAATGGTATCAATTTCAGCCGCTATTAAAAAACCATTATCAGATAAAGAAGTTATAGTACAACGGTCCCAAAATATCCTTTCATGTCGGTTTGGGTCTCCAATAATGGATAATGTCCGTCCTAATACAGAATCGCCATTTTGGTTCACGAGTAACAATTTTATTCGCTCTGTATTGGTAATTGTCGTCCCATACATGATGATATTACCATTTCGGGTATGTTGAATATCAGACAGATTATCGTTGAGGTGCCAGTTGTAATGCTTCCGCCATTTTAAGTTTCCTAAACTATCCGCCCGCGCTAAAGTAAAAGACCTGGGAGTGCCAGCCATTTGGCTCCAGCCGCCAAAGAAGAAACCGCTATCCGGTGCCAATAAAATCTTTTGCCCGAATTCCCAATAACCAGTAGGATATTGCTTAGTCCATCTGGTATTTCCATTTGCGTCTAATCGATGTAGGCTGGGGCCTGCGGCATTAGGATTGGAATACTGTTGGCCGCCATAATAAGCAAAACCATTGTCCGGAGTTTGAATAATACCATCATTTCCACCCCTTGAGATTGAGGATCCATTCTTAACCCAGATAGTGTCAAGATTGGGCTTAACCAGCATGTATATTTTTTGGTAAATTGCACCAACAACATTAGGACCGTAAGCTCCTGTGAGCAATACATCTCCATTTCTAGTAAGTAAGCTTGCAGTAAAGCTCTTGCTTGTATTATCTGGTTTATATACCCATTCCCGAACGATTTGCTGGGCATGAGCCTGAAGCAAAAAGCAGAAGCTGAAAACAAAAAACAATAGTTTTTTCATAGCAAAACCTTAACAACTCCTAAATATAAGAAAAACGCTATCATTTTGGCATTAAAAACTCAGTTATCTTTTAGTTATTCCAACAAAACCAAAACGCTATCCCTCCCGTCCCAAAAACTCAAACCATCGAATCTCAAAAATTCGAACCTACTAACCCGAGGTTAATTAGCTAAAATCATTACCTTTGCGCCAATATTCTGATTTCCTTCGAATAACGAAAACCGATTAACGAATAACAAAAATATATGGCTCTTGTAGAAATGCTGATGCCCAAAATGGGTGAGAGTATCATGGAAGGTACGGTTCTGAAATGGTTGAAGCAGGTTGGCGACACCATCGAACAGGACGAATCGGTACTGGAGGTTGCAACCGATAAAGTAGATACCGAAGTGCCGGCCATTCAGGCAGGTGTGTTAAAAGAAATTCTGGCCCAGGAAGGCGAAGTGGTTGCGGTTGGTAAACCAATTGCCATCATCAGCACTGGCGGCGACAACGGTCAGGCTACTGCTGCCCCGGCTGCTGCTGCAACTCCGGCTCCGGCTCAATCAGCTCCTGCTGCAGCTCCGGCCATGGCTGCTGCTGCAACTTCTACGGCTGTTAAATTAGATAAACCTGCTGAAGGCCGTTTCTATTCGCCGCTGGTACTCAACATTGCCCGCGAAGAAGGCATTTCAATGCAGGAACTGGAATACATTCCGGGAACTGGTAAAGAAGGCCGCGTTTCTAAGAAAGACATTCTCGATTTTGTTGCCAACCGTGGTAATGCGCCGCAGGTAAATGGTGCTGCCCAAGCTCCGGCTCCGCAGGCCGCTCCGGCCCAAGCTGCTCCGGTTGCTGCTGCCGCTCCGGCGCCACAGGTTTCTGCTGCCCCGGCTGCTTCTTACTCCGGCGATGTAGAGATCATCGAAATGGACCGCATGCGCAAAATGATCGCGCAACGCATGGTAGATACCAAACGCATTTCGCCGCACGTAACTTCTTTCGTAGAAGCCGACATGACCAACATCGTGAACTGGCGCAACAAAATGAAGGACGTGTATAAGAAACGCGAAGGCGAAAACCTGACCTTCACCCCGATCATCATCGAAGCCATCGTGAAAGCGATCAAAGACTTCCCGTTGATCAACGTTAGCGTAGACGGCGATCGCATCATCAAGAAACGCGACATCAACATTGGTGTAGCTGTAGCTTTGCCAAGCGGAAACTTAATTGTACCGGTAATTCACAACGCCGACCAGATGAACCTGAACGGCCTGACCAAAAAAGTGAACGACCTGGCCAACCGCGCCCGCTTAAACAAATTAACCCCTGCCGATTTGGCCAACCCTACTTACACCGTTTCGAACGTAGGTTCGTTTGGTAACGTAATGGGTACGCCGCTCATCATGCAGCCGCAGGTGGCAATCATGGCTTTGGGTGCGATTAAGAAAAAACCAGCGGTTATCGAAACTCCGCAAGGCGACCTGATCGGTATCCGTCAGTTTATGTTCCTGAGCCACTCTTACGACCACCGCGTGGTAGATGGTTCCCTGGGCGGCATGTTCGTTCGCAAAGTTGCTGATTATTTAGAAGCCTTCGACATGAACACCACGATCTAGTTTTTAACCAAAAAACGCTATCGTTTTGATACAAAAAAGTCTCCTGATGCATTTCGGGAGACTTTTTTATTTTCCGGCATTTATACCCGCAATTCCTGAACTCTTCCTAAATTCGGCTTTCTAAAAACGCTACCCTTTTCCCTGAAAAAACTCCTTCCCAATTATGAAAAACCTGCTTTTTATTTTACTCATTGCGGCTTTTGCGTTCCTGGCCATTTTCTTTTACTGGAAACTCGATACCACAAAAAACGAACTGGCCCTGCAAAACCAGCGCATCACCGACCGCGACACCCGCATTTACAAACAGGATAAACTGGTAGATTCCCTGCAGAAAAAACTTTCCGGCGAACCAACTACCGTTTCCGATGAAGACACGATAGAACTGGTAACGCCGCCTTCCGCGCAATTTATGGATGAACTGGGAAGTTTGAGCGAAGCCGATGTGAACCGTTTGCAGAAAAAAGGCCTGAAAAATCCGGAAGTGGACCTGAAAAACAGCCTGATGCGCAGCCCAAACCTGATCCCGGTAAAAGGTACCGCCGGCGGCACCATGACCTTCCGCGACATCCGGATTCTGAACGACCGTTATGCGCTGGCTTACTTTGAAGACGGGCACAACGGAGGCAACATGATCTTAAAATATACTGTAGAAAGCGGCAAGGTTTCCTGGAAAGTATTGGATAGTTACACCATGTAAACCAATAACTTAGGCCATAATTTTCCTTCACGGAAATAAACGGGCGTTTACCCAAATTAACTTTCCGAAGTCCGGCAGTATAAATATTATTGTTTTTCTATATTTCGAAGCTGCCAATACGATAGACGTAAGCCAGTAACCCAACGGCACGTATTTCCTGCAGATAGAACCAGAAAAAAGCGTAAGTTTTGTAATACAGTACATATCATCAGACTCTCACAAAAAAAAGCCGCCCGTTTTATACATGGCGGCTTTTTTTTATGCAAGCAGGTAACTGAAGGCAAATTGCTGCTTCCGGTTAGCTTTACTTCTTTTTATCTTTCCGTTCCAGCAGCGTGCCGTTGGAATCATATTTCAGGTACACAAAATCTACGCCTTTCCGGGCTCTTACTTTGTAGCGTTTGCCTTCCGGCGTATCCATTTCGGCATAATCGCTCATACTCCAGGCACTGTATTCGCCGGAAGTTAAGGCTTTGCCTACCGCAGCAGGCAATTGTTCGCGCTTCAGGTCGGTTTTGGTTTTCTTCCAGGTGCCATCCGGCGAAAAATAAGCTTCCGAATCCCGCCCGTTCATTTTAAACTCGGCTTCGTAGGCATCTTTATCTTCTTCCCAATCCCAGTCGGTTACTTTCATGTTGGGGTATTTGGCATTGAAGGCATTTTTTACAGCGGCCGGAATATCTTTATCGCTTTGAGCCAGCACCAGCTGTACCGCCACAAAACAGAAACTGAGGGTAAGTAGCATTGCTTTTTTCATAGTAAAAACGATTAATGGTTGAAAGATCGCGTGCGAAACCACGCATTATACATCTCTCCTATACCAGAAATAAAAACGCTATGTTTCAGGCACAAAAAAGTCCGGCCTGCTTCTGCAAACCGGACTTTTAGTTTTCAGGCCTTAAACCCTACCGTTTTTCCGAGATCTGGTAAAGCTTACTTTCCGCTCGGTTTGGAGCTTACAATTTCTACCCAGCCTTTAAACGTGCGCCGCGACGCCTGCGGATTGCGGCCGGCAAATTCTATTTCAGCTAAATAATAATAAACCCCATCCGAAAGCCGGTCGCCGCTATCAGTTACTCCACCCCAGTCAATATTCGGTCCGGTAGTTTTATCGAACACTTTTACGCCCCAGCGGTTATAGACCGTAAATTTCACGCTCTTAATAAAAGCCGAATTTCTTGGCCGGAACGTATCGTTCAACTGGTCGCCGTTTGGCGTAATGATGTTGGGCAGCTCCAGGAAATAACAAACATCCTGGCATTCTATATTACTGAAGCGGCTTTCGTTCCCGGAAGAATCTACGGCCGTAACCACGTAGCAGCCCGCCGGCGTTTGCAGATTTTGGTGCACAAAAGAAGTTCCCGGCGTCGTGCCAACTAATGTAAATGCAGCATCATCGGTCGGGCGGTAATACACATTAAATTCTTTCACATCGTTGCCGCAGCCGTTTCCGGTAGCAGGTTGCCATTTCAGTTTATTTTGGAAAGGCGCTTTGAACGGCGTGCGTTCCAGAGAATCGCAGTTGAGCAAAGTTAAACTAAGCACCGGCGGACAAGGAGCCGTAGTATCGCGCACAATCTGGCAGAATATCTCGGAATTGTTGTGCACTACCGGCGGCAGTTTACTGTTCGTATACGTTCCCACCGTTTCAATAAAGTAGCAATATTGCTGGCCAAACTTCAGCGGTTCGTTATTGAAAGTGCCGTTATCTACATAAACTCCCAATTCCCGGCCGGCTTCCACGCTGTCTATCGCCACAAAAGATCCGTTAATTTCCCGGTAAATAATATGCAGGCGTCCTTCATTATTCCACGGCACATTATATCGCCAGGTAAGTTCCATGTTTTGCCCGTTAGAAACTGCATCTAACCGCACACTAGAGGCGATCGGGCTGGAATCGAGCAGCTGCAACGCACCGTTATTCGTAAAGTAAAATTCTACTTTATAACGATACACACTATCCTGGGTATTCAGGTTCTGGTCGGTGAAAAGGGTATCGTCCGGGTTAGTAGTGCTGTGAACCAGCTGAAAACCATTTACGCCTTTAAAACCGGTAGCCCGGTATAAACGGTATTCGTGTGGCCCCGGAAAGTTGTTGATCCCTCCTACCGGTTTGGTCCAGCGCACCTGGATCTGGCCGGCAGTTTTGCTCGTTTGCGTTACCGAAACATTAGTAAGCACCGAAGAAATTAAAGGTATTTCCGCACAAACCTCATCTGAAGCCAGGCTTTCGCCATTTTTCGGCCCCGGGAAAGTTGCATAGATCAGGTAGCAATAAGCAGCGCCGGCATTTAAACCTTGTCCCTGATTGGTATCGGTGTAAGTGGTAACATTAGGGTCAACTTCAGCAATAAACACATAACCCGTGGAGGCCGGCACACCGGTTTCGCAGGCACTTGGAATAAAATTAGCCCGGTTCTCACGGCGGTATATCCTTATTTTTTGTGCATTGCCACAGCCATTCTGTAAATACGGGTCCCAGTTGAGGCGCATTTGTTTGCCGGGTAAAGGCGTTGTGGTTAGTCCCGTTGGTTTAGGCCCCACCACCGTTATGTTCCAGGCCTGCATATCGATCAGGCGGGGTTCGTTGGTATTGGCCGGCGGGGTATCAGTGGCTTTAAAAATTACCTGGTAAGGTTGTTCACTGATATCGGTGCATTGCGGAGTCCAGCGGAAAAGCGCGGTATTCGGGCCGTTCTGCACAAAGGTGGCTGGTGGAAAAATTCCGCCAAAAGCATTGAAAGTTAAAGGATCCTGCGGCGTATTACCATCGGTGCCGCTTACAATTGCCTGCAAAAAGGTTTTAGCTACCACGCACGTATCTTTCGGAATAATAAGCGTAGGCCTTATATTCAGGGTGGCTTCCACTTTTATCTGCATATCGCGCCATACTTCTCCCAGCTTTACCGGCGATCGCCCCGGAATCACTTTCCATTCTTCCACCACAAAAGCAATGTTATATTCACCGGTTACGTTAGGCGTATTCCATCGTATTTCGCCGGTAACTTCATTCAGGGTAAAAGTTGTTGGCAAACCGGCGGGCGTTCCTTTTAAAGGATCGGCCACGGTAGTTCCCCCAAAAGACTCAGGCGAACGGTAACCGGAAACGTTGCCCGAAACCGGCGCGGAAGGAGTATTTACATTTTGCTGCGGGATCCGCATTTTATAAGACAAACTATCCTGGTCTAAATCGTAAGCGCCCGGAAAGTGAATAAATATCTGGTTCTGCGCGGCCACGTCTATGGGAGGCACGGTGAATTGCGGCGAACGGTTAATGCCAATTTGCGGATTGATACTGATAATGGTGCGAACGTGAAAACTGGTAGTGCCCGGACTACTCATATTAATAACGCTGGAATTCCGGTTCTGCTCGCTGTAACCCACGCTGTAAACGCCGGGCGCCGGATATGTATGCGAAGCGTAAAATACCCGCCGGGTAATATTATTAGGCAACTGAATTTCAGAAGCCTTTTGCGCATTGAAACTCAGGCCATCGCCGAAGAAAAAAGTAGCCTCCAGATCCGGAATATTGGCAGCGGTAACCACGTAAGTAACTAACTTAAAATGATAACGCAATGGATTCGGGTTGGCAGTGGTATCGCTTTTAGCCGTTATTTCCCCGGCCCGGATGTGGGTTGCCGAAGCTTCAGGCACCCAAGCCAGTAACAATATGAAAGCCAGAAAAAACGTTAAATATTTATACCAAACGGTATCAATTCTCTTCATAAAAGTCAATGTATATAGCAAATAACAAATGTATTGGGAGAAATTAAAGCAGACTTAAAAAAAACTGCTAATTCCCGCTAACCATTTTTCCGACTGGTACTTATACCGGCCTCCAAAAGGCAGTGTTGCTATGCTATTTAGATTTATTCAAAATATGTATCTGAAATTGCTTTATACCACAACTGCCCTTACCTTTGGCAATTATTCAATCTTTACGCTACCTGTTCCTAAAATTTAAAAACTACAAATGAGTTGGTTTACTAAAACGTTCTCCAGTACCATTGGCCGCAAGATCGTGATGTCGATCACCGGCCTTTTTCTTTGCTCCTTTCTGGTTATTCACCTGATCGGCAACCTTCAACTATTCAAAGACGATGGAGGCGCTGCCTTCAACGTTTACTCGCATTTTATGGGTCACAATCCGGTTATCCGGGTTTTAGAATTTGTACTCCTGGCTGGTTTCGTGTTCCACATCTGGGATGCCGTTGCCCTGACCCGACGCAACAAAGCAGCCCGCACCGTAGGTTACGCTTACAGCCGCCCGCAGGATAACAGCAACTGGTCTTCCCGCAATATGGGTTTACTCGGAACTGTGATTTTAGTTTTCCTGATCATTCACTTATACAACTTCTTTCTGCCAACCAAAACCGGTGGTCTTGACCAGGTTACGGTAGACGGTATGCTGATTGACGATCTTTATACCCGCGTTGCCGCATCTTTCAAGATCTGGTGGTATGTGGCCCTGTACGTGCTGTCTATGATTGCGCTGGCTTATCACTTAATCCACGGTTTCCAGAGCGCATTCCAGTCTTTGGGTATTAACCACAAAAAATACACGCCTGCTATTAAAACGTTCGGATATGTGTTTTCTATTGTGGTGTGCCTTGGTTTTGCTGCCATGCCGCTTTATTTCTTCCTTTTCAAGTAATTCATTCGCTTTTTTGATATGATATTAGATTCTAAAATCCCGGAAGGTGCTTTAGCCGAAAAATGGGACAAGCATAAATTCAATGTAAAGCTGGTGAACCCGGCTAACAAACGGAAATACGATGTAATTGTGGTTGGAACTGGTCTGGCCGGCGCTTCTGCTGCTGCTTCTCTGGCCGAACTTGGCTACAACGTGCACGCTTTCTGCTACCAGGACAGCCCGCGCCGTGCGCACTCTATTGCTGCCCAGGGTGGTATAAACGCCGCTAAAAACTACCAGAACGACGGCGACTCCGTTTTCCGTTTATTCTACGATACCATTAAAGGTGGTGACTACCGCGCCCGCGAAGCCAACGTTTACCGTTTAGCGCAGGTTTCTGTAGATATTATTGACCAGTGCGTGGCGCAGGGTGTTCCTTTTGCACGTGAATACGGCGGACTTTTAGCCAACCGTTCTTTTGGTGGCGCGCAGGTTAGCCGTACTTTCTACGCCCGTGGCCAAACCGGACAGCAGTTGCTTTTAGGTGCTTATTCAGCGCTTAACCGCCAGATCGCTTACGGCAAAGTAAAAATGTACCCACGCACCGAAATGCTGGACTTGGTAATGGTTGACGGTAAAGCCCGTGGTATCATCACCAGAAACATGGTAACCGGCGCGATCGAGAAACATGCTGCACACGCAGTAATTCTGGCAACCGGTGGTTACGGTAACGTATTCTTCCTTTCTACCAACGCGATGGGCTGTAATGCTACCGCGGCCTGGAGAGCACACAAAAAAGGTGCTTTCTTTGCAAACCCTTGCTTCACCCAGATCCACCCTACCTGTATTCCGGTTTCCGGCGATTATCAGTCTAAACTGACGCTGATGTCGGAATCGCTCCGGAACGATGGTCGTGTTTGGGTTCCTAAAACCAAGGAAATGGCGGAAAAACTGCGCCGCAACGAGATCCGCGTTTCTGATATTAAAGAAGAGGATCGCGATTACTTCCTGGAAAGAAAATACCCGGCTTTCGGTAACTTAGTACCACGCGACGTAGCTTCGCGTAACGCGAAATTAGCCTGCGACGAAGGTCGTGGCGTAGGAACGACCGGTTTAGCGGTATTCTTAGATTTTGCTGATGCAATTAAGCGCGATACGCAAGCCAAAGTTGCTGCCAAATACGGTAACCTGTTCGATATGTACGCCAAAATTACCGGCGAAAATCCATACGAAACTCCAATGCGCATTTACCCTGCGGTTCACTACACCATGGGTGGCCTTTGGGTAGATTACAACTTACAGACTACAATTCCAGGCTTATACGCAACCGGCGAGTGTAACTTCTCCGACCACGGTGCGAACCGTTTAGGTGCTTCGGCGCTGATGCAGGGTTTAGCAGATGGTTATTTCGTAATTCCTTACACCATCGGCGATTACCTGGCGCAAATGCCTGCTGCAAGAGTAGAAACTTCTCACCCGGCCTTTACTGAAGCTGAGAACAATGTGAAAAGCATGATCTCCCGCCTGCTTTCAATTAACGGTACCAAAACGGTAGATGAATATCACAAAGAGCTTGGATTGCTGATGTGGGATTACTGCGGTATGGCCCGTAACGCCGAAGGCCTGAAATATGCAAAAGGTAAGATCCGTGA
The DNA here is from genome assembly GCF_042657365.1 of Adhaeribacter terreus. NCBI lineage: Bacteria > Pseudomonadati > Bacteroidota > Cytophagia > Cytophagales > Hymenobacteraceae > Adhaeribacter > Adhaeribacter terreus. The sequence goes on along the minus strand of NZ_JBHSKT010000002.1, from coordinate 79,300 downwards.
GCTACGCGAAGATTTCTGGAAAAACGTGAAAGTGATGGGCGTAAACGAAGAATTCAACCAGACTTTAGAGAAAGCCGGCCGCGTAGCTGACTTCCTGGAGCTAGGTGAATTGATGGTTGACGATGCCTTGAATCGTAACGAATCTTGTGGTGGTCACTTCCGCGAAGAATACCAGACCCCGGAAAACGAAGCGCTTCGCGACGATGCGAATTATGCCTACGTAGCCGCTTGGGAATACACCGGCCCGAACCAGCCAGCCAACCTGCACAAGGAAGAACTGAAGTTCGAGAACGTGAAGCTGACGCAGCGTAGCTACAAGTAAGCGCTAATTAAAGATTAGAAATTAAAAATTAGAAATGTACAGTGAATTAGAAATTAAAAATTAGAAATTAGAAATGGTAGGGTTTAAGGCTCAAAAAGTCGGATTTACAATTTCAAAAATTTTTAATTTTTAATTTCTAATTTCTAATTGAAATAAAAGATATGGCAGGTAATAACCCGAATCTTAAGCCCATGAACCTTACTTTAAAGGTTTGGCGGCAAAAAAATAATAAGGCATCCGGTGCCCTGGAAACCTACGAAGCCAAAAATATTTCCCCGGAAATGTCTTTCCTGGAAATGCTGGATGTAGTGAACGAAAACCTGGCGCACAAAGGTGTAGATCCGATTGCTTTCGACCACGATTGCCGTGAAGGTATCTGCGGGATGTGCTCGCTTTACATCAACGGCCGTCCGCACGGTCCGGAGCAAGGCACTACCACTTGCCAGCTGCACATGCGTAAATTCAACGATGGCGATACCATTGTGATTGAGCCTTGGCGTGCAACTGCGTTCCCGATCCACAAAGATCTGAGCGTTGACCGTTCCGCTTTCGACCGTATTCAGCAGGCTGGCGGTTACGTATCGGTTAATACCGGTGGTGTACCAGATGCGAACGCTATTCCAATTCCGAAGTCAGTAGCAGATAAAGCGTTCGATGCGGCAACTTGTATTGGTTGCGGCGCCTGTGTGGCAGCTTGTAAAAATGCTTCGGCTATGCTGTTCGTTTCGGCTAAAGTAAGCCAGATGGCCATGTTGCCACAAGGTAAAGTAGAAGCAAAAACCCGCGCCGAAAACATGGTTGCCCAGATGGATATCGAAGGTTTTGGTGCTTGCTCCAACACGGGTGCCTGTGCAGCAGAATGTCCGGTAGGCATTTCCCTGGAAAACATTGCGATCCTGAACCGCGAATATCTAGGCGCCAAAATGACGTCGCAGAACGTATAACCCCCCCTGAATCCTCCCCTAATTCAGGGGATGACTTTTTTACAGAAACCTGTGAAGTCTTAAAGACCTCACAGGTTTTTTTATGCAAAAACGCTAGGGGTTTGGGCTCCAAAAGTCAAACTAATTTTATGCTGAAAACGCTAGGGGTATAAACCCAAAAAACTTTCTAATTTAAATCGAACCTACGAACCTCGAACATTCTAACATTCTAAATAAAAACGATAGGGATTCCGGCCTAAAAACTCAGAAATTATCCTCCTGACTTTTCGCATATATGGTTCAGGAAACAGTCTTCATCAGCTTAAATTTAAACCGGAGTTTTGCTTCGGAATCGGCAATTATTGCTTAATTTAGCCAGTAAATGAAACGCCGGAAACCCGGCCGCTACACCAAACAAACTTTAAAACTATGTACACCGGACTTTTGCATGCGCACTCAGGTTTAGCCTACGTGTTACTGGCCGCCATTATTTTTGCTATTGTTTACACCCTGATCGGGTTTATAGGCAACAAACCTTTCACCGAAGGAAACCGCAAAGTAGCCCTCATCGGCCTGATCGCCACACATATCCAGGTGCTTATTGGCCTGATCCTGTATTTCGTTTCACCGTATGGCATCAGCAATTTTTCCGGCGGAAACATGAAAGATGGCTCTGCCCGTTTACTCATGCTGGAGCACCCGCTCACCATGATCATCGCCGCTGTGTTGGTTACCATCGGTTATTCCAAAGCCAAAAAACTAACCGATAGCAACGCCCGCTACAAAAAGATCCTCATTTTCTTCACGCTCGGTTTGATCTTTATTTTATGCCGTCTGCCGTGGAGCAACTGGTTATAAGAAATTGAAACTCAGAAGCAGAGAAACCTGTGAGGAATTAAAGACCTCACAGGTTTTTTTATGTCGAAATTTTAAAACCTTTCTCCCTCCCTGTCATTCTGGAAGAAACTTCTGAATTCTGTGCTATTAGCCCATAAGGTTCTTTCAGAATGACAATAGTAGCAGAGACGATCATGCAATCTGCAATTCCTTATTCACCAATTCTCGCATTCAATCATTCTCTTATTAAAAAAAACGATATCCTTTTCGCCCTAAAAGCTGTTAAACCAAAATTTCAGCCCGAACAGGAATTTTAAAGTAACTTTGGCACAGCAAAACCACTTTTCAGCATGATTACGATTATTGTAGGCACAAACCGCCCGGACGCAATTTCCCGAAAACTGGCCGAACAGTACGCCGAAATGCTGCAACAAAAATTCGGGCAACCCGCGCAATTACTCGATCTGCAGGAATTACCCGTGGATTTTATCAGCACTGCGCTTTATGAACACACCGGCAAAAACGAAGCCTTCAACGCCGTTTCCAACTTCATATCCCATTCCGAAAAACTCATTTTTGTTTTACCCGAATACAACGGTTCCTTTCCAGGCGTTCTCAAAGCGTTCATCGACGGCCTGGCATATCCCAACACGTTCCGGAACAAAAAAGCCGCCATGGTAGCCATCAGCAACGGTACGCAAGGCGGACTTTTAGCCATGAGCCATCTAACCGATATTTTCAATTACCTCGGCATGCATGTGCTGGCCAATAAAGTCCGCATTCCACAAATCCAAAATCATTTTCAGGATGGCCGCGTGGTTACGCCGTTTTATCTCGAACTGATGGAAGCGCAAGCCGGGCAGTTTTTGAGCTTTTAGGCATAGCGTTTTTCAGGATTGAAGTTATTTGGTTCTCCCGTAGAGACGTAATATATTGCGGCTCTTACAGCATTGCGACAAATTGTTTCAATTTTCAAAGCATTGTTTTAAATGGTCGGGTTTAGTTTCAGGCTTGAAAATACATTTTCATTTAAAAGTAAATATGGGTAGCCCGAATAGAGCGTAAAATCATGAAGGAGACGTAATATAGTCTCTACATGCAAAACCTTTAATTTAAAGGTAACTAAATCAACACCTGCACCATGCTCACCGGAAAACTGCCCTTACACGTTTACAAAGCCAACCAGGAAGTTGCGCCGTTGCTCATTTCGGAGGTAGCTGTGCGGGAGAAGGTCTGGCAAAACCATACGAATTACTTCAGCGTGCTTTGGATAATCGAAGGCCAGGGCCTGCTGGAAACCGATTTTTCTACAACCGAATACGCCCCGAACCAGGTTTTCTGCTTCAATATTTACCAGGCTTTTGCGCTGCATCCGGAATCCGAAACCCAGGCCCAGCTTCTGCTTTTCCATCCGAATTTCTTCTGCATCGAAACGTATCAGCACGAAGTGGGCTGCAACGGCGTACTTTTCAACCAGGTTTACAATGCGCAAGCCATTAATGTTGACTCTGAAACCGCTTCCGAACTAAGCCAACTCTTGAAAAACATGCAGTCGGAAATGAAAAGCGGCGAATTGGCTACCGGCGAACTGGTTTTCTCTTACCTTAAGATCTTCCTGGTAAAACTCACCCGCCTCAAAACCGCCCAAACCCCGGGTTGTAACCCAGGCATAAAGCTTCCGGCTGTTCTAACGCAACTCGAGAACTTAATAAACGAAAACTTCACTAAACAGCACCAACCCGCTTTTTACGCCGAAGCCCTGCATTTCCCTTTAAAAACGCTCAGCAACCTTTGCAGAAAACATTTCCATAAAAGCTTATCGCTGCTCATTGCCGAAAAGATCATTCTGAAAGCCAAATGGGAATTGCTGCACACCGATGCACAGGTTAAAGCCGTAGCTTCCAGCCTCGGCTTCAAAGACGAATTTTACTTCAGCCGCTTCTTTAAAAAACACATCGGCCTCTCTCCCAGCCATTTCCGGCAAACGGAGTGGAACATGCGGAGCGGCTTTTTGTCTATTCCTTAAGCCCTTTGGTGCATGGTGTGCCGGCCTTAAAAGCGCGAAATTTGAAGGAAACCAAATTTCGGAACCATGCATAAATTCTTTCAATTCGCGGCGAATCTCCAGGAAACCGGCCTGCATCTGGCCCGCCTCGGCCTTATCATCGTACTCGTCTGGATCGGCGGTTTAAAAGCATTTCCTTACGAGGCGCACGGCATTGTACCCTTTGTAGCCAACAGTCCGTTCATGAGTTTCTTTTACAAATACGAGGCTCCCGACTACAAAACCCACATGAACAAAGAAGGCGAACTAAAACCCGAAAACGTAGCCTGGCACGAACAAAACCACACCTACGCGTTTTCCTACGGCCTGGGCTTCGTCATCGTCATGATCGGTTTGCTGATCGCCACTTATCCGGTTTGGCCGGGCGTTTCCGCCTTCGGTAGTTTCCTGGCCTTCGGCATGAGTTTGGTTACGCTTTCGTTCCTGATAACCACGCCCGAAACCTGGGTACAACCGCTCGGTGATGCCCACCACGGTTTTCCGTATTTAAGCGGCTCCGGCAGATTGGTGATAAAAGATGTGATCATGCTTGGTGCGAGTGTTGCAACCATGGCGCAAGCTGCCCGGAAATATCTGTATCAGCAAGAAAAACTGGAAAGGCTGCGAGAAAGAAGGGAAAGAATGATGGTAGCTTAACCCCACCTAAATCCTCCCCTAAAAACAAGGCAGGACTTTTGACGCAATATTTTATTATCCCGCAAGTTTAGCGCAGCGTAAGTTGTGGGTAATCATTCGGTCAGTTTGCAATTGACCTTGCCTGCAAGGCAACAGACAAGCTTTCTATGAAAAACGATAGGGTTTTAAAGCAAAAAAGTAGCAATGATTCCGCCAGTTACAACTGGCTAATCCTTTCACAAGTTACGCTGCGCTAAACTTGCGACATAAGCAAATCCATCTCCGTCTGCTTCAACTAACGATACTCCTACAGATAAAAGCCCTCCCCTGATTTAGGGGGGTGGATGGGGTCAAATTTCCGCTCGCATTTTCCCTTAGCTTTTCGTAACTTATTCAACCTTTTCAACCCGAAAAAACGCTATCCTTTTCCGGCTAAAAAGTCATCACTTTCAAACCATTACTGCCATGAGCCTTACCTCCTATTTCGAAAACGTCCGGAATTTAATTGCCAGCCACCAATTCCAGCAACTGCGCGAACTGCCTCTAGAAAAACCTGAATATTTTAACTGGGTAACTGAAGTGTTTGAAGGCATAAATTTAAAGCAGCACCCGCAGGCCGAAGCCTTGCTCTGGACCGACGGCGAAAAAGAGGAACGCTACACCTACGCCGAAATAGCCGAAAAAGGAAACCAGCTGCTCAACTTTTTCCGGGCGAACGGCTTGCAGCAAGGCGATTGCATGTTTCTGCAACTGGCGCTGCTGCCGGCCAACTGGTTTGCGTATTTCGCGGCCATGAAAGGTGGTTTGGTAATGGTACCGGTGGCTACGATCATGGGCGTGCAGGACATAAAATACCGTTTCGAAAAGCTGCTGCCCAACGTGGTACTTGCCGACCTGGAAAATGCCGGTAAAATTGATGAAGCTGAAAAAAGCTTGGGCCAAAACGTAAAGCTCAAAATAATTGTAGACGGCGAAAAAACCGGCTGGCAGCCTTTAAACGCTATCGAAAACCAGCCCAAAACTGCCGAAGCTGCCCAAACTAAAGCCGACGATCCGCTGTTTTTGTTTTTCACTTCCGGCACTACGGGTTTACCCAAAGTGGTTACGCACACGCACCTGAGTTATCCGTTCGGGCACCTTTCCACGGCTTCCTGGATCGGGCTGAAACAAGGCGACGTGCATTACAACATTTCGCAGCCCGGCTGGGCCAAGTTTTCGTGGAGCTGCGTATTTGCCCCCTGGAACGTGGGCGCGACAGTTTTTGCCTATCATCCAACCGGCAGGTTCAACGCCAAAGCGCAGTTAGAGCAACTCGAAAAGCATAAAATTACCACCTTTTGCGCGCCGCCAACGGCCTTGCGCATGCTCATTCAGGAAGATCTGAAAGCGTTTAACTTCAGTTTCCGGGAATGCGTGGCGGCCGGCGAACCGCTGAACCCCGAAATTATCGAAACCTGGCACGAAGGCACCGGCATCATGATCCGCGACGGCTACGGCCAGACCGAAAGCACCTGCATGGTGGCCAACCTGGTGGGCGACGAACTGAAATTCGGGAGCATGGGCAAACCCACCTTCCTCTACGACATTATTATTGCCGATGACGAAGGCCACGAACTGCCATTGCATGAAGAAGGCCACATTTGCGTGCGCACCGATACCGGCCGCCCAAACGGCATTTTTAAGGAATATTTCGGCGATCCGGAAAAGAAGAAGGACGTTTTTAAACACAACCTCTACTTCACCGGCGACAAAGCTTACAAAGACGGCGACGGCTACATCTGGTTCATCGGCCGCGACGACGATGTGATAAAAGCTTCGGATTACCGCGTGGGCCCGTTTGAAGTGGAAAGCGTTTTAATTGAACACGAAGCTGTGGTTGAATCGGCAGTGGTTGGCAGTCCGCACGCAGTGAAAGGCTACCAAGTAAAGGCGTTCATCATTCTGGCGCCGGAGCACCAACCGAGCCGCGAACTGGCGCAGGAAATTTACCAGTTCAGCCGGCAAAACCTGGCACCTTACAAAATTCCGCGCCTCATCGAGTTTGTAGAAGAACTGCCCAAAACCATCAGCGGGAAGATCCGGCGGGTGGAATTGCGGGCGAATGAAGCACAGAAAAAAGCGAAGAAAGAAAGCTCGGATTGGGAGTTTAGCTTTGAGTAGTTTTTAGGGGGAAAATGGTAGCGTTTTTTGTTTGTAATATGTGTATTATCTGGAGTTTTATACTAAATTGTGATTAAACTTAAAACTCTAATAATTTATAAATGCTTTCATTTTCCCAAAGAATTGGCATAACTCCAATTAAGAACATAGTTCAATTAGAATCTATTGACGAAGATTTAAAGAACGCTCTTTGGAATGGTTTAACAATTTATTATTGGAAAAACCTGATTAAATATGATAGGATTACTGACAATACTCATGAAGTTCAGGTTTTGCTTTTATCAATTTGGGGGAGTTTTTTCAAAAAACGATTAGATGAAAAGCCTATGTATTTTGAACAACTTCACCAGAATATAAAGCAATTCTTCTTAAAAGCTGATTGGTTCGAAATCTATAATTTTATTGAATTTGTTCCTAATAGCTATCACTCTAAGGGTTATGATCAAGTAAATGAGGATTTTATTGAATACTGCAATATAATTTTAGAGAGAGAGTTATCAGCTTACAGGTTTGTAAATAAATTATTAACCCAAATAAGTTCTAAGGTTGAGATTGAAGCAATTGAAGAAGCACTAGCAAACACTGATTATCTCAAACCTGTAAAAACTCATTTAAATAGGGCATTGGAATTGTATTCAGATAAAAAATCGCCAGATTATAGAAATTCAATTAAGGAATCAATAAGCGCTGTTGAATCATATTGTTCCATTATAACAGGTAACCCCAAAGCAACTCTTGGACAAGCACTAAAGCAAATTGAAAAAGCCCACAATTTACATACGGCTTTAAGAAGTTCCTTTAGCAGCCTTTATGGTTACACAAGTGATGCCAATGGAATAAGACACGCTTTATTAGAAGAAGATAAATTAAATCAGGAAGATGCAAAATTCATGCTTATAGCATGTAGTGCTTTCATAAACTATTTAATTCAGAAAGAGTCTAAGACAAATCAATAAAGCATTTTAAAATTAACATCATTTTTCACCAATTTTAAATTGCTACTCCATTGCCATCGATTACCCTCACCCCCATCCCCGCCGGCCAGATTGAACTGCGCGACGACCGGAAAAAACTAACCTGGACGGTAGCCATCAAACCCTTTCTGCTGGCGAAATTTCCGGTAACGCAGGCGCTTTATGCCGCGGTGATGCAGCAAAACCCGAGCACCTTTCCAGGCCCGCAAAAACCCGTAGAAACCGTTTCCTGGGTAGAAGCCGTGCAGTTTTGCAACGCCCTTTCCTCGCAGGAAAAACTACAACCCTGCTACCACATTCCTGCCAACTTCGAAAACATAACTTTTAACCCGCAAGCCAACGGTTACCGCCTGCCCACCGAAGCCGAATGGGAATATGCCTGCAAAGCCGGCAACCCGGCACCCCGTTACGGCGAACTAACGAACATTGCCTGGTACAAAGAAAACTCCGGCGGCAGCACGCAGGACGTCGGGCAAAAAGCATCCAACGCCTGGGGTTTGTACGACATGCTGGGCAACGTCTGGGAATGGTGCTCCGATATTTACGACGAAGAAGTTTACGGCTCCTACCGCATTTTTCGCGGCGGCGGCTGGGCAGATGAGGAACGCGGAATCTTAGCCACCAACCGCCGCCGCAGCCACCCCGTTTCCTTCAAAATAGACGATCTCGGCTTCCGGATCGCCAGGAATTTAGAGTAAAAAATTCAGCTCGGGAAGGGAGATAAGCATCTTACACGCGCGTAAATATAACCGCTAATCAATTTAATCAGGTTAACCTGAAATCTTAACCCGACTTTTAAAGTTAAATCAGAATTGTATGGCAACAGCTAAACCAGGCAACATAGACGAATACATTGCAGGGTTTCCCGCGGAAACGCAGCGGGCACTCACACAGATCCGGGAAACGATAAAAGAATTGGCGCCGGAAGCGGAAGAAGCGATCAGCTATGCCATTCCAACTTTCAAGCTGCGCGGTCATAACCTCGTTCATTTTGCTGCCTTCGCCAATCATATCGGTTTTTATCCTACACCCGTAGGCATGGAAGCATTTGAAAATGCGTTTGCTGCTTATAAAACCGGCAAAGGCTCGGTGCAATTTCCCTTAGATAAACCAATACCGCTGGATCTGATCACTAAAATTGTGTTGTTTCTGATAAAAGGAAATTCTGAAAAACCGGCGAAGAAAATAAGTAAAAAGCAAAGCTGATATATTAAATTCGCTAAAGCTCTTTCGGACATCTGTGTCCGGAATCATTCTGCCGGGATATCCATATCCTCATTTTGGGTACGAAGACAAGGATTTCCGCAGCAGGTTTAGGTTTAGTTCCGAACACAGATTTCCTAAACAGCGATATCATTTTGTGATCCTCATGCGTTGGTGCGAGCCTCCCAACTCGTACCTCACTTTATTCGATCAGCTAAATCCGATACGAGCCGGGAGGCTCGCACCAGCGATTGAAAATATTAATAAAGCTGGTCCTACCATTTTCCATCCGAAGGGGACTTTTTTGCATAATTTGATAAATTGAAGCCAAACTTCTAAGCCTATGCCAAGCACACCAAAACTCAAAACCTGCGAAAACGGCCACCAGTTTTACAAATCTTCTGAGTGCCCAACCTGCCCGGTTTGTGAAAAAGAAAATAAACCGGAATCCGGATTTATGGCGGCAATAGCGGCGCCGGCGCGACGGGCTTTGCAAAACAAGGGCATTACTTCCTTGCAGCAACTTTCGGAATTTAGCGAAAAAGAGATACTGGAGCTTCACGGCATAGGAAAAACCTCGTTGCCGAAATTGCGGGACGCGCTGGCAACTGCCGGGTTGGCTTTTAAAAGCTCCTGACTTTTTCGGGCTCTAACCATAGCGTTTGCAGCCCTGGTTCTACAACTTCGATTCCACGCTTTTCAGGCCCAGCACACTGCTGGTAAAAGTCCTGATTTCCTCTAACAGTTGCGGATTTTGCGCCAGCGATTTGCCATAAGATGGAATCATTTGCTTTACTCTGGCTTGCGCCGCTTCGCTCCGGAAACGCTCCGGGAAACAACGATCCAGCAAGGTAAGCATAATGGAAACCGCCGTAGAAGCCCCCGGCGACGCACCTAAAAGGGCGGCAATGGTGCCGTCGGCGGAGCTTACTACTTCCGTTCCAAATTCCAAAATTCCGCCCAGCGCCACGTCTTTTTTGATGATCTGCACCCGCTGGCCGGCAATTTCCAGATCCCAGTCTTCCATTCTGGCATACGGGAAAAATTCGCGCAAGGCGGCTAACCTATCTTCCGGCGATTGGCGAACCTGGTCGATCAGGTATTTGGTCAGTTCTAAATTCCGCGCGCCGGCATAAAGCATTGTTTTCAGGTTACTGAAATGAATGGATTTAGGCAGATCGAAGTAAGAACCTTGTTTCAGGAATTTGGTGGAAAAACCGGCATACGGCCCAAAAAGCAAAGCTTTTTTCTCGTTTATAATTCGGGTATCTAAATGCGGTACACTCATAGGCGGCGCGCCAACTGAAGCTTTGCCGTAAACTTTGGCGTGATGCTTTTCAATGATTTCGGGATTATTGCAAACCAGCCATTGTCCGCTTACCGGGAACCCGCCGTAGCCTTTTCCTTCCGGAATACCCGATTTCTCAAGCAAACCCATGGCACCGCCACCAGCTCCGATAAACACGAATTTGCTCACCACTTCACGGCGTTCATCGGTTTTCATATCGCGCAAACGTACCCGCCAGCGGCCGTCGCTTTCCTGGTTCAACCGTCTCACTTCCTGCCCGAAATGTACATTCACCCCGCCGGCCTTCTTCAGATAATCGAACATGCAGCGCGTCAAAGCCCCAAAATTTACGTCGGTACCAAGTTCCATGCAAGTGGCGGCTACCAGTTGGGCATTATTGCGGCCTTCCATAATAAGCGCGATCCATTTAGCTAAGGTGGCGTGGTCTTCGGAATATTCCATGCCTTTAAACAAGGGATTTTGAGTTAAGGTCGCGTGGCGTTTCCGCAGAAAATTTACGTTCTCCGGTCCCCAGACAAAACTCATGTGCGGCACGCTGCGAATGAAAGCATCGGGCAGCGCCAGGTGGTTGTGGTGAATCATGTAAGCCCAAAATTGTTTAGAAATTTCGAAGGCTTCGGCAATTTTTATGGCTTTGGTAATATCGATGGAGCCGTCCGGCATTTCCGGGGTGTAATTTAGTTCGCAGAAAGCCGAGTGGCCGGTGCCGGCATTATTCCAGGCATCGGAACTTTCGGCGGCAGCCATATCAAGGCGTTCAAAAATTTCGATGGTCAGGTCTGGTACCAGTTCTTTCATCATTACGCCCAAAGTAGCGCTCATAATGCCCGCCCCAATTAAAACTACGCGGGGTTCGGTTACAAATTCTTTATTGTTGTTCATATTAGATCCAGGCTTAAAAGCAGGAAATTCAAAATCAGTTTAACCTAAAGCACCCATACGGATTCCTGAAATTTTAAGGCAGAAATTTGAACTGAATTATCAGAGAATTTTCAAAACTGGTACCAGCAACCACCCATACTTTTCAGGCCCGAAGCCATAGCACTTTGGAAATTTTCACAACAATTGTTCAGAAATAAGCCCTGAATAAATTTATGCAACTGAATATAAATGCCTTACCATATTCCGGAAATAACCGTTAAATGAGATTACGGGGCCACTTGCGGCGCAGGAAAAATCCGATGATAATGAAACCAGACCTTTACAGCTTGCCACCTTTCATAAAATGGTTGGTATTAACATTAGTTTGTCTGCTTTTTTTTACGCTGCTGATCATGCTTTTTCACGATTTCAGAAAGGTTTACGGCGAATGGTCTTTTCACATTGCTTTTGCGAATCTGATGGAAAAAGAGTTTCTCAAATTCCTCTTGATCGGATTCCTGGCCCAGGTAATTGATGGTGCTTTGGGTATGGCTTACGGCGTAAGTGCTGCGAGTTTTTTAATGAGCTTTGGCGTTCCACCGGCTATAACCAGCGCTTGCGTGCACTTAGCCGAAGTTTTTACAACGGGCGTTTCCGGACTTTCACACATCAGGTTTGGCAATATTCACCGGGATCTTTTCAAGAAATTAGTAATACCGGGCGTGGCTGGTGCGATTACAGGTGCTTATTTATTGAGCTCTGTTGATATGAAAATCATTAAGCCGTTTGTGGCTATCTATCTCATTTTTGTGGGTTTACTGATCATTAAAAAAGCTTATGGCATTATTAAGCCCGAAAGTGAAATAAAGAATATGGCATTACTAGGTCTGGCCGGGGGCTTTATAGATTCGGTTGGCGGTGGCGGCTGGGGGCCGGTGGTTACCTCCACCTTGCTTGGTAAAGGCCAGCATCCGCGTTTTGCCATTGGATCCGTAAACCTGGCCGAGTTTTTTGTAGCGTTATCCAGTTCCAGCGTTTTTACCATTTTTATGGGTATTCCGGACTGGAACGTTATTTTAGGGTTGATTGCAGGCGGCGTAATTGCGGCGCCATTTGCCGCTTATCTGTGTAAAAAAATTAATCCTAAAAAACTGATGATCGTGGTTGGGCTTGTAATTATCGGGTTGAGTATTCGTACCCTTTACCTGTTTTTCTGGTGAAATATGTAAATAAAAAAGCCTTCTGCATTGCTACAGAAGGCTTTTACTTTTTATGCTGAAAACGCTACCGTTTTAGTCTACATTATCGTGCAGAAAGCGGTTATCGCCTAAAATTTCGTTGTCGTCGTTCAGGCTGAAACGGGAAATATTACGCTCTGCCGAAGGCACTACATTTTCTAAAACCACGTTACGACGCTGATAAGCCGGCACTTCCAGTTTTTCCTTTATCGCATCGTTAGAAATTTCGCTGCTTAACTGGCGTAAACGTCGGCGACGTTCTTCAAGGCTGGGAATACGCTCCTGCGTTTCGTAAATATCTACGGTTTGCGCAACCGGGGCATTGGGCACCTGGTATTGCGGCTGCGGCTGACCTAGATTCGGTACATCGTGATTCACAACGTCCTGGCTTACACCTAAGTCGTAGATTACACGCGCAGGTACCGGCTCCGAATAAATGTTATTCTCAGGCTGATAAGCAGGAGCTTGCGGCTGAACCGGCTGCTGCGGAACTTGCTGATGCTGAACTGGCTGCACATATTGCTGCTGCGGTGCACGAACCGGCTCCGGAGCTGGTGCCTGGAATTGTGGCGCTGGCGGCGTAAAAGTTGGTTGCGGCGTTACGGGTTTTACCGGCGCTTCCGCTACCATATTATAATCTGTATTGAAAATATCGTTTTGCGGCGCCGGAGCCGGAGCTTCCTTTTCCATTATTTTTTTAATGGCGGGCATCTGCACAATGCTGTTACCTTCTCTGGCAAAACCGGTAGCAATTACCGTTACTCTAATGCTCTGGCCCAGGTCCGGATCAATTCCGTGACCGAAGATCACTTCCGCTTCTTCGCCCGCCTGTTCCTGGATATATTCGGTAATTTCGGTCAGTTCGTCCATTTCAAGTTCCGCCTGGTCGCCGGACATGATAGAAAGAAGAATTTTCTGTGCACCGTGAATATCTGTGTTGTTCAGCAATGGTGAAGAAAGCGCTTCTTCGGCGGCACGCAGAGCACGATTTTCCCCTTCGGTAATAGCAGAACCCATTACGGCGGCACCGGAGTCTTTCATTACCGTTTTCACGTCTTCAAAGTCAACGTTCACTTCGGAAGTTACCGTAATGATCTCGGCAATACTTTTAGCAGCGGTCGTTAATACGTTATCGGCTTTTGCGAAAGCAGAACGGATCGGCAGATTCCCGAAAATTTCGCGCAGCTTATCGTTCAGAATTACCAGTACGGTGTCGCAGTTCTCAGAAAGTTCTTTGATACCATTATCAGCAGCAGTACGTTTCTTACGGCCTTCGAACATGAAAGGCGCCGTAACGATACCAACGGTAAGGATATCCAGATCTTTGGCAACTTTGGCAATTACCGGCGCAGCACCTGTTCCGGTACCACCACCCATTCCTGCCGTAATGAACACCATTTTGGTATCGGTGCCTAATAATTCACGGATCTGCTCTTTACTTTCAATTGCGGCTTGTTTGCCTCTTTCCGGGTTGGCGCCAGCACCTAAACCTTCTGTAAGGTCTACCCCAATTTGCAGTTTGTTTGGTACCGAGCTGCTTTTCAAAGCCTGAGCATCAGTATTGCAGACTACAAATTCCACATCTTTAATTCCTTGCCCGAACATGTGATTTACAGCATTGCTGCCGCCGCCCCCAACTCCGATCACCTTAATGATGGATTTGGACTGGGAAGGAACATCGAATTTGTAAGAAGGAGAAAAACTCATAATGATTGCCGCTTAAAAAGTAAATTAGTAATTCTGTTGTTTATCGTCGAAATCGTCTATCAACAAACCTTTGGTACGGTCGATGATCTTCTTGAAGAAATCGCCACCGCCACTGTGGCTGCTGCTAGTGGCTTTCGCATTGTTGCGAGGCTCTTCGCGTCGTACGCCTTCTTCGTTGCGGTTTTCCATGTACCGGTTCATACGGTCGTCCAGAGACTGGTAACCAGCAAGAACCAAGCCAACAGAGGTTGCATACATGGGGCTTTTCACCGCATCTATCTTGCTTTTACCAAGATGCTCATTCGGATAACCAATGCGGGCATCCATGCCGGTCAAGTATTCAACCAGCTGCACCAGATTCTGCAATTGCGAGCCACCACCCGTGATCACGATACCAGCCGCTAAATTATTGGCGTACCCTGACCGAACAATTTCTGAATAAACTAGTTCAATAATTTCTTCCATTCTTGCTTCTATAATATATGCAAGATTTTTCAAAGAAATTTCTTTCGGAGTCCGGTCGCGCAGGCCTGGAATCGAAACGATCTCATTCTCAGAGGCTTCCTCGGCAATGGCTTTACCAAACTTCACTTTCAGCGCTTCGGCCTGGTTTTGCATTACCATACAGCCCTGCTTAATATCGGAAGTAATAATGTTGCCGCCAAAAGGAAGCACCGCCGCGTGACGGATAATATTATCTTTAAAGATAGCTAAATCTGTGGTACCACCACCAATATCTACCAACGCAACACCGGCTTCTTTTTCTTCTTCGCTCAGCACAGACATAGAAGATGCCAACGGCTCCAGGATCAGGTTATCGATCTCGAGGCCGGCGCGGGTTACGCATTTGTTAATGTTGTTGATGGCATTGCTTTGCGCGGTAATGATGTGGAAGTTACCTTCCAGGCGCACGCCGCTCATACCCACCGGATCCATAATGCCTTCTTCGTAATCCACTTTATAATCCTGCGGCATTACGTGAATGATCTCGGAGCCTGGAGGCGTTACCAAACGGTACATATCGTTGGTCAGACGGTTCACGTCTTCGAGGGTGATTTCGTTATCTACCGTAGCGCGGGTAATGGAGCCGTTGTGCTGCAAGCTTTTAATATGTTGCCCGGCAATGCCTACGTTTACTACGCCAATGTTAATACCACTTTGCTCTTCTGCCTGACGGATCGCTTTCTTAATGGCATCTACAGTTTTATCGATGTTGCTTACAATTCCTCTTACTACACCTTCCGAAACGGCTTTGCCCATACCAAGAATCTCCAGCTTCCCGTATTCGTTTTTGCGGCCAACCAGTGCACAAATTTTGGTTGTTCCTATATCTAAGCCTACTACTATTTTATCGTTTTGCATAGCTGTATTTTATTCACAGATAATCTGATCATTGAATTCTATATTAACCCGTTTATACTTGTTCCACCCCATTTGCGGCAGTACCTGTTTATAAACGATCATCAGTTTTTTGAACTTCCGTTCGATGTCTTCCGGCAAGCCGAATTCGATCTTCTGGTCGCCGACCTGAGGCTGGAAGGTTACTTTTCCGTCTGCTTCTATGTGCATCTGGGCAAGCTGCGCTTTCCAGAAGGCATCGTGGTCTATAAACTGCAAAAGGGACAGGTAAGCATGGCCTACTGAGTCCTGAAAGAATGCGTTATTAAGCGCTGGAGATTGCACCGATTTGGTGATAGGAATTACGCGGGCAGTAAAGCGTTCCGATAATGGCAGGATGTTTCCTTCATCGTCGATGTAAACATCGTTATCGGAGTTTTCGTGTATAAGTCTTGCTATAGGCCTGTTCTGCTTTATGCTTACTTTTAAATTTCCTTTCAGATCGCGCGATACCTGGGCATCTTTTACAAATTTATGGGCTTTGATCCGCATTTCAAGATTTTTAAGATTTATCTCGCTGCGGTTCAGCCCGGCAATTTTTTCAGCTCCGTCCCTGGTTAAAAGTTCGGTAACTTCCTTTTCGCTAATAAAGTAATTATTGTATTCATTTTCAATAGAAATATTTACTTTTTCACAGTTTTTTTGCTGTTGACGTTCGCCGGCAAAAACTACCAATGCACCGAAAACCGCCACGCAACAGAAGGCAAAAATTAGCGATTTTATTTTACGGTTCAATGGCATTACCAATGTTTTTTTTAAAGTTTTTCTAAAATATTTTTTATTGGCTGCACCAAGGTGTCAATATCGCCGGCACCTACAGTGGCAAGTACATCCCAGCTTTTATCGGACTGCAAATTTAGCAAGACTTCTTCTTTGGTCAGCAATGTTTTTTGCGAAGAAGTGATTTTTTCGAGCAGAATTTTTGAAGTAATTCCGGGAATCGGTTTTTCGCGGGCCGGATATATTTCCAGCAACACCACTTCATCGGCCTGGCTCAGGCTTTCAGCAAAGCCGTCAGCAAAATCGCGGGTGCGGGTAAACAAATGCGGCTGAAAAATAAGCTTCAGTTTTTTGCCGGGATAAAGCGCCTTAACGGAACGAATAAAGGCTTCAATTTCAGTGGGATGGTGGGCGTAATCGTCGATGTAAACTTTACTATCATTTTCAAAAATGTATTCGAAGCGCCGTTTTACGCCTTTATAGGTTTTTACCCCGTTTTGGATAGCGTTTTCCGGCACGTTCAGGATGAGACAAGCCTGTATAGCGGCTAACATATTTTCAACGTTGTGAAAACCGGGCACTTTTAAAGCCAGATCCGGAATATCTTTATCAACACTTTTCAGATCGAAACCGAACGTGCGGCCGCTAACCTGAATTTCCGAAGCGTGCAGATCGCCGTTTTCCAGCGAATAGGTTATCAGATTCACGCCTTTCTGCATTTTTTCGGTTAAACGCGGATCAGTGTTTTTATTGAGTATAAGCGTGCCGCCGGGTTTAATCTGGCCAATAAAATCCTGAAAAGAATGAATAAGGTGATCTTTGTCGCCGTAAATATCGAGGTGGTCAGCATCGGAATTCGTTACAATGGCAATATCCGGGTGCAGCGTTAAAAAAGAACGGTCGTACTCATCGGCTTCCACTACTACAATTTGTTTTCCGTCTTTTTCAGCGTTGCCAATGGCTAAATTCGAATTCAGATTAACAGCAATGCCGCCTAAAAACGCGGAGCAATCAATTCCTGCATCGTGCAATAAATGCGCTACCATGCTGCTGGTGCTGGTTTTTCCGTGGGTTCCGGCTACTGCAATCGTGTAAGCGTTGGCAGTAATAATGCCTAAAACTTCGGAACGTTTTTTTATAGTATAACCTTGCTCGCGGAAGAAATTCAGTTCGGCATGATCCTGCGGAACGGCGGGCGTTAACACTACCAACGTTTCGGTTTTATTTTCCAAAACCTCCTTCGGGATCAGGTCAATATTGTCTTCGAAATGAATGTTGATGCCTTCTTTTGCCAGGTTTTGGGTGAGCACAGTATCGGTTTTATCGTAACCCCAAACCGGTTTGCCATTCGCTTTGAACCATCGCGCAATGGCGCTCATACCAATTCCACCAATACCTAAAAAGTAAATGTACTTGTAGTTCGTTGCTGGTTGCTGGTTGTTCATAGTTGGTTCCATTTTCAAGATCGTCCGAAGTCCGATGGTTCGAATTTTCGCTTTCTTCTTTCGTTAGTTTTCGGGCTCAAAACCCTAGTGTTTTGTTTTGAATTTTCAAAGTTCAGTTTTCAGATCTTACTTTTTGATCGAATATCCAAATCCGACCAATCAAAAATTCGGGACTAAAGCAGTTTTATCAGTTCGTTTACAATTTCTTCAGCGGCTTTTGGCTTACCCAATTTGCCGATGTTGGTGCTCAGTTCCTGCAGTTTCTTTTCATCCTGTAGAAGCTCGAGCGCCACTTCGTATAAAACGTGATTTGCCTCAGTATCTTTTACCAGAATGGCCGCACTTTTTTGCACCAAAGCCATAGCGTTTTTCGTCTGATGGTCTTCCGCTACATTCGGCGACGGTACTAAAATGCTCGGTTTTCCCGCCAGGCAAAGCTCTGAAATTGACAATGCACCCGCGCGGGAAATCACCAGATCAGATGCGGCATAAGCCAGATCCATGTTCTTAATAAACTCGAAAACCCGGATTCCATTGTCGGTTAAATGGGTAGTAAGGCCAACGGCCGTGTGGTAATAGCTTTTTCCGGTTTGCCAGATCAGCTGATAACCGGAGTTGATCAATCTGTTAAGGCTTTGCGCGGTGCTTTCGTTCAAAGTGCGGGCGCCTAAACTTCCGCCAATTACCAAAACCGTTTTTTTATTTGGGTCGAGGCTGAAAAATTGTACTGCTTCGGCGCGCTTTCCAGCACAACCAATAATATCTTTCCGCACCGGGTTACCGGCCAAAACTATTTTACTGGAGGGGAAATATTTTTCCATGCCTTCGTAAGCCACGCAAATTTTATGCACCCGTTTGGCCAGCAGTTTATTGGTAATGCCTGCATGCGAATTCTGCTCCTGGATCAGGGCCGGAATATGCTGCGAAGTAGCGGCAAATAACACCGGTGCACTCGCATAACCTCCCACTCCTACCACCGCATCGGGCTTAAATTCTTTGATTATTTTTTTGGCGGCTAAAACACTATTGATCACCTTAAAGGGGAAGCTCAGGTTTTTCAAAGTCAGGCTGCGTTGCAGGCCGGCAATGTTCAGGCCCACAATTTTGTAACCGGCTTCGGGCACGCGCGTCATTTCCATGCGGCCGTTGGCGCCCACAAACAGAATTTCAGCGTTTGGAAAAACGTGTTTAAACTGGTTGGCAATGGCTACGGCCGGAAAAATATGTCCGCCGGTACCACCGCCGCTAATGATCAATCGGTACGTTTTTATCGGATCAGGCATGGGCCAATACGTTTTCAGCTACTTGTTTCGGTTTCGGCAGGGAATTTTCTTTCGGCTGGTTGCTTTCGTAATCGTTGCGGCTCACGCTGAGAATAATTCCCATAGAAATTCCGGTAAAAATAAGTGAAGTTCCCCCCATACTAAGCAGCGGCAAAGGCAAACCCGTAACCGGACCCAAACCTACCGCTACGCCCATGTTTACCATGGCCTGAATGACGAGACTGAAACTGAGGCCCGCCGAAAGCAGGCCGCCGAAAGCGCCGGAACTTCGGGCTACTACAATCATGCCACGATACAACAAAGCAAGGTATAAGAACAGAATTACGGCGCCACCTATAATGCCGTATTCTTCAATAATAATGGCGTAAATGAAGTCGGAATAAGGGTGCGGCAGAAAATTACGCTGATCGGAATTGCCCGGACCTTTGCCCACCACCCCGCCGGTAGCAATAGCAATGTAAGATTGCTCCAGCTGAAAAACCGGCTTATCCTTATCCATAAATTTTTCGATACGACTTATCGCCGTACCCATCCGCTGGCCAACGGCCAAAGCCACACTGCCAAAGATAGCACCTACCACAACCAGCATCAGGATATATTTCATGGGTACGCGGCCGATGAACATGAGCAACATGCAGGTAGCAAAAAGCAGCAAACCGGTAGAAATATTGGAGAGCATGATAAGTCCGCAGATACCGCCGCACCATAATAAAAGCGGCACCAACGTTTCCCGGATAGCTGTAATATTCATCTGCCTTTTACTTAACATACTGGCTAAATGTGAGATAAGCGCTAACTTGGCTAAATCGGAAGGCTGAAAGGTCTGGTTAATTACCGGGATCATGATCCAGCGGGAAGCTTCGTTGAGGTTGGAACCAAAACGCCAGGTAAATAAAAGTAACGGCACCGAAAGAATGAGCGCCAGCAACGAAATACGCGAGTAATACTTATAATTGAGCTTGTGCGCAAACCACATAAATGCCAGCCCGACAAAGATCAGACTGGTATGCTTAAAAAGAAAATACTCAGTGTTTCCGCTCATTTTTTTATAAGCCAGCGTACCGGTAGCCGAGTAAACCACCAGAATACTGATCAATGAAAAAGCAATCACAATTCCCCATAGAACAGGGTCGCCTTTCAGGTTGTCGCGGAGCCACAATTTCAATCCGTTCATACTTTTTCCTCCAGTTTTGCTACCGTTTTTTTATTCAGTTATGAGTTAAGAGTTAAAAGTTATGCGTTGAGCAAAAATCAATTTAAACTTTGAACTCATAACTTTCAACTTTTTTCAACGCTTATTTCAAAGCTATTTCCCGCACGGCTTCCATAAAACGGTGGCCGCGGTGTTCGTAATTATTAAAAAGATCGAAGCTGGCGCAGGCCGGCGAAAGCAATACCACATCGCCGCTGCCGGCTAAGGTTTTTGCCATTTCCACAGCTTCTTCTACACGTTGCGTTTCTTTAATTTCCGGAATAATGCCCCCGAAAGAAATCTTCAGTTTTTCATTGTCGGCTCCCAGGCAGATCAACGCCTTGATCCGGTCTTTGGCAAATGGCTTCAGGGTTTCGTAGTCGTTGCCTTTATCTACGCCGCCGGCAATCCAGACAATAGGTTGTTTAATACCTTCGAGCGCAAACCAAACCGCTTCCACGTTCGTGGCTTTAGAATCGTTAATATACAGCACGCCATCTTTTTCGCCGATCTTCTGCAAACGGTGCTCCGCATTTTTAAAAGTTGCCAAAGCCGTTTCGATCTGGTTTTCAGAAAGGCCTAAAAGCTTCGCCACCGAAATAGCAGCCAGGGAATTATATTGATTGTGCTTGCCAATTAAAGGCGACTTTTCGGTAGAAACGGTAGGGTTTTGAGGCGCAAAACCCATAACCACATTTTTACCTTCGAACCAGACTTTGCTATGTGGGTGTTTCTCTAAAGAAAACGGTATGGTTTGGCCCGCAAAAACTGCCGCTCTAAAGAATTGCGCGATAAGCGGATCTTCCTGGTTGTAAATAAAATAATCGCCTTCGAGCTGGTTTTGGGTTACACGTAATTTCGAAGCCGCGTAGTTTTCCATTTTGTATTCGTAGCGGTCCAGGTGGTCGGGCGTAATGTTAAGCAAAACCGCAATGTGCGCTCGAAAACGGTACATATTATCAAGCTGAAAACTGCTCAACTCCAGTACATAATAATCGAACGCATCTTCAGTTACCTGTTTTGCAAGGCTTATACCAATGTTTCCGGCCAGACCTACGTTCAAACCGGCGCTTTTTAGCAAATGATAAGTTAAAAGCGTGGTGGTGGTTTTGCCGTTGGTGCCGGTAATGCAAACGAATTTCGCTTTGCTGTAACGCGCCGCAAATTCGATCTCAGAAATAACAGGAATTCCTTTGGCGTGTGCTGCTTTGATCAAAGGAGCTTTTTCCGGAATTCCGGGGCTTTTCACAATTTCAGTAGCATCCAGGATCAGGCTTTCGGTATGCG
This sequence comes from Adhaeribacter terreus, assembly GCF_042657365.1. Classification (NCBI taxonomy): domain Bacteria; kingdom Pseudomonadati; phylum Bacteroidota; class Cytophagia; order Cytophagales; family Hymenobacteraceae; genus Adhaeribacter; species Adhaeribacter terreus. Next base: position 57,761 of record NZ_JBHSKT010000002.1, on the reverse strand, counting down.
TACCTTCTTCAAACGAAATGCCGGCATGCTCTAATTGCTCGCGGTATTCCGGCTTGATCTGGCCCATATCCGAAACAAAAACGTCGTAGCCTTTTGCTTTCGCTAACAGCGCCGCACCTACGCCACTTTCTCCGGAACCTAAAACTGCTATTTTCATTTTTTTGCAATTGTTCGTTATTCGTTGTTCGAATTTCTTAAACCCCGATAGTATTTTATAAAACCCTGCAGCATTTGCTTGCAGGCCGTAATTTCATTTAGGGTAATTTTCAGTGAACGAAACTACCGTAATTTCAGCGTTACCAGCGTAATGGTGGCCAGCATAATACCCACGATCCAGAAACGGGAAACGATCTTGGCTTCGTGGTAACCGCTTTTCTGGTAATGGTGGTGCAGCGGGCTCATTTTGAAAATCCTTCTGCCTTCGCCGTATTTCTTTTTAGTGTATTTAAAGTAGCTTACCTGTAGCATCACCGATAAATTTTCGATCAGGAAAATGCCGCAGAGTACAGGAATTAAAAGCTCTTTGCGCAGAATCAGGGCCAGTACCGCAATAATGCCACCAATGGATAAACTACCGGTATCGCCCATAAAAACCTGTGCCGGATACGAATTATACCACAAAAACCCGACACACGCTCCCACAAAAGCCGTACAAAAAATTACCAGCTCGCCGGTATTCGGTATGAACATTACGTTCAGGTAATCGGCAAAAATGGTGTTGCCCGAGATCCAGGCAAAAATTGCCAGGGTTATCCCAATAATAGCGGAAGTTCCGGCCGCTAAACCATCAATACCGTCCGTAATATTCGCCCCATTTGAAACAGCCGTAATAATGATGATCACCAACGGGATGTAAAGGAAACGTGCATACGAACCCATAACCGGACTGGCAAAGCTGAATAATTTATGGTAGTCAAGCTCATTATTTTTCGCAAACGGAATAGTAGTTACCATTTTGCGCACATCGTGATAGGAAACGGAAGAAACAGCGTCGGCCGCTGCCGCACCTTTGGCTGTAATATACTGGCGAACGGTAACATCTTCGGAGAAAAAGAGCGTGCAACCAACAATTAAACCCAAACCAACCTGCCCGATAATTTTAAACCGACCGGCAAGCCCTTCTTTATTTTTCTTAAAAACCTTGATATAATCGTCCAGGAAACCAATAACACCAAGCCAGATCGTTGAAACCAGCATCAGAATAATGTAGGTATTGTGAAGCTTTGCGAATAATAACGTTGGAATTAAGATGGCCGCCAGAATGATAAAACCACCCATGGTTGGGGTACCTTTTTTCTCCATCTGCCCCTGCAAACCCAGATCACGAATGCTTTCGCCAACCTGCATTTTGCGCAAAACTTCGATCAGCTTGCCACCAAAGATCATGGCAATGAGCAACGAAACCAACGTAGCTGCGCCAGCCCGGAAGGAAATGTATTGAAAAACGCCTACCCCGGGAATGTTGTAAGCTTTATCTAAATAGTCGAATAGGTAGTAGAGCATTTTTATTTTAGTTGTTGCATTGCTGAATGGCTAAATTGTTTTCAGTTAAAACTTGAAAAACAACCATTTAACAATTAAACCATTTAACAATTTATTTTCCCAGCAAGCTGAACATTTCACGTAGCACCTGCTTATCGTCGAAGGGCGACCGCTGGCCTTTTACTTCCTGGTAGGTTTCGTGGCCTTTGCCGGCAACCAGAATAATATCATTTGCATCTGCCAGCGCAATCGCCGTTTTAATGGCCTCTTTTCGGTCTACAATCGATAGCGTTTTTTTCAGCTCCGTTGGTTTTACGCCGGCCTGCATCTGGTTCAGAATTTCCTGCGGTTCTTCATCGCGCGGATTATCGGAAGTAAGCAAAATACGATCACTGAATTTGCAGGCAATTTCGGCCATAACCGGGCGTTTGGCTGCATCGCGGTTTCCGCCGCAACCTACTACGGTAATTATTTTCTGCTCCGGTTTTCTTATTTGCTGAATGGTACTCAACACGTTTTCCAAAGCATCGGGCGTGTGCGCGTAATCTACAATGCCGGTAATGTGCGAATCAGAAATTAAATAATCGAAGCGACCGGCGGCAGAAGTCAGGTTCGAAAGCACAGTCAGCACTTCGGTTTTATCTTCGCCTAAAAGTACCGCCGCGCCATAAACTGCCAGAATGTTGTAAGCGTTGAACGTGCCGATCAAACGGAACAGAATTTCGTGGCCGTCAATTTCCAGGTGCAAACCCTGAATGGAATTATCGAGCAGGCGCGCTTTGAATTCGGTGGCTTTTCTTAAGGAATATTCGTGCGTTTCGGCTTTGGTATTCTGCAGCATTACCGCGCCACGTTTATCGTCGGCGTTTACCAGCGCGAAAGCTTTTTTATTCAGGTTATCGAAGAATAATTTTTTGGCTTTGATGTATTCGTCGAACGTGCCGTGATAATCTAAATGGTCGTGCGTAATGTTGGTAAAAATGGCACCTTTGAATTCTAAACCAGTAACACGGTGCTGCACCAGTGCGTGCGAACTCACTTCCATGAAGCAGTGCGTGCAACCAACTTTCACCATATCGGCCAACAGTTTGTTCAGCGTAATGGCATCGGGCGTAGTATGCGTAGCCGGAATAATTGCTTCGTTTATCTGGTTCTGCACCGTAGAAAGCAAACCCACCGAATAACCCAGTTCCCGGAAAAGTTTATGCAGCAACGTTACGCAGGTGGTTTTTCCGTTGGTACCGGTTACACCAACCAGTTTCAGTTTTTTAGAAGGTTCGCCGTAGAAAGCGGAAGCCATAAAACCCATGGCCGCGGCAGCACTTTTTACCTGGATAAGGATAGCGTTTACCGCGAGTTTCTCGGCGTTTTCGGGTAGCGTTTCGCAGATAATTGCGGAGGCGCCGGCAGCTATTGCCTGCGGAATAAATTGATGGCCATCGGCTTGTACGCCGCGTAGAGCGAAGAAAGCCACACCCGGGGCCGCTTTACGCGAATCCATGGTGAGGCTTTGAATATCGGTTTCGGCATTGCCGAGTACCTGAATTATTTCCGGATTTCCTTTTAGGAGAATCGACAGGTTTGGCATTAGCTTACGGTTATGGTAATGATACTTCCTTTCTGAATAGGAGAACCTGCCGGCAACGACTGGCTCTGCACACGGCCCGAATTTCCGAGTTTACGGATCTTCAGGCCCTGGTTCCCTAATAAATAAAGCGCATCGCGAATGGTCATGCCGGTTACGTCCGGCACACGGTTCGTCAGCACTTTATTCGGTTTAAAATTATAAGAGCGGTTCTGCGAATCGGCTTTCACCCATTCATCTTCCAGCGCACCGGCCACCGGATGATTACTGATTCCCAGTCGGTTACAGATCATGATCAATTCATCCTGGCTACCGGCTTTCACCGTTGGCAACGATTTGGTATCCGGAGTAATGCGGGCATGCATTGGTTTATGGCTGGCCAGATCGCGGGCGTAAGCTTTATCGGCCAGTTCCCGGAAAACCGGTGCGGCCACATCGCCGCCGTATTGCGCAGCGCGTTGCGGACTATCTATGAGCACAATGCAGCTGTATTTCGGATTATCGGCTGGAAAATAACCAACAAACGAGGTTGAATAGGTTTTAATATATTGCCCGTTTTTGATCTTACGCGACGTACCGGTTTTACCAGCTACTTTGTAATCAGGACTTTTCACGTGCTTGCCGGTTCCATGATCTACTACCGATTCCATCATCTGACGCAGCATTTTCAGGGTTTCATCGGAACAGATCTTTTCGTTCAGCACTTTTGCCTGGTAGCGCTCTATCGTTTTATCGGCTTTGCGCGTTTCCTTTACAATTATCGGCTGCACTTTTACCCCGTTATTGGCTACTGCGTTATATAGCGTAAGCGTTTGTAAAGGCGAAATTTTCAGTTCGTAACCAATGCTCATCCGCGAAAGCGTGGTACGGCTCCAGCTGCGGTCCGATGGTTTTTTAATGTATGGTTTTGCTTCGCCGGCCATCTGGAAACCCAATGTAGAATTCAGACCGAATTTCTGCAGATATTCCACGTACTTCTGAGGCTGACTGCCAAATTGCTGTTCAATGAGCTTGGCAATCCCTACGTTCGAAGATTTCGCAAAAACATCTTCCACCGTAATAGTTCCGTAGCCACCTTCTTTCGAATCGCTCATGGTTACCCCACCGAATTTCTGCTTTCCGTTGCCGGTTTCTACCGAGTCGTTTAATTGAATATCTGAATCTTCGAGCAAGGCCATCATAGAAGCCAGCTTGAACGTTGAACCCGGATCGGTGAGTCCCTGGCTGGCAACGGCGTAGTTATAATTTTCCATATACACATCTTCGGCAATCCTGCCTAAGTTAGCAATGGCTTTAATTTCGCCGGTTTTTACTTCCATCAGCACCACGCAACCGTATTCGGCATCGTGCGCAACAAGTGCTTTTTCCAGGGCATTTTCCGCAACGTCCTGTAAATTGATATCGATGGTAGTTTTCACATCATAGCCCGGAAGCGGTTTTACTTCGGTGCCATCGTAAACCTGCTTGCTACCGCCGGCCATGCGTTCGAACAGCGCTTCACCGTCTTTACCGGCCAGCTGATTGTTGTAAGAATATTCTAAACCAGCACCGTTCTTATCTTCGTTAATGAAACCAATGGTACGCTGCGCCAACATACCGAATGGCCGGAAACGCTTATCTACTTTTTCGAAAATCACGCCGCCTTTATTTTTACCGATCCGGAAAATGGGCCATTTCGCCATCATTTTCTTTTCCTGGTAATTGATCTGACGGTTATTCAAACGCACATAACGGCGGTCTTTCAGGCGGGCATTTTTAATTTTACGCTTATATTCTTCGGCCGATTTATCCTGGTAGAAACGCGAAAGCAGCATGGCCAGCGAATCTATTTTTTCGTCGAAGATCTTTTTATCGGCAATGCTGGGATCGAAGGCTACGCGGTAGAAAGGCAAAGACGTAGCGAGAATACTTTCGTTATCGGAAAAAATATTGCCGCGCGTGGCGTAAACCGGCTGGTATACAAAACGGCGCTCGCGCTCAATGGCTTTCCATTTATTACCGTCGGCAAACTGGATGCGGCCAACCTTTACAATAATGGCAAAGGCGAAAAGGGCGATGAGCAAAAAAGCCACCCGCACCCGTGTGAGTATGGATTTCTTAATATTCATCTTCTTTTACAATTACCTGGTAAGGCGGGGTTTTACTTTCTTCAAGCCCTAAAGGCAGCACGTTGCGGGCCACTTCGCTTTGTTTACTGGCCTCCATATAATCCGATTTCAGAGTGGTGTAATCGGCGCGCAGATCTTCAGCTTCTACTTTTAACTTGTCTATTTTCCGGATGGATTTTTCGGCATAATGCGTATTGCCGATATAAAAAAGCGCCACGCCCATTCCGAACAACACCTGCGGCAGATATTTTACCGGCAGTCCGTCGCGGAAAATGGCGTCCATCTTGGTGTAACGCTCCAGTAACTGGAAAATACTGATACCCTTCGGCCGTGGGGTTTCCTCTACCATCGGCTTGGGCTGAGGCCGCATGGTATTGCCGCGCGGTGCAGCTTTTTGTTTCGGTTTTAAGGTATTTACAGCCATTTCAGGTTAAAATCTATTTCAATGCGTTACTTTTTAGGGCAAAAACCATAGCGTTTTATACTTGCTTTTGCTACCTGAGCCCTCCCCGGAAAACCGGGAAGGGCGTTTTATTTCCGCGCAGCATCCTGAACGAATATTTCAGGAACAAAAGCCGGAGCGTTTCTTTTCCGGGAGCTCCTACCCTCACCGGAAACCAGCAATTCTCCGCCTTTATTTACAGGAAAAATGGTAGTGTTTTCAGCTTAAAAAGTCATTTATTTTCTTCTTTTTAAATTTAAATCGCCTAAAAAAGCGGGGGTTTCCCGCTTGCTTTTTCTTAGTTTTTTACCCGGAAACCCTACCGTTTTTTAGAGCTTTCTTCAAACTTCAGCTCGCCAATTTTGGTAGCAATTCTGAGTTTGGCGCTGCGTGAACGGTTGTTTTCCAGCAGTTCTTCGGCGCTAGGGGTTAAGGCTTTGCGCACCACGGGTTCCAGCGGTTTAATTTCGTTTCCGAAAAAATCTTTTTCTACTTCACCGTGAAATTTGCCTTTCTGAAAGAAGTTCTTTACCATGCGGTCTTCCAACGAGTGGTAAGAAATTACTACTAATCTTCCACCCGGTTTCAGTACTTCGGCCGCCTGCAGCAGCATTTCTTCCAGGGCTTTCAGTTCGTCGTTGGCTTCAATTCTTAAAGCCTGAAAAACCTGGGCCAGGTATTTATTTTCTTTGCCTTTGGGCGTAACGCCGGCTATGGCTTTCTTGAATTCGGCAATGGTATTTATTTCCTGACCGCTGCGCGCGGCTACAATATGCTGGGCTAAAGTTTTCGCATTTTTAACTTCGCCGTACATGCCGAAAATCTTGTGCAGCTGTTCTTCCGGGTATGTATTGATTATTTCCTTAGCCGAAAGCGGGGCGTTGGTATCCATGCGCATATCCAGCGGACCTTCGAAACGGGTGGAAAAACCACGTTCGGCGGTATTGAACTGGTGTGATGAAACGCCCAGATCTGCCAGAATGCCATCTACATGCTTCACGCCGTAAAGCCGCAGAAACTTCTTTAAGTGCCGGAAATTGGCTTTAACAAACTGAAAATTCGGACCTTCCAGTTTTTCGCTTTGTTCTTCGGCATCAGAATCCTGGTCGAAACTGTAAAGTTTACCGGTTTCCAGGTGTTTCAGGATCTCGGAGGAATGGCCGCCACCGCCAAACGTTACGTCTACATAAACGCCGGCGGGGTGAATAGCGAGGGCTTCCACCGACTCGCTGAGCATAACAGGATTGTGGTAAGCCATACTTATATAATAGGTTGTTCCGCCGGCTGGTCGCCGAGGAATTTCTGGGCCAGGTTGGAGAATTGCTGCTGGTCTTTAATTAAAAATTCCTCGTATTTCTCCGGATTCCAGATCTCCACGCGGTTTCCCAAACCCACAATAATTACTTCTTTTTCTATATCGGCGTAGCGCTGCATGGTTTTAGGCAATACAAAACGGCCGGTATTATCGAGCTCTATTTCGGTATTGCCGCGGAAGAAATTACGCTGAAACTGGCGGTATTCTTCGTTGAATTCATTTAAAGCGGCTACCCGGTCGTAAATGGTTTTCCATTCCTGTTTTGGGTACAATACAAGGCATGGCTCAAACCCGCGGGTAAGAACCACCTGGTTACCCGACGCCTCCGGCAGGTTGGCTTTTATCTTCGCAGGTAAAACCAACCGGCCCTTAGGGTCAAGCTTGCACTCGTATTCGCCGGATAAAAAATTCATACCATTACTACACACTTCACCCCTTAGTTTAAGAGGCAAAACAAAAGTACACAATCGCTAAAAACCACGCATCACTTTTTCCCACTTTTTCCCACTTTGTGGATAAATTACGGTTATCCACCCCACTTATCCACGTTATCCACATTTTTTCCGGTCGAGTTAGTAAAATCTGCTGGCAAATGCTTTTAGTTTTTATGCTAAAATGCCTAGCGTTTTTAATGTATTAAACTGAATTACAATTACTTAAATACAATACAATGAAAACGGTAGGCAAAACGGCTTAAAAAGTGGGGCAAAGTGGAGGAAAAATCCGGATGTGGGGAAAGTGGCGAAAGCGGGCAAGCTGAAAGCAGAGGAAAAAATATTTGATATTTCAGTAACAAATTTTAAATCAAATGCTTCTATAATCAAAAATGCCAGGCTATGAAAATACTGCGTTCGGTTATCCTGCTTTCACTTTTGCTGCTGAGTTTTACAGTGCAATCTCAAATCGAAACGGTAGCAAACAGGAAAAAAAAACTTCAGCAGTTGTACTTAGGTTTTGGCGCCGGCCCGGCCTTAACTTTTGCGCCTGATTTAGAAAAGCATGGATTAATGCTTTTCAGTCATCTGAATTTGTCTTTCAACGAAACCACGTTTTTCCGGTGCGGCTTAAATTATACTCCTTATTTTGATAATCTTAGTAGGTATAAGAATCTTGGCAGGTTCGATAATCAAAAACCACTGCATGAATTACACTGTTATTATTTAAGTGTAGGTAAAAGAAAAAAAACTTAACAGCTTTCTAATTTTACAGGCTACAGCAGGAATTTCATATAACAGACACCTTCAACCTGATAATGTACACCTTGAATACGGCAACGCATTTTTTAGTAACAATGCGCTTCTTACATATGACACCATAGTTCAAAATAAACCTGGCATTATCGTTCAGGCCGAAATAATAGGTGGAAAAGACTTACGTTCCGGCGGCATTTCCTTAGGAACATTTTTTCATTTTATTCCGAAAGCAACGCATAGTGGTCTTACTTTAGCATTAAATTTTGGATTACTTTCCAGAGAATAAAGACCAAAGAAATTCTGTAAAACAATCTCCGAAATCTGTAACGCAATCCTATCGCCCGGAACTACTTTTGTAACGTAAACCAATAGCAAAGCCAGCAGTAAAATAAATCAACGGAAAATTCGTATATTTGTAGAAATGAAAACCTTGCTAAAAAGATCGGTTAGTTTGTGGCTTAGCCTCGCGGTGCTTCTGGGTTCCGTAGGCCTGACCGTGAGCGAACATATCTGCCTGATAAGCGGCAAGGTGATGCTCAGCTACGAACACAAGGAAGACCCTTGCAAAGCACACGGCGAAACTGACTGCGAAAAACCCGGAATCGAACCGGTTGCCAAAAAGAAATGCTGCGAATTTAAATTAGACCAGCACAAACTGGAACAGGCCGCGCAGCAGAAATTAACGCAATTCGCTTTTGTCTGGATCGCGCCGGCAACGACTTTTTCACCGGTTTTCCCTATCGTTTTGGCTACCCAGCAGGAAGTTTTTACCTACGCCAATTCCAGTCCGCCGCTTTACGGCAAAAACCTGCTGTATTCCCTTCATATTCTGCGCGTTTAGTTTAAAATTCTGAATGAAAATGCTTTTCCGGAAAAACCGGATCGGCTGCATGTTTATTTCTGAATTTTAAACTTGAAAACGCTATGATTTTTACCTTAAAAAGTCGGAAAACCCTTTTCGGCTTGCTTTTAACCCTGTTTTTTCCCGTCGCTGCTTTTGCCCAAAATTTAAACGGACAGGTTTTCGATAAAACGAACAATGCAACTTTACCGGGCGCCAGCGTGGTTTGGGCCGGCACCACTTCCGGCACCTTGACAAACGCACAGGGAAGTTTTACGTTACCTTTTTCTACTCAAACTAACAAACTGATCGTCAGCTTCATCGGCTTTAAACCAGATACTATTCTGGTAAAACCGGATGAGCTTTTTCTGCGGGTTCATCTGGCACCGAGCGGCAGTTTGCAGGAAGTGGAAATTACCGCCAAACAAGATCGCTTCGATGCGAAAACGCCTATTCATACCGAGCTCATTACCAACCGTGACCTCGAAAAATCGGCGTGCTGCAACCTGGCCGAAAGTTTTGAAACCAATGCCAGTGTAGAAGTTTCCACCACTGATGCCGTTTCTGGAGCAAAACAAATTCAAATGCTGGGTTTAGACGGCGCTTACACGCTTTTGACAACCGATAACGTGCCTGCTTTACGAGGTTTGGCTACGCCTTTCCGCCTCAATTATTTGTCCGGAACCTACATTGAGAGCATTGATATTATTAAAGGCACCGGCTCCATTCTGAACGGCTACGAATCGATTTCCGGGCAGGTGAACGTGAAGCTGAAAGATCCTGAAAAAACAGACCGTGTGTTTGTAAATCTCTACGGCAACGACCTTGGAAAATTTGATGCGAACCTGAACGTAGGCCACAGTTTTTCGGAAAAATTAAGTACCGTTTTAATGTTGCACACCGCACAGCTCCACAACCGCGTAGATAGAAACGACGATGGTTTCATGGATCAGCCGCTCGGCACACAATACAACGTTTACAACAAATGGAAATACAAATCCGGCCGTTTTGTAAGCGAAGTTGGCTTAAATGTTTTGCGCGAAAACCGCATTGGTGGACAAACTTCTTACGAAGAAGGCAGCGGCGCGGCATCCGGTAATTACGGCACCGAGAGCCTGACAGACCGCGTTTCCGGCTACACCAAACTTTCGCTTACCGCCAAAAACAAACCATACGAAAGCCTGGGTTTAATTCTTTCAGGCAGCCACCACCAATTCGATTCTGAGTACGGTTTCCGGAATTATGACGGTGAGCAACAGTCGGCGCTGGCGCGTTTAATTTTCCAGTCTGCCATTGGCACCACGGCCCACACCTATAAATTAGGCGCCAGTTTCGGACACGAAAACCTGCGCGAAAACTTTGAAGATACACTGATGAAGCGGCAGGAAAATATTCCGGGTTTGTTTGCAGAATACACCTATAATAATGCGCATAACTTAACGGTAGTTGCCGGCGCCCGCACCGATTTTCATAACCTGTACGGTACCGTTTTCACCCCGCGCCTGCACGTAAAATACGATCTGGATCCGAATACCATTTTCCGGGTTTCCGGCGGCAAAGGTTTCAGAGTGGCCAATCCGATCGCGGAAAACAGTGGTGCATTGGTAAGTTCACGGAAATTTATTTTTACGGAAGCATTGCAGCCGGAAAAGGCGTGGAACATGGGCGGCAGCTTCACCCGCTACTTTCATTTAGGTAGCAAACACGGCACTTTCATTACCGATTACTATTATACAACTTTCCAAAACCAGGTAGTGGCCGATATGTATAGCGTGCCGGGAACCGTAATTTTCAGCAATTTAGATGGCCGTTCATTTTCCAGCAGTTTCCAGGCGGAGATCCAATATGAATTAGCCAAGGGTCTGGACGTGAAAGCCGCTTACAAATATTTTGATGTAAAAAGCAGTTACGAAGGTAAGTTGCTGGACCGCCCGATGAACCCTAAAAACCGCTTTTTTGTGAATGCCGGCTACGCCACTGCGTTCGATAAATGGCGTTTTGATGCAACGGTCCAATGGTTTGGACAACGTTCTTTACCAACCGTTGCAGATCATTCAGGGATAAACGAGCAAAACCGAACTGCCGAACCGTTTTCGGTGTTGAACAGCCAAGTAACGCGCAGCTTCAAGCATTGGGATATTTATGTAGGCGGCGAAAACCTGTTGAATTTCAAGCAAAAAGACCCGATCATGAATCCTGAAACACCTTTCGGCCACGGCTTCGATGCCAGCATGGTTTGGGCCCCAGTAGTTGGCCGCGTAGTTTACGCCGGTTTGCGCTACAAACTGAAATAATGCGTTTATTTATTTACGATTTACGATCTTAGATTTACGATTAAAAGAATTAATCATTAGTCATTAATCATTAAAAATTAATCAGTCATTCATCATTAATAATTATAAAAATGAAAACCATTAAAGTACTTTTTACCGCTTTTACCCTACTGTTTTTTGGTATGAGCGCTCAGGCTCAGGGCAAGAAGACTGAAACTGTGAAGATCAAAACTTCTTCGGTTTGCAACATGTGCAAAAAAACCATCGAAAGCGGCATGGCTTATGAGAAAGGCGTGAAAAATGTGAACCTTGATGTGGCTACGCAAATGCTGACCATAGAATACCGCGCCGATAAAAATAATGTAGATGCCCTGCGCGAAGCGGTTACCAAACTGGGTTACGATGCCGACCTGCTTACCGCCGATGCAAAAGCTTATAACAAGCTGGATGATTGCTGCAAAAAAGATAAAGGTGTGCATTAATCTCTTTGAACCGTTTTATAAAAAAGCCTCCGGAATTTCTTCCGGAGGCTTTTTTATTCAGATGTTGCTAATAGTACCCAATTCTACGTAAAAGAATAAGCAGCAGCTTTAACCGTCAATACATATGAAAAATTTACTTCTAATTTTATGCAGCCTGTTCTTGTTTTCCTGCACTGCTGGTTCTGAGGAAGAAACCAATGAAGCCGATAAAGCAAAACTGCTGTCTAAACGTGTTTTAAGCGATAATTCTGCCGATGCCATTCGCCTGGATAATTGTTCGAAAAGTGCCAAATCTGCGGAAAAAGCGCATAAATATGCCAAACGCTCTCAGCATGCTGAGAACTTCGAAGATATCCGCGATAATGCACGGGAAGCCATTTCGGAATTTGAAGACGCCCGGAAATATGCGGACAAATGCGGCTGCAAAAAGGCTTATCGCGTTGCAAATGACGGTGTTAATTACGCCAAACAAGCCTATCGTTCCGGAAACATCCAGCACGCCCAGGCTTATGCCCGTGACGCTAAAAATACCGCCGATGAACTGGTTTCGGAAGCAAACAGATGTTCCTATAATTAATGGCTGTCAAAGATCAGTAAGAACTTAAAAGCTGATTCGTCAGAACAAGTTTATAAGGAATATTGTTTGCATTGAGCAGTGAGTAATACTTCCTTTATTTTTCCTGAAAACGGTATCATTTCAGGCGCAAAAACCCTAACTTCCCTCCTGTTCCAAACTGCTAATCCTAACTCCTGAAACTATGAATACCACCGAAAATATCTCGTCGGAAGAACTGGAAAAATTACGCTACCCGATCGGCAAATATGATCGCAGCCAGCCTTTAACTGAAAACAGCTTGCGCCAAGCCATCGATTCTATTGCTGAAATGCCGGGTGAGTTGCGGGCTGCCGTGGTTACACTTTCCGACGAACAACTTGACATGCCTTACCGCCCCGGCGGCTGGAGTTTGCGTCAGACCATCCACCACCTTGCCGACAGCCACATGAATGCCTATATCCGAATGAAACTGGCTCTGACCGAAGAAAACCCAACCATCAAACCTTACGAAGAAGCCCGCTGGGCTGAACTGCCGGATGCTCAAGGAGACGTAGAAATTTCTTTGGATCTGCTGGATGCGCTGCACCAACGTTGGGTACTTTTAATGGATAATCTTACCCTGGAGCAGTGGAAACGCACCTTTAATCATCCGGAATCTGGTACCACCCCGCTGGATATGGCTGCCCACTTATACGCCTGGCACGGAAAACATCATCTCACCCAGGTTGTAAACATGCGCGCGAAAATGGAATGGTGAGGGTGGGAATTGGAGAATAAGAGAGTGAATGAGTGAATTTTGGAATTGAGAAATCAATGAATTTGATAATTTCAGAATGAAGGGAATTAATGAACTGGAATTTTGAAAAAAACTCTTAAAACCATTCTTTCATTCTCTTATTCTCTAATTCCTTCACTCAAACAATCTCTCATTCACTCATTCTCCAATTCACTCATTCTCTCATTTAAAACTCCGGTCTTTCTCCTGATACAATTTCCACCAGGGCAGGAAAGGTTTATCGTGGTGTTCGTAATGATAACCGAAAAAATAGCAGCTTATAAAAGCCCAAACATGATTCCGTTTGAGGGTAGTAGACCGGTGTTTGTTTTCTGCGTTATGCTCGCCTTTATGTGGCTGGTACGTGCCGAAATAAAATAACTGGAATGTAGCTAAAACAGCCGGCAGCATCCAGTACAAAACCACATTTTCCAGCGGAAAGAAATACGTCAGAATATTAAAGGTGAGTGCCATTGCCAGCATTTGCGGCCAGGTAATATACTGCTTCAGGAAACTTAAATACCATGCCCAGAAATTACCACCGTGATAATCCGGATCTTTTTCGGTAGCTACAAAATGATGGTGCTGATGGTGCTTCGGCAATAAACGTGGGTACCAGTTAAAAGCAAACAGCAGCGCACAAACAAACCCGATAACGGTATTCAGTTTTATATTTCCGGGAGCTGCTACGCCATGCATGGCATCGTGGGCGGTTATGAAAAGGCCGGTATATAAATGGGTTTGCAAAAGCAGCAAAATGTACGGCCAAGGCTCGGTAAAAACGGTAGGGAATTGCAGCAAAAAAGTCAGCAAGGCAAACCAGCAAAACACGATGGCAAACGCAATAAACACCCCGGTATTTCTCCTCAACCAATTCACGCCAATTCCTTCAATAAACCATCCAGATCTAAATGGTGGGTGTACATCTCAATGCTGCCATCCGCATTTTTCGGCCATTCTTCCCGCGGTCGGTCCCAATACAATTCCACCCCATTCTGATCAGGATCATTCAGGTACAAAGCTTCGGAAACGCCGTGATCTGAAGCACCGGTAAGCGGATATTGAGCATCTGTTAACCGCTTATAAATAGTTGCCAGATCTTTACGCGTTGGGTACAGAATAGCTGTATGAAAAAGACCGGCACTACGAACGGGGGCTGGCGGCGCATCTTTGCTGTACCAGGTATTTAAACCAATATGATGATGGTAGCCACCCGCAGAAATAAATGCCGCCTGTTCGCCATACATGGTTATGAGTTCGAAGCCCAGTAAACCGCAGTAAAAATCCAGCGCCCGCTGCAGATCCGCCACTTTTAAATGCACGTGCCCAATATGGGTGCCAGCAGGAATGGTATAATTTTCAGCCATAAATTCGGTTCGGAGTTTTGAAGCTAATTTGCCTACGGTTTTTGCAGCATTTAAGATAGCGTTTTCCGGAAGGTTTTCTGAAGCCGTGAACAAAGTTTTTCGCAAACGTTAAGCTTCAATATCTAAGAAATCCTCTTTCTAATCTTTCACGCTTTATCACGCTTTTCCGGATTTGTAATCGGGAATTTTTGAGCTGCGGATTTGCAATCCACCTGCATTCATTCAAGGTCATGCTGCTGCAAAAAACGAATTACAAATCCGCGGCTCCGTACTTTCGGATTGCAAATCCGAAAGAGCTAATGTTGCAAATCCCAAAGAGCGAATTAGGTACGTTTCCGTTTATATTTCAAAATGAAAGCAACACTTGCCGCACATTTTCCATCAGCCACATGGGTGTAGAAGTTGCACCGCAAATCCCCACGCTTTCGCCGGCCACAAACCGACTCTTATCCAGTTCTTCTACCGCCGAAACGAAAATGGTATTCGGGTTGGTTTCTTTGCAGACATTGTATAAAACTCTGCCATTAGATGATTTGGTACCCGAAACGAAAACCACTTTATCGAACTGCTGCGCGAATTTCCGGAGTTCTTTGTCGCGGTTGCTTACCTGCCGGCAAATGGTATCATTAGCTTCTACGGTGTGGCCGGCAGCTTCCAGGGCGTTTTTTACATGGTAGAAATTGTGCGTGCTTTTGGTTGTCTGGCTATAAAGCGTAATGTTTTCCGGAAGGTCATGCTGCAGAAGTTCATCCATACTTTCGAAAACCACTGCTTCGTTACTGGTCTGGCCAAGCAAACCTAAAACTTCTGCGTGGCCGTGTTTACCGTAAATATAGATCGGTTCTTTTTTATCGTGCGAAGCCTTAATTCGGTTCTGCAATTTTAAAACTACCGGACAGGAAGCATCAATCAGCCGCAGGTTATTTTCCAGCGCAATCTGGTAGGTGCGAGGCGGTTCGCCGTGCGCTCTTATTAATACGGTTTCATTGCTGAGTTCTTTAAATTCTTCGTGGCTGATGATGCGTAAACCGCGTTTTTCCAGGCGTTGCACTTCCTCATCGTTGTGCACAATATCGCCGAGACAGTACAAATAACCCTGCTCATCCAACATATCTTCTGCCATCTGAATAGCATAGATCACCCCGAAGCAAAAGCCGGAACCGGAATCGATCTGAACACGCAGGTTATACATATTTGTCTAAACTTAAATTTAATTACTTAAACAGTATTAACCGCTAAATGTTTTTGTTTCGCCCGGATCAATTCGAAAACTGTAACCGGCAGCAACAGCAAAAGCATGGAATAATAAGAATCTTCTACGGGAATAGAATAAAGCCGCAGGCCGAGGTTAAAATCGTTGTTGTACCACACAATGGGAATTGCCGTGAGCACGCCGTTTACAAGCAAAAAAGGAATTAAATGCACCAGATACGCCCGGTAAAACTTCCCCAGCAAAGCAGCACCGAACAATTTAAAATGCACGGCAAACATGACAATCAGGAAAACAGCTGTGGCTGAAGTATAAAGTCTGGACCAATTAAAAGCTGCCAGAACCGCTAAAAACGCTATCAGAATGAAGGTAAAAACCCGGGCGTGCTTCTGAAAAATACTTTCGCCGAAATACACATTCAGGCATTGGTAAATAAAAATGCAGGCGTAAGGCACAGTAAAAAAGAAAAGCACTTCTTCCAGCGGCAACCCGAAAAAGTTTATTCCCAGCAAGTATTCCGGGTTAAAACCCCAGATGCCATGCTGCGTGAAATAAATATCCCAGGGAATAAAAACGGCGGCGTTTACAAAAATGGCCGGAAACAGTGCCGGCCAGGTTTTATAAAATGCCACGCGCTTATCGAAAGAAAGCAACAGCGGAAAAAATAACGTAAATATATTCAGGTACAGATAAATATACATCAGGTCTTTATCGTTCGGAGTTGTTGTTTTTCAGCTTCGTTCAGGTG
Organism: Adhaeribacter terreus; assembly: GCF_042657365.1. NCBI lineage: Bacteria > Pseudomonadati > Bacteroidota > Cytophagia > Cytophagales > Hymenobacteraceae > Adhaeribacter > Adhaeribacter terreus. Next base: position 41,384 of record NZ_JBHSKT010000002.1, on the reverse strand, counting down.
TTCGGAGGAAAGCAGGAAATCGCGCATCAGCTTATAAGATTCCGCATCGAGGCCCGATTTCGGGTATTTCAGCAAACTTTCCATCACTATTTTTTTATCCTGTTCCACGTGACTGCTCATATTGAGGTAGCGCGGAATATAATATTCTACTGTGTAGCGCAGGAAGCGGATCTCGGGGTTGTCGGCATCCAGCGTTACAGCCTGATCAAACAAAGCTGCAGAACTTTTCAGATGCTTCAGTTTACTGTACGGACCCCAGACATGCTTTGCCATTACGGCTTCTGAAACAGCTTTGAAACCCAGAATAACGGGTTCCTTGCCTTCGTAGCGGGCCATATATTTATGAAACGACTGACCCGTTTCAGGACATTTACTCGCTTTCTGGTAATATGTCCGCAACTCCGAAACTTTATACGCTTCGGTGGTGCCAAGACCAATTCCGAAGGTTAAAAAGATATATAGTAAAATCATTCCCATAACACCAACAATTAAAAAACCACAAAATCCGGGTAAAATCAGATCTCCTCTTACCGGTTAACCTTTATTTTTACGGATTGGTTGCCTAGTTGGTCGAATCTTTTACATAGGTTTTTGCGTTGCTAACGAAACATCTTTGGAGGTTCTATTGTTTTGCCGGACTTACAGTTTAACTTGTTGCAAAATCTGCTTTTCCTGTTCCGAGCATTTGCAATACTGCTGCAAATAATCGCGCGCGATCCGGGCCGTTTCCGGCGTAAATCCTGACTTTGGGTACAATGCCAAACCATCCAGCAAAAGCTTTTTATCTTCCGCAACGTGTTCACTATAACCCAAAGATCCGGGCGTCTGGTCTTCCACGGCGTAGCGCATAAACCTTATTTCCAGATTATCCGGATCCAGTTGCACTGCTTCAGAAAAATAACGTGTCGCTTTTTTTATATTTTTCAGTTTATTTAGCGGATTGGCGCCATGCTTGGCTTTAAGCGCATAAGCACCGGCTTTATATGCGACCAAAATTCCTTCCCGGCCCTCATAATTCCCGATCTGCTTAAACAGTAATTCCGCTTTATCGTCGTTGTCACGTGCTTCATAGAAAAGCTGCCGAAGCGCAGGAATATTGGTTTCCTGCACCGCAAAAACGGTATAGAAAAAGCTCAAAAAAGTAAGTAACAAAAACATTTAGATGGTATTCAGTCTATATCTAACATACGAGCCCAGCAGCAAAGCGATCTTGGCATTATCGGGCACGCGCACGCGTTCGTTCAGAATTCGCGCGGCTGGCAAAGCTTTAATTTTACGGAAAAGCTTGCGGTAATAAATATACGCCAGGTAAACCCCCATTCGCGCCGACTTTGGCAAAGCCAGCATTCCGACATAAGCTTTTTCAAAATCATTTTCGATATCGGCTTCAATCTCGTTTTTAGCCAGATTATCGAACCCATGAAAATTCACTTTGGGGAAATAAACGCGGCCGCGTTCCTGGAAATCGCTTTTAATATCGCGCAGGAAATTCACTTTCTGAAACGCGGCGCCTAAACTTCTGGCCGCTTCTTTCAGTTCTTCAAATTTCGTTTTATCGCCTTCGCAAAAAACCTGCAGGCACATTAAGCCTACCACTTCGGCCGAGCCATAAATGTATTCGTCGTAAAGTTCGCGGCAGTATTGCTTTTCGTCCAGGTCCATTTCCATGCTTTTCAGAAAGGCTTCTATGTAAACGCGGTCGATATTATACTGGTGTACCACCAGCTGAAAAGCGTGCAAAACCGGGTTCAGGCTTATTTTATTTTCTATGGCCAGCCAGGTATTTTCGCGGAATTCATTGAACAATTTTTCGCGGTCGAAAGCATGAAAAGTATCTACTATTTCGTCGGCAAAGCGCACAAAACCATAAATGCCGTAGATCGGAAAATGAAACTTCTTATCCAGCGTTTTAATGCCCAGCGTAAACGATGTACTATAGCGCTGCGTGATCAGGCGGCTGCATTCTAAACTGGTCTGGTTAAAAAGCTCCATCTTATTTTTTGAATAGTGATTAATGAATAGTGATCAGTGTAGGCAATAAAGAATAGCAGATTATTTTGTTCAGGGTTTCATGACTTTTTTGCTGCAAAAGCATACCATTTTTACACAGTTAACTTAAAGCACGACCATTGCGAACACTAAATCTTATTCCTTAAGCACTTCTTACTATTTAAATTCTTTCGCAATTTCTTCTGCCACAACCTGCCCGGAAATAAGGCTTGGCGGCACACCCGGTCCCGGCACTGTTAACTGCCCGGTATAGTATAAGTTTGCGATCTTTTTACTTTTCAGGCTGGGCTTTAAAATGGCGGTTTGCATAAGCGTGTTGGCCAGGCCGTAAGCATTGCCTTTAAAAGCGTTGTAATCCTGAATAAAATTATTGTGTGCGTAGCTGCGTTTATAAACCACATGCTCCCGAATACTTTGCTTGGTAAGTTTCTCCAACCGGTCCATTACCAGATTGTAATATTTTTCACGGGTAGTTTCGGTATCGGTTAAACCGGGCGCTACCGGAATTAAAATGAACAGGTTCTCGCAATTTTCCGGCGCTACCGAATCGTCGGTTTTTGATGGCACTGAAACGTAGAAAAGCGGTTTTTTAGGCCAAGCCGGGTTCTCATAAATTTCCTGCGCGTGCGGCCCGAAATCTTCGTCGAAAAACAAGTTATGGTGGGTCAGGTTCTGCAGCCTTTTATTCACGCCTAAATAAAAAATAAGCGAAGAAGGTGCTAAAACTCGGTTGTTCCAGTATTCAGGCGAATAGCTACGAGCATTTTCCGGAAGCAGTTTACTTTCTACGTGTTGGTAATCGGCGCCAGCTACCAGAATATCTGCGTTCAGAAAGCCATTGGCAGTTTTCAGGCCGGAAACCCTACCGTTTTCCAGCACAATTTCCTGTACCGTTTCATTATATTTAAACGTTACGCCTTCTTCTTCGGCCAGCTTCACCATGCCTTCCACAATTTTGTGCATGCCACCCAGTGGGTACCAGGTTCCAAGCGCCATATCAGCATAATTCATAAGGCTGTAAAGCGCAGGGGTATTTTCGGGAACAGCACCCAGAAAAAGCACCGGAAACTCCATGAGCTGCACAATTTTCGGGTGGCGGAAAAACTTACCGATATGTTTGCGGATCGAACTAAAAATATCCATCCGGATAATATCGGCGAGTAGTTTGGGATCCAGAAATTCGGAGAAAGAGCGGCCAGGTTTATAAACCAGTTTCTGCATGCCTACTTTATATTTGTAAGCGGCCTGCTGCATAAATTTTTCGAGCTTCGCACCGCTGCCTTTTTCCAGGCTTTCGAATAGCGTTTTTAAAGCGGGCAAGCCGGCAGGAACCGGCATAAAATCATGCTCGCCGAAAATAACGGTGTATGATGGATCGAGCCGTACCAATTCGTAATAATCGGAGGGCTTTTTTCCGAATTTCTGAAAGTAGGCTTCAAAGATATCGGGCATCCAATACCAGCTCGGGCCCATATCAAAGGTAAATCCCTGTTCCCGAAATACGCGGGCCCGCCCTCCCGGACCTTCATTCTTTTCCAGCACGGTTACTTCATAGCCTTTGCGGGCCAGACAGGTGGCGGCGGAAATTCCGGAAAAACCGGCACCAATTACTATTACTTTTTTATGCTGCAAAATCGAAAGCTGAATCAGGTAATAATGTGAAAGATTTCACAATAAATATTAAACGGAAAACAAAAACGAACGTTGCTGATTTTCTAATTTGTGCTGTATATTTTCAGGTATTTTTTCAGCTCTTTGCGGGCAATGTGAATGCGGTTTTTCACCGTTCCGATCGGGATCTGAAGTTGGTCGGCAATTTCCAGGTACTTATAACCAATGTAATACATCACAAAAGGCTTCCGGAAATCTTCGTTTAAACCGGCAATAGCGCGGTTTATATCTGCCATCATAAACGTTGCAGTAGCCTGATTATAAGTAATAAAGCTATCGTCGGCAGTAAAATACTGGAAATACTCGGTGGTGTCTATTTTGGTGCTGCGCTTCGTTATTTTATTGTAATTATTAATGAACGTATTGCGCATTATCGTGTAAAGCCAGGCTTTCATATTCGTTCCGGCTTTAAATTTATCGCGGTTTAGCAGTGCTTTTAGCAGGGTTTCCTGCACCAGATCGCGGGCATCGTCGGCATCGCGGGTAAGCGTCATGGCGGCAGGCCGTAACGCAACAGATATTTCCTGAACCTGATTGGTGAATTCTACGGCAGTCATGACGTTTACGGATTAAGTTTAATTCTGAAACAAGTGTACGAACTATTTAAATTAAAGGCAAAATTTTGTTTAACTTTCAAATATAAATAATAAACAATATTAAATACTTAAAACCTGGGAAATTCAGAAATATGCGCGCATGCTCTTTCTCCCACACAAACCCACAGCGCTGCTTTGGTTAGGAGGTAACGGAATAAAACCTGTCGTGGATTGCGGCTATTGGCAATTATTATGGGATAAGCGGAAAACTGCTAGCCAACTGCCTGAAAAAAAAAGTAAAATATTCGAAGTTTTTCCCGGAAAAGTAAAACAAAACAGGAAAACGCTATGATTTTAGAAGTAAAAAGTAGAAGGGCTTGGCCTGGAAATCAGGCCGGGGTAATGATTTCTATAAAGTCGGAAATGAGGTTTAGCTTCTTCGTGTTTTCCGGAAATTTCAGAAAATCATATTGCGCCTGGTGACCATAAACCAAAATGCGGGTCTGCGGAAATTGACGGGAAAGCTTATCCAGAAAATGCTGCACCTGATCTCTCTCCGGAAAAGAAGTAAGGGCCGTTACAATATTTTGCGGCTGATAATAATCAAAAGCGCGCACCAAATCAGGGAAAGGCAGATTTTGGCTCAGGTACAAAACGTGGTATTTACGGGCGCGCAGCAGGTAATTCATAAAAAGCAGCGCCAGTTCATGAAGTTCGCCTTCCGGCAGAAAAAGCAGGAATTTTTCGGAAGTAGCTGCGGAAGCTAGGTTCTGGCCATCGATGGCTACGATCAGTTTCTGACGGATAAGGTTGGATACAAAATGCTCGTGGGCCGGACAAATGTTATTGGTTTGCCACAAAATACCGATCTTATTCAGGAACGGGTAAACCACCTGTAAAATGGCATGTTCAAAACCGAGCTGCAGAATCGGTTTGTTCAACGCTTTTTCAAAATGCTCTTCGTTCATATCGAGCATGGCCGCGATCAGCGCATTTACCTGGCTTTGGTTATCGCCGGGCATTTCAGAAAGCGCCATTATTTCGGCCGCTATCTGCTCGGGTTTCATTTTCGCGATCTTCGAAATTTTAAAACCGCGTTCGTTCAGCAAAGAAACGTTCAGAATATTTTTCAGGTCGGCATCATTATAAAACCGGATATTGGTATCGGTACGTTTCGGCGTTAGTATGGCATAGCGCTGCTCCCAGATACGGATGGTATGCGCTTTAATGCCCGAAAGGTGTTCCAGTTCTTTAATGGAATAGTGTGCCACGTTGCTGTTTTAAATGCTATTTTTTTGTTTTGCCAAACGGAAGAATTTTGGATGCACCCACAACATTCCGAAAGATTCGGAACCATTGCGGCCACGGGTTTTATGATGCACTTTGTGCGCAATATCCAGCGCTCTTAAATAACTATTGCCGGTCTTGCCGAATATTTTCAGCCGCCGGTGAATGTACAGATCATGCACTACAAAATAAACCAGCCCATACAAACTTATGCCAATGCCGGTCCAGAAACGCCAGTCCAGGTTCTCAGTTCCGAAAATAAAGCACAGCATGGCCAGCAGTCCGTAGTAAGCAAAAAACAGGTCGTTCCATTCCCAGAAAGTTTTGCGCGGCGTGTGGTGGCTTTGGTGCAGATTCCAGAGAAAGCCGTGCAGCACGTATTTATGCATGAGCCAGGCCTTTACTTCCATCAGTAAAAAAACAAGCAGGGTTATTCCAATTCCTATCAGCATACCTTTCCTAACCGCCAACCCGTTTTTTTGTTTCAGCAAAATTTACCAGCTCAGCTTTTCTTTGGTCAGAAACGAGGCAATGCCTTTTTTACAATCGGCGGTGGCGCGGGCGTGGGCGTTCATTTCGGCGGCGTAATTTAATCCGTTTTCCAGGGTCATGCTCTGCACGTTGGCGATCATTTCTTTGGTAAGTGCCATGCTTTGCTCCGAATTTTCGGTTATGAGTTTTTGGGCGAATTTAGCTACCGTTTTTTCCAGGTCTTCGCCAGAAACCACGTAATTTATCAAGCCCAGCTTCTGTGCTTCCGGCGCGTTGATCAGGTCGCCGGTAAGCAGTAATTCTTTAGCTTTGGCTTCGCCGAGTTTGCGGAGCAGAAACACTTTTACAATGGCCGGAATAAAACCGATCTTCACTTCGGTGTAACCAAATTTGGCTTCCGGCACGGTAAACGAAAAATCGCAAATGGTGGCTAAACCACAACCACCGGCAATAGCATGCCCATGGATCTGCCCGATCACCACTTTTTTCAGTTTATAGATCTGCAGGAAAAGCTGCATTAAATGCGTGGAATCTTCGAGGTTTTCGTCGTAAGTATTGGCCTGTAATTGCTGCATGTATTCCAGGTCGGCACCGGCGCAGAAAACCGCACCGTTGGCCCGCAGAACCACTACTTTGCATTCTTCATCGGCTTCGGCGCGGGTAAAAGCGGCTTTCAATTCCGCTACCACATCGTAATTCAGGGCATTGCGTTTTTCGGGGCGGTTTAAAGTAATGTATGCAATGCGGTTTTGCGTTTCGTACTGGATATAGTTCATGGTGCATTTCCTGTTTAGTTCTGCAAAAGTAGAAACCTTGCCCGAATTACAGCAGGAAGCTGGCAAAAATGATGGGTTTTCAGCAATAAATTCCGGTATTTTAGATTTCGGGCAGGAAAATGCGCTTCCACTTGGAAATAATACGCAGCAAAACGACCAATATCACGCAGATCAGCATGTTCAGGTCATCGTTCAGTTGCAGGCGCGCCAGCAAAATATAAACTGTCCCTCCTATCAGACAAACGGTAGCGTACAATTCACCTTTTTTGAGCAGCGCCGGCACATGGTTACTGATAATATCGGCCAACAAACCGCCAAACGTCGCCGACATTACACCCATTAGAACCGCATAAATTTCGTTTACGCCGTTGGCCAGACTCCTTTCTATACCGGCAATGGTAAACATTCCCAAGCCAATGGCATCGGTAAAAAACAGCGAGCGGTTAAATTCAGCTTTATTGCGCCGCAGTAGAAAAACAATGATTACCGCCGAAATTACCAGGCCAAGCGCCAGCTGGTCATTCATCCAGTTAATTTTTATCCCGATCAGTAAGTCGCGCAGCGTGCCGCCGCCGTAAGCCGTGGCAAAAGCCAGCACGCCGGCCCCGAAAATATCCATCTGGTGCGCGCGCGCTTTTAATGCTCCGGTAATAGCAAACACAAAAATACCGATGTAAAGCACGATATCTACAAAATGAAACTCTCTGAACAGGATTAATATTTCAGGAAAACGCATAGAAAACGGTAGGGAAAACGGCGTAAAAAGTCAGAAGCGGGACGCCAAATTAAACAAAGCGCTTCATAAAACAGCAAATTTCAGGGTTGTACTGTAAATGCACCCTGCGTGGTTACATTGTGGTATGGAATTGCGGCGGTTTCTAATTGACCTGAAAGCCATTTTACGTACCAGGTTTCGTTTGAAGAATCGAAGACCAGCTTTTTAAAACGGAAATTCTGCTGCAGTTTTTTGGCCGAGATCCAGGCATTATTCCGGACAACGAGGTAATCAACTTTCAGCGGTTGCTTAAAATGCTTTCTCAACGGTTTTTCGAGCGCCATTATTTTCAAACCACGCCAGCTAAACAAACGCATTTCATCAGTTTTTATTTGTGGAATATTACCGGTATTGCTGCTGTTCCAGTTCTGGTAAAAAACGTTTTGGGTTCTTGCCTGCAAAAAAGCTGGCTCCAGGGTAAAGGCAATGGCTTGTTTGTTTTGCACAAAAGAAGAGTCGGCAAAAACGGTAGCATTTTCACCCGAAAAGCTCCAGACCGATTGTTTCGGCACCGCAAAAATGATCAGTTTTGGCTTGGTATTTCCGGCTAAATTTTCCTTCAGCCGGCTTCCGGAAAACACAAGCAAAATAGCACTTGCAATCACTAGAAATTTGAGTTTCCGGCGGGCGAAAAACACGAATAAAACCAGGATTAAACTGTAAACCAAAATGGCTTCGAATCCTGAGAAAGGAATACGATTTACTAACGCTAAAGGCCATTTTTCGAGCCACATCATGCTTTCGTTCATCAGCCAGAGCAGGCCTTGCATGAGTTTACCCAAAACCAGGTTTAAACCCGGGATCCAGAAAAAAGTAAGCAGCGCCAGACCGTTATAAAGCACGATGGTAGAAAGTGGAACGGCAATTAAATTCGATATTAAAAAGTAAACCGGAAACTGGTGAAAATAATATAAACTCAGCGGGAAAGTACCGATCTGCGCAGCAATAGAAACGCTCGTCATTTCCCAAAAAGTATCGGCTGCTTTATTCTCAAAATCGAAAAATTTATAGATGCGCGGCGCCAGGTAAACGATGGCCAATACGGCTACAAATGACAACTGAAACCCGACATCGAAAAGAAAAAACGGATCGTAGCAAAGCAATGCAAAAGCGGCCGTAGCGAGCGTATTGTACATATTGCTGCGTTTCTGCAACACCTGCGCGCCAACCACAAACGTAAACATAACGGCAGCCCGCAAAACCGATGGCGACAAAGCCGTGATAAAAGCGTAACTCCACACCACCGTTAAAACAATTGCCGCGGAAAATAACCGGTGCGAAGTTGTGTTTCTTAATCGTTTCAGGCCCAGGCTTAAAATGGAAAATACCAGCCCCACGTGCAAACCCGAAACCGCCAGCACGTGCATGGTGCCGGTGTTGGAATAGGTGGCTTTTATGTCGTTCTCAAGTTCATCTTTCACGCCTAAAACCAGTGCCGAAGCAATGCCATATTCGCGGTGCGAAGGCACAAATTTCCTAAATATCAGATCGAGGTTGCGCCGCAACTGAATGCTCAACGCCATTACCGGATTGCTTACTTCCTGCCCCAGCACTTCGAACTGCCCGGCATATAAATACTGCTGGTGATGAATATTGCGGATCGCGAGGTATTTGCGATAATCGAACTGCCCGGGATTAAGCGGCGGATCTACTAGTTTCGGAGTTCCTTTTATCAGCAGAACATCGCCGTATTTCGGTTTTTGCAGGGCTGGATCTTTCCGGAAACTTACCTGAATTTTACCGGTTACCGCCTGCCATTTACCGTTAATTTTAACCTGCTGCAAATGCAAAGTGCTTTGAAAAACGGTAGGCTTTTCGAGCAAAAAGTCGTTGATAAAACCAACGTAATGCGTTACCGCACCGGCTTGGCGAAGCAGGTGGTTTTTATCGTTTTTCTCCGTTCGAATTTCGGTTAAAAGCCAGCCGGAAAGCATGAAACAAAACAGTGCAGCAATGCCGGAAACCGAAAAAAGAAAGGCGGAACGGCGTTTTTTAGCCAGGAAATAAATTGCGAGAAAAAAGACAAACGCCGGAAGGAAGAACCACAAAACCGGGTAACCGGCATTTTCGAATTTTACCGCCAGCAGAATGCCCGCAATAAAAGCCAGCAAAATGCGCAGAAACGGATAAGGCGCCCATTTAATCATCGGAAGCAGCAGATTTTAACAACAACTGCCTCTGATACGCATTTCCGTAATAAAAGATAAAATATGTAAAGCAAGGCCAATTCATTCTTAAATAAAATTGCTTTTTCGGATATTTTTTATCCGAAAACGACCTGTGGCGGGTCTATTGACCCGCGCGCTTTGATTTTTAAAATAGTGCATTCGGGTCAATAGACCCGATACAGATCGCTTCCGGATTTATAAATCCGGAAGAGGTACCTTTCCTTCAGAATGAAATGACCCTGATTTTAAAAAGCAGTTTTCAGGCCGGAAAACATAGCGTTTTCCGGCCTGTTTGTTTTACGCTTGCAGCACCATTTTAAAATGCTCGATATCGCATTCGCTGAACTGCTCGCCTACTTTCTGAAACCCGTGACGCTCGTAAAACGGAATGGCTTTGAGTTGGGCGTGTAAGTAAACTGTTTTATCTGGATGAGCCGCTTTTACATCCTGCAAAACCCGTTTTAAAATGTGGCCGCCAACTTCCTTGTTCCGGAAATTTTCTAAAACGGCAAAGCGTTCCAGTTTCACCCCATTTTCCGTTTCGCGCCACCGCGCTACGCCAGCCGGTTCGCCGTTGTAAGAGGCTAAATAATGCGCGGCAGTTTCTTCAAATTCATCATATTCTTCTTCGGGAGACACATTTTGTTCTTCCACAAATACTTTCTGGCGGATGTTGAATACCGTTTCCAGGTCTTGTTTATTAGCAGTTTTTTGTACGGAAACCATAGCGTTTTTTTAGCAAAAAGAAACCGTTCCGGCGCTGCAAATGCAAAACCGGAACGGCTTAAAATTATTTATAAATTTGATTATATCGCTTTATTATTCTCCGAAAATTCATCTTCCGGAGCGTTAGATATTAAGCGTTGAAGTTTGGGTTTGCCGGCCGCACCGGGCGGTCTGGTCCGTAATCTGGCACGGCGTTCTCTTCAAATTTATTATAAGCGTCCACAATGTCTTTCACCAGTTTATGCCGTACCACATCCTCCGCTTTCATTTCCACAAAACCAATACCTTGCACGTCGCGCAGAATATTCAGCGTTTCGCTTAAGCCCGATTTCTGTTTTTTCGGAAGATCGACCTGCGAACGGTCGCCGTTTACTACTACTTTTGCGCCTTGTCCCATCCGGGTCAGGAACATTTTCATCTGCATTGGGGTGGTATTCTGGGCTTCATCGAGCAAAACAAAAGCGCTGCTGAGCGTTCGGCCGCGCATATACGCCAGCGGGGCAATTTCAATGATCTTGTTTTCCTGGTAGAACTTCAGTTTTTCCAGCGGGATCATGTCTTCCAAAGCATCGTAAATTGGCCGCAAATACGGGTCTACTTTTTCCTTCATATCGCCGGGCAAAAAGCCTAAACTTTCGCCTGCCTCCACCACCGGACGCGATATGATGATCTTTTTCACTTCCTTGTTCTTCAGCGCACGCACCGCCATGGCAACAGCCACGTAGGTTTTACCCGTACCCGCCGGACCAAGCACAAAAACCAGATCGTTCTTTTCAATGGCCTCGGCCAGCTTTTTCTGGTTCGGCGTTTTAGCTTTAATCACGTTGCCGCGGCTGCCATACAGAATTACGTCCGGCGAAGTCGGAATTATTTCTTCTTCCCCTTCCAAATCCGGCGCCAGGTATTTATTTACACTGGTGTGCGTAATTTTGCCGTACTTGTGGTAATGCTCTATAAGCGATGAAAGGATTTCGTCTATCTTAGTTATCTCGGGCGTTTTGCCCTGAATTTTTATTTCGTTCCCCCGCGAAATGATCTTGCTGCTCGGAAAAGCGGCAGCCAGCTGCTTAATATTCTGATTTTCAAGTCCTAAAAAATCTATAAGGGAAATATTTTCGAGTGTTATTACCTTCTCTACCAAATTTATGCTCGTTAATTTAAGTTACTGTTTCACCCAGTATCTAATAATATAAACTACTTTTGTATACATTACAATAGTAAGAATAATATAGTTTCGCCGCTATGCCTATCATTTCTTTTTTATCCGATTTTGGTTACCGCGATCATTACGTGGCTTCGGTAAAAGCGCGCCTGCTCAGCAGCCAGCCCGACCTGAACATTGTAGATATTTCGCACGCCGTAGAGCCTTTCGATATTGCTCATGCGGTGTTCGTACTTTCGGCCGTTTTCCGCGATTTTCCCGAAGGAACCGTGCATTTAATTGCCGTAGATACGCAAAATTCTAAGTCAGGGAAATACCACGCGGCAAAATACAAAGGCCATTATTTTCTGGCCGCCGACAACGGTATTATTTCGCTTTTAACCGATTCGGAGCCGGAAGAACTGGTAGAAATTGCTACCGAAAAACCAACCCCTGCCCCGGCCCGCGACTGGCTGGCCCCGGCGGCTTTGCATTTGGCTGGCGGCGGAAACCTGGAAGATCTGGGTCCGAAAACCACGCACATGCGCCAACTCATTAACCGGCAATTGCGCCTGAACGACCACGCCATTACCGGCCACGTAATTCACGTAGATCATTACGGCAACCTGGTAACCAACATTACCCGCGACAGCATCGAAACGATTGGGCACGAACGCAGCTTTACCATTCATTTTGCCCGCGAAAAAGTAACCCGCATTTCCGACCGTTTTACGCAACAACCCGAAGGCGAATGTGTTTGCGTTTACAACAGCCAGAATTTCCTCTGCATTGGCATAAACAAAGGCAACGCAGCTGAACTTCTAGGCTTAGATTTCGACTCGCAGGTAGACGTTCATTTTCCGGTTATTAGTGATTAGAAGCTGTCTCATAAATAGGTTTGTCATGTTGAGCGATAGCAAAACAACTTGTCGGCTCTTTGTAGCAACGTTTCTACTGAGAGCCGACAAGGTCCTTCACTCGCGTTCAGGATGACAGGTGTATTAAATAAGATAGCTTCTAATCAATAATGTTTTGTAATTAGTTTTTAGTACTAAAACCCTACCGTTTTCCGATTGATTTTTCATTATTCATTAACAATTAATCATTAAAAAGATGTTGATCCGCGTAGTGCGCATGGTTTTTCAGGCGGAAAAGGTTACCGAATTTCTGGAGGTTTTTAACGAATCGAAAGATAAGATCCGGGGTTTTGCGGGTTGCCGGCACATGGAATTATTGCAGGACCACAACGACCCGCATATTTTCATGACCTACAGCCACTGGGAATCGGAAACGCATTTGAATAATTACCGCAAATCAGAACTGTTCGGACAGGTCTGGCCGGCTACGAAACGACTTTTTGCGGCGCCGCCGGTAGCCTTTTCGGCGCACCAGTTTCCGGATGCTTTGGTAGCTGAAACGCTGCAAAACCGTTAAAAAACGCTATGCTTTTAACCTGAAAAAGTCATGGAAAGCAGCGTAAATTTTTAAAAACAAGCTTATGAATTACTTTGAATTTTACGGCATACCCGAAAGCTTTTTTCCGGATGATAAACTGGTGAAAGCGAAATTCTATGAGAACAGCCGTAAATATCACCCCGATTTTCACGCAACAGCCACGCCCGAAAAGCAACGTGAAATTCTGGAGCTTTCTACCCTGAACACGAACGCTTATAAAACGCTGAGCAATTTTGAGAGCCGCCTGGCTTATATGCTGGAACAGCACAACTTAACCGGCGAAAGCACAAAAAACGACCTGCCGCCCATTTTCCTGATGGAAGTAATGGAGCTGAACGAAAAACTGATGGAGCTGGAATTCGAGTTCGATCCGGAATCGGTGGCGACGTTGCAGGCTGGTTTTACCGAGATCTGGAATGCGCTGGAAAGGAAAACCAAACCGGTGCTGGAGCAATACGAAAACCTGCCGGAAACTGATAAAGCAAGCGCGCTGGAACAGATAAAAATTTATTATTTAAAACGGAAATACCTCTTGCGCATTAAAGAAACCTTGGCTACATTTGCAAACCGTTTCTGAAACAGGAATGGCTACCAAATGCCCAGATGGCGGAATCGGTAGACGCGTTGGTCTCAAACACCAATATCTTCACGGATGTGCCGGTTCGACCCCGGCTCTGGGTACTGAAAGCCTGATAATCAAAAGATTGTCAGGCTTTTTCGTTTTAAATTCAGATTTTATTTCCCAGCACTTCTAAACTGCTCCGGCGTTTGGCCCACGTGCTTTTTAAAGAACCGGAAAAAATACGTTGTATCGAAATAACCAAGCTCGGTGGCAATTTGTGAGCTGGTCAGTTCTGAATGCACTAATAATCGCTGCGCTTCCAGTAACAAACGTTCCTGCAAGAGCTCGTTGGTAGTTTTGCCTACAGAACGCTTGCACACTTCGTTCAGGTGCTTGGTGGTTACGTTTAAATGCCCGGCATAAAAAGTTACCGGCGCATGTTCCTTAAAATGCTGCTCGATCAGGTCTTCTAAATGCTGCAAAAGTACCAGTTCTTTTCCCGCCATTTCGCCCTTAAAACCTTGCGCATGATACATCCGGGCCAGGTTTATGAACATAATATTCAGGTAAGAACGCAGCATTTCGTTGCGCATAAAAACCGGAACCGCATATTCCTTTTGCAAAGCTTCGTAAACCTGTAAGATCAACATTTTTCCCGCTTCCGAAACCGTGAGTTTGGGCTGGTAAAGCAAGGCATTGAAGAAGGGGAAATCGTATAGTTTGCGGTACGGAAACTCCTTTAAATAAAATTCAGAAGTAAAGAAAACCACCATTCCATCGGCATCTTCAGAGATCTCCCAGCTATGCACCTGCCCGGGCTTCATAAAGAAAATCGTATTTGGCCGCACTTCATACTTCTTAAAATCGATTGTATGCGTACCGGAGCCTTTAGTAATGAGAATAACGATGTAAAAATCGTGTTTATGAGGCTCGCGGGTAAATAAATGTTCCTGCAAATGGTTCGCAAACGAGTTCACATAAAAGTAACGTTCCTTCTGGGCCTGGGCGTTGAAGTCCTGGATCTGGTAAATGGGTAATGGTTGCTTCGGCATAGAGAATGGTTAGCACTGAAACGTTTGCAGGAAAACAAATTTATGGAATCCATCAGAAGTTTCCCTTTTTGGTTTGCAAGCATAGTAATCTGTCTACCGCAATACCTGTTTCGCGGGCAATTTATAGGCTTAAATGTCCAGTATTAGGGAATTTTTGTTACATGAAACCACAAAAAAGCTGCCGTAACTTTGTGTAGAACCTAATACGGAGGACAACATCATGAGCCAGCCAAATTCTTTAATATACAGCATTCTTAATACAAAATGCCCAAGATGCCGCGAAGGAAACATGTTTCCGAAAGGCACTTTATACACCACAAAATTTGCTGACATGCACAGTAACTGTTCGAGCTGCGGCCAATCGCTTGAACCGGAACCGGGCTATTATTTCGGGGCGATGTACGTGAGTTTCGGTATTAACGTAGGTGTTTTTCTGGTGGCGATGGTGGTACTTTACCAGTTTCTGGAAGATGTGAGCACCACGATGATGCTGGGCGTACTGCTATTTGTCATTGTCGGCTTTTTACCCATTATTTTCCGCATTTCCCGGGCCATGTGGATCAGCATATTTGTGCACTACGAAGGCCCCGGCAACGAAATTCCTAAAAAAGCCTGAAACCCGGAAACTGCTATTTCAGCATTAGCTGCTTCAGCAATTTCAACGGACAAATTATACGCTATTCCAGTAAAAAACTGCCTTTCTGAGCTAAAAAAACGCTATGCTTTCAGCACTAAAAAGTGCCTGCATCCGCAAAACCGGATCAAAAATTTATAACGAACGCCGCAAATCCTGTAACGCAAACGCCTGCGCCCGGAATTATCTTTGTAAAGAACTTAAATGCATGGATTATGAAAGATCTGAAATTTAAAACCAATATCAATTGCGGTGGCTGCGTAGCCAATATCACGCCTTTTTTAGACAAGGCAGCAGGCATCAGCGAATGGAAAGTAGATACCGGAAATGCACAAAAAATCTTAACGGTTTCCACCACAGATCTAACCTGGGAAGATGTAATAAAATTAGTGCAGGAAGCTGGTTATAAAGCTGAAACGCTATAACTTTCGGCTTAAAAACTCAAAGGTTTATATCCTTCCTAAAAAGCCGATCTTCGGATTGGCTTTTTGCATTTTTGTTATAGGAAACAGCAATTCACAGAATAATACCTTTACTTCTGGCTGGTTTTACCCCACGGTTTGTATCACTTAGAAAAAGTTTCCCGCTTACTTTTTCATCCTTTCCAGAATTGCTTTCATTTGGCTGATTTCTTCTTTTTGGGAGCTGATGATCTGTTCGGCCAGTTTTTTTACTTCCGGGTCCTGCAGATCGGCATTTTCACTTACCAGAATCGCGGAGGAATGATGCGGGATCATAGCTTTCATGAATTGTTCATCCTGCACCGGGATTTGCTTTCGCAAAAACGTTAAAGCCAATGCAAACACAACAATGCTGGAAAAAATAAGCACCATGTTCAGTTTTTTATTCTTATACATCATCGGCATCATTAAAAGCATAAGTACCGCCATGGGTGCAACCATCAGCAGGGTCATGTAAAATCTGGTAAGACTTAAATAAACGTGACTAAATTCATAAACATTCAGGAACATTACTGCATACATAATTATAAATGAAGCAGTTAACATCAGGGCGAATTTTCTATAATTCCCTGCTCCCGTTTTCTGATCTTCCATTTTTTCCGTTTAGTTAGTTTTGCAAAAATTTGGTTTTCTGAATTATACCGGCAAAAAACCACCGAATATCAGTAGGTAAAAGTTATGCCTACGCCGTTACTCATATCGCTGTCGTAATGCGTGGAAAGGGAAATGTATTTGGTAAGAATGTAACGCAGGCCCACCATGTATTCTTTATCCGAATTTCCCATTAAATTCAATCGTAAACGGCTCGTAAGCGGAATATCTTCCCGCATCAGCTGAATCCGGAATTTCCCTTTACTATCTACCCGAAATTCTGAAACCACCAGCATAGGTAAGGTATATTGCACCCCGGCCACAAAAGCTTTGCGGTTATTCTGATTGCTTACCTGGCCCAAAAGCGTTTCTTCCGGTTCATTCTTCACGCTGTTATGATGATAATCGAAACCGATGAAAGGAAACAGCCACTGCATTTTACCGAAATACCGCCCAAAATACGTTTCACTTTCCAAGCCATGCGAGGCTTGCAAACCAACTCTCCATTCGGTAGAAAGCCGGTAGCGCGTATTGGCCAGCATTATTTCGCCGTCGGAGCCATTTGTTTCCAGCCCCACCATGCCCATCAGGTGAAACATTTTATCGTCGCGGTTCAGCATGCGTTGTGCCATTTTCGGATCGGGTAATTCCGGGTTTGGCGCCGAATTCTGGTAACTGAAAACCCGGCCCATACCGCTCATCATGTGATAAAGAATGTGGCAGTGAAAAAACCAGTCGCCGCTTTCGGTGGCCGCAAATTCAATGGTGTCGGTTTCCATGGGCATAATATCGATCACGTTTTTAAGCGGCGCATATTCTCCGTGCCCGTTCAAAACCCGGAAATCGTGGCCATGCAAATGCATGGGGTGGCGCATCATAGAATTGTTGAACATGATGATCTTCACGTTCTCGCCCTTCTTAATGAGAATTTTATCCGATTCCGATACCGTCTTATTATCCAGCGTCCAGACGTAGCGGTTCATATTTCCGGTAAGCTCAAAGCGTAAAATTCTTTCCGGGCCGGGTTTCAGGGTGGTTTGTTCCGGCGCCCGCAGCATGCCATAGTTCAGGGTTTCAAATTCCTTGTCGGCGTTCATTTCCATATTATGCATGCTGTGATCCTGCATTTGCTGGTTTTGCATTTCATGGCCGGCATGAGAATTTCCTTTCCTGGCTGTATCAGTTTTTTGCTCTACCGGTATACCGTTTTTCGGGGCAGAATTTGCAGGTTTTGCTGGTTTCGAGTTGCTTTCTTCGCCGGTAATTTCGGGGTACATTACCATGTTCATGTCCATTTGCTGGTTGCTCATTTTCATGCCCATCGGTTCCATGTCGCCGTTCATTTTCATCATGCCGTTCATCATTTTCATACCCTCGAAATATTTGAGGCGGCCGAGCGGCTTGGCAGGCATTTTATGACCGCTGCCCAGCCACAAAGAAGTAGATTTCGTGCGGTCTTCGGCGGTAGCCAGAAATTCGTACTGCATGTCTTCCGGAATGGTAATCATCACGTCGTAGGTTTCGGAAGGTGCAATGATCAGCCGATCTGCTTCTACGGGTTCTACGTCGTTGCCGTCGTTGGCTACCACGGTAAACTTTCCGCCTGCATACGTAAGCCAGAAATACGTGGAAGCGCCGCCGTTCACAACCCGCAGTTTCACTTCGTCGCCGGCTTTAAACTGGGTAGCTTCCGCCACCGGCTTGCCGTTCGTGAGCAATTTTTCGTAATACACATCGCTCACATCCATGGCCATCATGCGTTTCCATTCGTTCTTCAGTTTGGTGGTGAAATGGCCTTTCCTGATCGCTTCGGCATAGCTTTGGGTAGCGCCTTTTTTTATGGCAAACCAATCGGTGGCGCTGTGCAGCGAACGGTCCACTTCTTTGGGTTTCATATCGGTCCAGTCGCTTAAAACAATGGGAATGGCCGGAATTTCGGGTTCGTTGCGTTTCAGGAAGACGAGGGCGCCGTACATGCCGCTTTGCTCCTGTAGTTTGGTGTGGCTGTGGTACCAATACGTGCCGTTCTGAATTACCGGAAATTTGTATAAATAAGTGCTGTGCGGTTTTATAGGTTTCTGGGTAAGCCAGGGTACGCCATCCATTCTGTTGGGCAGAAAAACGCCATGCCAATGCACCGAAGTTTCCACGTCCATTTTGTTGTGCACGTAAATTTCGGCGGTATCGCCTTCGGTAAACGTTAAAGTTGGCGCCGGAATACTGCCGTTAATGGCAATGGCTTTTTTATTTTTCCCCGTGAAATTCACCAGCGTATCTTCCACGTAAAGATCGTAGCGCACAGTTTTAGGTTTACTGGTCAGGCCCGGACTTTCAATTTTATGACCGGCTTTTTCTACGGGCTCGGATTTTACAGCTTCGTTGGTAACCGGCGGTTTGGGTTTTTCTTTGCTTACCGGTACCGTTTTTTTAGCAGGAACTGTAGTTTTAACGGCCGGCTTTTGCGTGGCTTTTTCAGCGGATTTTACTGGTGGTTTAGGCGCAGGTTTTGGTTGTGTTTCGGGCTGTGGTTTGGATTTGGGAGTAGCTTTAGTTTTCTGTTTTACCAGCGCCATGCCACATTTCGGGCAGGTGCCGGGTTTGTTACTTTGCACTTCGGGGTGCATGGGGCAGGCGTAAATAGCAGGTTGCTGAGTTTGCTTCACCGGCATATTATGGCCTTTGTGTTGGGCAAATATGCCTAGGCTGAAAAATAAAAACAGTATAAATAGTAACAGTTTCTTCATTCGTTTACGCTAAAATGCCACGAAAGGCGCTTCAGTATTCCGAAAAGACGACTAATTTGAAATATTAAGCGCGCCTGTTTCCTTTACCCGAAAAGTCGGAAAACGTTAGGAAAAAGCAGCAAAAAAGTAAACCGGACCGGCTACAAAAAAACCTCACCGATTTAAAAACAGTGAGGTTCGTAAAGAAGAGACTTGGAATGGAATAACTATTTCTCCTGGCTCAGAATGTATTTCGCAGCGGCCAGTAGATCGTTTTCCCGAAATGGATGCGGAAATGTTTCTTCGTGGCCGGCCAGAATGCTTTTCACGTTTACTTTGGATGCCGCTTCCAGGTCACGTTTGCGGTCGCCGATGAGCCAGGAATTTTCGGGTGCAATGTTAAATCTGGCTATGGCTTTTTCCAGCATTAATGAATCAGGTTTGCGGCTCAATGACTCAGAAACTGACGGATGGGAAGGTGCATAATAAAGTGCATCGATGCAGTTTCCGCAGGCTTGCTGCAGTTTTTCGTGGCAGGCAAAAACGGCGTCTTTGGTGTAAATTCCTTTAGCAATGCCGCCTTGGTTCGTAACCACGATCAGTAAATAACCGGCATCTTTCAGCAGTTTCAGCGCTTCGGGCACGCCGGCAATCACCTCAAATTCATTTACCAGGTACGTATAATCGCCGCGTTCCACGTTTAACACGCCGTCGCGGTCCAGAAATACAGCCTTACTTTTTCCTTCGTTTTCCATAGCGTTTCAAAGCTACAAAGCATTTATCAGGTTTCACGGTTTCCGGGCAAAGAGTTTTTCGGCTCAAAAGCATACCATTTTTCTCCGGAAACTTCTGCGCTTTTTTTCGTAAAGAAGCTGCATACTCCCGGCAGTTTTTCGGGCTGAAACCATAGCGTTTTTAAGCCGGAAATATTGATTGAAGAAAAGCATAAAAGCATGACCAATACTTTTTTTAGAATTTCCGCTGTTTCTAATTTATCAGGTTTTAAAGCATGAAGGCAGGTATAATTGGCGGCGGTATTTCGGGGCTCACAGTAGCCTATTATTTGCAGAAAATGGGCATTTCTTACCATATTTTTGAGCAGGCAGAATTACCGGGCGGCAACATAAAATCGGTGATCACCAAAAATTACGTGCTCGAAATGGGACCCAATGCCCTGCACATGACCGACGAACTGGAAACGCTGATCCGCGAACTGAAACTGGAGCACGAAGTAATTGAAACCAAAGAAGTTGCCGGCAGCCGGTATATTTTTCAGCACGGCCATTATCAAAAACTTCCCGAAACGATTCTGCAACTGATAAGCAGTAATTTTTTCAGCTGGAAAACCCGCTATAAAATTATGCAGGAACGTTTTTTAGCGCCGCAACCACCCGATCCGCTCGAAACCGTAAGCCAGTTTTTTGAACGTCGTTTTAACCGGGAAGTAGTTGAAAAAGCTGTGGCGCCGCTGGTAATGGGCATTTTTGGCGGTGATCCGGAGCAGTTACTCATTCAGAAAACTTTTCCGCAACTGGTAAAATTTGAAACGGAATACGGTTCGGTGCTCAAAGGCCTGATGAAAGCAAAAGCTGCACGGCGGCGTATGTTTTCGTTTAAAAATGGATTGCAAATCCTGCCGCTGGCTATTGCTTCCAAACTGATCGAGCTGCATACCAGCGCCCAGGTAGAAATGGTAACGAAATCGCACGGAAAATTCATTATCAGCACCTCTTCGCCCGAGTTTACAAATTCTGAATACGATATTCTGGTTTTGGCTTTGCCGGCCCATAAAGCTACTACGCTGCTCGAATTTACTTTTCCCGGAGTGGCGGCAGCCTTGCGGAACGTAAATTATCCGCCGGTTTGCGTGGTGCATTCGGTTTACCGCCGGTCCAACGTAAAATTTCCGCTAAAAGGTTTTGGCGCACTCCACCCGAAATCTGAAAACCAGTTTTCTGCGGGTTCCGTGTGGAACAGTTCGGTTTTTGAAGGGCGTTGCCACGAAGACGAAGTAATGTTCACAACCATGATCGGCGGTGCGCAGCTGAAAGAAAATGCCCAGAAACCACGCGCCGAAATTCTGAAAACCGTACACGAAGAGCTGCAACGCAATTACCATATTTCCGCCGAAAGACCGGTTTTTCAGCATTTTTATATGTGGAACCACGCCATTCCGCAGTTCGATCTTTTTATTGAAGATGCACAGCAACTGGCTAAAACCCTGGAAGCGGAACACGTTTTTGTGGCAAGCAACTGGTATTCGGGCATTTCGGTGCCGGAGTGCGTAAAACAGGCGGCAGAAGTGGCAAAAAAAATTCAGGCGCTGGCAGCAACCCAAAGCGCCTGATTGCTTATCTTTGAAGCTATGAATAACGCAATTGTGGTAATTCCGACGTACAACGAAAAAGAAAATGCGGCCGCTATAATCCGTAAAGTCTTTTCGCTGGAAGTACCTTTCGATGTTTTGATCATTGATGATAATTCGCCTGACGGGACAGGTGCCATTGTTAAAAATCTGCAGCAGGAATTTCCGGACCGGCTTTTTCTGGAAGAACGCAAAGGCAAACTTGGTTTGGGCACGGCCTATATTCATGGTTTCAAATATGCGCTGGCCCGCGGCTACGAATATATTTTCGAAATGGACGCCGATTTCTCGCATAACCCCGAAGACCTGATAAAGCTGTATAAAGCCTGCTCCGAAGAAGGTTACGATGTGGCCATTGGCAGCCGTTACATAAAAGGCGTGAATGTGGTAAACTGGCCCATGAACCGCGTGCTGATGAGTTATTTTGCGAGCTATTATGTACGCTTTATTACCGGCATGCCCATTCAGGATGCTACCGCCGGTTTTAAATGCTACACCCGCAAAGTTCTGGAAACCATTCCGCTCGACGAAATCAAATTTATTGGGTATGCGTTCCAGATCGAAATGAAATTCCTGGCTTATAAATACGGCTTCAAGATAAAAGAAGTACCCATTATTTTTACTGATCGTACGAAAGGCGAATCGAAAATGAGCAAGGGAATTATTCAGGAAGCATTTTACGGCGTGATCCGAATGAAGGTAGATAGTTTCTTCCGGCATTTTAACCGCTGATGCTTCTGGTTCGTAAGAGCTAATTTTCGGGCATTTAAAAGCAAACTGCTTTGAAAGTGCTACCGCGTTTATTCAAAAATCATGGCAATAGACATATCCTTCTGGATCTATTTTAACTTGTTCGTTCTGGGTATGCTGGCCCTGGACCTGTTCGTATTTCACCGCGATGCGCATGTGGTAAAGATCAAGGAGGCGCTCGGTTTCAGTGCTTTCTGGATCGCGCTGGCGCTGATCTTTAACGGCCTGATTTACTACTACATGGGCACCGATCCGGCCCTGGAATTCCTGACGGCCTACCTCATTGAAAAATCGCTGAGTGTCGATAACCTGTTTGTGTTCATCGTGCTGTTCAACTACTTTAAAATCCCTCAGATCTACCAGCATAAGATCCTGTTCTGGGGCATTATCGGGGCTTTGGTTTTACGTGCCTTCTTTATTGTGGTAGGTGTGGCTTTACTGGCTAAATTCCATTTCATAATTTACCTGTTAGGTGCCTTCCTGATCTTCACCGGTATAAAAATGGCTACTACTTCCAACGAGCCCGAAGTAAACCCGAAAGCCAACCCGGTAGTAAAATTTATCAGCCGTTTTATGCCGGTTACCAACGAACTGGTAGGCGGAAAATTCTTCGTAAAACGCGAACGCATGATCTTTGCCACGCCGCTTTTCATTGTGCTGATCATGGTAGAAACGACTGACCTGGTATTCGCAATGGATTCCATACCGGCAATTTTAGCCATTTCCCGCGATACATTTATAGTTTATACCTCCAACGTTTTTGCATTACTTGGTTTACGGGCCCTGTATTTTGCTTTATCCGGCGTCATGCAGCTTTTCCACTACCTGCACTATGGCCTTGCGCTGATCCTGGTTTTCATCGGTACCAAACTGGTTCTTTCAGATATTTATCATTTTGATATGCGCGTGGCACTTGGCATTGTAGGCGGCATTTTACTACTTTCGGTTGTTGCTTCCCTGCTGTTCCCGAAAAAAGATGATGAAGAATTACCGATAAAGCAGGATTAACATCACTTTTTCAGCCTGAAACCATAGTGTTTTGGATCAGGATTTTAAGGACAACTGTTTGAAGTGGTATTTATTGATTTAAACCGTCAGTTAAAGTAGATGGCAATGAAGATCAACCACCCCCAACCCCTCCTTATCAAGGAGGGAGCTTTACTTTACTACTATTTCACGCATTTCGCCAGCGCAACGTCGCGCGAAAATCACGCTATCAAGAAAACTAAACTAAAAAGAAGCTGATTACGAAGGGAAATTATACCAGTTTCTGTGAGAGCGGCCTCCGCACTTTCCGACTTTTGCTTTAGCAAAATTGCGCAAGCAAAGGAAAGGGTGCAGCCGCGAATGCAGAAACGAAGCCACCCGGCTTGAGGGAATAAATTGCCGATGAAAGTTAAAAGTCAGATGTTTAACAGAAAAGGTATTTCAAAAACGGTATCCTTTTTAGTTGAAAAACTACTACCCGCCGATGAGGTCCTTCAGAGCTACGCTCGCAATCTTCGCGCTCCCGCGCTCAATTGTGCTCAGGATGACAGAAAAACGGTATCCTTCCAGGCACAAAAACTCAATAGTAAACCAAACTACTAACCCGAAGAGATCTCTCCTATCGTCGAGATGACGAAAAACGCTACACTTTTAAACAAAAAACCGCCTTTGATAAAATATCAAAGGCGGTTTTTGGACAGTTCCGTTATTTAATCCAAAATATCGATCGGCGATAATTGCAGCGAATCGGTGGCAGCAGTATCCGGCGCGGTAACGATCAAATCGCGGGCGCGACCGTAAAGCTCTACACGCGGCTGCAACGCATCATATTCTTCCTGGCTTATCTGGCCGCGACGCAGCATTATACCCGAGATCAGCTTGAAATACCAGGCAACGCGAGGCTTTAAATTACCGTGCGCATCGAAGGAATTTTTATACGCTTTGGGTTTCGGAATAATGCTGGCCAGGAAGATACTTTCGCCCAATGTAAGTTCCGAAGGCTGTTTGCCGTAGAAGAACCGCGACGCATCTTTAATACCGTACACATTCGGTCCCCATTCAATAATGTTCAGGTAAACCTCGTACATCCGGGTTTTGGAAACCAGGTTATTGTTCTCGATCAGCCACACAATTAATGCTTCTTCAGCTTTCCGGGCAATGGTTTTCTTCCGCGTCAGGAACACGTTTTTTACCAGCTGCATAGAAATGGTACTGCCGCCGCGGACAAATTTCTTCGCTTTAATATTGGTTGCAATACTCTGCCGGAACGCCTCTTCATGAAACCCTTTATGCTTGAAAAAAGCCGCGTCTTCCGAAGTCATGATGGCATATTTGATGTAGCGGGAAATGGTATTGTAAGGCGCAAAATACGGATTACCTGGGCCAACCAGAATATTCCGGACCGGTTTGCCGTATTCATAAGCCGTATAAACAAATGGTTTGTTGATGCGGGAAAGATCTTCGCTGCCGTATTTGGTGATCTTGAAATCGTGGCCTTCCAGGTCAGAATCGAAAGTTAAATGTTTCAGGTCAGCAAAGTTGATGTGCGATTTTAATTTGTAGGAAAGCCCGCCGGTCCCTTCCATGTCTTCCACACTTTCGAACACGCCGGTTGGCAGACTCGAAAAGAAATCGGTAGCCGGGGTAACGTCGGTGCGCAACCGCACGATCAGATCGCGGGTAGGTTTGGTGCGCAGCTGAATTACCGGATACGCTTTTATTTTATTTACGCGCACTTCGGTTAAACTATCAACGGCATAATAATCGGGCCCTAAAGAAACCACGTAATGCACCGAACCGCTTTTCACTTTCACATCCGAATCGGAAATGCGCGGGTGGTTCACTTTCAGACTGGTAATGCTGGCATCGCCGCGCACGGTAAGCATATTCTTCGAGAAATCCTTGCTCGTTAAACTCACCGCCAGCGTATCGAAAGCCACGGTGCCGCCAAATTTCTGTTTTACATAAGGCAGTTTTATTCCACCTGTATCTAAGGCATAAAGCCGTGCCGAAATGAAATATTTACCCGGATTTATGGTGCCGTGCACCTGCAGATTATTCACCAGCGAATCGGTTTTTACACTAAGCGCCGTCTTAATTTCGCCGTCTTTTATCTGCAGCGAAGGCATTTTCATGTTTATATTCCGATGCTCCGAAGCATAACTTACGTTCAGATTCTTAAAGCTTACCTGGTCCGGCACGCTTTCAAAGGCTTTTTCGATCAGGTTGTTAAGCAAGATGCCGTAGTTGCGGCTTTTAGTGGTATCTACCGGTTCTTCTTTCTTCTTCCCCAGCAAGAACGAATAATTATTGCTGCCATCCGGGTTTTTCACGGCCGTTAAATAGGCATTTTCAATGCTGAGCTCGTTAAAAATAACCCGGCCTTTAAAAAGCGTCCGCAAACTGATCTCGGCAAAAACTTCCTGCGTACGCAGCAACGTATCTCCCTGGTTGGGCACAAACGCGATCTTTTCCATCCGCACCGTATTCAGGTCTTCGAAAGCCGCTTTGCCGATAAAGAGTTTTGCCGGATATTTAGCTTCCACTTTATCCTGCACGGTTTCTACGGCATATCTAAGCAGGCGTTGGCGGTACATAAAAAGCACGGCAAACGCAATGGCAATTAAAATAAAAAGGCCGGCCAGCACTTGCAGGCTTCGCCGGATAAGCAGTTGTTTATTGTAATCTGGCACTCTTCAGGGTTTATCGTACAAATATAGAAAAAACGAAACCTTCAACGCTTCTCTTTTACTAAAAGACGCGCCGAAGGTTTAAATCGTTTAAAACGGTAGGAAAAACCGCCCTAAAAGTCTTAAAGCTTGATAAACTTCTTAACCTGCGTTTCTGCACCGGAATTTATGCGCAGAAAATAAACGCCGCGTTTCAGATCGGCTACGTTCACGGTAGTAATATCGCCGGTGGCCGTAATGTGCTTCACGGTTTTACCCAGCGCATCTACAATTTCCATAGCATATATATTTTTACCGAACTGGTTGCCGCGCGCTACGATCAGCTTCTCGTTTACCGGGTTCGGATACAGGTTAAATTGCGCTTTGGCAATTTCTTCACCCGCGCCCAAAGGCATTGGCGTTACTTTTTTATTCGCGTAGATCGGAACATTCAGCGTAGTGTTGTTCGGGATATTGGTTTGAAAGGTTAGGATCTCGGAAATGGAATCGGTAGTTGCCAGTTTCAGGTTCACTTTCATGATCTGGGCTTCGCCGGGTGCAATGCTGAAAGTGGTATTGGTTCCGGTCGCAAAACTCAGAATGGCTGGCTTGGAAAGCATAGCATTGCTGAAATTCATAGTTTGGTTACCGTTATTTACCAATACAAAATTGTAGGTAAAAGTAGTATTGGCCGGAATGGTACCATAGTTAATGATCGGCGTATGGTACATTTCATAAGAATCCGGTGCTACCGAATTGGTAACGAAATTAGTAATACGGGCTGCCAGTTGCGGATAATCTACGAACGGGTTTCTGTTCTTTTGCAACACCTGAATATCGTCGTTGCGTTTCACATCTACGGCTGTAGGCGCAAAATCGTGGTTCCAGGTTTTTAAGATGGCTTCCTGCGGCGCAAAAAAGCTCTGGTAATCCTGGTAGCGAATTACAAAGTAAAGCATGGCCCGGGCGGTAGCGCCTTTTTGCGCATCGCGGGGTTCGTAATAATTATTAGCGCCTAAATGCGAAGGAGTATTGATATTATCGTTGCGGTAAGGCTGCGTGGCTACACCAAAACGGTAGTTGCTTCTGCTGCCATTAGCCGGGTTATCGGAAGGGAATAAGTGGTGCATATCCGAAACCATCGGCGAAGCTTCATTGAAATAACCTTGCGGAAACGTATGCTCGGTATTAAAATTCATAGGTGCGTTTTGCGCCTGCGAACGGCTGGTATAACCGGTAATTTTACGGCCTGTGTAAATGCATTCCAGCGTATTTACAGTTGCTCCGCGTCCGTTCACTTTCCAGTTATCGTATTCCATGAACATTTTATCGCGGGCGGCATTATAACTGAACGACGTATATGGACTGGAAGTAATGCCTTTTAAAGCTACTTTCAGTTGTTCTTCGCTCTTGTTTTCGGAATTATTGTAGTAGATCTTCGAATATTTGCCCTGGCCGATTAAGTCAACGGAAAGGTCGCCGCCGTGCGAATCGGTTTCGATCACCATTTCGGTGTTGTGCGCAATGTTGTGCAGCGGCGAAAAAGTAACCGTTAACGTTTGTGAACTGCCGGCCGGAATATTGATCGGAAAAGTATTGCTTACCGCAAAAGCCGGTTCGCCATAAATATTGAAAAAACGGATATTTTTTACGTTTACCGCATAATTAAGCGGATTTGAAATGGTAATTTGCTGTGTTGCCGGAGCAATTTCGGTAGCGTTACCAAAAGCCAGCTGCGTTTTATTGGTTTGCAAAGTCTGGGCCTGTAAACCAGAAAAGCCGAAAAAAGCAGCCAGCAGACCGCCGTAAAATTTGTTCATAAACTACTTAAAAATAGGTACAAAAAAGCCTGTAAAGTTAGTAATAATTCTCTTTTAAAAGTTACGCAGTTTCGCAGTATCTTTGGCCTTTAACGCATATTTATGAATCTTAATTCCCTCACTGCCATTTCGCCGGCCGATGGCCGCTACCGCAAACAAACCGCCGACTTAGCCGCGTACTTTTCCGAATTTGGTTTGATCCGCTACCGCGTACTGGTAGAGGTAGAATATTTTATTTGCTTATGCGAAATACCGTTACCGCAACTCGCTGATTTCCCGAAAGATAAATTCAGTTTTTTACGCGATATCTATACCAATTTCTCGGAAGCCGACGCAGAGGAAATTAAAACGCTGGAAGCCACTACTAACCACGACGTAAAAGCCGTAGAATATTTCCTGAAAAAGCGTTTCGACGAAAATAACTGGAGCCAGTTCGCAGAATTTATCCACTTCGGCCTTACTTCGCAGGATATTAATAACACCGCAATTCCGCTTTCACTTAAAGAAGCTACCGAAAAAGTTTTATTTCCGGCTTTCGAAAGCATTGCCAATACACTTTCGGAGCTGTCGCAAACCTGGGCCAATATCCCGATGCTGGCGCACACGCACGGCCAACCGGCCTCTCCTACCCGCCTGGGCAAAGAGATCATGGTTTTTGCCGACCGTTTGCAACGTCAACTTTCTACGCTTAAAAACATACCGTTTTCGGCTAAATTCGGCGGCGCCACCGGTAATTTTAATGCACATTTTATTGCCTACCCAAAAACAGACTGGCTGGATTTTGCTACGAAATTTGTGAACGAAACGTTGGGTCTGAACCGCACGCGCGTAACCACCCAGATTGAACCTTACGACGACCTGGCTGCTTACTGCGATAATTTAAAACGCCTCAATACCATTCTGGTAGATTTTTCGCGCGACGTTTGGCAATACATTTCCATGGGTTATTTCGGGCAGAAAATTAAAGCTGGCGAAATTGGTTCTTCGGCCATGCCGCACAAAGTAAACCCGATCGATTTTGAAAATGCGGAAGGAAATTTAGGCGTTGCCAATGCTTTATTAGAATTTTTCGCTGCTAAACTCCCAATTTCCCGTTTGCAACGCGATCTTACCGATTCTACCGTACTTCGGAATTTAGGCTTGCCTTTGGCGCACACTTTAATTGCTCTGAAATCGCTGGAAAAAGGAATTGGCAAATTGCAGCTGAACGAAAATGCGTTGAAAGCGCACCTGGAAGATAACTGGGCCGTTGTAGCCGAAGGCATTCAGACCGTATTGCGCCGCGAAGGTTACCCGCAGCCTTACGAAGCGCTGAAAGCCCTAACCCGCAAAAACGAAAAGATATCCGAAAAAACCATTCAGGAATTTATTGAAACGCTAAACGTAAGTGAGGAAGTAAAAACCGAACTGCGCGCTATTTCACCTTATAACTACACCGGAATCCTATTCGAAAAACGCTAGGGTTTGGGGCTGAAAAAGTCAGATAAATAAAAAAGGGAAAGACTGAAGTCTTTCCCTTTTTTATTCCAACAATGTAAATACTTACATTTTGTTATTATTGTAGCGGCTTTTCTGCTCTACAATTACCGTGTTCAGTTCTTTGGCCAGCGATTCGTATTTGCTGATATCAAGCACTTTAATTTTGTTAATGTGTTTTTCAGCTTCTTCATAATTGTTCAGCCACATATACGCTTCGGCGCAGTTAAGGTGCGTTGCGGCCGTAACTTTAGCATCTACCCGGGCTTTCTTATTTTTCAGGTCAGATTCTTTCAGCGCATTGTTCCATAATTCTACGGCTTTTTCCAGCTCGGTAGCGGCTTCAGCTTGTTTATCCAGAAGGGCAAGTTTGCTGTAAGCAGTGGTAGCTTTTTCGAAAGCCTGGTTGAAGTCGTCGTAAGAAACTTTTTTGTCTTTAATGTTGATCACGGAAGTTGCTCTTGGCATTTTGGCAAAACCATAGCGGCTGGCCAGCTCATCCTTCACAATATTCATATTGCGGGTAATTAAAGATTCGTCGAGGCCACGCAGGAAAGTATTCTGGTTTTCGCTCCAGTATTTTTCCAGTGCTTCTTTCGATTTAAACTCGCCGGTATTAGCGGTGATCGTTTCGTTCAGCGATTCGATTGGCGATTCATGCAGAATACGGCCGGTTTTATCCTGCACACGCAACGTGATCGGGTGTTTATAGGAAACTTCGTAAAAATATTTGGTTGAAGAAGTTTCTACGCCATTAATTTTAACGGAAGATTGCTTGGTCTTTTCAGACATATCTGACATAGCAAAACCGTTCAGCAACACAGAAGCTTGGATATCGGCGTTGGCATCTTGTTTTGTAAAACCCGGAATCTGAATGTAAGAGTTAGCTAAAATCCCTGCATCGTGCATTTTAGGAAGGTAAGGATCTTTGCCAATATACGGCCCTTTTGGTTTACCTTCTTCCAGCACAATTTTGTTAAAAGCTTTTTCGCCGAATGATTTCTTTTTGTACTCATCCTGGTCGGCGGCGGCTTTGGCTTTAATATCGGCTACTTCCTGTTGGCGGGCAGCTTTATTGGCTTCTACTTCATCTTTATAAACCAGCACAACATTACCAGAATACGTTTTCAGTTCTTTCGGCAGTGGCTGCAAGGGCAAACGCACATATTCGAAATTCACTTTTTCAAAATTAATATCCTGTGCTTTTGCCATTCCTGACAATAGCAAAAAGGAAAATGCAGCGGGTAGAATTCTTTTATACATAGGCTTTTATATTTTGTTCTAGTGTAAAAGTAACCAACTTATTAAGTATCAGGTAATTCTTAACTTAAATTCCCGCCCAATAACAATCATTCAAAACACTGACAATCAACCACATGCTTTAAACACAATTTCCATTCACCAATATTATTATATGCCTTTAAAGTTTTTGAGAATTTCAGGTGTATAAAACCCTTAATTTCTGGTGCAAAAAAACAAGAGTGCAGAACCAGACATCACTTTTGTTTTTCAATTCCTCATCTTTTATAACAATTATTGCTAAAACCTTTTAAATTGCTTACAAAACATTAAGGTCTAACGCTTTAAGCCAATCATTGACTATGAAACTGACATTTAAAAACCGCTTTCTTTTACCTTTACTGGTGGCTGGTAGCTCCTTGCTTTTTTCGGGCTGCGGCAGTGATGACGATGACACCGTTGTTCAGCCGGAACCCGTACTCACCAATACCTGGACCGGCAAATTGACTCACGATTGGTCTTCTTCTATCCGCGAATATAATTTTTCCACCAAAGCCGATCCTGAGTTATTTGAAGGCCGGATGCCATATCGGATGCCTAATGGGAATATCCTACACGTTGGCGGCGTATTTGAGCGGCTGGAAATGACCACGGCCAGCGGCGTACAAAAAACCGTAATTTACGATGCGAAAGAAACAACAGCCATTTATGCGCCGCAGCTCTCTCCGGATGGTACTAAAATTGCCTTTACGCACCGCAAAGTGTTCGACCCCTCGGATTATCCGGTAAAAGATGGTACTGTAATTATCGATCTGCAGGGAAATTATGTGGCCGGCATTCCGGATTTTTATAATGCCACTTGGTTGCCGGACGGTCGTTTGGTTGGCGCCGGCGTTTTCTCTTCAGATGGATACGTTTCCAGTACGCCAAACCCTAAATCCGGTTTGTATATTGCTACCATTACCGGCAATACCGGAACCTTAACTAATATTGATCCAACGCTCGCAAACCCTGTCCCCATTCACCCGGCTGCCAGCCCCGATGGCAAGCGCATAGCGTTCATCATCAACAAGCACGTCTGGACAATGAATATCGACGGTACCAACTTAAAACAACTAACCGCCTCCGATAACGATAACGAAGAAAGTTACCCAACCTGGTCGCCGGATGGGAAATACATTGCCGTGTGGAGTTACAAAACTTTCGAAATAACCTATTATACCGCCATTGCCATTGTTCCTTCCGAAGCTGCCCAGCCGATTGTACTCACCAACGAAGCTGCTATCTGGCCCCGCGATCAGCAAGGTTATCGCATTAGCGGCGGCCGTGGCAATATTTCGTGGCGCTAAATTCAGCGAGCGGTATAGCTTGAGTTTTTACTCTTAAAACGATAGCGTTTTTACTATAAAAAAAATACCTGAAAAGGCCGGAAGTGATCTTCCGGCCTTTTTTATTTACCAAACAAAACCCGGCTTGCCGGGTTATATAACAGCATAGCTATAAATGGTTTATGCAAAAATTTATCGTCAGAGCTTTAACTTAAACCTGCTAAATCATGAAAAAAATATCCGTTTTCCAAATAGCAATTCTTATTACTACAATTTTCATTTTCATGCTGCCAAACTTAAACAACAAAAATCTGCAAGCCAAAAACGGAAGTAAGTTAAAAGATAAACCCAAGAACGATGACATGGGCAAAAAACCCTTCGTGCTGGATATTGAAAAAGCCACCATGGAAAACACCAGTTTCCGTCACGTAAAATGGACCGGGGCGCATTTACAAATGGTGCTCATGAATGTAAAACCCGGCGAAGAAATTGACCTGGAAATGCACCCTGCGGTAGATCAGTTTTTAAGAATTGAACAGGGCCAGGCGCAGATACTGATGGGAAAAACCAAGCAGGATCTGAGCTTCAATAAAACTGTTTCCGACGATTGGGCCATTTTAATTCCGGCGGGCTACTACCACAACGTTAAAAACACCGGAAAAACCGACCTGAAATTATACAGCATTTACGCCCCGGCCAACCACCCGGCGGGCACCATTCATAAAACGCACCAGGATGCTAAAAAGGCGCATGAAAAGCACTAATTGATGCAAAAATACGTACTTAATCGTGGTGATATTTTTCGCCGCGCAAAATGGTAAAACCGCGGTAAAGCTGCTCGATGAAAAACAATCGGACCATTTGGTGCGAAAAGGTCATTTTAGAAAGCGCCATTTTATCGTTGGCCCGTTCATAAACTGCCGGCGAAAAACCGAACGCTCCGCCAATAACAAAAACCAGGTTGGTAGTTACGCTGTTCAGCTTTTTCTGCAGGAAATTAGCATACTCCCCGGAAGTAAATTCTTTCCCTTTTTCATCGAGCAGAATTACAAAATCGCCTTCCTGAATTTTCTGCAGAATGAGTTTTCCTTCGGCATCTTTCAGGTTTTCGGCCGTAAATTTCCCGCCTTGTTTAATATCCGGAATAATGCTGAACTCAAAGCTATGGTAATGTTTCAGGCGTTTCAGATATTTATCTATGCCTTCTTCCAGAAATTTTTCGTCGGTTTTGCCAATGGCTATCAGTTTAATTTTCATGGGTTTTCAGGGCAGAAACGGTAGCGTTTTCGGGTAAAAAAGTCGGGACTTAAAAAATAGCGTACGTTTTAAACCCTACGCTACAAGGAATTTCAGCTAACTGTCACGCAGTAAGAACCGCTTCTTTTTTGAGTTTTTCGTCCGGAACAGATACCGTTTTTTTGTTGCGCAACACATAAACTACTGCCACCAGCGAAAGCAGCAATAGCATGGCCACAATCTGGTGCAATTGCGCGTTCCATTCAAAAATACCGAAACCTTGTTTTACCGCTTTCAGGCTTGTTAATACCGAGAAAATGCCCAGAAAAACCTGCACCAGTACGAGCGCCAGCGGCAGTAATCTGATCTTATTGAATAAGGTGCTTCCCGTATTCTGAATAGCTTTCAGGCTCCAGAGAATTATTAAAACTGTGAGCAAATAAGCCATATTCCGGTGCACAAAATGAATGGCAATGGGGTGATTTCCTAAAGCGGCAAAGAAAGACCATTGGCGTTCGCCTAAAGTAGTCATGTTTTCCGGAATCATTTGCCCGTTAATGCTTGGCCAGGTTGGGGCGAAGGCGCCGGCTTTTAAACCTGCCATGAACGCCCCGTAAACCAACTGCACGGTAAGCAAAGCAATAATTACCCAGGCAAACTTTTTCAGCGAAGCATCTATAACCAATGCTTTTTCCGGCACCAGTAATTTCAGGGCAAACCAGAACGTATAAACCAGCAGAATCATGGCCGCAATAAAATGGATGGCCAGCCGGAAATGACTCACATACAGGTTTTCGTCGTTGAGGCCGCTCATTACCATGACCCAGCCGATAAGACCCTGTAAGCCGCCAAGCACAAACAACACAATGAGCGGAGTTACCATGTCTTTTTTAAAGCGGCCCTGTTTCCAGAAAATAAGGAATGGAATGAAGAAAACTACACCCAGTAAACGTCCCCAAAGACGGTGAAACCACTCCCAGAAATATATGAATTTAAAATCGGGAAGGGTAAAATGCGAATTGAGTTTCTTGAATTGGGCAATTTCCTGGTACTTTTCAAAAGCAATTTGCCAGGCCTGGTCGCCGATGGGTGGAATGGCTCCTAAAATCGGTTTCCACTCGGTAATAGAAAGTCCGGAACCGGTAAGGCGGGTAATACCACCCAGAATAATTTGTACGATTATCATGGCGACGCCTACTAACAGCCAGATGGCTACCGGTTTGGCGCTGCGCGGTAAAGTGTTGTTTTTCATGGCGCTACAAAGGTACTACAAGCCGCCCGTAAATCCTGCAATTAATTCCTTTTCCGGAGTTTTTTGGCCTGAAAGCATAGCGTTTTGTGGAATCTATTGCCAGGAAATTGAAGCTAGCGTGGTATCTTTTCCGCTACTTCTTCAATAGCTTCAATCATAGCCTGCCACGAAAACTGCTGTTTATAGAATTTCACCTGCTCAATAAAATAAGCTTCTTTCCCTGAAGTGTAGAAATCGAAAATAGCATCCGCAATCGCTTTTGGGTTTGGTTGCGTTACGTACCCTACTTTTCCGTCCGGAATCAATTCGGCTAAGCCGCCCACATCCGTAACCAGCATCGGTTTGTCGAAGTGATAGGCGATCTGCGAAACGCCGCTTTGCGTGGCATTTTTGTAAGGCTGCACAATCAGATCGGCGGCATTGAAATAAGTAGCAACCTGGCTGTTCGGAATAAAATCTGTAGCACGAACGATGCGGTTTTCCAGATCGTACTTTTTGATCAGTTTTTCATACGGTTCCGCATCTTCATAATATTCGCCGGCAATAATCAGCTTTACATTTTTTAGTTTCACCAACCGTTCGTCGGCAAACGCTTCCAGCAGCAGATCCAAGCCTTTATATGCCCGGATAAAACCGAAGAATAACAGATAATTGGTTTCGGGATCGAGTTTTAGGGCCGTTTTAGCTACCGTTTTGGGCTGGCTTTCACCGAAATTATCGTAGAGCGGATGCGGGTGGTAAACCGCCGGTTTCTGGGGCACAAATTCTTTCAGATCTTCCAGCACCGAACGGCTCAACGTAATAAAACCATGGCAGGCACTCAGGAAATACTTTGTAAAGATCCAGTCGCCGGGGCGCTTTTCGTGCGGAATTACGTTATCGGTAATAGCCAGGATCTTGGTGTGTTTGTTGCCGGAAATGATGCGGGCAATGGTTCCTAAAGCCGGCCCCATAAAAGGCAGCCAGAACCGGAAAATGACAATATCGGGTTTCTGCTTTTTTATATGAAGCCCGGTTTTTAGCCAGTTCAAGGGATTTACCGAATTAACCAGAGCTTCAATTTTAAGATCTTTCGGCGCGGGATCTGATGAGAATTGGGTCTGGCCGGGAAATAAAAAATCGGGATATTGCAGACTGAACGTTACAATTTCAGCTTCGTCGCCGGCTGTAATAAAGGCGCGCGCCAGACGCTCGTTAAACGTTGCCAGGCCACCACGCAAAGGGTACGCCGGTCCGATCATCACGACTTTTTTACTCATTTCAGATACCGTTTATGCCAATGCGGTCGCGGATCAGGTATTCGTTTTTGCGGGAACCGGAAAGGGAGATCATCTCGGCTAAAAAGCCGGCTAAAAATAACTGCACGCCAATAATTACCGCCACCAAAGCCAGGAAAAATAATGGCTGATCTACTACATCACGGCCGCGTTGGTTATTAAATGCCCGGATCACTTTTTCCGTTATCAACCCTACCGTTATCAGGAAACCGATCATAAAAGACACAGTGCCCATAGTTCCGAAAAAGTGCATAGGCCGCTTCTTGAACCGCGATACGAACGTGATCGACATCAGATCGAGGAAGCCATAAATAAAACGCTCCAGACCGAATTTGGTAGTGCCATATTTGCGTTCCTGGTGCTGCACAACTTTCTCCCCGATCTTGCCAAAGCCGTTCCATTTGGCAATTACCGGAATATAACGGTGCATTTCGCCGTAAACATCTATGCTTTTTACCACGCGCTGGTCGTAAGCTTTCAGGCCGCAGTTAAAATCGTGCAGCTGTATGCCGGAAAGTTTGCGGGTGGCACCATTGAATAATTTGGTTGGAATGGTTTTGCTGAGCGGATCGAACCGTTTCTTTTTCCAGCCCGAAACCAGGTCGTATTGTTCCTCTTTTATCAGGCGATACAATTCCGGAATTTCGTCGGGGCTGTCCTGCAGGTCAGCATCCATGGTAATAACCACTTCACCCTGGGTTTCTTTAAAACCAACGTTTAGTGCCGCAGATTTGCCGTAATTCCGGTTGAACCGCAATCCTTTTATGGCTGCATTCTGCGCGCTTAATTCCTGAATGATCTTCCAGGAGTTATCGGTGCTGCCATCATCTATCAGGAGCACTTCATACGTAAAATTGTTTGCCTGCATCACGCGTGCAATCCAGGCGGTAAGTTCCGGTAACGATTCCGCTTCGTTTAAAAGCGGAATCACAACCGAAATATCAAATTGAGGCTTATTCATTAAAATTATTCAAATTCGGGGCGCGTATGTTTCATAATGGCCGAAACAATTAACGCAATAATAAAACCGATGAACAAAAAGCCGAATGTTCCACCGATCAGCACCATTTCCGGACCGGAAAATTTAGAGGCCATTTCCATTGCCTGATCAATATCGGCGTCGCTCATACCACGCTTCTCCATTTCAACGCGCTGCATTTCCATGGCTTTTTCCATAATGGTATTATCAATGAATTTCACGTAGATGTACATGAAAACGCTGGTAATGATCCCGGCTATCAGCGACATGAGTGTACCAATTCCCAACCCCTGGCCATAGCTCATAAAACCGCCATTATGCTGTTTAAAATATTTGAACGCCATAACCATACCCACAATAATAAACAGGTAAGAAATGGAGCTAAGCCAACGGTTCATGCTTAAATCAGCAAGAGAAAGAATAAGGCTGTAAATCACGCATACAAGACCAACAATAAGGCCATAGCGTACGGCCGTGCCCGAGGTAGTAACTGTTTTCTGTTCGTTCATAGTTTTAGGGTTGTTTAAGATACTGTTTTTATTTCCGGAAAAATACCGCGCCTACAATTGCCGATAAAAAGCCAACGAAGAATTTTTTAATAAAATCGTCAACAGCCAGCATATAAGGCGTGGTTTTATCGAGTTGCGCATACGTCTGGTCAAACGCATCTTTGGTCATCACCTTCGTTTGCATCGCTGCTTCGCGTGAAGCATCCATCAGCATTTTCATTTCGGTAATATGGCGCTGAATAGGTTCGAAACCGGCTACAATAGAAAACACATAAAGCAGCATGGCTGAGCAAAGCGCAGTATAAAAAGCAATAGACCAACCCACTTTCAGGGCTTTTACAAAGCTTAATTGCTGATCGTTGAATTTTTTAAAATAATTCAGCCCCCAGAAAATGGCCACCGGAATAAAGATCCAGCCCCAGATAATGAGTTGGCCATATGGATTAAGTCCCGCAAAATAGAGCGCCAATACCACCAGAAAGCCGGCCAAAGCGCAGGAAACACCAAATTTAATTCCAGTCCGGACAATAGCCTGGTCGAGCATCTTAAAATTTATATACTAATGGATAAGCAAGATAAAACAGTTTCCGAGAAATTCAACCATGGTAGGCTTCGTTTCGCACAAATTGGCCATTATGTACCGTTCCGAAAACTTTTCCGGTAAGCTCCATGCCAATAAACGGACTGTTCTTCGATTTTGATCGCACAGTATTTTCGGCATAAACCCAAGAAACATCCGGCTGGAAAAAGGTCAGGTTCGCATCAACATTTTCTTTTATTTCCGGTTGTGGCAGGTTCAGAATGCGTCTCGGGTTCACGATCATTTTTTCCAGAATAACTTCCAGGGGCAATTCTTTGGCATAAGTTCGTACTACCGCAAAAGCCGTTTCCAGGTTTATCATGCCAAAAGCAGCATGGTCAAATTCCAGTTTCTTGTTCTCCACATCTTCCGGCTTATGCCCCGAAACCAATACATCGATCGTACCATCGAGCAAACCTTCCACCAATGCTTTTCTATCGGCAGCGCTGCGCAACGGCGGGTTCACTTTGTAATTCGTATCGAAAGGAACAATGTCTTCGTCGGTAAAAGCCAGCTGATACGTAGCCACGCCACACGTTACATTCAGGCCTTTTGCTTTCGCTTCGCGTATCTTTTCAACCGATCTTGCTGAAGAAATAAACGGTATATGCAGTTTGCCGCCATTAAAAGCCAGTAATTCCAGATCGCGTGTCAGTTGTAACTCTTCGGCCAAAGCCGGCATGCCTTTCAAACCTAAACGCGTACTCACAATGCCTTCGTGCATCTGCCCCCGGTCGTTAAGCTTCACGTGTTCCGCGCGGTTAATCAACAAACCATCTGAGATCTGTAAATATTGCAGCGCCTTTAAAACTACTTCGGCCTGCTGAATGCCTATATTACCATCCGAAAAAGCAACCGCGCCATGCATTTGCATATCCAGAATTTCCGTCAGGTCTTTTCCTTCTCCATTCATGGTGGCGCCACCTACCGCATGGAAAGTTACCGGCAAGTTTTTGGTTTGCTGTTTTAAAGATTGCAATGCATTTTTAGTTTGCAGCAAAGGTTCGGTATTGGCAAAACAAAGCATTTCTGTGAAACCGCCCGCTGCAGCCGCATTCGCTGCCGAAACGGTATCTTCTTTGTGCTCAAAACCCGGGTCCGTAATTTCTGCGTGCATATCGAACCAACCCGCCGAAACCCAAAGCCCATCTGCTTCGATCACGCTTTCTGCTTGCTCGTTTTCGGTTCCAATAGTCGAAATTTTGCCCTGCTGAATATGCAGCGACAGCGTTTGTAAATGAAAAGGAGAATTGGGAGCGTAAACTTTTACGTTTTTAAAAAGAATATCCATTTATAGGAACCTGATTAATAGAATTTCAACTAAAAGAAAAAATAAGCTCAGCAAAAGGCAATATTGCCAAAGCGAAGTGCCCTGCGTATCACGAATAAATTGGTCACTGAAACTTGCATTGCTGCCGGCTTCAAAAATCTTCACATTTTTATTCGGTATAAGTTGCCGTAATTCTTCGGCGGAATAAGTATCTAAATAAGATTCGCTTTTCGGGTAATTAAAGGCCAGCATTGCAACTGTAGAATCGCTATGCTTTAAGTCATAAAAACCGGCTTCCTGCATTTCGGCAGGAACGGTAAAATACATTTTACCATTGCGTAACTGCTGCTCCGGAATAAATTTGAGACTGTCTTTTTCCAGACTGAAAACATTCTTGCGCACATCCAAGGCTTTAACCGGCAACGAAAAAATACGCTGGCTGAAATTATAAGCCAATTGCTGTTCAGAATCATGACTCGAAAGCGCCATTTTATACATTACAGGCACAAACAAAGCATTCCGGCTGAATTCATTCGTTTCTGAAGTTAATGGCGCCGCAAAAACATATACTTTTCCTTTTCCGGAACTGAACTGCGAAAGAAAATTGCTCCCGTTTTTAAATACGAGCAGATCATCATCCGAACGCGGCCAGGTTAGCATTTTTGGAGCCCGTGGCATTTGCAAACGCTTATCAAGGGATGAAAAGATATTCCGGAAAAATGGATTCTTAATATCAGGAAGCGCTAACTGAGCAATAGCAGTATCGTTGGAAACGATTACCGGTAAACCCAAACTGCTGAAAAGCTTTGAAAAAGAAATTCCCTTCTTCTCACCATTAGGAATAATCATTAGATTCCCCCCCTCTTTCACGTACTTATTCAGATTATCGAGAAGTGCAGCATCCAAATTATCAATCTCATTCAGCAACACAATATCGGCCTGCGCAATATTGCGGCTATTAACCAATCCTGAACTTACCTGTTGATATTTGAAGATAGGTTCATTAGAAAAGAGCCGGCTGGTATTTGTGAGTGCTGCATTACTAATGTCCAGGATCCGGATAGCCTCCGTTGGATTCAGTGTGAAATAGTATTTATTATCGAAAGTAACAGGCTGATCTTCCACTTCAAGCCGGGCTTGCTGCATTCCACCCTGCGTTAAACGAAAGTCAAGCTGCGCATTCGCAGAACTATTCGCTTCCACCGTTACCGAAGTAGTTGCCGCTTGCAGGTTACCAATAAAAAGCTTTAAACTGATATTACTTTTCTGATCTGTTCCTCTGTTAGCAACTTTTACCAGTAAACGATTATTTTCATTAACTCGTACAAGTTCATCTTCCAGCGCTACACTGTCAATAAAAATATTATTAACCGCAGCAGGCGTCAACTTAACCAGATTTATTTCCGAAACGGTATCAATTTTACTAAAAAAAGTCTGATCGAAAGTAGATCTTTGAAAATCAGAGAACCAGAAAGTAATGCTATTATTCTGTAAACTATTCCCTACTAAACGTGAGAAAATTACATCTGCTTTTCTCTGAGCAGGTGAAAAAGATATTTCGTGAAGCGCATTCGTTACATTTTTTTTATTCAGATTCCGCCAGCTACCGGTCTTAAAAGCATTATCGAGTAAAGAAATACCGGTCTGATCAGGAAAATTCTCACTGATTTTGCTCATTTCATCAATAGCCTTATCCATAAGGCTTATTCCCCCAGCCTCTGCTTCATTCTGCATACTCCCCGAATTATCGAGGTAAGCATTTATTTTTTGCGATTTACTAACTGCACTATCAGCTGCAGGAATGAATGGCTGGCAAAATACCAGTACCATAAAAATGAGGAATAAAATGCGGCTGAGTAAGATGAGCCAATGTTTCAGCTTGCGTTGATTGGAAGTAATATTTTCAACCTGGCGAATGAAAGCGACATTTGTGAATAGCACTCGTTGCGGTTTCCGCAGCTGCACTAAATGAATTATAACCGGAATAGCAATTGCAAACAGGCCAAAAAGAAAATAAGGAGCTTGTAATACCATTCAAGAAAACTTTCGGTGAAATTAGGCAAAGGAAGTTAAATAATAAACTCCGAATCTAATATTCTGGTATTTAGCTGATAAAATTATTAAGCAATAAATTATCTGCTGGTAAAACGGTATGTAAAATGACGTAAAAAGTGCTGCAAATTATATTACAATTAAACTAAAAGCATTCAAGTTTTCTTAAAATAGCCATTCAGTATTTAAGCTCCACAAACTTGTATTGCTGAATAGGCTTGAATAATTAAAGATGGGAGCAGATAAAAGATGGATATGGATGCAAGTTGAAAAGGCCTAATTTTTAAAGTTTGCTAAATCGGGTTTGAATCCCAATCTAAAACACTTTTCCTATTCACAAAGCGAAGCTATAGGTTTGAAACAAGCAATTTCAATTCCGATTTCCTTCAGGCCAATACAACGCAAAAGCCCCAACTTATTACTAAGCTGGGGTTTAGTTAAATGGGGTTGGCGGCTACCTACTCTCCCGCCTTTGACAGCAGTACCATTGGCGCTACGGGGCTTAACTTCTCTGTTCGGAATGGGAAGAGGTGAA